>JACCFC020000012.1 GCA_020830965.2 Neisseriaceae bacterium TC5R-5
GCCCACTAAAGTGTTTAGCGCCAGATTTGCCGCCGCGTAGTAATGCGGGCTATGACTGTTCGGGGTGCGTAAGACCAATTCGTATTCGAATAATTGATTCAGTGTTTCGGAACCTTTTAAGCTGAAGGGGGTCAGTAAAGGTTCACCGGCAATAGCCGGGATAGCGGCGCACTGCATACGCAGCGTGCGCTCGACGGGTAAGGTCAGCATGGTTTGCCTCTATTTAAAAATGTAGAAGTAAGCGGTATCGATCGTAATTGTTTGAATTACGTTGTCTATTGCTTTACCCGCTAGCGATTTTTGGCCCTACCTGGCTTCCCCGTCGAACGTCAAACAAGGTACTCGGTGCTGAGTGTTGTAGCCTGACGCACGGGAGTTTCTGCGGTTCCTNGTGAATGAGTCATGCTTCCTTCCCCCGATAAATGATCGATCACGGTAATCGGTCTTATGACTGCTGACGGCGTCTTCGTCGCGCCAATTCATCTCGTTGCTGCTGGTGTTGCTTGGTATAAGCAAACGCCTTGTCCATCACCTGCCTAACATCGGCAAGACTCAATATCTGGTGCGCCAGGCTAAGGGCGAATAAGTCCATCAGATAGCCTTGGCTAAACACGGCACTTCCCTCCCACTCCGAACCGACGGGTCCCAGCATCAGGGCATTCGTCACCAACACGGGCTGCCCTTGAATCTTTGCTACGGTGAAGTGATTTTCTTCTATCGCTTCTACTAGCTCAGCATTCAACATAAGTCCCCCTCGGTTTAAGTGAGGCCAGCATTTCCGCCTCAACTCAGGGCGCAGATTACGAGGTTTTTTCTAGCTTGCATATAGAAACGGCGAGGGTGTTTTCTATATGCAAAATATTTTTTTTGTGGTAATAATTTCGCCCTTTAGCATGACTAATACAAAAAATAATTATTCTCTGTACAGAAATAATCTTATTTCATGCTTTTTCCCTACCCCAATCGACCGCAAAAAGACATCCCTCGGTTTACGTGAGGCCTGCATTTTTACCTCAATTCAGGTCGGTCTATTTTTTGTGACAGCCGCATGGCCTTGCGTGACAGAGAAAGAAAGGAAAGGCAGAAGGAAGGACGAGAGCAAAAGCAGGGAATAAGGATGACAACAGCAGAGGGTTAGCCCACCCTCACCGTCATGGAAACTGTCATTGTTCGTTTCATTTAATCGATCGATACTGACCTGTAGAAGCAAGCAGTAGCTGCTTCATCAGGCATCAAAAGCTGACCCTGCGCTACCAACTCAAATCAGGGCCAGCGAGATAGCACAAGCTGCAATCACCCTCGTTCAAACCGGATATAAACCTGTGTCGGGTAGTCACCATGGCCAATAGCTTTAACCTCCATACGGGCAATCGCATCAATTTGCTGCTTTGCCGTGGCATGGAAGTCGAACAACTCACGATTGTTCTGCGCCCAATAACTTATGCCCTGATCCAGAAAGATGCGTACCTGCTCACTACTGGCCATGGCTTACGTCCAGAGACGAGTTTATCTCAATTCAAGGTGTCTATATTTAGCAGCCTACCTCAGACGCTCATGTCTACGGTTGCCAGGACAGGTCACACCGCGCGACATCTCGACTCTACCCGTTTTCCGAGATGCTCCTATCTAGTAAAAGATCACTAGAGGAGGCAATGGATAACATTGAGGCCACAGCGAAAGATCTATTAAAAAAAACCTTCAAGCAATTTGCTTAATAACTAGCTTCACGAGCAAAGGTTTCTTGTACAATCCTCCGTCATGACAAGATCATTGACTAACGTTTACATGGTTTTGTCATAGTTTTGTCGCACCCTGAAACGGGAAACCTAGGGCAGATCTGTCAAAAAACACTTATTTTTGGACAATTTAGCATTTTAAAACTTTGGTTCTTAAAGCTGTTAATTTCTTGAAATTGGGTTTTTCGAGATGTCCAAAAAGAGAGATTTTTATTATGAGCATTTTTTTTAACTGGGATCCCGGTCTTGCAAGACTTCGCACCGTCTGACTTGAAAATGATTTTGCACTCTAAGCGTGCAAACTTATATTACCTTGAGCATTGCCGAGTAATGCAAAAAGACGGTCGGGTGTTGTACCTTACCGAAGCTAAAAATGAGAATCAGTTTTTCAATATTCCTGTAGCGAATACTACAGTATTGCTACTTGGAAATGGTACTTCAATTACACAGGCAGCAATACGTATGTTGGCGCAAGCGGGGGTTTTAGTCGGATTTTGTGGGGGTGGAGGTACTCCACTGTACATGGCTTGTGAAGTTGAATGGTTGAGTCCGCAAAGTGAATATCGTCCAACAGAATATTTACAGGGATGGATGCAATTTTGGTTTAACGATGAAAGGCGTTTGATGGCCGCCAAAGCATTTCAACAAGCGCGTATTAGCTATTTGCAAACAGTATGGCAAAAAGACCGTGAGCTGATCTCTGAAGGTTTTGTTCTAACCGATGATCTCATACAGGCCGCCTTGGTCACCTGCAAAGAACGTACCACTCAGGCCAAAATAGCCTCTGATTTATTACTTATTGAAGCCCAATTGACTAAAACGCTCTACAAATACGCAGCTAATAATACCCATCACAAAGACTTCACTAGACAACATCAATCTCAAGACAAAGCCAACAGTTTTTTAAATCATGGTAACTACCTCGCTTACGGCCTTGCTGCCTGTACATTATGGGTGCTTGGTATACCACACAGTTTTGCGGTGATGCATGGTAAAACTAGGAGAGGCGCTTTAGTCTTTGATGTCGCGGATTTAATTAAAGATGCCATTGTTCTTCCCTGGGCATTTATTTGCGCCAAAGAACATGCCACCGAGCAAGCGTTTCGTCAACAAGTGCTACTGGCATTTACCGACCACAAAGCGCTGGACTTCATGTTTGAAAGCGTGAAGGCCATTGCTTTGCAAAGCTATGACACCACAAACCTAAATATTGAGTCACACAATTGATGATGGTGATTTTTGTCTCGCAATGCGAAAAGAATGCACTTGCCAAGACCCGCCGAGTTTTAGATGCCTTTGCCAATCGTATTGGCGATAACACGTGGCACACTTTAATTACCGAAGAAGGGCTGCTGACCGTTAAAAAAATGCTGCGCCAAACCGCTAGTCGTAGCACTGCTGTCAGTTGTCATTGGATTCGCTCTCGTTCACGTAGCCAGTTTTTATGGGTCGTGGGTAACAAAAATAAATTTAATGTGGAGGGAATAGTGCCTGTTAATCAAACTGGGAAAGCGGTTTTTATGGATGTATTAACAGACAAACCCAAGCCTGGGCAGCTATACGCAAACACGCATTTACAGCCATTAGGTGAGCATCTGTTTGCTGTAGGCTATGTTGCAGAGCAACTGCATCGTCAACTATTCCCCGGCGATACATTGTTTTCAGTAGTAAATTTTATTGCAGGTTGTCTACATGACTTAGGGAAAGTTGATCCTAAGTTCCAGGAGTGGGTGACTAACACAAAAAAGAAAGACTATATCGCTGAAGATGGTCAGCATATTGATGATGCCAAATTTAGTTTTGACAAGCACCCAAGGCACAATGAGGTATCACTTTTACTTTATCAGTTGCTTGATAGTACAGAGCGAAAGTATCTAAACCTTAAAAATAAACGATCTGTAAAGCACGCAATATACTGGCACCACGCAAAACCCTTTCGTAAAGAAAAGAATGGTTTCGATACTTATAAAGACATCTGCAAAAAATTGTTATTAAATCAAAAAGCAATAGCATTAGCGGATATTGTTAAGCAAGCTATAACTCTACTTAAAAAAATATCGGAGAAAGATAAACAATATCGAAATTTACCTCATAGCGATCTTGAGAAAATTTTTGTAGATGAAGAAATACAGGAATTAGAGGCGAATCTGCCTGATGCTCCACCTTTACCTAGTTACAAAGAGTATGAATTAGAAGATTCTGTATCATATAATCGTGAAAACATCACAATTAATGCACGCAACAATATTGTACGCGCCTGCCTGATTACGGCGGATAGAGCCGTATCAGCATTAAGCGCAACAGCGTTACATAACATCATTAACGATCGTAAATTACATGAAATTGTTGATGAATTACTTGAAGTAGAAACGACACTCAGTAGTGATATAGATGCTTGTTTACGCGGCTTCTATCCAGAAAGTGAACGTAGTAAAAAACAAAGTGATGTTGCTCAACAGCTAATAACCGCTGAAGATATCGCTGTACTCGCGGGAGCAGCGGGCAGTGGTAAGACAAAAATCGCTCTAGAATGGGCAAAACTACAAGCGGCAAAGCGTATTATTTGGGTATGTCCCCGTGTGCAAGTGTGCCAAGGTTTATTCTATGAACTGACCTCTGAGCAATACTTGCCCAATAGCACGATTGAAATTAACACCGGAGATTTTAAATTTCATAATCAATGGAATAATGTTATTCCTGATGAAAAAAATTTCTCTGGTGACATTGTTATTACGACTATAGATCAAATCCTTGGTTCTGTAATCAGTCACACCAGATCCAATACACTTATTGATTTTTTGAATGTGCATATTATATTTGATGAATTTCATGAATACGTCAATATGCCCACCTTTAATTTATTATTTGCCGAGCTCATTGCATCCAAAAAAATGCAGCAGGGACAAGCTAAAACATTATTGGTCTCGGCCACTCCTCACTATGTGTTTGTTGAAGATCTGCTTGGTATTCATTCTGATAATATTAAAGTCATGCCATCATTTAACTACAGTAAGTACCAAATTGATTTCAAAGTGTTTAATGATTCGGATTTGGGTGTAGATAATCCGCTATTTGCAGAACAAAAGAATGGAACTTTTGTTATCAGTAATATGGCGCTGACAGCACAAAATAGTTTTATTAGAAATAAAAACAAAGAAAATTCTATTTTATTACATTCAAAATTCATTAAGAGTGATAAGCAAAAATGGTTTGGTGAAGTATACGAGGCATTTAAGCGAGGTGGGACACGTAAATTTGCAGTGTTGCGCAGTGGGCCAATTGTACAAGCCTCATTGAATATCAGTTGTGAATATATGGTAGCAGAAATTTCCAGTGCGGAAAATAGTTTACAGAGGCTAGGTAGATTAGATCGCTTTGGAGAAAGTAAGATTGTTAACACTTACACATTAGCAGTGCCTGAATCGATAGCAAATGGCAAAGGAACAAGCCCGGCAGCCGGTTTTCTCTCTAGAATATATGCCTTAAGTTCAGTGAGGTCCTGGTATAAATTTTTGCTAGAAGAACTGGAAAATAAAACATTTACCTTACCAGAAATTTATCAAATTTATTCAGATTTTCATCATGCAGATCATACCCATGGCTTTATACAAAGTGATTTAGTAGCAGCATTAAAAAATAGTGTGCAACAAATTAACGCCAAAGTAATGGATCCTATCACTATAGCCCCAAAGAAAAATAAGGATAAAAAACGCAAAAAAATAAGCAAGGGTTCGCTGCGTGGCGATAACCGATTTGTACAAATGGCAGTCATAGATTTGACGCAGTCTGAGCCGGTTTTTACTGAGCAGTATGCTTACTCAATACCATTGGATGATGATAGTGATATCGATAACCTTACCTACGCAATCCAGGCCATTTGTGGGTATGGACAGAGTGATAAAGATCTGTTGTCTCATATGTTTAAAAAACATCACAATATCATGGGTGGGTTTAACAAATCATTTACTGACAATATTTTACTAAATCAGGCACGCGACCCCGAAACACCAATTTATTTAAGTTATACCAGTAATGACTTGCTGCAAGTAGGTGGAGAAAGTGCACGGCATTCACATGCTATTTATTATGCAGTTTGTGATAAACAGCCTATCGGTGCCCTATCTATTAACCAAATTAATAAAACCACAGAAGACGAGAAATAAATCATGGAAAAAATTATTGGAATTAAGAGTGTAGATTTTAAAATTAAAGCATTAGGTCATGGTGTCGTAAATTGGAATGGACCGACAACTTTAACTGGAGATAATGGTAAGACTGTAGATAATCATACGTTGCCAAAATTACGTGGTTATACAAATTTAACGGGTAAAGTCAAAGAAGAAAGCGGCTACAAATATAAAAAAGAAATAACAGATATTGACTTTAAGAAAACTCCTTTATATATCAGCCAAAACTGTATCCGCCATCATCTTTTCAAAAATCAAGCTTTTGACTTACATTTTGCCGCAGAGAAAAACTTGGAAATGGTCTTAGCATCTATTACAGGTTTGATCCGTGGTTATGTTGTTCCATCAAGCCAATGCAAAAGAACAAGTCCTTTACTTATTGAAGATTTTGTCGATCAACTTGCTAATGGTAACTTTGAGCAGTTCGGACAAGCCGGAGCTCGTGATAGTTCATCATTTTTTTCTAAAACCACGTTTGGTGATACTGAATATATTTCTTATGGTTCGATTAGTATCGAACAATTACAATTTATATCGCTCGATAAAAAATTTGACCGTGCCAGCATGATTATTAAAGAGGGAAAAGGTGAAGAGGTCGCTAAAAAGGTACAAGATTTTATTAGGTCTCTTAATTCATCACTAAAACCTATCGCTACATTTCATAGCAATTTTGTGCGCAAGGGCACAATTTTTGAAGAAGGCGAATGTGGAATAATGCTGAACAATGATGCAATTCAAGCTTTAGTGGAATATACACTTTTATTGATAAATAATTTAAGCATTCGCCAAGCAAAAGGCTATATGTACGTTGATGAGGTAACCGTTGATTACAATGATAGCCATAAAATGATGCGCATTAAACGAGATGAGGCTGAAATTGTTAGTGAAATTCGTTCTCCGTTTGCCCAATATTTTTATACTAAATAGGATGTAATATGAAAATATTTATTGAATATGATTCTTGTTGGCGAAATTCATTTTTGGAAGGAAATAATAACGAATCTATACCCAAGAATGGTCGTGATTATTTAGGATCAATGACCAATTTAAAAAAAGAGGGGAACTTTAAATTATGCGAAACAAGTTTAGACACCATAATGGGCGTTCTTAATCGTTTAATTGGTGATCAACGTAAGCTGTATCAAGCTCGTGGAAAAAAATATGAATCTAATTATTATTTTGAAGATTTAGAGAGAAAAATTAGCTTTGTTGATAATTCGAAGTTGACAAATGAAATCACATTTATTCGCAACATGAATGGTAGTGCTGATCAAAATTCATTTACGGGCATGATTAAGGCAGATGATCCAGTTTTTAATTCTAAATATTCACAGAAATTTTGGGGGATTTTAAGTTTAGAAATAAATCAGCTTTGTGATTTTATTGTTAATTCATCAGAAGTGACGGCATCAATTGAACTTGATCCTTTAAGTGTTATGAATAAATTGGAAATAATTAATAAGGGAAATAAAATAGATATTAATGATGGGCTAAATAAAGTAATTGATGTGTTAAATAAAAATTTTTCAGGGACGGAATATATTGACAAAAAAAACATGGTCATGCCTATCAGTCTCTATTGTTCAGCACTATATCTCCAACTTTCTCGCCTAGAGAGTGATTATGACATGTCTACCGCTAAAACGAGAGCTGGTGGCATTAGTGGTATATCGAAAAGAGGGTTCACTAAAAAAGACTTTATGGATCGATATACAACAGGGCCAAAAAAAATAATTTGGGGTAACCCCTTTATTAAAAAAGAAAAAATAAAAGGACAAGGAGAAGTCATCTCCATGATGACCAAAGCTAGTGGTCAGCTAGAAATCACGATTGATGTTGACCGGGTCAAAGGCCAGGAGATTAAAAATTTAATAGAAAGTGCAGGGGTTTCTAGTTTTTATCTAGGCAAAAAAGGCTTGGCTTATGTTTCAAACATACGACTTTAGGAGAGGATATGAATCATTACATAGACATTCGATTAAAGCCCGATGCAGAAATGTGTGAAGCCGAATTGAGTAACAAAATTTTTACCAAGTTTCATAAAGCATTAGTCAGATTGAGCACTAACCAAATCGGCATTAGCTTCCCGGAAGTGAGAGTTAAACTTGGCCGATTATTTCGTTTGCATGGCGAAACCAGCCTTTTGCATGATCTGCAAGGCTTGGATTGGTTAGGACCTTTAACGGGTTACTGTCAAGTCAGTGGGATATTATTGGTGCCTGATAAAGTACAATATCGTGTGATCTCCGTAAGACGTAGCAATTTAAGCAGCGCAAAACTAAGACGTTTAATTGCACGCGGTAGTATTGATAAAGATGGAGAGAAACGCTATAAGGTCAAGATGCTTAGTGAAGGATTTGATAATCCTTATATAGACTTAATAAGTGGCTCAACGGAGCAGGTGTATCGAAAATTCGTGAAGTTTGGTGAGTTACAGTTACAACCAGTACCTGGAAAGTTTGATTCATATGGTTTGAGCAGCACGGCAACAGTACCCTGGTTTTGACCTTATTTTTTGATATTTCAAAATATATATAAAATACAAATGGTTACAATAGGCTGTTTTATACAAGGTATAAAGAGCATTTTTTACCCTAACATCCTGTTATAATTTTATTTTTGTTGATTTATTCTGTGTTCACTGCCGCACAGGCAGCTTAGAAAATTTATAGATCACCTATTTGTCGGTTATATCCGTTCACTGCCGCACAGGCAGCTTAGAAATAACCAGAACGTACGACAGCCCTGACGGGGCAGTTCACTGCCGCACAGGCAGCTTAGAAATTTGTTTGCGAGTGAATTGACCAATCAGCCGTGTTCACTGCCGCACAGGCAGCTTAGAAAAATAGTCGGAATCTTGGCGGGACATAGATAGGGTTCACTGCCGCACAGGCAGCTTAGAAAGTATCGATGCTTAAGCGCGGGCGCGTCTGGGTGTTCACTGCCGCACAGGCAGCTTAGAAAACTAGTGGTGGCAGGGCGCCAACCATGAGCGAGTTCACTGCCGCACAGGCAGCTTAGAAAGCAAGCATACGGCTCGGCGCTGACCTATGCGCGTTCACTGCCGCACAGGCAGCTTAGAAATTTCTTTGGCGGTGGTGGTGGCTCCCTACTTTGTTCACTGCCGCACAGGCAGCTTAGAAATATCAGTTCAATTCTGCTCATGCCGCTGGAAAGTTCACTGCCGCACAGGCAGCTTAGAAATGAAAATACAGCGCATGCTAGCGAATCCGGCTGTTCACTGCCGCACAGGCAGCTTAGAAATTTAAAGTAAACCAAACCGCTTTCCCCCGGTTGTTCACTGCCGCACAGGCAGCTTAGAAATTTAAAGTGCTATCAATCAAATGCGTTTGCAAGTTCACTGCCGCACAGGCAGCTTAGAAATCAATAACAAAAGTCGAGCTGGTGACCGTTCCGTTCACTGCCGCACAGGCAGCTTAGAAATGCATAGGATTGTTGACCGGTATGCTCGACCTGTTCACTGCCGCACAGGCAGCTTAGAAAACAAAAGCCGGACTTCAATGCAAGCCCATTCCGTTCACTGCCGCACAGGCAGCTTAGAAAATCAATCTGTGGACAAGGGGAATGTATCGCCGGTTCACTGCCGCACAGGCAGCTTAGAAAATTAGCAGGAACAGTACCCTCAGCCCTTTGACGTTCACTGCCGCACAGGCAGCTTAGAAATGTAAGGCGGTTTCTTGATCTTGTGTTGATACGTTCACTGCCGCACAGGCAGCTTAGAAAGCTATGTGAGTATGTCAGAGAGTGATGTAGCAGTTCACTGCCGCACAGGCAGCTTAGAAATAGCGTCAGTTGATTGATGTCGATCATGTTATGTTCACTGCCGCACAGGCAGCTTAGAAATAAATCGGTGTCACCGATGTAGACCTGCTCGTGTTCACTGCCGCACAGGCAGCTTAGAAATCTCGTGGTAGTAGACTCTCCCCAGACGAAAAGTTCACTGCCGCACAGGCAGCTTAGAAATTTGAATGCGTACGAATGGAACGCCGTCCCTTGTTCACTGCCGCACAGGCAGCTTAGAAAGCGAAAGAACTCATCGCCATTGGCTCCGGCATGTTCACTGCCGCACAGGCAGCTTAGAAACTTTGATTGCTGTTGATTTCTTGACTCGTCAACGTTCACTGCCGCACAGGCAGCTTAGAAATGAAACGAATGTCAACTACCGCTCTTGGCTCGGTTCACTGCCGCACAGGCAGCTTAGAAATAGAAACCGGTGCGCCTACGTCGCTCGCGCTTGTTCACTGCCGCACAGGCAGCTTAGAAAGCTAGTAGACTGAGTACAGCCAGTGAAGACGAGTTCACTGCCGCACAGGCAGCTTAGAAAATTAAGATGGCGGGCTCTAGCAAGCTGCTATCGTTCACTGCCGCACAGGCAGCTTAGAAAGTAAGTTCGGCCCACGTTTTTTTCCCCTCTGAGTTCACTGCCGCACAGGCAGCTTAGAAATTTCATCGGCGGGTAAAACGGCAGATCTAATCGTTCACTGCCGCACAGGCAGCTTAGAAATCATATGTGTAATACATCGCTATCACCTCGCGGTTCACTGCCGCACAGGCAGCTTAGAAATCTGGCAGAGTCTCTCCGGAGCGGAATTTGTTGTTCACTGCCGCACAGGCAGCTTAGAAATGTAGAGATTATTGACACATATGTTATGTCTAGTTCACTGCCGCACAGGCAGCTTAGAAATAACCAGGAGCCGAGCGGCGCTTTTTGGCAATGTTCACTGCCGCACAGGCAGCTTAGAAATCAATAGTCACAATCTGACGCCACTGCCGATCGTTCACTGCCGCACAGGCAGCTTAGAAATGTATGATTAGAAAAATCAGGGATATAATTATGTTCACTGCCGCACAGGCAGCTTAGAAAAGTTTCTTGCGGCAACTGCCACAACGAATATCGTTCACTGCCGCACAGGCAGCTTAGAAAAGAAGCGGATGGAACGGCAAAGGGCTCTGGGTGTTCACTGCCGCACAGGCAGCTTAGAAATCAACAACAAGCAATTAATTAAAGCATCAAAAGTTCACTGCCGCACAGGCAGCTTAGAAAGAACGCCTGAGTTCACTGAAACAAAAAGCTGAGTTCACTGCCGCACAGGCAGCTTAGAAAATAACCACCGGTCATGGTCATGAAGTAGTACAGTTCACTGCCGCACAGGCAGCTTAGAAATGGTTTAGTTTGCCACGGCGCTTGGCCGGTACGTTCACTGCCGCACAGGCAGCTTAGAAAGTCAGCACTGCGGTTATGATTGCCGCGATTAAGTTCACTGCCGCACAGGCAGCTTAGAAATCGAAAGCAGCAAAATTCTTGTTTCCCCAGATGTTCACTGCCGCACAGGCAGCTTAGAAATATCCAGCGCGCGGGTTTACCTGCCGGAACTTGTTCACTGCCGCACAGGCAGCTTAGAAATGTATAGATATCTACTGCGCGGCCTGCTGCTCGTTCACTGCCGCACAGGCAGCTTAGAAATGGCTGGTGGCTACCGTCACCGCGCCACTACCGTTCACTGCCGCACAGGCAGCTTAGAAATCAAAGGCTAAACAGTATGCTGAGGTGAACATGTTCACTGCCGCACAGGCAGCTTAGAAATTGATTATGAGGTCGCCTTTGACTCGGTCTTTGTTCACTGCCGCACAGGCAGCTTAGAAATCAACTGTCGATGGAGGGTAGCAACAACCCTGGTTCACTGCCGCACAGGCAGCTTAGAAATGCATCACGGTCTGCGTCCGGCATCCACTTCCGTTCACTGCCGCACAGGCAGCTTAGAAATAGATCTGCGCAGAACTCTTCAAAAGGCCGGTGTTCACTGCCGCACAGGCAGCTTAGAAAGTCACCATACGTCACCACGAAATCGGCTAAATGTTCACTGCCGCACAGGCAGCTTAGAAAGTTCGCTGACGATCAGCACCGATGTGCCACTAGTTCACTGCCGCACAGGCAGCTTAGAAAATACATCAACGACACCGAGGCCGACAAAGCTTGTTCACTGCCGCACAGGCAGCTTAGAAATTACTTTTGCGGGGTGAGAATCGCCCCCGTTTGTTCACTGCCGCACAGGCAGCTTAGAAATTTTGTTTTCGGCCTGGACAGCATCGACCCAAGTTCACTGCCGCACAGGCAGCTTAGAAATTTTGTTTTCGGCCTGGACAGCATCGACCCAAGTTCACTGCCGCACAGGCAGCTTAGAAATGCTGGACACGGCAACCCTGCGTTGCCCCGGAGTTCACTGCCGCACAGGCAGCTTAGAAATGAAATGTGTTTCTTATGATGGTGTCCGGTACGTTCACTGCCGCACAGGCAGCTTAGAAAGCTAGCTGCGGCACTTATGTTTCTCAGCGCGAGTTCACTGCCGCACAGGCAGCTTAGAAATGCTGATTTGCGGCAGTCGCCCATGCCGAGAAGTTCACTGCCGCACAGGCAGCTTAGAAAAGTTATAGATAAGACCTGAACGGAAAAGGATTGTTCACTGCCGCACAGGCAGCTTAGAAATGAGATATGAGCTACCGCCCTGAGACAGTCGGGTTCACTGCCGCACAGGCAGCTTAGAAATTGAAAGAGGTAGGCTTAGCACCAAAAGACATGTTCACTGCCGCACAGGCAGCTTAGAAAGCTATAGACTCTCGAATGAATGTCATCTGCACGTTCACTGCCGCACAGGCAGCTTAGAAATTAATCAATGGCTTGTTATGCGGCGCCATCTGGTTCACTGCCGCACAGGCAGCTTAGAAATGTTTAGTTATGCGGACGGCGTCCGCACGTACGTTCACTGCCGCACAGGCAGCTTAGAAACTTAATCAGCGCCGAGAACCCATGGCCCCCACGTTCACTGCCGCACAGGCAGCTTAGAAATTAAGTCGAAGGCTCGCATCTTGCTAGCGTGGGTTCACTGCCGCACAGGCAGCTTAGAAAAGTCGCATCAAAAACGGACAGACAGGCGTACCGTTCACTGCCGCACAGGCAGCTTAGAAAACAAGGGCGTAAAGATGGCGTGCAGTTGATCCGTTCACTGCCGCACAGGCAGCTTAGAAACTAGGCGGCGACCTTTGTCTGTGTCGTGTTTTGTTCACTGCCGCACAGGCAGCTTAGAAATTGATGTGATGAAGCACTTCAACGATGCGCTTGTTCACTGCCGCACAGGCAGCTTAGAAATTTTATGGTCATCACAACGCCAAAAACCATCAGTTCACTGCCGCACAGGCAGCTTAGAAAGTACAAAGCGAGTTGCAGTTGCAAATGATAGAGTTCACTGCCGCACAGGCAGCTTAGAAAGTTTGTTGAAGACCTAGGCCGGATGATCCGGCGTTCACTGCCGCACAGGCAGCTTAGAAAACATGATCATTCTACAGACAACCCGCGACACCGTTCACTACCGCACAGGCAGCTTAGAAATGAAAATCCGCAAAGCCAAGCGTGCGCCGCTCGTTCACTGCCGCACAGGCAGCTTAGAAAACACCGCGCCACCGGGGCTAGTCCACTGGATTGTTCACTGCCGCACAGGCAGCTTAGAAACAGCGTTTGTATTGCGCACCATCGCGGCGGTAGTTCACTGCCGCACAGGCAGCTTAGAAAAGTATGACTGTGCGCGTCGGTCCTCTCGGTGTGTTCACTGCCGCACAAGCAGCTTAGAAATAGCTAGCATGCCGATAAGATAAGCGCCACGCGTTCACTGCCGCACAGGCAGCTTAGAAATCTGTTGCGTTTTGGAATGAGTTCGGAACGTCGTTCACTGCCGCACAGGCAGCTTAGAAATCTGCATTGATTGTGATGCCAAGCAATTTCAAGTTCACTGCCGCACAGGCAGCTTAGAAACTTCTATCAAATCTGAAGGGCTGCGCTTTTGAGTTCACTGCCGCACAGGCAGCTTAGAAATTTACCTATCCTGCAAGTTCTCTCAAAGTCATGTTCACTGCCGCACAGGCAGCTTAGAAAAGAACCCTATCGGGAGTAAAGAATGCAACCCAGTTCACTGCCGCACAGGCAGCTTAGAAATGACTGGTAGGTCAGCAAGCCTTCGCTAGTCAGTTCACTGCCGCACAGGCAGCTTAGAAATTGAGCCAGCCAACCGGAGCTGTGGCCATCGCGTTCACTGCCGCACAGGCAGCTTAGAAAAGCAGGAGGACCGTACTTCTGGTCACAGATACGTTCACTGCCGCACAGGCAGCTTAGAAAGAAAAGACCCACGTGGCTTTGTTGCACAAATCCGGCGCACCGCAGCTTGGTAAGATAGCGGCATGACCAAGCCCGCCCCAAAACGCTACCGAACGACCAACTGGAACGCCTACAACCAAGCCCTGATCCAGCGCGGCTCTCTGTCAGTCTGGCTGGAGACGAACATGTCATGGCAGGCGGCTCCACAGGGCAAGCGCGGACGGACACAGACCTATAGCGATGCCGCCATTCAGTTCTGTTTGACCATCACCCGCAAGAATGCGAGACCGTGGAAAGGCATTTCACTGGGTCTGCTCGCTCGGAACGAGATTCTGCGGGCCACCAAGCGATTGGGGAGGACGATCTGGAAACGCTGGAGTGACTACCATCGCCGCAGCCTGGTGGAAACCAAGATGCATTGCTTCAAACGATTGGGTGAAAGGGTGATGGCCCGGTGCTTCAATGGTCAAGTGGCAGAGCTGCAAGTGCGTGCTGCCATCTTGAACCGCTTCAGCATGCTGGGCCGTCCGTGCACGGTGGCTGTGGCATAAATCTGTTTGGGGAAAGGGGAAGCTCGCCCTACCTAAGATTTATGCAACAGAGCCCCCCCAAATCTGGTAATCATTCGACGCTGATTAACACGTCATGGAAACTGATTAACTCGATTCAATACAGGCAGAACGTTTTATTCAATCAGGCCGACTGACTGTGCCTCAATGACAGCCCGTTCGATTCGGGTCACATCCAGCTTGTCTTTTACCTTGGTGAGCCTGCGATAAATCACGGCAGTACTCACATTCTGAAGCGCAGCCATTGCTTCGGCACTACACCCGTTCTTGGCCTGCTCCAGTAAAACCACCTCTTGTTCATTAATGTCAAACTTCTGCATCGCCTGCCGTTTTAAATACAGACACCACCACCAGCATACCCCGGTCGCCAACGCGGCAAACTCCGCCTGATGCTCTGCCAACACCGACTCACCAATGTCTTGCTCCAGCGAGGAGCCCACATAGAACAGCCCAATACGCTCAGCCGCCGCCATATGAAAATGCGTCGGAATGACTAAGCCACTTCTTAAACCATAGTGCGCCCCACACTCGGCCATTTCCACTTGCCCCGGCGTGTGCTTGATAATCACTGAGTTCAATTGCGGGAGGGTGTTTTTGTGGGCGTAGTTCAGAAAAGGGTCATTCAGGTGCCACATACGTTCAGAATAAATACGACAGAACTCGGCATCACAGCCAATCAAAAAATGAAAGCTGCGGCTAAGGGTCTTGAGACCTGGCGGGAGTATCAGCATGTAAATAAAATTCTCGGCCCCCAGTGCCCGAACAATTTTTTTGACGTGCTGCGCCGCCTCTGCCTTGGTTTGCCAGTATTTTAAGCGGTTAATCTCGGCCATCACATTATAGATGGGCTCTTCTGCTATCGATGTTGCTACCGCTATTTTTTCTTCCAGAATACTATCCATGTCTTCACTCACTCAGGTGAACAGAAAAACCGGCCATCAGGATGAGTGGGCCGTACTAAAGCATTTATTACGCAACCTTAAATAAGCAGGCAATAATATACTGAATGTGTTTTATAGCAATTGCATACGTCACCTGATATTGATAACACTCGGACTGATTAGCCTTAACACGGCTGACCATGCCAACGCTAAAGGCGACTGAACAACGCTGCTTGACGACGAAAGGCTCAAGCGGCAGCGTGGATTGCCCGAAGGCGATCGTATGGAAAAACATAGGATACGAAAAACCATACCATCCAATCCCGCCCCAGAATCTTGCTATCGGCCTCTCTCCACGTTCGCTACTCGACCAGACCAATTGATTTCGCTTCGACCACCGCCTGTTGGATATTCTTCACTTTCAGTTTATCTCTTATCTTTTTGAGCTTGAGAGAAACCGCTCTTGGACTCAGCTTTAACAACTCTGCCATTTCATTGATCATCTTCCGATCCCTGGCAATACTCAGCAAAGTCAATTCCTCTGCATTGATCGCTAATTTTTTCATCGCCCGTCGTTTTAAAAACCGACACCACCACCAGGACAACGCCAAAGCCAGTGCGGCAAACTGCGCACGGTGTGTTACCAGTAAAGGCTCACCAAGAGCCGGTTCCTGAGAAGAGCCGATATAGAGCAGGCCGACACGCTCATTGGCCGTCAGATGGGAGTGTGTCGGAATCAGCAGGCCGCTTCTCAAACCATGGTTTGCCCCACACTCCGCCATTTCCACCTGTTCGGGCGTGTATCTGACAATCATCGATGCCTGCTGCGGGGGGGTGTTTTTGTAAGCGTAGTGAAGAAAGGGGTCGTGACGGAACCACTGACGTCGAGCATAAATACGACAAAACTCGATATCACAGCCAATCAGATAATAGAAGGTGCGCTCAGGACGCCGGATACCCGGCGGGAGCGTTAGCGCGTAAACAAAGCTTTCAGCGCCCAGCGCCTGAACAATTTTTTTAACATGCTGTGCAACCTCTGTCTTCGTCCGGCAGGATTTCAAACGATTAATTTCGGTCATCACATCATACGATGCCTCTCTCCTTTTCTCTTCCAGAATACTAGTCATCAACGCCTTCACTCAGATATGAACGAAATCAACTATCATACCAAACTGGTCAGCCTTATAGCTTTAACCTATTAGTGAGCATAGTATGCATGAGGGTATAAAGACCCCAAAAGGGTATGGGCTGGAGCAATTCAGTGATGCCTTTACCCGTTACCTGAAAGGGGGGAGTAATTTATCCGTCACAGCGTCACAAACCAGGCAGGACAGGGCTCTTAGCGTGACGGATAGCTATTTTGCTCAAGTGCAAACAAACTTTCACGTCACACCACAACCCTTGCCCAGTAAGGGTTGTAACGTTGTGACGGATAAAAACCCCACACCAGCCACGCCACGTCGGGTAGCTTAGGTTTAATGGATAAGCGGCAATTCGGCCTTGATTGCTTGTGTCCAGTTATCGCATTCCCGTGCCAGTTCCGATAGCAAACACTGTACATACACCACCCGATATAACGTGGCCTGGTCAACAAGTTCATGGTGCGCACATTTAGCCATCAAAGTCACCAGTGCAAACTGGCCGTCGATGCACTCGCGGTGCAAAGCGCGTAAGCGGTCGCGTGCGTCGTCGCTGTTCAGTGGCTGGCCGCGATGCTGGGCGGCGAAACATTCCAAGGCGGGTAATAAGGCGGTGAGGTATTGTGGGTTATTGCTTGAGGTCATTGTTCATTCCTTATGGTGTGAGGGCTACCATTCTCGCTGTCAAACGGGAATGGCAGGCACATGACGGAGTTGACAGACCGGCCACAAGGAACCCGGCAGCCCGAAGGCTCCCCACCATGGCCTGCCATAAGGCGCAGCATGGTGTTGGTGACGGACATAAAAAAGCCGCTGATGCAGCGATGTCCGCCTTGTGATTCAGGCTGTCAAACCCGATGCCAACAAGATGTCAGCACGGGCGAGATTCTAACGGATTTTTAATGGTCTGCGGGAATGATGGGGCAGAGTAAATCTAGCTGCTGCCGCGATCAGCCGCGCGGCGCACACCTCTCGATAAACATCTATTCGCTGGTATTCGGCTTGAGCGCTCACCTAGGATGAATGTTGAGGGATAAGGCACTATATCTAAGGTGACGATGATAAACCGGGAAAATGGCCTGGCTGGTGTGACACCCAGTTACCGGGAAGCGCAAAGGGAGCGCGATGAAGCTGGAAAGAGACGTATTAATTCATTGGCTAAGGCTTGATCAATGGAGTACCAGAGAAGCCTCTCTCATCCTTCTTGGTTTTCATCCAGAAACCATGAAAGGAAGCGGTATCAACATTAGCAACAGCAAGGCTCTCCCGGATGAGCTTCAGGAAGTCGCTAGGCTATTTCAAGTTTTCAAACGTGCCGATTGGTCACCATACGGTATTCGCTATTTTAACGGGAATCTTCATCCAAATTATTTCATCAGAATGGCCCTGGATAAGCAGATAGAAATCAGCCCTTTGCTGATAGAGCTTATTGACGATCAGCGTAAGCAGCATCAAGAGCATGAAGATGATCATGCCTTCGCGCTAAAGGCTAAAGAAAGAGAAAGTCTGTACAAAATCATCATTGGTTTGGCTATTGGTGGTTATCGTTACGACCCCTCAGCAAAACGCAATATGCTGCTCGCCGACATGCGTAAAGATATCGAAAAAGTGGGGCTGACCATCGATGACGATACTTTACGTAAATGGTTGATCAAAGCCGCTTCTGTCTTGCCTCCTACCTAAGTCCGTGCTCAAGCAGATACTGAAACCTGCTAGCTGCGCCCATTTTTCCTTAGAATCGCTACGACAAATCGTGGGAATGTCGTGCTGGCAAAAATTCAGGTTCATGTTAAAAATGTTGCAATAGTAACTGCGAACGTTCATCAGCACTTGATGGCTTGGGGTGGCTTGGGGTGGCTTGGGGTGGCTTGGGGTGGCTTGGGGTGGCTTGGGGTGGCTTGGGGTGGCTTGGGGTGGCGTGGGGTGGCTTGGGGTGGCTTGGGGTGGCTTGGGGTGGCTTGGGGTGGCTTGGGGTGGCTTGGGGTGGCTTGGGGTGGCTTGGGGTGGCTTGGGGTGGCTTGGGGTGGCTTGGGGTGGCTTGGGGTAGCGTGTCAATCTTGCCGTTTTTCTCTAGTCATTCCGCGTTTCGCATGGACACTGCTGAGATTTTTATTAATAAATACCGGTGAAAAGCAAGCGAACAGCATCTAAAAGCACATTTCTACACTAAACAGCAAGCTCATGTTTATCATCGTTTGTTAGAAGCCATTGAGAATCGACAACTTAAGCTTCCCGAGACAAACCCACGCTAAAACCCTTGATTTTATTAGACTCCAAACCGAGAACACCTGATGTTTGTCTGGTCGGCTTACTTTTTTTCTTTCGGCCATCACACGGTAGCGGCTTGCCAAAATAGCCCTAAGTGATTCGAATGATTCTAAAAAG
Source organism: Neisseriaceae bacterium TC5R-5 (assembly GCA_020830965.2). GTDB lineage: Bacteria > Pseudomonadota > Gammaproteobacteria > Burkholderiales > Chromobacteriaceae > Chromobacterium. Next base: position 19,062 of record JACCFC020000012.1, read on the forward strand.
GAGTAAAAAATGATCGAACAACAAAACATCACCTTGATCATCCTAAGACGTAAGCAGCTGGAAACCCGTACGGGTCTTTCCCGTTCAACCATTTACGACAAGCTCAATCCTAAATCCCCGCGTCACGATAGCAGCTTCCCCAAACCCATCAGCCTGGGAGCGGGCTCTGTTGGTTGGCTGGAGTCAGAAGTTAACGCCTGGATTCATGCCTGTATTACTCGCCGAGATAGCAGCCAAGATAGTTCGCCTGCTAATCCTAGTCATTCCCGGGGACGGTGAGTAGCCAAGTACCTTTCACTCGCCCGCCATCTAACATTTCCCGCTGACCCCCACTACCCGCTGTGGCCACGATGCCATGGCTTGGATAAGTGACGCCTAAAAAAGGCCAATATGACGCCAATAGATAGCATCAGCCAGGCTCTCAGCCATCTGGACGCCCACGACAGGGTGATCTGGTGGCGTATGGCTATGGCGGTTAAATCCGAACTAGGGGAGGCAGGTTTCTCTGTATGGGATAGTTGGAGCCAGAGCGCCGACAACTACCAACCCAAAGCCGCACTGAGTGTGTGGAAAAGTATTAAGCAAAGTGGTGGCGTCACCATCGCCAGCCTATTCGCCGAAGCGATTGAGCAAGGCTACCGGCCAGACAAACCTTATCAGCCACCAACGAAAGCTGAACAGCAACAACTGGCTGCCGCCCGTGAGGTCGCCGAGGCTGTTGCTGAAGCGGCACACCAAGCGGCGAGGCAGGTCGCCAAGGACAAAGCCCATCGACTATGGCATCAGGGCAGTAATATCCGTGCCAGCCATCCTTACCTGATCGCCAAGGGCATTACCCCCTATGGCATCAAACAACTTGGGCAAAATCTGCTGATTCCTTTGCAATCAGATGGGGAGTTAATCAATCTGCAAATACTGACCCCGGATGGCCGTAAGCGCTTTTTAACGGGGGGACAGGTTAAGGGGGCCTCTTTAGTCATTGGCAAACTCAAAGAAACCAAGCAATGGTTGCTGTGTGAAGGCTGGGCCACCGCTTGCAGTCTGCATGCCGCTAGTGGCTTACCAGTCATCATTGCTTTCAATGCTCACAATCTGGTCGCCATGGCCGAACGATTGCAGCAAACCATTCTAGATCCTGACTTGCTTGTCCTGATATGTGCTGACTGTGACAGCCATCAGACCGGCCAACAAGCCGCCAGCAAAGCCGCTAGCTTGCTACCAGGTCGTAGCCGTGTTGTGCTTCCCCACTTCACACCAGAACAACAGGCTACACACCAGCAAACCCACGGCAAAGCGCCTAGTGATTTTAACGACCTGCATCAGTTAGCTGGGCTGGAGCAAGTGCAACAACAGCTAGAGCATGCCATCACCCAGCCTCCAGCAAGCCATGCACTGGTGCCTGATGTTGTAGACGAAAATGCCCTTATCCGTCAGTTGGCTAAGTTATCGCTGTTGGATTATGGACGCCAGCGCAAAGCCGCAGCAGAAACCCTGGGTAATGTGCCAATGTCCTTTCTGGATAAATTGGTGAGTGCCGAACGCAAAGCTTTAGCCAGCTATCAGGTGGCAGATAACAGCGCCGGGGGTGGCATCCTGTTTGAAGAGGTGGAGCCTTGGCCACAGCCGGTGAATGCTGCTGTGGTGTTGGATCAGGCTTATACGCTGCTGAGCCAGTACGTGATCGCCGACAAAGAAACACTACGTGCCGCCACGCTATGGGCAGCCATGAGCTGGTTTGCTGACTACGCCACGGTGTTACCTCTTGCGGTGATTACCGCTCCTGAAAAAGGCTGTGGCAAATCCACGCTGCTTATGGCGCTATCCCGGCTGGTGTGTCGTCCGCTATACGCTGCCAACATTACCCCTGCCGCCTTATTTCGTGCCGTAGAAGCCTGGAAGCCTACTCTGATGATTGATGAAGCTGACACCTTTGCCAAGGATAACGAAGAGCTAAGAGGGGTGCTGAATGCAGGCCATACCAAAGACACGGCAAAAGTTGTTCGTGTGGTGGAGATTGGCGGCGAATTACAGCCTCGCGCTTTTAGTGTGTGGGGAGCCAAGGCGCTATCTGGTATTGGCAAGTTGCCGGAGACCATCATGAGTCGGGCTATCGTGCTGAGCATGCGCCGTAAGATGAAGGGTGAACAGGCCAGCAATTTACGCCATGCTGAACCAGAAGCTTTCCACTTGATCAAGTGTCAGTTTGCCCGCTGGGCAGAAGACTGTGGCGAAGCCTTCGCCAAAGCAAGGCCGGTGCAGGAAGGGCTAAGCAATCGGAATGCTGACAATTGGGAGCCGCTATTCGCCTTAGCCGACTTGGCCAGCGCTCATTGGCCCAAGTTTGCCAGGCAAGCGGCCTTTAAACTGAGCGGCGACGAGGAGGACGCCCCTAGTCTGAATGAAGAGCTATTGCGCGATATCCGGGCCGTATTTGATCAGCGCCGTGTCAAAAAGCGCTTACCTGCCGACAAGATGGGCACGACAGATTTACTGGAAGCCTTATGTGCTGACGAAGAAGCTCCCTGGTTAAGCTATAACCGTGGCCGCCCGCTGACCGCTCGCCAATTATCCAAACGCCTGGGTGACTTCGGGATTAAGCCGAAAACCATACGTGAGGGCATAGAGACCAAAAAAGGGTATGAACTGGAGCAATTCAGCGATGCCTTTACCCGTTACTTGGACGGAGAGGCCCATTTATCCGTCACAGCGTCACAAACCAATCAGGACGGGCCTCTTAGTGTGACGGATAGCCATTTTACTCAGGCACAAACAAACCTTAACGTCACACGGAAACCCTTGCCCGGTAAGGATTGTGACGTTGTGACGGATAAAAACCCCCACACCAGCCTAGGCAGGAAAGAAGAGGAAGATTATGAACTGTTTTAATCCCTTGTCCGTGCTGGAACAAGCGGGTTTATCGGTCAGCTTGCTGGAGGATGGTCAAACCCTGAAAATCACCCCGGCAACACAGATTGATGCCACACTGAAAACGTTTATTCGAGAACACAAGCCCACGCTCATCCAGCAACTCAATTGCACAGCTCACACGCTACCGCTGGAACTGCTGGAACGCGTTGACTGGATTTGCCAGCTAGAGCAATGGCCAGCCGGTGACCGCGCCGAGTGGCTGATGATTTTACAGCGACAACTCATTAGGGAAGAGGTTAACACTGCCGAACTGGTAGCTTGCCTTGATGCTCATCTGGTGCGCCATCATCAAGACAGGGTATCTATCAAAACTGGCGAAATGGTTGATGCTGTTTCGGAGAGCCCAAAAAAGAGGTAGCGGCGACAATTTGTTGGTATATTTGTTGGTATATTTATTTTTAAAAAATAAAATATTGTTTATTAATATATAATTAACTTAAAAATTCGATTCCTGCGCCGGCTACCCATCACAGCAAATGATTGGTGTGATCGGCAACCCGAACACTTCTATTCGCTTAGTGCTTTACCGCTTAGCCTTTTAAACGTTTAGCCAGCGCTTCTGCCAACGGGGCAGCGGAAGCAGGGCTTTGTCCGGTCATCAGGACGCCATCTACGACAACATTAGGTTCCCAATTGGCTTTGCTAACGTAGTTAGCACCACGGAGCTGCAATTCGTCTTCTAGTGAGAACAACAAATGCCCTAACAACTCAACTTCTGTATCTTCTGCATTCTTGAAGCCTGTCAAGGAGACACCCTTAACCAAGTATTCGCCATTCGCTTTTTTAACATCACGCAAGATAGCTGGAGCGTGACAGACCATGGCGATAGGACGGTTGCTGGCGTGGAAGTCACGAATCAGCTTGATAACATGAGAATCTGAAGCCAGATCCCATAGCAGGCCATAGCCACCAGGGAAGAACACGGCATCAAATGTGTCGTAGTTGATATTGCGTAGTTTACGGGTGTTTTTTGCTGCAAAGAGCGCTATCGGGTCTTCCGAGAAACGTGCGGTATATTCGGTAGTGAAAGGTACTTTCATGCTGAGCAGGTCAATCGGGGCTTCGCCACCATCCGGTGAAGCAAAGACAACTTCGTAACCCGCTTCGGTCAGAATGTAGTAAGGAGCCGCTACTTCGGTAAACCAAGTGCCGGTTTGCTTACCACTGATGCCCATTTCATCTTCAGATGACATCACCAAGAGAACGCGTTTTTGTATATTTCCGGTATTCATAACGATAATTCCTTGCAGTTTATGTGCTTACGCCACTGAGGTAGAACGTAAAAACACAGCACTTCCACACCAAGAAGCTCGCCAATTTTCCAGTGACGATATCTCTGCTTCTCTTAAAACAAACTGTACAGTGGGGGAACAATTAGGGGGGCAAGGAATTAGTGTCTAATATGATAATTATATGTAGTTCAGTGCGCTTAGTAGGTATAGCCTAGTTTTCGACAGAGACAACAATATTGTTCAAATTAGTTTCTTAAGCACCTTGATTCAGCACCAGCCAATCCATCTTGGGAGACAAGCTCACCAGCACTGAAATTTCTTGTAACGGTAAGGTTTATTTACCGGCACGTACTTCCATGCGTTCGCGCATTTCACGAGCATTGTTAGCGCCGTTGTCGCTGGCCATTACAGCACTGGAAAGAAGCATAGCTGCCAGAGTAGATAGTACGATTTTGCTGAACATAATGTGATTCCTTTAACAAAAAGATTAAAAAGTAAGTTATCAACATCCCCCTGTTCCATCAAAAGACTGCTTTGGCTTTAGCTAAACAAACAGGCTGTGGCTTAACGGATGTGAAATTAGGTTTGGTTGATGTAATTAACTATAAGCAATTGATTTTAAATTAAAAATAGGAAAACTCTTAAAACCGTTTTCAAGGTGGGCGCTCGTCAGATAAATACCTCCGAAAAAATGGCATGCCATCTTGCCCTAGCATGCCAAGTCTATTCAGATGCCGGCTACCCATCACAGCAAATGATTGTTGTGATCGGCAACCTAGACACATCTATCCGCTTAATGCTTTACCGCTTAGCCTTTTAAACGTTTAGCCAGCGCTTCTGCCAACGGGGCAGCGGAAGCAGGGCTTTGTCCGGTCATCAGGACGCCATCTACGACAACATTAGGTTCCCAATTAGCTTTGCTAACGTAGTTGGCACCACGGCGCTGCAGTTCGTCTTCTAGTGAGAACAACAAATGCCCTAACAACTCAACTTCTGTATCTTCTGCATTCTTGAAGCCTGTCAAGGAGACACCCTTAACCAAGTATTCGCCATTTGCTTTTTTAACATCACGCAAGATAGCTGGAGCGTGACAGACCATGGCGATAGGACGGTTGCTGGCGTGGAAGTCACGAATCAGCTTGATAACATGAGAATCTGAAGCCAGATCCCATAGCAGGCCATAGCCACCAGGAAAGAACACAGCATCAAACGTGTCGTAGTTGATATTGCGCAGCTTACGAGTGTTTCTGGCGGCAAAGAGCGCTACCGGGTCTTGTAAGAAACGTGCGGTATATTCAGTAGTGAAAGGCACTTTCATGCTGAGCAGGTCAATCGGGGCTTCGCCACCATCCGGTGAAGCAAAGACAACTTCGTAGCCGGCTTCGGTCAGGATGTAGTAAGGAGCGGCTAATTCGGTAAACCAAGTGCCAGTTTGCTTGCCACTGATACCCATTTCATCTTCAGATGACATCACCAACAGAACGCGTTTTTGTATGTTTCCGGTATTCATAACGATATTTCCTTGCAGTTGATGTGCTTGCGCCGCTGAGATAGGGCGTAACAACACAGTACGCTGTCTATTGACAGTACTTCATAAAAACCTACTAGAAGGTAGACAACAAAGACAAAAAATATATTCTGCAAAACCAGAAAATAGCACTATTTACTTTGAAAGTAGCAATAAAATATGTTTTCTATCAAAGATATTTGCTGAGCTGATTTTGCTTTCTTTTGTTTTTAACCATCCGATAGGTAGGCATTATGTCGACAAAGATTAGCCCTGTCAACTAGTCAGTGAAATTTTTTTACAAAAAGACATTTTGGCTTATGGCCGCGTTCACCACAGCCAGCACAGAGGCACACTCGGTGGATGTTTAGAGTCGCTGACAAAACCCCCGATCCCGTGTTGCGCCTCCTTGACTTAGGGGTTCTTCGAGGTCTTGTTAGCGACTCTTGACGGGGGAATGTTTAGGGTTGGGCTAGCAGTGTCGCCGCTAAGTTAAAGCCCAATAGCAATAAAAGGCATCGCCGTCTAGGGTATTAATGCGCGGCTTCCCAGCTTGGCCCGGTGCCCACTTCTGCCAGCAAGGGCACTTTTAGTTCAGCAACACCCGCCATGATTTGGGGCAGTTGCTGCTGCACAAGTGCCACTTCGGCAGCGGGAGCTTCTAGCACAAGCTCATCATGCACTTGCATGATGAGCTTGCTACCTAGCTGTTGCTGTTGCAGCCAGTTTTGTACCGCAATCATCGCCAGCTTGATCAGATCGGCAGCAGTGCCTTGCATCGGTGCATTGATAGCGGCACGTTCAGCCCCGGCGCGTTTAGCGGCGTTGCTCTGTCTGATATCAGGCAGGTAGAGACGTCGGCCAAAGACGGTTTCGACATAGCCTTGTTCGCGCGCCATTTCGCGGGTGCGCTGCATGTATTCGGCAACGCCGGGGTAGCGCATGAAGTAGCGGTCGATATATTGCTGGGCAGCGTGGCGTTCTATATCCAGTTGTGCAGCCAAGCCAAAGGCGCTCATGCCGTAAATCAGCCCGAAGTTAATCGCCTTGGCAGCACGGCGCTGGTCGGCGCTCACCTGGCTCAATTCGACGCCGAACACTTCGGCGGCGGTAGCGCGGTGGATGTCTTCGCCGCTGGCAAAGGCCTGCAGCATGCCAGCATCGTCTGATAGATGCGCCATGATGCGCAGTTCGATCTGCGAGTAGTCGGCGCTGATAAGGCAATGGCCCGGCGCGGCAATAAAGGCTTCGCGCACGCGACGACCTTCTGCGGTGCGTACCGGGATGTTTTGTAGATTGGGGTCGGAGCTGGCCAGGCGACCGGTAATCGCCACCGCTTGTGAGTAGTTAGTATGAACGCGCCCGGTTGCTGGGTTGATCAGTTGCGGCAGCTTATCGGTATAGGTGGATTTGAGCTTGGCCAGACCGCGATAGTGCAGAATACACTTGGGCAAGGGGTAGTCCAGCGCCAGTGTTTCCAGCACCGATTCATCGGTGGAGTAACCGCCACTAGGGGTTTTTTTGACACCCTTGGTGGGGATGCCCAATTTACCGAACAGGATTTCCTGCAATTGTTTGGGCGAGTTCAGATTGAACGGCTGACCGGCCAGTTCATAAGCTTGCTGTTCCAGCAGCAGCATTTGGCTGCCAAGTTGATGGCTCTGTGCAGCCAGTTGCTGGCGGTCGATCAGTACACCGTGGCGTTCCATGATGAACAGCACTTCGGCGACCGGTAATTCGATATCACGATAGACCTGTTGCAAGGAGCCTTGTAGTTGGGCGGCAAAGTGCTGGTTCAAACGCAGGGTGATGTCGGCATCTTCGGCGGCATAGTTACCAGCCACCTCGATACTCACTTCGGCAAAGCCAATCTGCTTGGCGCCCTTGCCGCAGATTTCTTCATAGCTGACGGTAGTTTCGCCCAGATGACGGCGCGCCAGGTCATCCATATTGTGCCGTTCGTGGCTTTCCAGCACGTAGGAGGCCAGCATGCTGTCGTCCACCACACCGGCTAAATGGATACCGTGGTTAGCAAAGACGTGGCGGTCGTATTTAAGGTTTTGCCCACATTTGGATTTATGCGGGTTTTCCAACCAGGGCTTGAGCTGGGCCAGTGTGCTGTCCAGCGGCAGTTGCGGCACCACGCCGGCGTAGCTGTGCGCGAGCGGCAGGTAAGCGCCTTCTCCGGCCTCGGTGGAGAAACTCATGCCGACCAAGCGCGCCTGCATTTGATCGAGACTGGTGGTTTCGGTATCCAGTGACACCAGCGCGGCGCTGTCCAGCTTGCTTAACCAACGTGCCAGTTGCTCGGTCTGCAGAATGGTTTCGTAATGGCGAACGGTGGGGGTCGGCGCTGCGGCTGTGCTGGCAAATAAATCGTCGGTGTGGCCGGCCGGGCTAGCCACGGTTGTCGGTAGCGCAGGCATTTCCTCAGCGGCACTCAGTTCCCGGTAAAAGGTACGGAAACCATGCGCCAGGAACAGTTCTTTCAGCCTGGCCTGGTCTTTAGCCAGGTGCAGCAGGCTGTGCATACCCTGCGGCATTTCCTTGGTGAGTTCAACATCACATTTGATGGTGATCAGTTCGCGGCCCTGTGGCAACCAGCTAAGGGCGGCGCGCAGATTGTCCCCTACTTTGCCGCCCACTTCGGCAGCATGGGTGATAACCCCGGCCAGATCGCCATATTGCTCCAGCCATTTCAACGCGGTTTTGGGGCCGCATTTGTCAACGCCTGGCACGTTATCGACTTTGTCGCCGATCAGCGTCAGGTAATCGACAATCAGGCTAGGCGGAACGCCGAACTTTTCTTTAACACCGGCCGGGTCAAAGGTTTCGTTGGTCATGGTATTGACGATGGAGACGTGTTCGGTCACCAGTTGTGCCATATCTTTGTCGCCGGTGGAAATCACCACTTTCATGCCAGCCGCTTCCCCCGCCTGCGCCAGGGTGCCAATCACATCGTCGGCTTCCACGCCGCCGATCACTAGCATCGGCCAGCCCAAGGCTTGCACTAGCTGATGAACCCCCGTAATCTGCTCGGCCAACTCGTCTGGCATACTCGGGCGGTTGGCTTTGTAGTCGGGATAAAGCTCGTCACGGAAGGTCTTGCCTTTGGCATCAAATACGCACGCGCTATAATCGAACTGTAGTTCTTTCTCCAGCCGTCTGAGCATGCTCACCATGCCGTAAATCACGCCGACTGGACGGCCGTCGGGAGAACGCAGATCGGGCATCGCGTGAAAGGCGCGGTACAAATAAGAAGAGCCGTCAATCAATAACAATGTTTTCATAGATATAAAGAGGCAAATGTATGGGCTTGTCCGATAAATTACCGCAAACCAGTGATCGTTACGCCATGATGCAACGCTTCCGCTCGCGTGAAGCTTGGCATGTCTTGAAAATCATGGCCGAATTTGTTGAGTCGGCAGAGGAGCTACAGGGCATTCTGCCGGCGGTCAGTATTTTTGGCAGCGCACGTACACCACGTGACCATCCCTACTACCACCTCACCGAAAATGTTGCCCGCTTATTGTCAGACTCGGGGTTTTCGGTGATTTCCGGCGGCGGGCCAGGCATCATGGAAGCCGCCAATAAAGGCGCATTCTACGGCAGAAGCCCCTCGGTGGCGTTAAATATCGTGCTGCCGCATGAGCAGAAACCCAATGAATATCAAGACCTGAGCGTGAAGTTCAACCACTTTTTCAGCCGCAAGGTGATGCTGGTCAAACATGCTATTGCCTATGTAGTGATGCCCGGTGGCTTTGGCACGCTGGATGAAATGTTTGAGGCCTTAACCCTGATTCAAACCGGAAAAAGCCGTAAAATCCCCATCATTTTGTGCGGACAGGATTTCTGGGGTGGTCTGATTGCCTGGGTGAAGGAACGTCTGGTCGGCGAAGGAATGATCAGCGCGGAAGACATGGAGCTAATCCAACTCATCGACGACCCCAAACAGATTGTGGAAACTATTTTCAAGCATTACGAAACACGCGGCTTTGCGGCTTCACCAGCTGAGCGTGAGCAATTACTCAATCTTTAATCCCGTTCAGGAATCAATCGTGGGCTGCCACTCACCCCGCCGCCAGCCAGTCGGCAGTGCAGCCCACCGCTAAGGAAACAGCATGTCGGTGTACACAACCATCAGCCACGAACAAATGCAGAACTGGCTAACACGCTATGCCTTGGGCGAGCTAGTCGAGCTCAAAGGCATTGCCGCAGGCATTACCAATACCAATTACTTTGTCACCACCAGCCAGGGCCGCTATGTGCTGACTCTGTTTGAGGTGCTCAAACTGGAGGAGCTGCCGTATTACCTGGAGTTGATGAGCCATCTGGCCCGTCATGGCGTTGCTTGTCCCAGCCCCATCGCGGATCACAACAATCAGCTTGCTTCACTATTGGCGGGCAAACCCGCCTGTCTGGTGAGTTGCCTGACTGGAGCAGACACCGACACACCGACAAGCCAGCAATGCTACGCCGTCGGCGAGATGCTGGCGCGCATGCACCAGGCCGGCGATACCTTCCCACACAAGATGCCTAACCCGCGCGGCCCGCACTGGTGGAGTCAAACGGCGCAGGCCCTCTATCCCCTGCTGGATGACACTACAGCTACCAGCTTGCGCGAAGAGATCGTGTTTCAGGACAGCCACCGCTTTGATCACCTGCCCAGTGGCGTTATTCATGCCGATCTGTTCCGCGACAATGTGCTGCTCAGTGGCGATCAGATTGCCGGTTTCATTGATTTTTACTATGCCTGCAACGATGTCTTGCTCTACGACGTGGCCATTGCCGTCAACGACTGGGCACGCAAGGAAAATGGCGATATTGACGACGAACTGGCGCGCGCCTTCCTGCGCGGTTACCAGGCAACACGCCCACTGAGCGCAGCTGAAGTCAGCGCCTGGCCGGTGATGCTGCGCGCCGCGGCATTACGCTTCTGGACCTCGCGTCTGCTGGATCTACACCAACCGCAAAGTGGTGAACTCACCTACACCAAAGACCCCAAAGTTTTCCAGAAACTGCTGGAAACGCACCGCCAGCGGCGTGAGTTCTACTTATAAATCGACCCACAGGCTGCTAGTAATAAGAGCCGTTCCCCCCTGATCCAGCGTCGTGCTTCCTTGTCGTAGCACTTGAACTGTCTGCGTCGGTGCGCCTTGGCTCAGGGGCTCTTTGAGGTGTTGTTAGCAGCGCTAAGCGGGACGAGTAAGCACTTGCGAGCAGCACCCATCAGCTATCACCATTTCAGACCCATCCTAAGCCAATAGTACAGGCGACGGCGTCGTTCACCGGGCGGGGACTGTCCGACCAAACAACATGCCTATACAATGTCATTTCAACCACAACTATGCAAAGGGGTTTTTATGTCGAACAAATGGCTATTCGTTGGTGCTTTCCTTTCCTGCCTGACTGCCCCCTTAGTGCTATCGGCGGCACCATCCATTCACGTCGAAGACCTGAACCAGATGACGCAGGAAAACTTTGAACAGGCTCTGCAACAAATCTTCGAACGAGCGCCGTGGGCGGTGCAGCAGGCAGCGGAAAAACGCCCATACAAGGGCTTCGTTGATTTGTATGAAGGTCTGATTGGTAGCGTTAAGAATAGCGATCACGCCACCCAGCTAGCACTGATCCGCAGTCATCCCGATCTTGCCTGTAAAGGTATACGCCCGGAAGATGTCGCTCAACACTCTCAGAACGAACAAAGCGGTGCAGGTCTGAACCAGTGCACACAGCAGCAGGCGGATCAATTACGCGAGCTGAACACCAGCTACCAGCAGAAATTCGGCTTCCCCTTCATGCTGGCGGTCAAAGGCTATAACAAAGCCGATATCGTTGATCAAATGCAGAGGCGAATTGAGCAAGAACCGCAACAGGAGTTTGATGCTGCCTTACAGCAGATTTATAAGGTAGTCATGTATCGATTACTGGATACGGTTAAATAGTCACCAAGCACCATCACCGTATCGGTTCTACGGGATGGGCTTACCAAGCCACTAGTGCCGGGCAAGCTGCTTGATGCGTCGCCGATAAGCCATGCGAAAGCCAAAACCCAACACCAGCAGCAGCATCATGGTCACGGCCAGATTGAGCGGACTGCCCCACACTAGCGGCGCCAAAGCACCAGCGACAATACTGGACATCATGGTTTGAAAAAAACCCTGCAAGGAAGAGGCGGTGCCACGCAGAGCGGGAAACTGATCCATCAGGTTTAAGGTAATAGAAGGTGCGGCCAGCGACATCCCCATGGTGTACAAGGCCAGCGGCAATACCGCCCACGGCATACTAAGCTGCGGCGCCAGCAGGTTATACAGCAGATTAAGCAGCGCTGCCGTAAACATGATCACATAGGCACGCGAGACAATATCCGGTGGAGCCACCCTACCGGCCATGCGCCCGGACAGATAAGCACCAGACATAATGCCCAATACGGAGGGGCCAAACATCCATAAAAACTGATCGGGCCGCAGATGTAAATGCTGCAATAAAAACACCGGCGCCGACGGGATATACAAGAAAAACCCGGCAAAATTAAACGAAACCGCCGCAGTTAATAACTGGAACTCCCGCCTGCCCGCCACTTGCCGGTAATTCGCCAGCAAGGATTTAGTCTGCAAGGGCTGGCGCAAAGAATGATGATGGGTTTCCGGTAAAGTAAACCAGCACAAGGCAAACAACACAAAGCCAAGCAAGGCCATAAACACAAAAATGGCATGCCAGCCAAAAGCCTGAAACAACCAGCCCCCAACTACCGGAGCAAAAGCAGGAGCCAGCGAAAACAGCATGGTCACCTGCGACATCAGGCGCTGTGCAGCGACACCATCTAGCTTGTCGCGGATAATCGCCCGCCCTACAACCAGACCAGCCCCACCGCACAAACCCTGTAGCGCACGAAACAGCAATAACGTACCCAGATTATCAGCCAGCGCACACCCCAGAGAGGCAACCCCGAACAGCAAAGTGGTCACCAGCACCACCGGCCGCCGCCCTACTGCATCGGAAATAGAGCCATGCCACAGCATCATCACCGCATAGGCCAGCAAATAGACCGTCAGGGTCTGCTGCATCTGCACCGGAGAGACCGCCAGGGTCTTGGCAATCGCCGGCATCGCCGGCAGAAAGGTATCAATCGAAAACGGGCCGATGGTAGCCAATGCAGCCAATAAAATAGCGAGTCCAAAATGACCGCGAGTAGAAGAAGACATGGAGCCTAAGAAAAATAAGAAGGGTCAATAAAATAGTCTAGATGACATCTGCCGCCACCACCGGGCGGTACTGCTTAGATAGATAATAGCTAATCAGGGGCTGACAGCACAGGCACGGCATGCCAGCATAAGCCCCTTGCCACTCTACCAGCCACAAGGAAACCTGATGATCCGGCTTTATCACAATCCACGCTGTTCTAAATCCCGCGCGGCGCTTGAGCTATTGCAACAGGCCGGCGCCCAAATCGATATTATCGAATACCTGCAACAAGCGCCTAGCGCCGAAGAACTAGCGCACATTCTGACACTATTGCAACTCGAGCCACGCGCACTGATGCGACCAAAGGAAGAAGCATACCGCGAACTTAAGCTGGACGATATCAGCCTGACGCGCGAACAACTCATCACCGCCATGGTAGCCCACCCCGAATTGATAGAGCGCCCGATCGCACTACGCGGCAGACAAGCCGTGCTGGGACGCCCGCCAGAAAAGGTGCTGACTTTACTGACAGAGGCATAGCCAGCCAAGCTGCTGACTGATTTGCAACAAGATGTACCGCTACTTGAAAAAGCGTCCTGAGCATTACAGAATACCCCATACTGTGCCTTATCTTTTGTGCATAGCAAAAACCCGAGGTTTCTGTTCTTGTCCTATCGCTCCCATCACCGCACCCAACTACTCGCTACGACAACTTCACCACGCTTAGTATGCGGTGCGCCAGCGGCGACTATTCTCTATACCGGTTTGACCATTTATGAAGGACTACCAAGGTGACTACGCTTAATCAGCCGCGCAGCATCCACGGCCTGCTGCTTGGCGCGTTACTGCTCAGCGGCTGTGCCCAATTCGGGCCTGAACCGCCTCCGGCCACACCTCTTAGCGCACAGCAACTGCAAATCAGCCAGCAAAGCGGCTACCAAGTACCGGCACAATGGTGGCAACAACTACATGACCCAACGCTGAATGCACTGATCGCCCAAACGCTGGAACAATCGCCCTCATTGCAACTGGCTGCGGCCCGATTGCGTCAGGCCCGCAGCCAATTGGGGTTGAGTGAAAGCCAGTTGGGCCCGCAAATAGATGCCAACGCCACTCTGGATCGTGAACGCTACTCCTTATACGGTTTACTGCCACCGCCGATTGGCGGCCATTACTATAATGTCTACAGCCTGACGCTGAACGCGCGCTGGGAACTGGACTTTTGGGGTAAACACCGCGCCGAAGTTGCTGCGGCGCTAGGCGAACAACAGGCTGTCGCAATAGAGGGCGAGCAAGCACGTCTGCTGCTGACCCAAAACGTACTGGCACAATATACCCAACTGCAACGCCTGCTCGCCCAGTCCGCACTGCTGCAAGCACGCCAGCAGCAAGTCAGTACCCGCCTGCAACTGAGCCGGGCCCGCAACAAAGCCGGTTTGCTCGCTGCCGATGAGCTACGCCCGCTGCAGCTGCAACTCAATCAGTTGCAACAGCAACAGCAAAATCTGATCACCGAAACCGAACACACCCGCCACGCACTGGCGGCGCTTAGCGGCCAGGCTCCGGATGCGCTCACGCAGCTCACCCCCGCACCACTAGGTGCACCGCCGGCACTGAACCAGGCGGCACTCACCATCAATCTGCTGGGACAGCGCCCAGATATCCTGGCACAGCGCGCGCGCGTGGAAGCGATGAATCAATCGGTAAGCGCCGCCAAAGCGGAGTTTTATCCCAATATCAGCCTAGGCGCTTTTATTGGCCAATCCGCAGTGGAAAGTAGCCAGTTATTGAAATCACAGTCACAGGTGCTGGGCATTTCCCCAGCCATTTCGCTACCTGTTTTCTATTCCGGTGCCTTGCAAGCCAATTTGGCTGGCAGCCGTGCCCGCTATGATATGGCGGTGGCCAGCTATAACCAGACACTGCTGGACGCGCTACGTGAAGCCGCCGACAGCCTGTCCGACTGGCAGCAAAGCCACGCCCAATTACGCGACACCCATCAGGCTACCGTCCTGCGCAGTGACAGCGCCAGCAGTGCGCAAGCGCGCTTTCATGCCGGCCTGATCAACCGCATAGCGCTCTTAGATGCACAAGAAGCCAAACTCAATCAGCAAGCCGCGCAAATCGACGCCCTCGCCAGACAACGCCTGGCCTGGGTCGCCGTCAATACCGCTCTTGGCGGCGGCGAGCTCCCGACTGCCAGCAGTGCAGTCGCCAACTAAGGAATACCTGTCTCATGGATCAAACCGTTACCCCAGCCGCGCCAAGCAAACGCAGGCGTAATCTGCTTGTTATCACCCTGCTGTTTCTACTACTGGCGATCGCCTATACCGTTTACTGGGTGTTGGTACTGAGCAAACAGCAAAGCACCGATGACGCCAATGTCAGCGGCCACATCGTACAAATCACGCCGGAAATCAGCGGCACCATCGTCAAAGTAGCAGTGGAAGACACTCAGAGTGTCAAGGCCGGTCAAGTGCTGCTCAGCCTGGACAATAGCGACGCCCAACTGGCTTTTGAGCGCGCTCGTCATGAGTTTGCTCAGACCGTACGGCAAACCCGTCAGTTGACCATCAACACCCAGCAACTGGCGGCACAGGTAACGCTGCGTCAGACCGAACTGGCCCGCGCCGAAGCTGACCTCAAGCGCCGCGCCCAACTGGCTGGCAGCGATGCGCTGTCTGCCGAGGAGCTCAACCACGCCAAAGACAGCGTCGCCAGCGCCAAAGCCACCCTGGACGCCGCACGTGAACAGCAAAAAGCCAGCAACGCACTGCTGGGTAAAGATGTTCTGGCAGAGCAACCCAATGTCAAAGCAGCAGCCAGTCGCCTCAAAGAAGCCTGGCTCAATCTGCAACGCACTGAAATCAAAGCCCCGCTCAGCGGCGTCATTGCACGGCGTAATATTCAAGTTGGCCAAAAAGTGAATGCCGGCAGCCCGCTGATGGCCGTGGTACCGCTACATCAGCTCTGGGTAGACGCCAACTTCAAAGAAAACCAGCTGGCCAATATGCGCGTCGGCCAAGCAGTCGAGCTGCACTCTGACCTGCATGGCAGCGACATCACTTATCACGGTAAAGTCGTCGGCCTTTCCGCTGGTACTGGCAGTGCTTTTGCGCTGCTACCGGCACAAAATGCTACCGGCAACTGGATTAAAGTCGTGCAGCGGGTACCGGTGCGTATCCAGCTCAACCCGCAAGAGCTGATGCAGCACCCATTGCGGGTGGGCTTGTCGATGGCCGCCGTAGTCGATACCTCGCACCAGGAAGGGCTGACGCTGGATAAAGCCCAGGCATTTGGCCCGCCACAGGATATCCGCGCCCAACGACCTGACCTGCAACAAGCAGAACAACTGGTGCAACAACTGCTCGCGGCCAATACTGGCAGCGCACCTTAAAAAGGCCGCCTCATGAACCACCCGCCGCTTACCGGCTCACGTCTGGTATGGGTTACGCTGGCGCTGTCGATGTCGGTCTTCATGCAAGTGCTGGACACCACCATTGCCAACGTAGCCCTACCGACTATCTCCGGCAATCTGGGAGCAGCCACCAGCCAAGGCACCTGGGTCATTACCTCATTTGGTGTTGCCAATGCCATCTCGGTACCACTCACCGGCTGGCTGGCCAAGCGCTTGGGCGAAGTTAAACTGTTTGTTGCCTCCACCTTATTGTTTGTGTTCACTTCCTGGTTGTGCGGTATGTCCAGCAGCCTGGAAATGCTGATTTTTTTCCGCGTACTGCAAGGCGCCGTCGCTGGCCCGATGATTCCGCTCTCGCAAAGCCTGCTGTTGAATTGCTATCCACCTGCCAAAAAAGGTCTGGCCTTGTCATTGTGGGCCATGACGGTGATTGTTGCGCCGGTGTTCGGCCCGATTCTGGGCGGCGTTATAAGTGACAACTGGCACTGGGGGTGGATTTTCTTCATCAATGTACCGGTCGGCCTCATCGCTGCCTTAGTAGCCTGGAAGCAATTACAGCACCGCGAAACCGTCACCAATAAACAGGCCATTGATGGCTTGGGTCTGGCGCTGCTGGTAGTGGGAGTCGGTGCGCTGCAAATGATGCTGGATCGCGGCAAGGAACTGGACTGGTTTCACTCTAGCGAAATCCTCGTGCTGGCCATCGTCGCCGTCGTTGCCTTGAGCTATCTGGTGATCTGGGAGTTGGGCGAGAAAAATCCGATTGTTGACTTGGCGCTATTTAAACAGCGCAACTTCACCGTCGGCACCATCGCCATCAGCCTAGGCTTTATGCTGTATTTCGGCACCGTGGTATTGCTGCCACTGCTGCTGCAAACCCAGTTAGGCTACACCGCCACCTGGGCCGGACTGGCCGCCGCACCCATTGGCATTCTGCCCATCATTCTCTCCCCCATCATCGGCAAGAATGCGCACCGGCTGGACATGCGCTGGCTAGTCACCATCAGCTTCAGCATCTATGCGCTCACCTTCTTCTGGCGCAGCACTTTTAATCCGCAGATGGACTTCGCCTATGTCGTCTGGCCACAACTGGTACAGGGTATCGGTATTGCTTGCTTCTTTATGCCGCTTACCACCATCACCCTGTCCGGCCTGCGTCCTGACCAGATCGCCAGCGCCTCCAGCCTGTCCAATTTCCTGCGTATTCTGGCCGGCAGCATCGGCACCTCAATCACCACCACCATGTGGGATAGACGCGAGGCCTTGCACCACACGCGCCTAAGCGAACACCTTAGCCTATATGATCAAGCCAGTATCCAATGGTTTAAGCTGCTGGAAATGCTGGGGCTCTCCGAGCCACAGCAGCAGGCATTTACCAGCCTGCAAATCACGCAGCAAGGCTATATCCTGGCAGCAAATGAAATCTTCTGGCTGTCCGGCATCTTGTTTATCGGCTTGATTGCACTGGTTTGGCTGGCTAAGCCACCCTTTAGCACAGCCGGTGGGGACAGTGGTGCGCATTGAGCCACCCAGACAGATCAAACCCGCAAACGCCCCATCATGGGCTTCACTCTCTCGTTAAGGAAAACCAACCATGCCCTGCTCTTTTTTAAGCAATAAACAAAACGAACTGATACTACTGGCCCGCATACTGCTGATGATGCTATTTGTACTATTCGGCTGGAGTAAGCTCACGGGCTTTGCCGGAACCGTCGATTATATGAACCATGTCGGTGCCCCATTACCGACGTTGGCAGCCATTATCGCGGTGGTGATGGAGTTTTTCGTCGCTATTCTATTGATCCTAGGTTACTACACCCGTCCACTGGCACTGCTGATGGCGCTGTATACGCTGGGCACCGGTTTAATCGGCCACCCTTATTGGACAATGCAAGGCGCCGAACAGTACGCCAATATGATCAATTTCTATAAAAATATCAGCATCGCTGGCGGTTTATTCCTGCTGGCCGCCGTTGGACCAGGTAAGTACGCGCTAAATCAAAAGTAAGCAATACTAATTTGCCCTATCGGTAGCTACCGATAGGGCAAACAAAAATAAAAGCCACTATGGTTTTATGTCAACTTGGCATGAGCGGCTTAATTCATCCTACTTTTGTGTGGTTTTGTTGTATGAGTTCGTTATCGTTAGCATTTTATGGACTAATACTCTTGCCCATCATCGTCATACATGCCTGCAGTGGGATCAAGCCATTTGTTCTTCTTATAAAGTAAATAGATTTTGCCACCATCTAGCCATTCAAGCCACGCTGTGCCGCTTGAATACAATCTCCATTTCCCTTGAAAACCATCGCTATATTTTATGCTTCCTGTTGCATAGCAAGGAGCATAACGATCATGCACCATCAACTTTCCAGGCACTGTGTAGGCTTTTGTAAAGTAGTTGCGTACTTGTTTAAGCGTTGGTTTAAATTGCTTGCACGTCGGTTCATAGCGTTTATCCGATTCAACAGTAGACATACGGCCAGCTTCTGTAATCGTGATTTTATCTATGCTCCTAGCGTGCAAGAAAATGGGGGAAATCAATATTAGAATGCCGAATAACGATATAGCATTACTATGTTTAATTACTTCCATACTGAGGTACTCGCTTCGATCAAATTTTTACGACCAATTTCTGGGCGTCTGTACGCCTCTTACATGGACACTTAACGCTCGCCTTGATCGCCTAAACCATAAGTGCAGGCTGTTGGGTCAAACCATCCATTGTTTTTAGAAAAGACGTTGGAGTAGTCACTTTCGTTCCAGATGATCGATCCCACCCCACCAGAAATAAGTGTCCATTCGATTTTGCCAAAGTCACTAAGCACCATTGTTCCGTTGGCATAACATGCGGAGTAACGCTCATGTGTTCCGAATCGACTTGGAATGGGGTAGGCTTTGCTGAAATAGTGCTTTATTTGCTCTTATAGAGGGTTTGCATTTTTTACATACTTCATCCAAACCTTGTTCTTCAGGGTTTCTGTTCATTCCAGCTGCTGTAATCACAGTTTCTTTTATTTCTCTAGCATTTGACATGGATGAAAAGAACAAGAAACATGAGAGCGCCATTAGCCATTTGATAAAATAAACGATCTAACATTTTGCTGTGCTTGCCTCTGTTGCATTTTTCTACCTATTTCTGGATGGCGATATACCACGTCGATAGAGATCTTTAACGTATGGCAATGCTATACATGGGCGACCTCATAAACTCGGCACTCAGTAATACCTTGCTGTCGTTAGTATTTTATGGACTAATACTCTTGCCCATCATCGTCATACATGCCTGCAGTGGGATCAAGCCATTTGTTCTTCTTATAAAGTAAATAGATTTCGCCACCATCTAGCCATTCAAGCCAAGCGGTTCCAGCTGAATACAACACCCATTTCGCTTTAAATCCATCAGAATATATTATATTGCCTGTAGCATAGCATGGGGTGTAACGATCATGAGCCATCAGCTTTCCAGGAATCGGATACGCTTTTTGAAAATAGAACTTTATTTGATTAAGAGAGGGATTAAATTTTTTACACGTAGAAGCAAGAAGTTTATCTCTCTCATCTTCTAGCGCTAATCCAGTCTGCTCTATAGTAATTTTCTCTATTGTTCTTGCTTGTATTGAATATGAGATAAATACAGGAGATATTAATAAAATAAATTTTAGTAATGTTTGATAATTTCTTAATCCCATTTGGCTGTACTCGCTTCCGATTCTGTTTTTCGTCCTATTTCTGGATGTTTGTAAATTTCCTGCATGGATACTTTAAATGTGTCTGCTAATTCTCTAACTAGCCATTTTAGAGAAGCATTTTGTTCATCTTTCACATTGTCATAGATGACTTTTCCATTAATTGTTTTGTAATATCCGACAATCTCTATACCGATAGAATCGGTATTCGAAGGAAATCTGTCTGGAAAGCTCTTTTTCATTTCATGTATTGTTAGTGCTGATGAACCACTTTTAGTGGCTTTCATGGCCGCTTTAAGATCCGTAGGGCTGCATACATGTTTTACTATGCAGCGGGATTGCATTTTCCCGACATGATTAGTTCTTTTATATAGGGATGCAGTTTGATAGATGGTTCCATCAAGGTCTAGCAAAAAGTGTGCTCCACTGGCACCGTCACTACTGTAGCTGCTAAATGCTGACTCAGCGCTAGATCCCCCTGTTTGATGAACCACGATACCATTCACCTTGTCCATCTTGGCACGTTCAATTTTGCTAAAAATCTTGACCTTGATTCTGGTCGCGTCCACATGTCCATCTTTGGTGATATGAAGCATATTTAAGCTCCTTAAATGATGTGATTAGCTTTGATGTCATAGGCGGTAGCGACAGTACCGGCAGAGCCACCGCTGGCATTCTGAATCACGTATTCCTGCTTTACTCGGGCAAAGGATAGGCTGACAGCTTCTCTGGGAATAGCCATATTGACATTCATCACCGAGGCAACGTGAGTCACAATCACATCACCCATGGTGATTTTGAGATATTCAAGGGGAGTGCCACCGGCCTTTCTCAGCATTAGCGTAGCGGTATCGATGTGCTTTCCAGTCAGACAATACTGGATGAGGTTGGGGCTAGCGCGGTCAATATAGTGTTCAAAGCTTAGGTCATGAACCGTGCTTTTACCGGATCCGCCACCACTGCCCGCGTGCATATTCGAGTTCTGGCTCACCGCCCACTCCCAGCGCAACACGTCTATCTCACCCACGTGACTAACATCTTGCGCTTCGCCAGCGATGCCAGTCAGCTTCAAAAAAATGTCTTGCGCCATATCATGCACCCCATAAGAATAAAAAAATAGATTTTCATTGCATATAGCATACTAGCAGAGTTTGTTTTAAGCAGTAAATACAACTAAAGCCACGGCATACTGTTATTTTGGCCACTCTCCATCTACCCCGCTGCCGCCAACATTTTGTTGGCCTTGGGTAGTATCGTTGCTGTTGCGTTCAAGCTGAGAGTGAAGGGGATAAGAAGAAAGGGGCCAACGGCCCCTTTACTTTCTTGCGACATCGACAGACTGCGTTTGCCGTAGTCATATTGTTAACATGACTGCCTCACTCCACCGTCACGCTTTTCGCCAGATTACGCGGTTTATCGACATCGGTGCCGCGTGCCAGCGCTACATGGTAGGCAAGCAGTTGTACCGGTATCGTGTGGATAATGGGACTGAGGATGCCAACATGACGGGGGGTACGGATCACATGTACACCGTCGGATTCACTGAAGTGGCTGTCGGCGTCAGCAAACACGAATAGTTCACCGCCACGGGCACGCACTTCCTGCATATTAGACTTCACTTTCTCCAGCAGTGCGTCATTGGGGGCGATGACCACCACGGGCATGTTTTCGTCTACCAGCGCCAGCGGGCCGTGTTTGAGTTCACCTGCCGAGTAGGCCTCGGCATGGATGTAGGATATTTCCTTGAGCTTGAGCGCGCCTTCCAGTGCCACCGGATAGTGCAGGCCACGGCCAAGGAAGAGTGCATTGGCTTTGTTGGCGAATTTGTCGGCCCAGGCTTTGATTTGTGGCTCCAGATTGAGCGCGTGCTGTACTGAGCCGGGCAGGTGGCGCAGTTCATCCAGATAGCGCGCTTCGTCAGCGGCACTGATGTTGCCCTGTAATTTGCCCAATGTTACTGCCAGTGCAAACAGTGCGACCAGTTGGGTGGTAAAGGCTTTGGTGGAGGCAACGCCGATTTCGGCACCGGCGCGGGTGTAAAACACCAGTTCGCTGGCGCGCGGTAATGCTGATTCACGCACATTGCAGATGGAGAGTGCGCAGTGATGTCCAAGTTGTTTGGCGTATTTCAGCGCTTCCATCGTATCCAGCGTTTCACCGGATTGCGAGATGGTGACAACCAAGTGCGAGGGTTTGGCCCAGGCGGCGCGATAACGGTATTCGCTGGCGATTTCAACATCACATGGGATGCCTGCCAGGCTTTCTATCCAGTATTTGGCAGTAAGACCGGCATAGTAGCTGGTGCCACAGGCTAGGATTTTCACACCATCCAGTTTAGGTAGCAGCGTGGCCGCCTGTGCGCCGAATAGCACGCTGTCAAAGCCGCATTCCAGTACCGCATCAATGGTATCGGACAGCGCCTTGGGTTGCTCGTGGATTTCCTTCTGCATGAAGTGGCTATACGGGCCCAGTTCCAGCGAGGCAAGCGAGATGTCGGATAAATGCTCTGTTCGTTGTACGGTTTGATCGTGCTGATCCATAATTTGTACGCCAGCACGGGTAAGCCGGGCGATATCGCCTTCTTCCAGAAAGATGACGCGACGAGTGGCAGAGAGTATCGCCGAGACGTCGGAAGCGATAAAGTTTTCATTGTCGCCCAAGCCCAGTAGTAGCGGGCAGCCCATGCGCGCGCAAATCAACTCGTCCGGGCGATCAGCCGCAATCACGCCGATCGCGTAGGCGCCAGTGAGTTCGCGACTGGCGCGTTTGACAGCATCAAATAAGTCTGCACTGGCTTGATAGTAATGGTGAATCAGGTGGGCGATTACTTCGGTGTCGGTTTGCGATTCAAACGCATAGCCTAGTTGTTGCAGTCGTTCGCGTTGTTGTTCGTGGTTTTCGATGATGCCGTTGTGTACTACGGCAATCTTGCCGAAGGAGATATGCGGGTGGGCATTAGGTTCGGTGACGCCACCATGGGTGGCCCAGCGAGTGTGACCAATTCCAAGTTGACCGCGCAACTGCTCAGCCTGCGCAGCGTTTTCCATTTCGACCACCCGCCCGACCCGACGCACGCGGTGGATTGCTTTATCGACAAGAATGGCAATACCGGCAGAGTCATAACCGCGATATTCGAGTCGCTTCAGTCCATCCACCAGTAAGGGAACTACATCACGCGCCGCAATGGCGCCGACTATGCCACACATTTTTTTCTCCAATCATAGGGTGCTGTTCGGGGCGGATGTTCAGCCACAGCAATCATTTATTTCTTCACCGGCCGCCGCCAGCCAGCTAGGGTGACTTGCCGCACTCGGGCCAGCGTCAGTTGTCCTGCCGGTGCCGTTTGATTAATCACCGAGCCGGCGCCTATTGTTGCACCATTTTCCAGTATCACCGGTGCTACCAGCATGCTGCCGGAGCCGACAAAAACCTGATCGCCGATCACGGTTTTGAATTTGTTGACACCATCGTAGTTACAGGTGATGGAGCCCGCGCCGATATTAACCTGGCGGCCCAATTCGGCATCACCGATATAGCTGAGATGGTTAACCTTGGAGCCGCTGCCTATGCGGCTATTTTTGATTTCGACAAAGTTGCCAATATGAGTGTGATCGGCTAGTTCGGCTCCGGGACGGAGGCGCGCATAGGGACCAATACGACAGTCGCTGCCAACAACGGCATTTTCCAGATGAGAGAATGCCGCAATCTGGCTACCTGCCGCCACTTTGACGTTTTTCAATACACAGTTGGGGCCGATACTGACTTGGTCGCCCAATTCGACCACACCTTCAAATACACAGTTCACATCGATTGCAACATCCATGCCGTGCTGTAAAGTGCCGCGGATGTCGATGCGAGCCGGGTCAGCCAGGGTCACTCCGGCGTCCAGCAGTGCTTGTGCTTGCTGGCTTTGCAGAATGCGTTCTAGTTCGGCTAACTGTCGTTTATTGTTAACACCCACCGCTTCCCAACTAGCACTGACACTGGCACTGTTGACCGACACCCCGGCGGCAACAGCCAGTGCCACGACATCGGTTAAATAGTATTCGCCCTGGGCATTGCTATTATTGAGTGCAGCTAACCAGCGATTGAGTTGGATGTTGGGCAGTACCAGCATGCCAGTATTGATTTCACGGATGGCTCGCTGTACTGGGGTGCAGTCTTTGTCTTCGATAATGGCTTGCAGCTTGCCATCCGCGCTACGTAGCATGCGGCCATAACCGCTCGCATTCTCCAGCGTATCGGTCAACACCGCCACGCCATCGGCTGCAGCAGCGATTAGCCTTTGCAGCGTATCGCTCAGGGTAAGTGGCACATCGCCGTAGAGTACCAACGTTTGGCCTGTAGTCGGCAGTTGGGGCAAAGCCATTTTGAGAGCATGACCGGTACCCAGTTGTTGGCTTTGTTGCACCCAAAGAATATCCGGGTCAGGAATGGCCTGCCGCACTTGTTCACCACCATGACCATAAACGACGATTAGTCGCTGCGGCTTAAGGCTGCGCGCCGTCCTAATAACACGCGACAGCATGGCTTGACCACCAATCGGGTGCAGCACTTTGGGCAAGGAGGAGTACATACGCTTGCCTTGACCGGCAGCGAGAATGACGATGCTAAGACTATCCATAAAATTTGACTATATTTAAAACGGAAAAAGGCCGCCGCAAATGCGACAGCCTGTCACTATACACGATTAGCTCTCTCGGAATCAGTGAGTACGCTTTTTGAGGTATTCCAGCGTTTTGAGTTCGGCAATCGCCGCTGCTAGTGCAGCTTGTGCTTTGGCCGTTCCCATATCGTCGGAGACATGCTTGAGGGCTTCCTCAGCAGCACGTTTTGCCTCATTCGCGCGGGCCTCGTCGAGATCCTCTCCACGCACCGCCGTATCAGCCAGGACGGTAACTAGGGTGGGCTGGACTTCCATCAAGCCTCCCGATACCGCTACCAGAACTTCCTCGCTACTGCCTGGCACCCGCATACGCAGAATGCCAGGCTTGATACGGGTGAGCAGCGGCACGTGTTGCGGGTAGATACCGATTTCACCTTCACTGGCAGGAGCAACCAGAAACTCGGCCTCACCAGAAAAGATCATTTCTTCGGTACTCACCACTTCCACACGCATTTTGGACATCCGCGCTCTCCTTAGTTAAGCGTCTTGGCCTTCTCGGCAGCTTCTTCGATCGATCCGACCATGTAGAAGGCTTGTTCTGGCAAGTGATCATACTCGCCAGCGAGAATGGCTTTGAAACCTTTGATGGTTTCGCGCAGTGGCACATATTTACCGGGTGAACCCGTGAATACTTCCGCCACGTGGAAAGGCTGAGACAGGAAGCGCTGCATTTTACGGGCACGCGCTACCACCAGCTTGTCTTCCTCGGAGAGTTCATCCATACCCAGAATTGCGATGATGTCGCGCAATTCTTTGTAGCGCTGTAGCGTCGACTGCACACCACGGGCAACCGTGTAGTGCTCATCGCCAACAACTAATGGATCAAGCTGACGTGAGGAAGAATCGAGCGGGTCGACTGCCGGGTAAATACCCAGCGAGGCGATATCACGCGACAACACTACGGTAGCATCCAAGTGCGCAAACGTTGTGGCCGGAGACGGGTCAGTCAAGTCATCGGCAGGAACGTAAACGGCCTGGATTGAGGTAATGGAACCATCACGAGTGGAGGTAATCCGCTCCTGCAGGCGTCCCATTTCTTCAGCCAGCGTCGGCTGATAGCCCACGGCAGATGGCATACGACCCAGCAAGGCGGAAACTTCGGTACCTGCTAGGGTGTAACGATAGATATTGTCCACGAAGAACAAAACGTCACGGCCTTTACCGTTTTCGTCTTTTTCATCACGGAAGTATTCCGCCATCGTCAGTCCAGTCAGTGCTACGCGCAGACGGTTACCCGGCGGCTCGTTCATCTGCCCATACACCATCGCCACTTTGTCCAGAACGTTGGAGTCCTTCATCTCGTGATAGAAGTCGTTACCTTCACGAGTACGTTCCCCCACACCGGCAAACACGGATAAACCGGAGTGCGCTTTGGCGATGTTGTTGATCAATTCCATCATATTGACAGTCTTGCCCACACCGGCACCACCAAACAAACCGACTTTACCGCCCTTGGCAAACGGACAAAGCAAGTCAATCACTTTGATACCCGTTTCCAGCAGGTCAGTTGCCGGGGAGAGTTCGTCAAACTTGGGGGCAGACTGGTGAATTCCACGACGCACATCAGTTGCCACGACGCCTGCTTCATCCACTGGATTACCCAGTACATCCATAATACGGCCCAGGGTGGCACTGCCCACCGGCACCGAAATCGGCGCTCCGGTGCTGACTACTGCCATCCCGCGCTTCAAACCATCCGAGCTACCCATAGCAATGGTGCGGATCACGCCGTCGCCCAGCTGTTGCTGAACTTCTAGCGTTAGATCTACGTCAACCAGCTTCAGGGCATCATAAATCTTTGGTATGGCGTTACGTGGAAATTCCACGTCAATCACCGCACCAATGATTTGTACGACTTTGCCTTGGCTCATTATCGCTTCCTAAACAATTATTACAGTCCGTTAACGGCTTACACCGCTGCCGCGCCAGCCACAATTTCAGACAATTCGGTCGTAATCGCTGCCTGCCTAGCCTTGTTGTAGACCAGTCGCAGTTGCTTGATTGTATTACCAGCATTGTCTGTGGCAGATTTCATCGCTACCATCCTCGCCGCCTGTTCTGAAGCCATATTTTCAGACATAGCCTCGAACACCACCGACTCGATATAGCGTCTAACCAAAAACTGCATCACAGCCTGTGGATCCGGCTCGTACAGGTAGTCCCACGAGTGTGAGTGTTCAACCTCTAAGTGTTCCGAGGTCAGCGGCAGCAGCTGCTCTGTCACCGGCTCTTGCTTCATCGTATTGATGAAGCTGGAGTAAGCGATATAGAGCACATCCAGCGCACCTTCAGCATACTCATTGAACAGCACTGTAAGCGGGCCAATTAATTTTTCCACCTTAGGCACGTCGCCCAGGTGTACCGCGCTGGCCACAACATTGAGACGCGCACGCTGGCAAGCGGCCAGACCTTTCTGGCCCAGACAGCAAACGTCGACTTCGATGCCCTGATCCTGTAATGCTTTAACCTGGAGAAAGAAGCGTTTGAGCGTATTCACGTTCAAACCGCCACATAAGCCTTTGTCCGAGGTGATCAGGATAATGCCAGCACGTTTCACAACATCACGGGTTTGCAGCAGTGGGTGCTCCAGATCCGCATTAGCCTGAGCCAAGTGCGCCATAACAGTACGCACTTTCTCGGCATAAGGGCGGGCAGCGCGCATACGCTCTTGCGTCTTACGCATCTTGGAGGTCGCCACCATCTGCATCGCGCGGGTGATCTTCTGCGTGTTTTGCACGCTCCGGATCTTGGTGAGAATCTCTTTACCGACTGCCATCTACTGAACCTTTCTTTTAACTCTCTGCGTTAGCTGAAAGACTCAGTCGAAGCTGTAACTGGCCTTGAACGATTCCATCGCCTTGGTCAGTATCTTCTCATTGTCAGCGGACAAGTCACCGGATGCATTGATTGCTGTTAGCACTTCCTGGTGATTGGCACGCACATAGCCGAGAAACTCTGCTTCAAAAGCCAAGGCTTTTTTCACTGGCACGTCTTCATAACTGCCTTTGTTCACCGCCCACAGCGTCAAAGCCATTTCAGCGGTTGAGAGTGGTACAAACTGTTTTTGCTTCATCAGTTCAGTAACAATCTCGCCGTGCTGCAGTTGTTTGCGTGTCGCTTCATCCAAGTCTGAGGCAAACTGTGAGAATGCCGCCAGTTCACGGTACTGAGCCAGTGCCAAACGTACACCACCACCCAACTTCTTGATAACCTTGGTCTGTGCGGCACCACCTACACGGGATACCGAGATACCCGCATTGATCGCCGGACGAATACCGGAATTGAACAAGTCAGTTTCCAAGAAAATCTGACCATCAGTAATCGAAATCACGTTAGTTGGTACAAACGCAGAAACGTCACCCGCCTGAGTTTCGATGATAGGCAATGCTGTCAACGAACCGGTTTTACCTTTCACAGCACCACCGGTCAGACGCTCTACTTCATCCTCATTGATACGGGAAGCACGTTCCAGCAAACGGGAGTGCAGATAGAATACGTCACCTGGGTAAGCTTCACGACCAGGAGGACGACGCAGCAGCAATGAGATCTGACGATAGGCAACGGCCTGTTTAGACAAATCATCATAAATAATCAGTGCATCTTCACCACGATCGCGGAAGTATTCACCCATCGCGCAACCGGAGTACGGGGCAATGAATTGTAAGGCGGCGGCTTCGGAAGCCGTGGCCGCGACAACAATGGTATGCCCTAGCGCGCCGTGTTCTTCCAGTTTACGTACTACGTTGGCAATAGAGGACGCTTTCTGCCCAATTGCAACATAAATACATACCACGCCGGTATCTTTTTGATTGATGATGGCATCCAGCGCTACCGCTGTTTTACCGGTTTGACGGTCACCAATGATCAACTCACGCTGACCACGACCTACTGGCACCATAGAATCAATTGCTTTCAAGCCAGTTTGCATAGGCTGAGAGACCGATTGACGCGCAATCACCCCCGGCGCGATTTTTTCAATCGGGCTGGATAGTTTGGCATTAATCGGACCTTTGCCATCAATCGGCTGACCTAGCGCATTCACTACGCGGCCAATCAGTTCCGGACCAACCGGAACTTCCAGAATGCGACCAGTACAAGTAACTTCGTCGCCTTCCGAGATGTGCTCGTACTCGCCCAGAATCACAGCGCCGACAGAGTCGCGCTCCAGATTCATCGCGAGGCCAAAGGTGTTGCCCGGGAATTCGAGCATTTCACCCTGCATCACGTCTGCAAGACCATGAATACGAACAATGCCGTCAGTCACAGAAATCACGGTACCTTTAGTACGAATTTCTGCGCTTTCCGACAGGTTCTGAATCTTGGCCTTGATCAGATCGCTGATTTCAGAGGGGTTCAACTGCATGATCTCTCCTAATTCTTAAGGCTGACTGCCATTGCCTGCAGTTTGCCGCGCACGGAAGCATCGATAACTTCATCGCCTACCATCACTCGTACCCCACCAATCAGGTTAGGATTGTCATGCACATCAAGCTGTACGGTCTTGCCGTACTTCTTGGAAAGCATGTCAGTGAGTTCGGCTTTTTGTTGATCGTTCATTGGGTAAGCTGTTTCAACTACGGCTTCCACAATACCTTCCGCCTGTGCTTTAAGTTCTTCAAACTGTTCGGCAATATAGGGCAGCAACATAAGCCGTTTGCTCTCGATCAGCGTGGCAAGAAAACTTTTGCTGTTTTCATTGCCATGCGTACCCAGCACATCCAGCAGCAGTGCCTCAAGTTCTTGTGCGGTATGTTTCGGATTGGTGATAACAGCGGCCAGATCCGGGTTGTTCACCATGGCAGCCAGCCACGCCAGCGTCTGTGACCACTGGTCTAAGCTACGCTGCTCGGTGGCCAGGCTGTATACCGCTTCGGCATAGGGCCTAGCTACGGTAATGAGTTCTGCCATGTGTTAATTAAAACTCCGCTTTGATGGAGGCAAGCAGATCTGCGTGCTTTGCCGGGTCGATTTCTTGGCGCAGAATCTTCTCTGCCCCCGCAATAGCCAAATCGGCTACCTGTGTACGCAAGGCTTCCTTCGCCCGCAATACTTCCTGATCAACCTCTGACTTGGCTTCAGCAACAATGCGTGCACCTTCACTACGTGCCGCATCTTTTGCCTCTTCCACAATCTGGCTGGCACGCTTTTCAGCAGCCATCAGGATTTCAGTAGCCGAGTGCCTGGCTTTGCTCAGTTCTTCAGCAACGCGCTTTTCAGCGGCCTGCAGATCCTGTTTGCCACGCTCAGCAGCGGCCAGGCCATCAGCGATACGCTTGGCACGCTCTTCCATCATATTGGTAAGCGGAGGCCAAACAAACTTCATGGTGAACCACACCAGGATAGCGAAGGTAATCGCCTGGCCTAGTAGTGTTGCGTTAAATTCCACGCTTGTTTTCCTCCAATAGGTATGACCACAACAACCGATTTCACTTAAAAATTAAGCGCCAGCTTTCAGAGCAGCCAGAGCTGCGCTCAAGAAGGGGTTGTTGAAGGTATACAGCATCGCAATACCAACACCAATCATAGAAATGGCATCCAGCAAACCGGCCAGAATGAACAGCTTGGTTTGTAATACCGGAATCATTTCGGGCTGACGCGCGGAGGACTCAAGGAATTTGCCACCGAGAATGGCAAAACCCAGTGCGGTACCGATGGCACCAAGACCAATAATCAAGGCAGCTGCCAGCACGGTCATCGACTGGATTTGGGAAATGAGTACTTCCATTGTGTATCTCCTAAGACTTAAAGCAGGGATGGTTGGTAAAAAGTTTAAAACAGGGTACAAAAACGATTAATGCGATTCTACTGCCAGGCTCAGGTACACGATGGTCAGCATCATGAACACGAAAGCTTGCAGCGTAATAATCAGAATATGGAAAATAGCCCATGGCGCGCCCAACAACCATTGCAAGCCCCAGGGCAGCAAAGCTATCAGGATGAAAATCATCTCGCCGGCATACATATTGCCAAACAGACGCAGGGACAAGGAGATTGGCTTAGCCAGCAATTCGACCATCTGCAATAAAAAATTGGCGGGCGCTAGTAGGATTTTGCCAACTGTGCCATTTGCATGAAACGGCGCGGTAAACAGTTCTTTTGTGTAGCCTCCAACACCTTTGGCGCTGATGGAAAAGCCGATAATGCAGATCATCACCGATAAGGACATCGCAAACGTTGCATTAACATCAGCAGAAGGCACTACGCGAAAATAGACATGGTGCGGATCAGCGCCAAAAAAAGTATGGCCGACCCATTGCGCGAGCATTGGTAACAAATCTACCGGCAGCAAGTCCATTGCATTCATCAGGAAAATCCAACAGAAGATGGTCAGTGCCAATGGAGCGATTACTTTACTCTGGCCGTGAAAGACGTCCCGCACTTGCTTGTCGACCATTTCGACAATGCTTTCGACAAACAGCTGCAAGCGGCCAGGGTTTTCTAATTTGGCATTACGCGCCACCATGGCAAATACGCCAGCAAACACAAAAGCCAGAAGAAGGGAGATAGAGAAGGTATCAATGTGCAGGCTCCAAAAGCCTGCTGATGGATTAGAGTTCCAAAAGGTGAGGTGATGCCGAATATAATCTGTTGCGTTGCCTGCCATCGCTATTTTCTCGTTATTTAATTAAAAGCCCGAACCAGTAGCCGGATGTGGCGGCAAAAAAACCACCAAACACTCCCGCTATTGATAAATCCTTGAATACCAGCAAAATGGCCGCAAATACCAGAATAGTCAGCACAAACTTGACTGCTTCTGCCTTGAAATGGGCTTTGAGTAATTCTGCTGGGGGAATATGCTGCTTAGCGTAAGCAATCTTAGCGTAGATAACGCCGGGCAGCAGTACTGATAAACCACCTAGCAGCACCGAAACAGGAAGTGCAACATTCCCGGCACCAACTAATATTCCGACCAGTACAGCAAGCCCTATCAGGGTGCATTGCAGGCGCAGTATACGCTTAACTTCCGTTTTCACTTTGCCTACCACCCAAAAAAACCGACGAATTATAGGCTCGGCCCCGAGTTTGCGTCAACAAGAGCCCTTGTTGCACATACATCAAACCAACCACCATTATGTTTTCATGCTTTGTTGCAAGCGTGCCAGCAAAGTATCTAGCTCGTCCAAATTGCTATATTCGACAATCAGCTTACCGTACCCTCCCCGGGCATGGCGAATGCTTACCTTAGCACCAATATTTTCTGAAACCTGTTCTGCCAACCGTTCAATATCAGCACTATGTGACTTTGGCTGCACCTCTGCATTGCTCTTTTGCTTGGCGCTCTGCTGCACTCTGCGCTCGACTTCGCGTACCGACAAGCCCTTTTTCGCCGCCTCATGAGCCAAGCTTAATTGTTCCACCACCGGTAAAGATAACAAAGCACGCGCGTGCCCCATTTCCAGCTCGCCCTGATGCACCATTTGCTGCACGGGCTCAGATAGCACCAGCAAGCGCAGTAAATTACTCACCGCACTACGGGAACGCCCCACTGCATCGGCAGCTGCTTCATGTGTCAGGCCAAACTCCTGAATCAAGCGTTTTATACCTTGCGCTTCTTCTATGGGGTCCAACTCTTGGCGCTGAATATTTTCAATCAGAGCCATTGCCAGCGCAGCCTCATCCGGCACCGACTTAATCACTACCGGCACCTCACTCAAACCAGCTTTACTAGCGGCACGCCAGCGACGCTCACCAGCAATTAACTCATAATCGCCCAGGCCCATTTCACGTACGATTAAAGGCTGAATGATGCCTTGCGCCAGAATGGAGGCGGCCAGCTCATCTAGCGCAGCTTCGTGCATAAAACTACGCGGCTGATATTTACCTGGTCGAATTGCCTCTATCGGCAAAGAGGTTAATCTATCGTCTACTGTTTCCACAGTGGACAAAAGCGCATCCAATCCGCGCCCTAATCCTTTGAGTTTGGCCATAAATTTCAAACAGAGGGAGTTATAGTGGAAAGCTCAAAACGAGCCAACAACTCTTGCGCCAGAGCCAGATAAGCTTGCGCACCACGAGATGTACGGTCATAAGACAATATTGGCAGGCCATGACTGGGTGCCTCCGCCAGCCTGACATTACGCGGAATAACCGTTTCAAAAACTTTGTCACCAAAGTGGCGCGCCAACTGCTCGGCTACTTGCTGAGACAGGTTATTACGTGCATCAAACATTGTACGCAGCAAACCCATGATTTCAATTTTGGGATTAATCGCCGAGCGCACCTTACGCAAGGTTGTCACCAAATCAGACAGTCCTTCCAAAGCGTAATACTCGCAGACCATCGGAATTAATACGCTATGTGCCGCCACTAAGCCATTCAGCGTCAAAAGATTCAGCGAAGGCGGGCAATCTATCAATACATAATCGTATTGTTCACTTACCAGTTGTAAGGCATTTTTTAAGCGAGCCTCACGTGCCAACTCGTGCACCAACTCCAGCTCAGCACCACCAAGATCACGATTAGCTGGCAGCACATCATAGCCTCCTTCTTTGGCTCGCTGACGCGCCTCTTCAATCGTTGCTTCACCCAATAACACATCGTAGCCAGACAGGGTCAGCGCTTGCTTGGCAATACCACTACCCATGGTGGCATTACCCTGCGGATCAAGATCAATAATCAGCACCCGCTTGCCAAGTTCGGCTAGCGCAGCCGCCAGATTCACTACAGTAGTCGTTTTGCCAACACCACCCTTTTGATTGGCAACTGCGATCACCGCTGCATTCATTCAGCCACCACCCTCACCAAATGGCGCTCGGCATCCAAGCCTGGCACACTAAGTTGTACAACATCCGCCACACGGACATCCGGTGACAATAAGGCAATCTCTTCATAGGGATACACTCCCTTCATTGCCAGATACTGCCCACCGGCAGCCAACAAATGGCGAGTCAACTTGATAAATTCAGACAACTCAGAAAATGCCCGGCTAGTAATACGGTCAAACTGCTGCTCTGACTGATATGCTTCCACTCGCTCAGTAATGACCTCAACATTGCGCAAACCCAGCTCAAGCACAACCTGGCGTAGGAAGGTAGTTTTCTTATGATTAGAATCCAGTACCACCACCTGCAAATCGGGACAGGCAATAGCAGCCGGAATACCAGGCATGCCACCACCGGAGCCAACGTCCAGCAAACGGCTGCCCTGCTGTAGGTGTGGCACGAGACTCAAGCTATCGAGCAGATGATAGCTCACCATACGCTGCTCTTCGCGCACGGCGGTGAGATTATAGGTTTGGTTCCATTTGAGCAATAAAGCCAAATAAGCTTCGAGCAGTTGAATCTGTCTATCAGAAAACACCAGACTCAACTGTGATAAACCCTGTTTTAGTTCTGCATTATATGTCATTTAGTTTTCTTTGCATCGAGGAAGCCACGCTTCAGGTGAACCAGCAATAACGCCACCGCAGCAGGTGTTACCCCCTGAATACGTGAAGCCTGACCCAAGGTTTCCGGCCGTTGCTGATTAAGCCTTTGCTGCACTTCATTCGATAAGCCTTTCACTAGGCGATAATCAATCTCGGTAGGCAAGTGGGTGTCTTCTAAATTGTCACGACGTACCAGTTCATCGTTCTGGCGCTGAATATACCCTTGGTATTTGACCTGAATTTCTACCTGTTCAGCAACCACCTCGTCAGCTACCCCACCATCAGACTCTGGCAAAGTCATCAACTGCTCATAACTGACATCAGGGCGTCTAAGCAGATCGAACAAACTGTACTCGCGCTCAATCCCCTTACCAAGCAGTGCCTGCAATGCTGCGGAATCTAACAACTTGGCCGGATGTAGCCACACAGACTGCAAACGGGCTTTTTCTTTTTCCACAGCATCACGCTTACGACAAAAGGCATCCCACTGCGCGTCGTCCACCAAACCGTAACGTCGACCTATCTCAGTCAGGCGCCAGTCGGCATTGTCTTCACGCAGTTGTAAACGAAACTCGGCCCGGCTGGTAAACATGCGGTATGGTTCCAGCACACCCTTGGTAATCAAATCATCGACCAACACACCTAGATAAGCTTCATCGCGGCGTGGACACCAGCCTTCTTTATCCTGCGCCAACAAGGCCGCGTTCATCCCAGCCAATAAGCCTTGAGCTGCCGCTTCCTCATAACCGGTGGTGCCATTAATCTGCCCGGCAAAGAACAAACCCTGAATTGCTTTGGTCTCCAGTGTGGATTTCAGCGCGCGGGGATCGAAGTAATCATACTCGATGGCATAACCAGGCCGTAAAATATGGGCGCGCTCCAAGCCACGAATCGAACGTACTGCTGCCAGTTGGACATCAAATGGCAAGCTGGTGGAAATGCCATTAGGATAGTATTCGTGTGTTGTTAAGCCTTCCGGCTCCAAAAAAATCTGATGGCTGTCTCGGTCAGCAAAACGATTTACCTTATCTTCAATTGATGGGCAATAGCGTGGCCCAACACCTTCGATCTGCCCGGTAAACATCGGGCTGCGATCAAAACCGGTACGGATAATGTCATGTGTTTGCTGATTAGTATGCGTGATCCAGCAGGAAAGCTGGCGCGGATGCAAAGCACGCTGACCACGGTAAGAAAATACTGGCCGAGGTTGATCGCCCGGCTGCTCAGCTAATACCGAGAAATCAATACTACGCCCGTCAATACGCGGCGGTGTACCCGTTTTCAGACGCCCTACTGGTAGCTGCAACTCCCGCAAACGCTCACCCAATGTAGAAGCAGCCTGATCTCCCGCGCGACCACCGGTGTAATTTTCCAGACCCACATGGATCTTACCCGATAAGAAAGTCCCTGCCGTCAACACCACCGCCCTGGCACGAAACGTAATCCCAATGGCTGTCAGTGCACCGACTACCCGCTCACCCTCGATCAGCAAATCATCTACCGGTTGCTGAAAAAGCGTGAGATTAGGCTGATTCTCCAGCATCTCTCGAATCGCTGCCTTATACAGCACACGATCGGCCTGTGCACGGGTAGCCCGCACCGCTGGTCCTTTAGACGCATTTAATGTGCGAAACTGAATACCGGCCATATCGGTAGCCAAGGCCATTGCGCCACCCAGGGAGTCCACTTCTTTCACCAGATGGCCTTTACCAATGCCACCTATCGACGGATTGCACGACATTTGCCCTAATGTCTCAATATTATGAGTCAACAGCAAGGTCTGGCAGCCCATGCGTGCGGCGGCCAGAGCTGCTTCGGTCCCCGCATGGCCACCACCCACTACAATCACGTCGAAATCTGTTGGATAAATCATGAAGTTTTCAAGCAAGGTAAATCGAATAAAAAAACAGTCTATTCTACGCCAAAACTGTTTTTCTGATAAGTCATTGATTTAAATAAAACACCCAGTGTCAGCAAATCGTCATCAAAGTATCATGCCAAAGTCACGCGGCGATCTTGACTGCATCGAACCATATGCATAGCATAAGCCACATGATTAGACCGGAGCAGAGCATGCTAATTAATGAAGGCTTTACTCTAAAGAGTAGGCCGAATACCCAACCCCGCCTGACCGTGCGTTTGGCACAAAATGCCAGCGATATCAGACGCGCACAAAAGCTACGCTTTGATGTGTTCTCCAAGGAAATGGGAGCAACCTTATCCTCACAAGCACTAGGCATAGACTGTGATCAATATGATGCACTCTGTGATCACCTGATTGTAGAAGACAATACCAGCGGCGAGGTCGTCGGAACCTACCGCATGCTACCACCTGCGGTGGCTCAGCGTGCGCCCAGTCTATATTCCGAGCAAGAGTTTGATTTAACAGCACTGCAAGCACTACGACCAGGCTTAATTGAAGTAGGTCGTTCCTGCGTTCATCTCGATTTTCGTTCCGGCGCAGTCATCGCCTTACTCTGGGCTGGTTTGGCCGATTATGTGCAACAGCAAAATGGTGCTTATCTGGCAGGCTGTGCCAGCGTATCCTTAAATGATGGCAGCGCCCATGCCGTCAATCTTTATCGACAATTAGCCAGCAAGCATCTCTCCCCTCCCCAGTGGCGTGTCTCTCCACACTTACCACTCCCCTTGGATGGCATCAGCCCTAGTAGTAAACCGGAACCCGTCCCGGCTCTAATCAAAGGGTATTTACGCGCAGGCGCTTATATTTGCGGCGCACCTGCTTGGGATCAGGATTTCAACTGTGCTGATTTTTTCATTTTGCTGCCTATGCAACAGGTCAGCCAACGCTATAACAAACGCTTTCTTAGCTAATCTGAATGCTACAATTGCCTGATGCGCTACAGTTTCGACACCATTGGCATCATTCACTCACCCTATAGAGAAAAGTTTGGCATTCCGCGACAACCCTCCTTGGTTAGTGCCGCCCGCTGCACGCTAGAGTTACTCCCTCCCTACAACCACCCGGATAGCGTGCGCGGCTTGGCCGAGTTTTCTCATGTCTGGATTAGCTTTGTCTTTCACCAAACCATGCAACGCGGCTGGCAGGCGCTAGTACGACCGCCGCGCTTAGGTGGCAACAGCAAGATTGGCGTGTTTGCCAGCCGTTCCAGCCATCGCCCTAATCCGCTAGGCCTCTCTCTGGTTAAACTACTGGCAGTGGAAACCCAGCCCTCACTCAGACTTATCCTGCAAGGAGCAGATTTGCTGCATGGCACACCCGTTTTAGACATCAAGCCCTATATCCCATTCATCGAGGCGCAAACTGAAGCCTGTGGCGGCTTTGCCAATACACCACCACCACAGCTTCATGTTAACTGGAGTGATGTGGCATTAGCCTGCGCTAATGACCTGTCCTTACCTCCGGACCTTATCTTGTTAATTGAACAGGTTCTGGCCCAAAATCCACGTCCTGCCTATCAACACAATCCAGAGCGCCGTTATGGCATCATGCTGGAATGCTACAATATAATCTTTCGCCTTACTGACAATATCGCCACTGTGCTTGAAATTACAGCAATCACCCAGAACTAATTGGCTGTAGCTCAGCCTTAAGCAATACCTTAACCACATAGGAAAGACACTATGAACACTCGTACGAAGACGATTCTGCTCGCCTTCACTATGGCCTCGGTACTCGTTGCCCCCTTTGCCGAAGCCGCACGCATGGGTAAAGGCAAAAGTGCTGGCATGCAGCGCGCCACACCAAGTCGTTCCTATCAGTCAGCGCCACCGGCCCAAGCACCTGTACAACAAGCGGCCCCAGCGGCCCCCGCTCAGCCCAGAAGCGGCCCAGGCATTGGTACGGCAGTTGCAGCTGGCGCAGCGGGCGCCGCTGCTGGCTATATGCTGGGTTCGGCCATGAATGATAAGTCACAGCCCAACGCAGCCGCAGCGACAGATGGCACTGCCGCACTGGACGGCAATAAAACCGCCGCCAGTAGCGGTCAGCAGGAAAGCGGTATGCCTTGGGGAACATTGGCACTGCTTGGCTTAGCCTTGGCTGCAGGTCTGATGTTCTTTCGTCGTAAAACAGGCTCACCGGCAACAAGTACGCCGCGCGTAGCTGGAGCACCTCAGGCTAACAGTGGCTTCTCGGAACCCACTCGCTTCGACGCCATTCCTAAAATAGGCTCTGGCCTGAATAATCAGGGCGGTTTTAATCAAAATGGCTTTAATGCCAGCGCCAGCACTGCTCCGGCACGCCTACCGGACAGTACGGAAACGCCACACTTTCTGCGCCAGGCCAAAGCCACTTTCCTGCACCTGCAAAGCCTGAACACACCAGAAAGCCTGGAAGAAGTGCGCAAATACATGACTCCAGAGCTGTTTACCGCCTTGCGTAATGACATTGCCGACAACAGTGATGTCGCCGACTTCCCGCAACTTGACTGCCAGCTAGCCAGCGCCACAGTTGAAGGCGGCCGCTATATCGCCAGCGTGCGTTTCTCTGGCATGGTAAGCGAGGCAGTCAATGCGCCAGCTGAACCCTTCACCGAATACTGGCACTACATCAAAGATGAGACCACCAACGGCAAATGGTTAGTGGCGGGAATTCAGCAAGACTGATTCATCTGCACATCCAATCCCATCCAAACTAAACGGGCCTACTAGGCCCGTTTTTCCATGATCTTCCTTCATTTCACCATTACGTCACAAGCCCCCACTCAAAAACTAGCCGCCAAAACTCGGCTATATGCAAAAAAGATTAAAATGTTAATATATTAGCCGAAACATCAAAATCATCCCATTGGATTGCAAATACTGCTTTATCTTCGTTTAGGAGGCAGCATGAGTAGCAAACAAGCAACGTTTCCATTGAGCTATGACGCAGTTGTCCGGCCTACGCATTACCGCTGGCGTATTTGTTTACTGCTCCTGTTTTCGGTCATGATCAATAATTTTGATCGCTCCATTCTGGGCTTGCTGGCCCCCATGCTACAAAAGGATATTGGCTGGAACGAAATAGGCTACGGCAATATTGTCACTGCTTTTCAATTTGCTTACGCAATCGGTCTACTGGTGTGTGGGCGCCTAGTAGATCTGTATGGGGCCCGTCTATTGCTGCCGATCGCACTCGCTTTCTGGAGCCTAGCCGCGATGGCGCATGGCCTGGTGGGCACCGTACTCGGCTTTATCGTTGCCCGTATTTTTCTGGGCTTGGGAGAAGGGGCGAATTTCCCCGCTGCCATCAAAGTGACGGCGGAATGGTTTCCACGACGCGAACGCGCTTTTGCTACCGGCATTTTTAATGCTGGCTCTAATATCGGCAATATCATCGCCCCTGTGCTGATCCCGTTAATGGCGCTGCAACTGGGCTGGCGCATGGCGTTTATCCTTACTGGTGCCGTCGGTTTGGTCTGGATAGTGTTCTGGCTGCTGTGTTACCAGCAACCCCATAAAGTCAAAAAAGTGAATGCCGAAGAACTCGCCTGGATTCAACAGGACAACAGCCCAGAGCAGACCAGCAAGAGTGAACCCAAAGTCAGTTGGCTGAGTTTGTTGCAATACCGGCAGACCTGGGCTTTTGCCATTGGCAAATTTATGACCGATCCGATTTTCTGGTTCTTTCTATTCTGGTTACCCAAGTGGCTGCATGATGAACGCGGCATCCAAATGTCCAATATCGCCTTGCCACTGGTCGTGATTAATATACTGGCCACCGCCGGAGGGATGGCTGGCGGCTATTTACCCTCGCTATTAATGCGTGGCGGGCTCTCTGCCGCCAGCGCACGCAAGCTGAGCCTATTGATTTGCGCTGTTGCAATACTGCCTATTTTACTGGTGTCCAGCGTCTCCAATTTATGGCTGGCCGTCAGCTTGATCGGTATCGCCGTGGCCGCTCATCAAGGCTGGTCGGTCAATCTATATACCAGTGTTTCCGATATGTTCCCCAAACAGGCGGTAGGCGCTGTCGTTGGGATAGGCTGTTTAGTTGGCTCGATCGGCTCTATTTTCTTTGCTCAGATCACCGGCCATATCTTGCAAGCCACTGGTAGTTATTGGTCTATTTTTCTGATTGCCGGCTTTGCTTACCTCATAGGCCTAAGCCTGATACATTGGCTCGTACCTACCATGCAAGCCATCACCTTACCAACAACGCGGCGGGGGGATTGAAAATGAAAATCAGCGATACTTGGTTACAAACACGTATTAATGAGGCACGAGAAAACAGTCTGCTCTGGCTGAAAAACATGCAAGTGCCTGGTCAAGTAGACGGTGTCTTCCGTGTCAGCGCCTTACATGATCCTGAGCGCTGGCCCCAAATGCTGCTTCCCGGCACTTACGATGGCGGCATGCTACGCGCACTATTAGGCAGCAGGCCACCACATGCTGACGCCTTGGCCGACTGGGTCCTACAACATCAGGACCAGGATGGTTATTTCCTGTTGCCGGGCCTGAACTGGGCTGACACCTACAAACTCCCCAAATTGGCGCAAACTCAGCAATATATGCGCTTCCATATCAGCAATTACTGTATGGGCCTGCTAGGTACTCTGGGCCAACTGGCACGATGCAATATGCCATTTGTCCAGCCATTTCTGGATGAGCAATATCTATGGGCCTGGCTAGGTCAACGCGATATGCGCGACCCATGGCTGGAAGGCAATAATATTGTCAACCTAGCCAGCTTTTTATTATTAGAGCAGCAACGAAACCCACACGGCGCCGCCTCGCAGCGGCTACACGATCTGATTACCTGGCATCAACAGTACAGCGAACCCTATTCCGGCTTTTGGGGGCCGGGCCAGCAATACAGTCAGGAGGCGCTATTATTTGCCTTGTGCGGTGCAACGCATAATCTGCACCTGTTCTATGCTCTGGATGAAAACATCCCCCACTTCAATCAATCTATCAGCCGCTGCCTGGAACAGCCGATAGCCATTCGCAGCGCCTGTATTGATGTGGATATCGTCGATATTCTGGCGCATGGCATCACACGCTGCCCGCACCGGCGCGAAGAAATAGAACATTGGTTACGAGCATTATTGACTCAGTTGCTGCACCTCCAGAATAGCGACGGCGGCTTCCCCGACACTCTGCTTGGTGAGCGTGGCTTTGATGGCTGGGTAAAAGGCTATAAAGAGCCGCAAGGGCATAGTAATACTTTTGCCACCTGGTTCCGCTGGATCGCCATTGCGATGATTAGCGAAGTGCTCTGGCCTGGCTGGCGACAATGGCATTTCCGCAACACTATTGGTATCGGCTATTTTCGCGATGCGATAGCCTAGCGATCTCACCACCCCGACACCAGCCTAATCATCATTATCCAGACCTAACGCTATGCCTAATACGACTATTGACCCCTTTGCTCATCTGCATGATGAAAACTATCACCAGCAATACCAGCAACCCCTACTGCAATCTGAGGGCTTAATCTGCACTGATGGTCGCACCACTCGCTCCCTGAATGGTGAATGGTTTTGTACACTCGACCCCTTTGATGAAGGACTGCGCCAAAAATGGTTTCAGCATGACCAGCAGGCTGCAGAGCATTGGCTAGTCCCGCGTGATTATGAGGTCGAGGCAGGCAAGCGCGTACCCGTACCTGGCTGCCTCAATCTCTACGATGAGCGCTGGACATATTACGAAGGGGTGAGCTGGTTTAGCTGTGACTTCGAGCATGACTTAGTAGCCGAGGAGCGTGTTTTTCTGTCTATCGGTGCTGCCGCTTACCAGGCACGGATATTCCTGAACGGTCACTTTTTGGGGCGGCATTTAGGTGCTTCCACACCATTTTGTGTCGAATTAAGCTATTTGCAAAACGGCAGCAACCGACTACAGATTCAGGTGGACAACAGCCGACACCCGCAGCACGTACCAATGCAACATATTGACTGGTTCAATTATGGCGGTCTGTATCGCGATATCTGTCTATTAACCCTGCCTCCCGTGTTCATCAGTGATTTTAACGCGGGACTGTTACCGGACAGCCAGTTTGCCTACCTGCGCTTTGAACTGCGCTTATCTGAACAACTCAATGGCGTGGCACAACTAGAAATAGCCGAACTCGGCTTGCAGTTTGACTTGCCGATCAGCCAAGGCTATGGCGTGCTCCATGTCGGAGCCAAACCCGTTTTATGGTCACCCGAACAACCCAAACTGTATACCATTAACGCCCGTTTCGGCACCGATAGGGTGACTGAGCGCATCGGCTTTCGCGAGATATCAGTTGAGGGCGAAAACATCCTGTTAAACGGTCAATCGATATGGCTGCGCGGTGTCTGCGTCCACGAAGAATATCCGATGCTGGGCAAAGCCGCCAACGAGGCCACCATTCGCCAGATGCTGGCCGATGCACGCGCGCTCGGCTGCAACTTCCTACGCCTATCGCATTACCCGCATCATGAGCTGGTGGCCAGAATAGCCGATGAGCTAGGCATCTTGCTCTGGGAAGAAATTCCGGTTTATTGGGCGATTGACTTTAGCTCACCAGAGACACTGGCCGATGCGGAAAACCAGCTATGTGAACTGATCCAGCGTGACCGTAACCGAGCTAGCGTGATTATCTGGGGCATAGGCAATGAAAATGCGGATAGCGATGCGCGCTACCAGTTCATGTCTCGGTTGGCACACGCGGCCAGAGAGGCCGACACCAGCAGACTGATCAGTGCCGCCTGCCTGATTAACCGTGAGAAATTTATGATTGAAGATCGCCTAGCCAACCATCTGGATATCATCGGTATTAATGAGTATTTTGGCTGGTACGAACCCGATTTTGCTGACCTGACACGCCTGCTGCAACAATCCAGCCCTGGCAAGCCGGTCATCATCAGTGAAGTTGGTGCCGATGCACTCGCCGGTCTGCGTGGAGAAACTCGTCAACTCTTTACCGAAGACTGTCAGGCCGATATTTATCGCCAGCAAATTAAACACTTACGCCAGAGCAGCTATATCCGTGGCATTTGCCCCTGGGTCTTGTACGACTTCCGCTCGGAGCGGCGGCAAACCCGCTTCCAGCAAGGCTATAACCGCAAAGGGCTGATTGCTGCAGATCATCAAACACGCAAACTGGCTTTTCATGTGCTGGCCGATTTTTATCACTCACTAGACCATGATCAAGAATCGCTATAACTGACGCAGCGCTGTGCCACTCACCGGTTTACGTAGCCAGCCTTGCAACAATTTATAGCACTCCAGATCAAATGCGGGCAGCCCTTGCAGCAGACCCTGCTGGCCATCTCGCGAGCCCAAGTAGCACCAGCGATCAAACACATGCTCGCGGCTTTGTGCGGTCACCTCATCGGTTTCCACAACCGCAATCGCTGCTGCAAATGGCCAACTTTTCACTTTCAGGCGGGCCAGCGCACTGAGCAGACGTGCGTTGTGTTCTGCCACCCCCTCTTTAGCCAGGCAAGCACCACGACAACGGCCTTGCGCCAGTGCGGCACAAGCTCCACCCTTACGGCTGGTCACCGTCTCTACCCCTAATACTGCTGCGCACAAGCCATGTGCGCCCGCAATCTCCAGCAGTACCTTGCGTGCCTCACGCGCATGATGGAACAAGCCATACAAATCAGCGGCACGACTAAAATCGATTTCATCGCTACGCACAATATAGGGGCGGATAAAGCCGTCCTCATGCCGCGCTAGCTGCACTGAGCTTAATGGTACCGGCTTGCGTCCACGATGGTTATATAAGGGCTGCAAACGTCGTATCTGCTGCAACTCCAATAGTTGAGCGCCAAACTCACCCAAGGTTTCCTGCCATTCCACACCAAGGATGGGCTCGACAATGGCTGGCGTTACCCGCTTACCCGCCTTAGCGCTCGCAAAGTGCCGCAGCACCTGTTGACGCAAGTTGCGCGCTTTATTGACATAAAGCGGACGCTGCTCAGTGGTATACAAGGTATATACCCCAGGTAGATCCGGCAGCAGCTCTAGCTGCTCCTGCAAAGCAGGTGGCAGGCAAGCCAGCTCAGGCGGCAACTGCTGTACCTCTTGTGCAGCTTTCAATAAGACTTCTGTACCGAACTCGGCATAGGCCAGTTGCAAAAACGCATACACCGCTTCGGCATCGGCCAACGCCCGATGGCGCGCCGTTTGCTCAATGCCATGCCGTGCGATCAGGCTGTCCAGGCTGTGTTTGAAATATTGCGGATACAGATGGCGCGATAATTTCACTGTACATAGGGTGTGGCTCTGAAAGCGCAGTCCTAAGCGGCGAAACTCGTTTCTGAGCAA
Source organism: Neisseriaceae bacterium TC5R-5 (assembly GCA_020830965.2). Classification (GTDB taxonomy): domain Bacteria; phylum Pseudomonadota; class Gammaproteobacteria; order Burkholderiales; family Chromobacteriaceae; genus Chromobacterium. The sequence goes on from JACCFC020000012.1 coordinate 63,260, forward strand.
ACCGTAATCAAAACGCACATTGTGTGCCAGCAACAAGCGGCCAGTTAACTTCTGCAGCAAACCCTCTGCCCGCTCGGCAAATGCTGGGGCGGGTGCCACCATTGCATCGGAAATCCCGGTCATATTTTCAATAAATGGCGGGATGGGCTGCCCCGGATTGACCAGGCACTCGAAACGCTCGACTCGCTCTCCATCCAGCAAAATCAGGCCGATTTCGGTAATGCGGTCACGGTTGATATTCCCGCCGGTGGTTTCCAGATCAATAATCGCGCAAGGCTGGGTAAACAGGGGGTTCAAAGAGTGGATTCCATTGCTGTCGATAAGGTCGGTACAAGCCAAGAGTAAAACTGCTGGCTGAACAAGCGGCCAATGATAACGCAATGCAAAGACAAGCCCAAACCCCTGTCGATGCTCACTTATGGAGATATTTACGATAAACGCGCCATATAGGCGCGTTTCACTGAGACTAGTGCGAAATAAGAAAGGAACTGCGCAACAGGAAGCTACACCGGTCTGTTGACCTCATTAGTCTGGGGTATCGGGAGCCAAATTCGCCTCAAAGGAAGTGGCTTTTTTCTGCGCTGGCCCACGGTGCTTGGTGCCGGGCATGATAGGGAAGCGTTGGTCGAAATCGACCATGGTTGCCGCCAGTTTATTGAGAACGCTGGCATCGCCTTGGATTTTGGCAGTTCCATCGGCGATCTGTGCCTCCAGCGTTTTCCTGCCCATCATCGTCATCTCAAGATCAGCGCGATTGATAGTGAGGGTCAGATTCGGATTGGGAGCCACAAAACCTTCGATATTCGTCAAGGTGGCATTATTCAATTCGATAGCAAATTGCTGACGATTATCCGGTGTAATCAGATTGATCTTGAAATGGATACCCTCGGCTTTGCGGCTGTCCATACGGATTGCCAGGAAGTCCAAGAACTGGGCAGTCGTCATCGCACGGATGGTATCCGGGGTTGCCGATCGAGTCACCTCGCCTGTCGGAATACCATTGCGCAGCTCGTAACCTGCTGCGAGAAAGCTATTACGCAGCGCTGGTGTCTCCTGCTGATAACCGATCTGTTCGAAAGCGTCTGCAAGGAGATCCTTGGCCGGCTGGCTACCCGGCTCTGCCAATACCAGCTTGTTCAGAATTTCCGTAGCATGTAGATATTTGCCTTCGGCAATCAATTTGCGGCCACGAACCATGACTTTAGCAGAGCCTCCCATCATTTCTACATACAAGGGCGCGGAGTCTTCCGGCGAAAGCGGGATCAGATTAGTAGGATTGGCATCCCAGAAGCCCAGGTAGCGTTGAATCACCGCTCGGCTATTGTGTTGATAAGAACCATGGTAGCCGCGCGCATACCATTGCTGCTGCAAACTCTTGGGTGGCTGGTAAACATTATGTATCTGGTTAATGGTTACCCCTTCATTGGCTAGGTGCAAAACCTGATTGTTCAGATTGGCGTACATATCACGCTGATTCTGCAGAATTTCCACAATGCGCGCATTGCCCCAACGCGGCCAGTGATGCGCAGTAAACATCACCTCGGCCTTATCGCCAAAGCGATACAGCGCCTCGTTGAGGTACTTCGACCAATTCAATGGGTCACGTACCGGTGCGCCCCGCAGGGTAAGGACATTGTGAAGCGTAGCCGTTGCGTTCTCAGCCATCCATAAAGCCTTCATATCCGGCAGATAGGTATTCATGTTTGCTGGCGCTTCGGTATCAGGTGTCAATTGAAAAATCATGCGTACACCATCGACCATAAGCTCCTCAATAGGCTGCTTGATCAGACGCGTAGGCGCAATTAGACCAACCGAACCAGAGGCCATACCACGGCCAATGCCCTGTGTGACAAAACCGTATGGGCTGCGTGGCAGTAAGAGTCCGAACTGATAAAATAGACGCCGGTTCATCGCATTCCCAGCAAAGACATTCTCCGAAACCGTATGTTGCATGAAGCCATCTGGCGCGATAATTTGCACTCGGCCAGAGCTGACATCCTCGTCATTAATCAGCCCCCGCACACCTCCCCAGTGATCGGCATGTGTATGCGAATAAATAACGGTGCTAATCGGCAAGCCGCCCCCTACCTTCTCCTGAACTAACTGCCAGGCAGCACGAGCGGTCTCGGTGTTGGTGTTCACGTCATAAACGATCCAGCCAGTCTTGCCGCGAATGAAAGTAACCTCGGCAATTTCCAAACCCCTAACCTGATAGATTCCAGGAATGACTTCGTACAGTCCGTAACCTTGATTCAGCTTGGCGATTCGGTGCAACGACGGGTGGACGCTATCAAAATGTTCCTGTTGATCAATGAAGTTAAACTGGTCCATATCCCAGGCGATGTGGCCATCGTCAGCCGGAATCTGGCGTAGCGTCAACGGCGCAATGAAACCGCGCTTCTGTTCATCAAAGTCTCGCGTATCGCTAAACGGCAAGGTCTGACGAGCCTGGTCGAGAATCTTAATGGTGTACGGCGACGGAAGTTTGCCTTTCGGGTCGAAGTGAGAAAACCCGGCGGCAACGTCACCCTTTGGAGCCGCCGCGGCCAAGACCGTGGGTAGATAGGCTGCGGCAAGCACAGCTAGCGCGGCAAATTTAATTTGAAATATCTTCATAAGAGTCTACCCCTAGCGATTAGATTAGCGTTGCCGCTAGCTAAGATGACGGTCCCAAAAGAAACAATTTTGCATTTCATGTCTTTTATACTCCGGCAATAATTTTCATAGCATTGAAAAACACCCATCACTTCTGCGGTAAACACCTGTAATTAAGCTCTGGGTGCCGCAAAAATCACAATGCACCATTTCAAAAATATTAATCATTTCAAATAATAAAAACATAAAGATCATATGGCATTTTTTATATGCTATAAAAATTTTTCCAGCAAAATCATTGCCATATATAAATTTATTGTACATTTCTTCAGAATACGCAATGCCTTCTTGCCCCAATTTATGATTTTCGAGTTTGATAGCAAGAGGTTTTATGCAGCATGGACATAGTGTGTCCGCCTGCATGCAATGAGAAGGAAGCGATAAACATGCCGGTTAAGTCGGCATAAGGCGCAGTGACTGCGAAAAAACCAGCGTTATACAAGGTGGTTTTAGCTTGGTGCAAAAACGATAAAGCCATTTCAAACCAAGCTGTGCCAGCACGAGCTCTGTTAGACGATACGCGCCGCCAGTTGTCTGGCTGCCTGAATCAGGGGGCCGGAATAACTACGGATGGCCCCTTCATGTAGCGGACTACTGGCAACGCATAGACTGATGGCGGCAATAGGCTCGTTCATTAAGTTCAAAATCGGTGCCGCGATGCAACTCACGGTGCTGTCTATTTCACCATGGGTAACCGCATAACCTAAGCGCCTGGCCCGTTCCAACTGAGCACTTAATTCAGTACCAGCCTCGCGCCGACTGAGAATAGCCTTGCCGGCGGCCGCCTGCTGCATCGGCAGCGTTTGACCGACATAAAGATGAAACCCACCGGTCAACGGCGATTCCGTTTTCGCGACGACAACGACGCTATCACCCACCGGGATGCTGAGCAGCACGGTTTTATGCACTTCGTTTTTCAGAATTTCGGCAATCGGATGAAAGTAGGGAATGATGCTTTGGCGGTTATAAATGGTCGAAGCCATCTGAAAAATCTTGGGGCCGATGCTATAAGATTTTTTACGCGTAGCATCGCTCACCACCAGCTGTACTTGTAACAAACTATTGAGAATACGATAACAACTGGCCGCAGGAACGCCGGTTTGCTGGCTGATTTCAGCTTGAGTAAGCGGTAAATGTGAGTTAACGAGTAGCTGCAGGATATTGATCGAACTATCCACAGCAGGGGCAGTAGGCTTGTTTGGCAAACTCAATCCTTCAAACAGCAATGATTTCATCACGGGCAAATGGCTGTGCTTTCATACCAGCCGCCCGCCACGTATTTTCAAACCGCTACGCGCCAGTGCTCCAATCACGCCGGTGCTGAGGTTGGCATGTGCCAACGCTACCGCCAGCGCGTCAGCCGCATCGGCCTGTGGCGTACCAGACAGGTTCAGCATGCGCACCACCATATGTTGCACTTGCTCTTTGGCAGCTTTGCCATGGCCGACCACTGATTTCTTCACCTGCAAGGCGGTATATTCGGCCACGGGCAGATCCCGCAGTACCAGCGCAGAGAGGCAGGCTCCGCGTGCCTGACCTAGCATCAGCGTCGCTGCTGGATTGACGTTGACAAATACCTGCTCAACCGCCGCTTCGTGTATCTGATAAGTGTCAATCACATCAAACAGACCATGAATAATCACGCGAATGCGCTCGGCCAGTACCGCATTCGGCGGGGTACGAATACAACCGGAGGCAATATAGTGGCGTTGCTGGCCGATCAGATCAATCACGCCAAAACCGGTAATACGACTGCCCGGATCAATCCCTAATACCCGGCGTACCGCCGGTAATAATGCCTTAGCGGTCATGGTTGAGTTGCCTGTCCAGTTGCTGCAGTTGTGCTGGGGTGCCGATATTATGCCAACAACCGGAAAAATACTCGCCACTGGCCTGCCCGGCAGCAATCGCCGCCTGGTAATAGGGCCGCATCGCAACAAAGCTGCCGGGGGCGATAGCGCTAAACATGCGGCAGTCGTACACCCCTATGCTGCTGAAGGTAAACTTTTCGACACTCTGCAATTGCAAACTACCGTGAGCATCCAGTCCGAAATCTCCTTGTGGGTGAAACGGTGGATTAGCGGTCATTACCAGATGCATGCCGGCATCAGTCTGCTGGTTCAGCCTATCGATATGCACAGCTAAGCGACGATAGTCGTAGTCGGTGTAGATATCTGCCGCCACGCACAGAAAAGCACTACCGCTATTTTGCTGTAGCAAAGGGAGTGCCTGGGCGATACCGCCGGCGGTTTCCAGCGGCTCAACTTCGGCTGAGTAACTTAGTTGTACTCCCCAATAACGGCCATCACCCAAGGCATGAACAATCTGTTGTCCCAACCAGGCGTGGTTAATCACAATATCGCGAAACCCCGCCGCCGCCAGCCGCTCAATCTGCCAGACAATCAAGGCCTTGCCCCCTACCATCAGTAATGGCTTGGGCGTGTGTTCAGTGAGCGGGCGCATGCGTTCGCCACGACCCGCCGCCAGTATCATCGCTTTCATCACCGTCCTTCTAACCACCTGAGACCAACCGGGTCGTGGTATAGCTGCTGGCGACACCCGCATCATCCGCATCACTGCCCACTAATTGCACCAATAACTGATAGAGCGGTGCCAGTTCGTGATAGCGGCGGGTGGTACGCTTCAGATATTTGAGAAAACGCGGAATTTCAGCACGGTATTTATCTTTGCCATCACGGTGATATAAGCGCGCAAAGATTCCGGCCACTTTGAGGTGGCGCTGCACCCCCATCCATTCAAACTGACGATAGAAAACATCCAGCTCTGTCGGCACGGGCAACCCGGCCGCACGCGCTTTTTCCCAGTAACGAATAACGATATCCAGCACAAACGCCTCATCCCACTCGATAAAAGCATCACGCAGCAAGCTGACTAGGTCATAGCTGATCGGGCCATAAACGGCATCCTGAAAGTCGAGTACGCCTGGCGGCCCAGACATCAGCATCAGATTACGCACGATGAAATCACGGTGGACAAAGACCTGTGGCTGTTCCAACAAGGTGGGCAACAAAGCACTCACCCCGGCATCCCATAACTGCCGCTGTGCCGGCGTTAATGGCTGAGCTAGTTCTTGGGCACAGAACCACTCCGGGAATAAATTGAGCTCACGTAACAGTAAGGCCTTATCGTATTCCGGCAGCACACCAGGCTGACTGGCCTGCTGAAGCTGAATCAGGCTATCCAGCGCTTCCAGCAATAACTGTCGGTGCACGACTTCACGGGCATCATGCTGTAACGCTGCCAAGTATGTCACCTTGCCCAGATCTTCCAGCAGTAAAAACCCCTGCTCAGGGTCTCTGGCTAAAAGTTTGGGCACCCGCACCATCGCAAAAATTTCACGGACCTTAACATAGGCATCAGTACTGATTTTATCTGGCGGCGCATCCATCACAATCATGCTGCTGCCATCCGGCCAAATGGCCCGAAAGTAGCGCCGAAAGTCAGCATCGGCAGCAGCAAATTCAACATTAATGGTTTGCTGCGGGTATAAATGGGCTAACCATTTGTGAAGTAGTTCAAGTCTGTGCATGTGTGTTTGCCGTGGTACTGATAGAATTGCCGCATTTTATACTGCCAGACTGCCCCCAAGATATGGCTTTATGCATGCGACGATTCAAACCGAACCCTTTAGCCGTGGCGCTAGCCACCGCTTTCTGCCTGACACCCGCTTGGCTGTTAGCCAATGATCAGCCCCCCATTGCTTTACCGGTCCCCCCTAGCAGCAAGGGGCAAACCAAGGTAACCGCCGATAATATGGACGGCGAAATGGAGATTGAGCTTAAAGCTCGCGGCAATGTGGTTGTCACCCGTGATGACCAGAAAGTGGAGGCGGACTGGCTAGATTATTTTCAAGATAAAGATCGCGTCAAAGCGGGGGACCACTTCCGCCTGACGCGTGCTGGCGATGTAGTGGATGGCACCACGCTGGATTACAACGTAGCAGACTATACCGGCATCGGCTTAGAGCCAGTGTTCAGCATTGCCCGACCCCTCCCGGGCAACAAAGCAGCCAACAATACTGTGCGCGGAGATGGTCGCCAGGTTGAGTTCCGAGGCGAGAATCAATACCGGGTCTTCGACAGCCGTATGAACACCTGTGAGCCTGGAGATGATTCCTGGTATCTGAAATCGTCTACGCTTGATCTGGACTATACCCGTGGCGTAGGCGTAGCGCGGCATGCCAGACTGGACTTTTACGGCGTACCCATTTTTTATTCGCCATGGCTTGACTTTCCATTAACGGACGGCCGCAAGAGCGGCATTCTACCCCCCACTTTTAAAACGGGTAGCAACGGTACCGAAATATCCGCCCCCTATTACTGGAACATCGCCCCTAACTACGATGCCACCCTTACCCCGCGCTTCAACACCAAGCATGGCACCCTGCTGGGAGCGGAGTTTCGTTACTTACAACCAGACTACAACGGTAGCATTTATACCGAGCAGCTACCCAACGATAAAGTCACCGATACTCATCGTTATTTCTGGAGTGCCACCCACAATCAGCGCTTAGCCCCTGGTCTTGGCTTTAATTACAACGTCAATACCGTCTCTGACCCCAATTATTTCCGTGATTTTGGCGATCGCATTGCCATTGCCAGCAATGTGAATATGGTACGCGAAGCTTCACTGAGCTATGGTTTCGGCTGGCAGGGTGGCTCAGCCAATAGTCTATTGCGGGTGCAGCGCTACCAGACGCTGCTGGAAAACCCGGCACCGAATGATATTCCTTACGCCCGCCTGCCACAGCTGGTATTTAACGCTAATCAGAAGTTGCCCGATGGTTTTAGTGCTAATCTGCAAAGCGAACTCACCCGCTTCTCTCACCCAACCTTACAAACAGGTGATCGCTTAGTCACTTATCCCAGCCTAAGCTGGGGCCTTGATCAAAGCTGGGGCTTCATTCGTCCCAAGCTAGGCATACACTACACCAGCTACCAACTAAGTGATGTACAGGGTCAGCAAACCACTCTGCAAGGGGATAACCTTAGCCGCACGTTGCCCATCTTCAGTACCGACGCCGGTCTGTTTTTTGAACGCGAGGCACAAGTGCTGGGAGAAGAGCATCTCGTCACGCTGGAGCCTAGACTGTTTTACGTCTACATCCCGACTAAAAATCAGGACAACTTGCCCAACTTCGACACCTCCGAAAACGATTTCAATTTTGCCCAGCTCTTTACTGAGAATCGCTTTTCCGGTTCTGATCGCATTAATGGTGCCAATCAGATTACCGCTGCTCTGACCAGTCGTTTAATCAGCCAGCAAAACGGACTGGAACGCCTGCGTTTAAGCGCAGGTAAACGTTATTACTTTAACCGAGACGACATCAGCCTGACAGGCGTACCAGAGGAGCGTACCGTCAGTGGCTCCAATGTCCTGTTAGGTGCCAGTGGTGACTTAAGCAGTCAATGGCGGCTGGACAGCACCTATGAATGGAATGAGGCGTTAAAAAAGACCGAACGCTATAATGCGCAACTACGCTACAACCCTGCCCCTGGCAAAGTAGCCAGCATGCGCTATCGCTATGGGCGTTATGAACTACAGGATACCGCGACAACATATGGGCCTTTGCGCCAGGTTGACCTTGCTGCACAATGGCCTCTAGCGAAAAAATGGTACGCTTTAGCTCGCTACAACTACTCTCTCGAAAGTCGCCAGCCGCTAGAAAAACTGGCCGGCTTCGAGTACAACGATGGCTGCTGGAGCCTGCGGCTAGTTGGGCAACGCTATATCAGCGATCTGAACACTTATAAAAATGCAGTGTATTTCCAGATAGAATTCAAAGGACTGGGTGGCGTCGGCAATAATCCGGCAGACGCCTTGAGATTAGCCATTCCAGGCTATAGCAAGACTAATAACCTTTAAGCCAAGACAATGAAAAAAACTCTCCTTAGCCTATTCGTGGCCAGCGCCATCCTTAGCATGCATTCCCCCGTATTTGCAGCCGATCCGTCAGCTGTCACCACAACCGTGCGCGAAGTAGACCGCATTGTTGCCATTGTTAACAAAAGCGCCATCACCTGGCTGGATTTACAACGCAGGGTAGCGGAAGCCGCCATCCAGTTGGAATTACAGAAAGTCCCCCTGCCCGCCAAGGACATTCTCCAGCGCCAGGTGCTGGAGCAGATGATTACCGAAGAAGTCCAATTACAATACGCCAACAGTATTGGTATTCGTATTGAAGATGCGGCAGTAGAACAAGCCATGACCAACCTGGCCAAGCAGAATGGCCTGGATTTAGCTGGCTTCAAAGCTAAAGTTGCCAAAGATGGCCTCTCACTTGACTGGCTACGCGGAGAAATACGCAAAGAGCTGATCATCAGCCGCCTGCGCGATAGCGAAGTGGGTTCCAGAGTCACCGTCAACGATACCGAAGTTGAGCATGCACTCAAAAGCGCCCAGAACAATAATCTCAGTGAGTTCCTACTCTCCAGCATTTTGATCAGTGTCCCGGAACAAGCCGATACCAAAACCATTGACGGCTTGGCTAAAAAAGCTGAACGCGCTCTTGCCGACCTCAATGCCGGACAGTCCTTTGCTAAAGTCGCCGCCAGCTACTCCGATGCGCCCAACGCCCTAAAGGGTGGCGATATGGGCTGGCGCGGAGCCAACTCCCTACCCCCCGAGTTTGTCAATATGCTGGAACAACTCCCCAAAGGACAGCACACCAATATTATTCGGACGCCACAGGGCTTTTTCATCTTCCAATTACAAAACAAGCGTGACGGTAAAGCCCCTCTGATGGTGGCGCAATACCATGTCAGCCACATTCTGGTTCGCACGACCGAGGCGGTATCCGATAGCGAAGCCAAAACACGTATCGAACAAATTCGTGATCGCCTGCTGCAAGGTGCCCAGTTTGCCGACATGGCCAAGCTTTACTCGGAAGATGGCAGTAAAACCAAAGGGGGCGACTTAGGCTGGGTCAATCTTGGCGATATGGTGCCGGCTTTTGAAAATGCGATGACTCGTTTACCCGTTGGCGAAGTCTCGCAGCCGGTACGCAGCCCATTTGGCTGGCATCTGATTCTGGTCGATGCTAAACGCAATCAGGACGTTTCTGCAGATCGCGAAAAAATGCTGATCAGACAACAAATCCAGGCGCGTAAGATGGAGCAGGCTTATACCGATTGGGTGCGCCAGCTACGCGATTCGGCTTTTGTTGAAGAACGCTTAGACGATAAATGAAACACACACCACAGCGCTTGGCGATTACAGCCGGGGAACCGGCTGGTATCGGCCCCGATCTGGTTTTACGCCTACACGCAGCTCAGTTAACGCTACCCTGCGTCATCATTGCAGACCGCGAGCTACTGCAACAGCGTGCCGAGCAATTAGGGCTAGCCATCCAACTGCGTAATTATCACCCCGACAATCTGCCGCAAAGCACTAGTCTGGATATTTGCCATATTCCACTAGCCGAACCATGCCAGGCAGGCCAGCTTAACCCGGCCAATGCGCGCTATGTGCTGAAGACACTGGATCGGGCGATTGATGGTTGCCTGAACGGCGAATTTGCCGCCATGATCACCGCACCGCTGCACAAAGGCGTAATTAACGATGCGGGTATCCCCTTCTCAGGACACACCGAATACCTCGCCGCTCGCACCAACAGCACACAGGTTGTCATGATGTTGATCGGCGGTGGCATGCGCGTAGCTTTGGCCACCACGCATCTGCCATTACGCGATGTCGCTGCCGCCATCACACAGCCGCTGCTGCGTTCAGTGTTGCGGGTGCTACATAGTGATCTGATCCATAAATTTGGCATTGCCCAACCACGTATTCTGGTGGCTGGTCTCAATCCGCATGCAGGGGAAAGTGGCCATCTGGGACGCGAAGAAATCGACATTATCGAGCCGGTATTACAGCAGCTACGCAGCGAAGGCATGCAGCTGATCGGCCCACTACCTGCCGACACTCTATTCAACCCGGACATCTTGACACATAGCGATGCCGTTTTAGCGATGTATCATGACCAAGGTCTGCCCGTGCTGAAACACGCCAGTTTTGGAACTGGCGTTAACCTTACCCTTGGCCTACCACTTATCCGCACCTCGGTAGACCATGGCACGGCTCTTGATCTCGCCGGAAGTGGCCAGGCCCATCCTGGTAGTTTGTTTGAAGCACTGCAATTGGCAGAACAACTGGTATATAAAGCGTTACCTGAACAAGCCTAGCCTAGCAAAACCGCAGCAGCCTAAGCGCTGCGGTCAGTTGGCCTTAAGCGTAACTAGGCTCATCTGCATGCCGCACCACCTGTTGTGAAAAGCGACTAGCTAGAAACGGGGTAATGTCCAGCGGCAGGGTTTCATGATGTACCAGCTTATCCAGCAATACACCAGTAATAGCGGAAGTCAGAATACCAGTGCGGAAGTGGCCGCAGGCGTTCAGATAACCTTCGACACCATCTACCGGCCCCAAGATAGGCAACTCATCTGGCGTACCAGGACGCAAACCAGCCCAGCAGCGCTTGATATTGATGTTTTTCAACTCAGGTAGGCAGCGAATAGCACCTTGCACCAAGCCCTGAATCTCCGGATAGGTAGTGGAAACATCATAGCCTTTATCTTCGGTCGTACTACCGATCAGGATCTCACCGTTATCTTTTTGTGCAATGTAGCAATCGCTGGTGGTGATACAACCACGTAACAGTTTAGGCATTTTCTCCGACAGTACGATTTGCCCCTTCACCGGGCTCACCGGAATGCTGGTATCAGTGGCCCACTGGCACAGTTCATTGGCCCAGGAGCCACCCGCATTGATGAGTGTCTGGCAGGAAAACTCACCTGCTTCAGCGGTATGCACGCCAGTCACGCGGCTGCCCTGCCGTTTCACACCAGTCACATTGACATTGAAATACATATCGACACCGTTTTGGCGCGCACCTTCGGTATAGGCATCGGTCAGGCGGAAGGGGTTGAGCTGATGATCACACAGGAACTCCAACGCACCCTGAGCGCTGTGACTAATATAAGGTTCGCTTTCGCGTAGCTGCGCCTGATCCAGCCAACGCACTTGGCTGGACAGGTGCGGAATCTGAGCAGCAATGTGCTCGGCATAGAGTTGATCTTCTTCATCGTAAATAACGAACTTCAACCCAGTTTCCTCAAACTTGAAATCCATGCCGTGCTTGCTAATCAGTTCCTGACTCAACGCTGGATAGAGATCGTTAGAAGCCAAGGCAAAGTCAAAGAAACTTTTGGGAAGAATGTGTGGGGTAGTCGCGTCTACGCTGACAGCCGCACCAGCCGCTTCACGCCTGTTTTTGGCAGACGTCATACGAAAGAAGATCACCCCACAACCTAGGCCAACCGATTCTCCGATAGCCCATAAGCCACCTGCGGAAGCCCGCGAGGCATTACCAGGACGCTTAGCATCAATCAGCGCAATTTTCAGATTACCGCGTTTGGATAGCTGATAAGCACAGGAGGCGCCGATTACTCCCCCTCCGGCAATAACGATATCGTATTGTTTACTCATAATTAAACCTCTTGTTCGGTCAAGGGGGAGAAAGCCGAGAATGGCAGTGGGTCCAACGGAAAACGCGGGCGAATCCAGCCCACATCCTTTTTACCAGTGTGTTCGCGTAGGCGGTCACTACAGTAACCGACACACATCTTGCCTTGGCAATCCCCCATGCTGACACGGGTGCGCATCTTCAGGCTGATCAGATCATTCACACCTTGCTCCAGCGCGGTATCAATATCCTGACGTGTAGCATTTTCGCAGCGGCAGATCACGGTCTCCGGCTTGGGCAGAGCCAATTGGCCAGTACCGCGCTGGGTAAAGCGGTCGATACCAGCACGGAAGCGCAGGATGCTAGCCAGCTCACGCTGATAAATTTGGCGTTGGCGTTCAGCACTCTCGCTATCCAGAATACCCAGTTGCTGCAAAATAGAGAGGGCAGCAATACGACCGGTAAGCATGGCCGACTCACCACCGCGCAAACCACCGATATCCCCTGCCAGATGAATATGTCGCTGACTGCTGCACTGCCAGTCGTCTATGGTGGGCTTGAGAAAACCATCGTCGTCGTACTGATGGCTCAGGTTCATCTGCTGCGTCAGTTGAGTCCGCGGGATAAAACCATAGCCGGAGGCCAGTGTCTGTGCCGGCACACGGCGCTGCTGCGATAGATCTGCATTCCAGTCTGCGTCATAGGGCGCGACCACCACTTCTTGCAATTCGCTCTGACCATGCGCTGCCACAATGCCCCAACCGTAATGCAGCGGGATACCGTGACGCTTCAGGTAAGCGACCATGCTCAGGCCATCCAAGAACAGCTGTGGCTGATTGAGCAGGGTAATGGCTTCCTTAGCCAAGCGGCCAAAAGCACAAGCCTCATAAACCCCCGCTACCTCAGCCCCTGCACGGTGTAATTGACAGGCCACCAGCGGCAGCAAAGGGCCGGTACCAGCCAATATGGTGCGACCTAGTGGTTTAACCACGCCACTCTTGATTTGCAATTGCAAGCCGCCCAGCATAATAACACCCGGCAAAGTCCAACCAGGAAACGGCACACTGCGCTCGTGACAACCAGCAGCCAGTAGCAACTGCGAATAGGGTACCGGAACGACCTGTTCTTCGGCGTCCAAGGCGAATAACTGCTGATCGCTACCACCAACGATGCGAGTGTTCAGCCGTACATCCACCTTGTGGCTAAACTGCTCAAATTCCCGATGTAAGGCCTGCATATTATTGCGATAACGCTCACCAAGATAGTCCAATACCACGCCATGGCGCAGAGGACCACGGTACACCACGCCACCTAAGCGCGAAGCTTCGTCCAAAATGATACTGTCGACGCCATGGCGCGCTAGCTCCATCGCAGCAGACATACCAGCCGGGCCGCCTCCGACAATGACAGGTTTGCTATTCATCGCAAGCCCTCCGTGTTCAGGCGGTTACTGGCAGTTTCCACACTCATGCCTGAACGCACCACTGTTTGACAGGCACGGCGCTTATAACGACCATCAATACGCACCTGGCAGCAGTGGCAAACCCCCATACCGCAGTAGGAACCAGCCAGTTGCTGATTATCGTTGCGGCTAACTTGGCGCAAGCCCACTGCGCTAAGCACACTGAGTACGGTTTCACCTTCGGCGGCCGGCACCGCGTGGCCATCTATATAAATAGTCAACATCTCACCCTGCAGGGGCTGAATGTCATGGTTTCGATGTAAAGACATAAATACCTTGCTAAATAATATGCAGGCAGGTTGCTAATGATTACAAGCTACTAGAGCCTGCCACTCTCTAGATGGCTGTATTTTCCGAATTAACGATCACTTCTGAATAGACAGTGCAAGCAATATGCTTTCTGCTATACCTGCCCGATTTGCTACGCAAAAAATACCAAGCAAAAATTCTACTCAAAACAACAAATAAAAAACCAAATGAATTGTACATGGATTTTAAAATGACATGCGCCTTTGATTTTACTGTAAAAATATCTTTGAAATGTTTAAATTTCAAAAAATAAACATTAGACATGATTATTAATCAGCTAACACTAGCTGCGTGCCGTTTAGAGCCGCTGACAAAAGCTCTGATCCAGCGTTGCGCCTCCTTGCCGTACCACTTGTGCTGTCTTCGTCGACGCGCCTTGGCTCTGGAGCTCTTCGAGGTTTTGTTAGCGGCTCTTAGGTCTTGATGTCAAATTACAAAAAATGCACATAGAAAGTCCGTCTACCTTATGCGGCCTGGTACGGCATATTGATGGAACATGCCTATCTATATGAGCTCGCTCAACCACTCAAACTCAAATCAGACATGAAACAACATTGAAAAAAAGCAAAGAGCATAGTTTAAGAATGGCAATAAAAAAGGCGAAGAACATACGTTCTTCGCCTTTTTCCTGCCTGTACAGCAGCTGCCTTACAGACTGCTAGTAATTAGGTAATCCATATTCATATTAAGACTTTGTGCAGCGGTACGGATGGCTGCAGCGGACTGAAACGGGCCAAGACGCAGCTTATAGGTGCCATCCTGACTCACAATCCCAAGCTTGGACTCATATTGCTCATCACCATCCAGTTCTTTCTGCATCTGCTGCAACATTGCCTCAGCCGTAGCCAGTTTGGCAAAAGCGCCCAGTTGCAAGAATTTCGGTGCGGCCTTCTCCTCGGCACGAGCCTCTCTACTTACGGGCTGAGTACGCGCCATGGTGGTGCCACCACGATCAGACCACACCCGCTCAACAGACACTTTGGCACTACCCTGTTTAACAAAGCCGAGCTTATAAGCTGCAGCATAGGATAAATCCATCACACGATTGCGATGAAAAGGGCCACGGTCATTAATGCGCACAACAACCGATTTGCCATTCTGTAGATTGGTCACCCGCGCATAACTAGGTATGGGCAAAGTAGGATGAGCCGCCGTCATAGCAAACATATCGTAACGTTCGCCTGAGGAGGTTTTGCGCCCATGAAACTGCCTGCCATACCAGGAGGCACTACCGGTAACGGCATAGGCCTTTTCGCGGACATCTGGGCGAAAACTCATGCCCAAGGCTGAATAAGGCTGATTGGCAGCCTTGATCAAAGGCTCTTCCTGCGGCACAGCATCCGGTAACAGATGCAGGTTAGACGGGGTGAAATCGGCAGGACCATCATTTTGAAAGTAAGCACCGTTATTAACAACGGTCTTCTGAATGTTAGCCAACAAAGTTGACTGATTAGTGGCACTAGCTGTCTTTACTGTAGAACAAGCCACTAGTACGAGGCTGACAAACATAAACCATAGCCATCGAAGTACTGACTTCATTAAAGCTCCCTATGCGGTTGGGCCAGCTGTGAACTACTCAGCTTCCCCCTTCAAATCCGAGCTGTCGCCACCCCTCAAATACCATGATCGCCACGGCATTGGAAAGATTGAGACTTCTTGATTCGGGACGCATCGGCAAGCGAATCTTCTGTTCTGCTGGCAATGATTGCAGAATCTCTAGCGGTAATCCGCGCGATTCGGGACCGAACAAAAACACATCCCCAGGTTGAAAGGAAATCTGGTCATGGCGCGTAGCGCCTTTGGTAGTCATCGCAAAAATACGGCGCTGACCTAGCACCTGTAAGCAGGCGCTCCAATCCTCATGTACCACAACGCTGGCATACTCATGATAATCAAGCCCTGCGCGTCGCAGTTTGGCGTCCTCTAAGGGAAAGCCCATAGGTTTAACCAGATGCAGTTCACAGCCGGTATTGGCACATAAACGAATCACATTGCCCGTATTGGGCGGTATTTCCGGCTGAAAAAGAATTACTGTGAGCATCGTTGGCAGAGCGCATTGTTCCAAAGAATCAAAACCTTGGTCAAGTTTTTACAAAAAAAGCCCGGGCAAGCACCCAAGCATCCACCCGTTTTGCCCCCTGTTTTTTCAATATTTTGGCTAAAGCCGACAGGGTTGCACCACTGGTCGCCACATCATCAACAATGGCTACGCAAAGCCCGTCGCAACGGCGATTTACGCTGAACGCATGGGCAACATTTTTCAGGCGCTCGCTACGCTTTAATGAGGCCTGCGGCAAAGTGTTGTATTTTCGCCCACACAAATCTGAAGAAAAACGGGCTGCCATTGTAACAGCGATTGTTTTTGCTAGCTCATGGCTTTGATTAAACCCGCGTTCGGCCAACCGTGCCTTGGCTAAAGGCACGGGAACAACTAGGTCATATTTTTGCTGCTGACTCTGCGCAAACTCGCGCAGCAACTCACTCAACACACCGGCCAAAGCGAGCTGCTTTCCATACTTGAACGCATGGATAAGGCCACTGAGGGGATAGTCGAATAAATAAGCAGCATACAGCGCGTCAAAAGCAGGGGGGTGACGCTGACAATGGCCACACAGGCCGCCACCTGCTAAGGGCTCGGCACAGTGCTGACACAGCGCCGCTGGCATCGCAGGCAACTGTTGACGACAGCCGAAGCATAAACCTTTATCCGCTTGTGGATGCTGACAGAGCACGCATGATTGATCAAAAAATGGGCACATGTTAATTAATTGATTGCCAATATTTGACAGCATAATCTCCCCCCGGCATTATCCGGCTGGCTCGTTGCGAGTAATTTATCAGCGCAACCACCCCATCCGCCCAAACCAACTCACCACTCAGGATTGTCCATGTCAGCCAATGCCATCACTTTTCAACGCCCAAGCAGCCCACACCCCGAAGTCGCCAGCTGGACAGTTGCTGAAGTCGAAACCCTGCTAGGACTGCCCTTCATGGAACTGGTATTTCGCGCCGCAGAAATACACCGCCAGTTTTTTGAGCCTGGCAAGATTCAGCTTTCCACCTTAATTTCAATCAAGACCGGCGGTTGCCCAGAAGATTGCGGCTACTGCCCGCAATCGGTCCACCATGAAACAGCAGTCGACAACGAAGCCATGATGACCGTACCCGAAGTGGTCGCTGCGGCGCGCCAGGCCAAAGCCAATGGTGCTAGCCGTTTTTGTATGGGTGCAGCCTGGCGTGGTCCCAAAGATGCCGATCTGCAACAAACTCTGAGCATGGTAGAGCAAGTTAAAGCACTGGGCCTGGAAACCTGCGCCACTTTCGGCCTGCTACAAGATGGCCAGGCGGAGCAACTCAAACAGGCAGGGCTAGACTACTACAATCATAATCTCGATACCGCACCGGATAAATACGGCGACATCATCGCCACCCGCGCTTATGAAGATCGTCTGGATACCCTGGGTAAAGTACGCCGTGCTGGTCTGTCCGTCTGCTGCGGCGGCATTGTCGGTCTGAATGATACCCGCACTGACCGTGCCGGCTTGATTGCTCAACTGGCGAATCTCGACCCACAGCCAGAATCGGTGCCGATTAATAATCTGGTCAAAGTCATTGGTACCCCACTAGAAGATGCGCAACCTCTGGACTGGACTGAATTTGTCAGAACCATTGCCGTCGCGCGTATTACCATGCCACGCAGCTATGTTCGCCTGTCGGCCGGACGCAGTGAGATGAATGAGGCCACACAGGCATTATGTTTCCTCGCCGGTGCCAACTCCATTTTCTATGGCGACAAACTGCTCACCACTGATAATCCGGAAGTCTTGGCTGATCGCGCATTGCTGGACAAGCTCGACTTGACCCCACTGTAATAGCCAAGCACACACTTATGCTGCCACAAGATCTGCCCGCTGCCCTACTGAAACTGGACACTAGCCAACTACGCCGCCAGCGGGCGGTGCTGGATACCCCGCAGGGGGTTGAGATTGCCATTGCCGGGCAAAACTATCTCTCCTTTGCCAGCAATGACTATCTTGGTCTGGCCAATCATCCGGAATTAGTCGCTGCCTTGATTGCCGGAGCACAACGCTGGGGAGTAGGCAGTGGCTCCTCGCACTTATTAAGCGGTCACTTTGCGGTACAAGAGGAAGCCGAAAACGCATGCGCCCAGTTTGTCGGCCTGCCTGCCGCCTTACTATTTGGTTCTGGTTATGCGGCAAATCTGGCAGTGATCAGCAGTCTGCTGGGCCGGGATGATGCTGTCTTTGCCGACAAACTAAATCACGCCTCTTTAAACGATGCCTGTCTACTCTCGCGCGCCACCTTCAAACGCTTTGCACACAATGATCTGGCTCAGTTGGAATACTTGCTGGCGCATACCCCGGCCAAAACCCGGCTGATTGCTGTTGATACTGTCTACAGCATGGATGGTGACGAAGCCCCCTTAGTCGCACTGTTAGCGCTGGCAGAAAAATATCAGGCCTGGCTCTATCTTGATGATGCGCACGGTTTCGGGGTTTTAGGCGCAGGACGTGGCGCCTTGGGCGAACATGCACTGCACAGCGAACGCGTCATCTATATGGCAACCTTAGGCAAGGCAGCGGGCGTCTCTGGTGCCTTTGTCGCCGCAAGTCAAAATGTGATCACCTGGCTACTCAATAAGGCGCGGCCTTATATCTATACCACGGCGCAAGCGCCGGCTCTGTCCTGTGCCATTCTGGCCAGCTTGGACATCATTGCCAGCGCAAGCCCGCAACGCGCTCACTTGCAACAACTTATTGCCTTAACACAACAAAGACTCGCCAGCAGTCACTACCCTTGCCCTCCCTCACGCACACCCATTCAGCCGATTATTGTCGGGAGTGAGGCACAAACCCTGGCACTGGCAGCCCACTTGCGCACGCAGGGTTTCTGGGTGCCGGCCATTCGCCCGCCGACTGTCGCCGTAGGCAGTGCACGCCTGCGCTTGTCTTTATCAGCACAGCACCAGCCCCAGCAGCTCGACGCGCTGTTTGACTGCCTACGCCAGGCTGGCAACACTAAATCATGACTTTTCTACGCTATTGCCTTGTCAAAGCCAGTCTTTCTCCCCATTTTTCTAAACATGAACTTATTTGTTGAAACCCTGGGCCAAGGTTCCAATGTGGTGCTGCTGCATGGCTGGGGCTTGCACGGCGGTGTCTTTAAACGGGTAGCCGCCGCACTGGCAGCTGATTACTGTGTCCATCTGGTGGACTTACCTGGCCACGGTGCGTCGCCGGCACTCACTGACTTTAGCGCCAAGACTGTTATCGACATCCTCAATCAACACTTTCCTTTGCCGGTGCAAGTCGTCGGCTGGTCACTAGGCGGACTACTAGCCCAATACTGGGCAGCGCGATATCCGCAAACGGTCACCAGCCTGGCCCTCATTGCCAGCAGCCCACGCTTTGTGCGTGAGGAAGACTGGCCATATGCCCAGGAGGCCGCCACCATTCAGACTGTCGCTAATAATCTGGAACAAGCCTTTGAACAAACACTGGAACGCTTTCTCGGCCTACAAATGCTGGGCGCGCCCGCCGCACGCGATACCTTGAAAGCACTACGCGCCGAGCTGTTTGCGCATGGCCATCCGCAAGGCTTATTACCGGCTTTACAACTGCTGCTCAGTGCCGATGCCCGCACGCTGATGCCCGACATCTGTTGCCCGGTTACGTTGTTTTATGGTCTGCGCGATGCCATCACCCCAATAGGCGCTGGCCGCTGGCTGGCTCAGCACCTAAGCGACGCCAGGCTGCACGAATTCGCCCAGGCCTCACATGCGCCCTTTTTGTCGCACGAAGCCGAATTTATTCCCCTACTAGCCCAACATCTGGACGCCCACGCATGAGCGAACCTTTTTATACCGACAAAACCCATGTTCGTGCCTCGTTTGAAAAAGCCGCCACCAGTTATGACGCGGCAGCTGTCTTGCAACGCGAAGTCTGCGACCGCATGGCCGAACGTCTGCCCTATATTAAATTTCAACCAACAGTGATTCTGGATGCCGGCAGTGGCACCGGCTATGGTGCGACCAAGCTGCGCCAACAATACCCACAGGCCCAAGTCATTGAGCTGGATCTGGCCCAGGCCATGTTACAGACCTCACGTGCCAAACAAAGTAGCGGCGACAGCCTATTGAAAAAGCTGTTCAAGCCAAGCTCCCCCTGGCAAGTCGTGGGCGATGTAGAGCGACTACCGCTGGCCGACCACAGTGTCGACATGATCTGGTCCAGCCTCACCATACAATGGCTGAATCTGCCTGACACCGTCTTTGCCGAATTTCTGCGCGTACTCAAACCCGCAGGCATGCTGATGTTTTCCACACTAGGCCCGGATACACTGCACGAATTACGCACCGCCTTTGCTGGCGTTGATAATGCCATCCACGTCAATCAGTTCATCGATATGCATGACCTGGGAGATGCCTTACTACGCGGGGGGTTTGCCGAACCGGTGATGGATATGGAAAAAATTGTCCTCACTTATCAGCATGCCCGCGATGTCATGGCCGATCTGAAAGCCATCGGTGCGCATAATGTCACCGCTGGGCGCCAACGAGGTTTGATGGGCAAGCAGGCATGGCAGCGAGTTATCGCTAATTATGAAACACTGCGCAGCCAGGGCCGGCTACCTCTTAGCTATGAGGTGCTTTATGGTCATGCATGGAAAAACCTGCAACAAAAAGTTTCCAAGAAAACTGATGATGGACAACATATAATCGAGTTCGTTAAAAAACCCACTATCTGATACCGGACTACTCACCCCCTAGCAGGGCGTCTCTCTCACCTATACTCCAAGGCATTGGCAAGCTCATGATCACGATTTCCAAGCATCCTGCTCGCCACTTACTCGTGGCCGGCCTGACCTTATTATTAAGTGCTTGTCTCAGTACCCCTACCCCACCACCTGCTGTTAGCAAAATACCGGTCAAACCGAAAATCGGCCTGGCCCTGGGCGGTGGCGCCGCCAAAGGCTTTGCACACATAGGTGTGATCAAGATGCTGGAAGGTGCGGGTTTTACTCCCGATATTGTCACCGGTACCAGTGCTGGCAGTGTAGTCGGCAGCCTGTATGCCTCTGGCTTATCCGGTATTCAATTGCAGGGCCGCGCGATTCAACTGGATGAAGCCGACCTCACTGACTGGACCTTATCCACCAAAGGAGTCATCAAGGGCGAGAAACTGCAAAACTGGATTAACAGCCAGGTAAACAATAAACCGCTAGAGAAGCTGGTCCGCCCCTTTGGCGCGGTAGCCACTGAGCTGGATAGCGGTAAACGGGTGGTGTTCCGCCGTGGTAACACCGGTCAGGCGGTACGCGCCTCCTCCAGCATTCCCAATGTGTTTCTGCCCGTCAGCATCGGCAATAAGCGCTATGTGGATGGCGGGCTGGTCAGCCCGGTACCGGTGAGTGCCGCCCGGGAAATGGGCGCCGACTTTGTCATTGCGGTTGATATCTCTGCCCGGCCAGCCTCAGGCAAAGCCAGCGGCTTTCTCTCGATGCTGGATCAGAGCCTGAATATTATGAGCGGCCCGGCACTGACACAGGAGCTCAGCCAGGCCGATATTGTCATTCGCCCGCAGGTGCTGAATATGGGTTCGACACAGTTTGATGCCCGTCATCAGGCCATTCTGGAAGGGGAAAAAGCAGCACAACAAATGCTGCCCAAGCTTCGACAACTATTGCAGCAGAAAACGGTAGCGATGAACAAGTAAAGACCCAATGGCCACACTCTGTGGCCATTAGGCTGTGTATGGGTCGGCTATTTAAACTTGCTGCCGAGTGAGTAGTGGCACTCTGGTCGAAATGGCATTCAGTGCAATCAAATGCAGAATCTCGCTAACTGTCGTACAACAATCACTGATGATACTGACCTTATACTTGTCCGCCGAGCGCGAAATCGTCGTGTGCGTCACACAGTTCTGCGTCATCATGCCACACACCAGTAATTCGTTTACTCCTAAACGACTGAGCGTCTCCTCCAGCGTCGTCCCCACAAAACTATCGGCAAAATGCTTGATCACCACAGGTGCATCCGGCGCCGCCGCCAGAATACGTGAGTGAATCGCTGCACCCTCTGTCCCCTCATTAAAGAATGGCGCAATCCCTTGCTGGCTATCAGCAATATGCTGCACATGAATCACTGGAATGGCTTTAGCCTGCGCCTGCTGAATCAAACTCTCAATATTGCTCAACACCGCGTCTGTGTTCCACAGCGGAAATTTTCCGCCAGGAAAATAATCATTCTGTAGATCAATCAGCAGTAATGCTGCTTGTGTCATAAAAAAATTCTTTATTTTGATAGTTTTATTATTAGCTAATGGTAGCAAGCTGCATGCTGCATCCGCAGCTCACACTCACCAATACCAACGCCCCTGCAAATGCAAGAACCCAGACTGCCGATGTGTACCGTTCCATTGCTCACTATAACCGACAGACAGCTGCAACTGACTACTCTGCTTAAACTGCCCAAACAGGCCCAACCCTACTTTCCCTACCGTGCTGGCCGGTGAGTTTTTAAGCGTGGTTTGCCCAGCAAAGGTCGCCTCATCTTCCGTACTCGTAGTACGCAGAACGTCCAGTTGCAAATAAGGGTGCCAGGCAAGTCCAGACTGTAGCCAGTCTGTTTCCAGTCTAGCCCCCAAGCGTCCCGTCACACTATTGGCTGCCTGCACTAACACGTCTGAAACGCTATCATCGAAATGCCGATAATGAGCCTGCTGCCAGATCAACTGTGCTTGTGGTTGCCAGCGCCAACGCTCACCTAGAGCATAGGAACGGCCAAGCTCCCAGGAAGCCGCCACACCATAACCACGTGTATTACCCTCTACTTGGCTAGTAGAGTTGGCACTTACCTTGAGGGAACTGAGCTGCAAGACAAGATCACTATAGCCCCCGTTAGCTATCAGATAAGTCCAGTAGCCACCAAGATGAGCACTATCGATACTTAGCTCACCGACTCCTCGTTGCTGCTGCCCCAAAGCAAACCCCTGCACATCGCCAGAAGCCCGTGCCAAGCCAAATAAAGCACCGATACGGCTACCACCACTCTCGAACACGGTTTTTCCTAATTGCACCCCAAACTGCTGCCCATTGAAAGTGGGAGTCACATCTCCCGCTTGCTGCTGCTCAGTATGCTCGGCCCAAGTGCGCAACCAGAATGGCTGTCGTCCCTCCTGCTGGCCTAAATTGCTTTGTCGGTTCTGCAAAGTGCCTAGTTGCTCCAGCATTAACTCCCGTCCCAAAGAAGGAATCTCGGCATAAAGAGGAACCTCGGCACGATATACTGGCTTTGAAGGTGGCTTACCATCCCCTGATCCACCACCACCGGGCACCTCCTCATCCGGCAAACTGGAGCGCAAATACCAGTTATCTGCTGTCCCTGTCGACAAGCCGCCACGCTGCAGAAAATAAGCATAAGCTCCCGCACTCACCGAACCACCCGCCAGCGTAAAGGCTTGAGGGGCCGACTGAGCAGCACTAGCCTGCACCAGCAAAATCCCATCCCCTGTCGTCTGTCCACCCTTACCACCCAGGTTCTTCACCTGAATGAGCGTTGCCCCTGCCAGTGCCCCATCCTTCACGGCTAATAAGCTTGCCGGTGAAGCATCCGTCCCCAATTGGCTATTGATCCGCAATATGCCACTGCTACCGGTATAGTGCCCCACGATGATCAGTTGTCCACTGGCCAGCCCCGCACCCGGACTCAACACGCCCTCATTCACGACATCACCGGTCAATACGCCGTTTCCACTTAGCTGGGCATTTTTTGCAATGAGGGTTGCACCGGCCAGCGAGCTATTTAGCTGGAAGGCTCCACCAAGCAGCTTGATCGTGTTGAAACTGCCGCTGCCCTGCCATTGCCAGTCGCTCCCTTCCATCTGCAAACTACCAAAGCCCGAAAATGCATTAGTCACCACTCCGCTACCCTGCAATATCAAGCGGGTGTCTACATTGCCCCCACCTTCCACCATTCCGACAATGCGGGAACCAGTCTGCAGCAGTACCGTATTAGCATCCCCTCCCATCACCACCGCCACACCGGCCCCTCCCTGCACTAAGCCGGCATTAATCAAGGTATTAGAGCCATTCAACATACGTACTGCCACATCTTGCTGACTGATCAACTCGCCGGTTGCCAAATTCTCAACACGCGCCATAAAGGTAGGGCCGACTGTATTAGAAAACAGAGCATTCGCCCCACTTCCACTTGCTTCAATCCGACCACTGTTCAACAATTGATTACTATTCCCCTGCCACACTACTGCCGTCGCACCACTTCCCGTAGTCTGTACCAGCCCGCTATTGACGATGAGTCCATTACTTCCCAAAATCGACATTCCTCGCGCATTTGCTCCGTGGGTCAATATCTGGCCGCTATTGTTCAAGCTATTTTCAGGCTGACCGCCTATCAGCAGCCATGCTGCAGACATCCCAAAGGCATTTGCCCCCAAGGTGATAATTTTTCCTTGATTGATCAAGGTATTTCCGGGCCCATCCGCCGCCATACCATCAACAAATGCCCCGCTGCTGGCAATCTCTCCTTGCACGCCATTTAATAATCTATTGCCGGTATTGACGGCTAATAAAGCGGCACCCCGATTAACACCAGCGGCCGCATCTCCGGTCAACTCGATACGACCAAAATTGCTCAGTTCGCTTGTGCTATCCACACTCATCGCAACCCGGTTCAATGAACTATCCAAGGTAACCAGGGAGCTGGCATCCAACTGAATCAACACATTCTGACTACCAGCCTGCGCCTGCACGGGTGCATTCACTACCCCACTACACAACACGCTCTCACCGCTGCCGGGACTCACATTGGTGCATGCCGCCCACGCCCCAACGGGTGACCAAAACAATAGTCCACACAAGCCATGCGATAGCCAGCCAACACTCGCTCGTTGCCCCTCAATCGTGACTGCATACCATTTCTTAAGCATCGCTAGAAGCATCCTTTTTATTCCAGCAAAATACACTTCACTCAAAATTCTAGGACAAAACCAGTATTCCGCTGGCAGAAAACAAGGTAATTCATAGCAACATCACGCCACTTACGCTGCTATGCCCTCTCTTGGCATAGCAGCAGTTGATGAGCAAGAATCGGGTTGGCTGTCCGATTAGGCTTAACCATACTGCCAGCGTGTAGTAATAGATCGAGATCACACAAAAGCCTGCTTGCGACTTGGGTAAGCCTCAAACTGATATGATTTTTATCAAAAACTTTGCAGCACAATAGCGACCACAACCACCTCTCTCACCAACGCCACCCTGCCAATATGACAACAGCCAATCTGATTCGCCTCACCCTGCTTTCTGCTATTTGGGGCTCATCCTTCTTATTTATGCGTATCAGCGTCACGGCATTTGGCCCGGCGCTACTCATTTTTGCCCGCGTGGGGCTGGCCGCACTATTTTTACTGATCATCGCGCGCCAACTGCACAAAACTTTGCCCATTCGTCAGCACTGGCGGCATTTCCTGCTATTGGGTCTGTTTGGCTCTGGCTTACCGTTTTTACTATTTGCTTTTGCTGCGCAAACCGTCACGGCCTCACTGCTGTCGATTCTGAATGCCACCGCACCGATGTGGGCCGTTGTGATTGCAACGGTATGGCAGCGCAAGCGACTGGCACTGCCATCTCTGTTGGGATTATTACTCGGTGTGCTAGGCGTCGCCTTACTCGCCGGCATCAACACCATGCAGCTAGCCGGCGATAGTCGTTGGGCGCTCCTGGCAGGTCTGGCTGCCCCTTTCTGCTACGGCATAGCCACCGTCTACACCCAGTCAGCTCCAGCGGTAGACCCTTACGCCAATGCGCACGGCAGTATGTGGGCAGCGACGGTACTGCTGGCTCCGTTGCTACTCAGTTCGCCGCTACCCAGCACGCTGCCCAGTCTCTCTATGATGATGGCGGTTGTTGTACTGGGTGTGCTGTGCAGCGGTGTCGCCTACTTGCTGTACTTTCGTTTGATCGCCGACATCGGTGCGGCCCCGGCTTTGACGGTGACCTATCTCACTCCGGTGTTTGGCATTTTATGGGGGGTGTTATTTCTCAATGAAAGCGTGGGCTGGCACACACTGGCAGGCAGCCTGTGTGTGCTGGGTGGCACCGCCTTAGTCACCGGCTGGCGCCTGCCACGCCGAGCAGTGGCATCATAAAAGCAAAGCTTAAATGGTATCCGGCGGCAGCAAACCCATATGGCTAGCATGAAAGCGCAACTGCTCATCAATCAGGCTGGCGATAAAGTAGTAGCTATGATCGTAACCGGCGTGGCGGTACAGTTGCAGCGGGTAGCCACTGGCGGCGGCGGCCTGCTCCAGTGCTTCTGGCCGCAACTGGCTATGCAGAAAACTATCGGCCAAACCGATATCGACCCGTAAAGGCAGGTGTTGTTGGCTGTGACGCATCAACACACTGGCGTCCCATTGCTGCCACAAGGCCTGGTCGCTGCCCAAATAAGCGGCAAAAGCTTTTTGCCCCCAGGGGACGTCCGATGGCTGACAGATCGGGCTGAAGGCCGACACCGACACATAATCTTGTGGTCGTGTTAAGGCACAAATCAGCGCACCGTGGCCACCCATGGAATGACCGGCAATCGCCCGTACCTCGCTAACCGGAAACTGACTGGCTATCAAGGCGGGCAATTCCTGCGTCACATAGTCATACATCCGATAGTGCGCACTCCATGGCGCTTGGCTGGCATTCAGATAGAAACCGGCGCCCTGGCCCAGATCGTAGTCGGCATCATCGGCTACATCCGCGCCGCGTGGGCTGGTATCAGGGGCAACCAGTGCCATACCCAATTGTGCCGCCAATCGCTGCGCCCCAGCTTTTTGCATGAAGTTTTCGTCACTGCAGGTCAGGCCGGACAGCCAGTACAGCACCGGCACCCGCTGTTGCTCGCTAGCCTGTGGTGGCAGGTAGATGGCGAAGCGCATACGGCAGTTGAGCGTAGTGGCATCGTGCAGGTATTGCCGATGCCAGCCGCCAAAGACTTGATTGCTACTGATATTTTCTAAGGTCACACGCGACTCCATGGGCTCCTACCAGCAGCACTGGCAAGAGCCTATTCAGAATTTAATAATGAATCACCGAGCGTATGCTTTCGCCCGCATGCATCAGTTCAAACGCCGTGTTGACCTGCTCCAGCGACATGGTGTGAGTGATAAAGTCATCAAGACGGAATTCGCCTTGCAGATAGCGCTCGACATAATCCGGCAGTTCGGAGCGGCCACGCACCCCGCCAAAGGCGCTGCCACGCCATACCCGACCGGTGACTAGTTGGAAAGGACGAGTCGCAATTTCCTGGCCGGCACCAGCCACGCCGATGATGACGGACTCGCCCCAGCCCTTGTGGCAGCACTCCAGCGCTGAACGCATCACCTGCACATTGCCGATACACTCAAACGAAAAATCCACGCCGCCATCCGTCATCTCCACAATCACGTCCTGAATCGGACGGTTAAATTGCTTGGGGTTAATACAGTCGGTCGCACCCAACTTTTGTGCCAGCGTAAATTTGCTATCGTTGATGTCAATGCCAATGATGCGACTGGCACCGGCCATACGCGCACCAATAATCGCCGATAAACCAATACCACCCAAACCAAAAATGGCCACGGTGTCACCAGCCTTAACTTTGGCAGTGTTGATAACAGCCCCCATGCCGGTGGTAACACCGCAGCCAAGCAGACAGACCTCTTCCAACGGAGCAGCCGGGTTAACCTTAGCCAGCGAGATTTCCGGCAGCACCGTATATTCGGCAAAAGTAGAAGTACCCATATAGTGGTAAATCGGTTGGCCATCTTTAAAGAAGCGCGTGGTGCCATCCGGCATCAGGCCCTTACCCTGGGTAGCCCGGATTTTCTGGCAAAGATTAGTTTTACCTGAGGTACAGAATTTGCACTCACCACATTCCGGCGTATACAACGGAATCACATGATCGCCCACCACCACGCTGCTGACACCCGCGCCGATGGATTCGACAATGCCGCCACCTTCATGCCCAAGAATACAAGGAAAGATACCTTCCGGGTCTTCACCGGACAGCGTAAAGGCATCGGTATGGCAGACACCGGTAGCCACCATGCGCACGCGCACTTCCCCGGCTTTAGGTGGGTGTACATCAATGGTTTCGATAGTCAAGGGCTGGCCTGCCGCCCAAGCCACAGCGGCTTTACATTGGATGATGGATGGATTCATAGAGCCCTCTTCAAGAGATAGTGCGAATAAAAGTTGCCGGTAGAACGTCTAGGCAGGCTGCCACAGCACAAAACAAGGATTATAAGCGCTAAGAGTTAGCTTGGCAGACAACTAGAACCAGACAGACAAGCTTGTCCGGCACTATTTCAACAGCCGTCACGAATAAAGCATGCGCTGCTTACCCCATTTCCTATAACAGAAAGGTAATTAAGCACTATGATGAAACCGCTACTCTCAGTGGCAGATGACTTTCTGCTTATCTGAACGCTCCCCGGCCAACTGCGTTTTTCTCTCTTGACTCCTGATTCACCTAACTTTATTGAAAGCAGACATGACCAACACCCCCACTACCAGCAATAAGCAAGACAACCTTATTCAAGCTTGGGCAGCACAAGCCTCCGGCGCAGCACTGACCCCTTTTCAGTTCGATGCTGGCCCTCTGGGCAATGAAGAAGTGGAAATCGCCGTCGCTTACTGCGGCATTTGCCACTCCGACTTATCAATGTTGGATAACGAGTGGGGAATGACCAACTATCCCTTTGTGCCTGGGCATGAGGCAGTTGGCCGCATTGTTCGCTTGGGCAGTCAGGCGACGAATAAAGGCTTGCAGTTGGGACAAACAGTAGGCATAGGCTGGCACAGCACTAGTTGCATGCACTGTCACCCCTGTCTGTCTGGAGACCACAATTTATGTGGCCAGGCGCAACCGACCATTGTCGGCCGCCATGGCGGTTTTGCTGATAAGTTGCGCTGCCACTGGGCCTGGGCTATTCCACTGCCAGAGCAACTGGATATCAGCAGTGCCGGCCCGCTGTTCTGTGGTGGCATCACCGTTTTCAACCCGCTACTGCAACACAAAATTCTGCCCACCCAACGAGTAGGCGTAGTCGGCATTGGCGGGCTGGGTCATTTAGCGCTGCGTTTCATGCGTGCCTGGGGCTGTGAAGTGACGGCGTTTACCTCGTCCAGCAGCAAGCATGCCGAAGCCATGGCCTTGGGTGCTCATCGCGTGGTAGCCAGCAATGATAGTGCCGCGCTGCGATCACTGGCCGGACAACTGGATTTTGTGCTGGTTACCGCCAATGTGGCGCTGGATTGGAACGCCTTTATTCAAACGCTGGCACCGAAAGGACGTTTACATTTTGTCGGTGCGATACCCAAACCATTGGGGTTAGCGGTATTCCCATTACTCTTGCAACAAGCATCGGTTTCCGGCTCTCCTACCGGTTCCCCAGCCTCCATCGGCGAGATGCTGGCTTTCTGCGCCCGCCATCAGATTGCACCACAGGTAGAGCATTTTGCGCTGAGTGAGGTCAATGCTGCACTGGATCATCTACGCGCCGGTAAAGCGCGCTACCGTCTGATTTTGGATATGCAAAAATAAGCCCATCACCTCAGACACGGTTCAGAAGCCACCACACATGTCAGCGCCAGCACCCAAGCTGGCGCTTTGACATTACTGACCAGATGAAGCCCCCTCTATAAAAGAGGCCGATAACATCAAAATGGCAAGACCAGACAAACTCCGGCTTTAAAAGAGATGAAAAAACTAGGATATACTGCCATCTCGCGCTAATACGCTGCGCAACAAAGCGCAAACACCACTTTTACCACTCACTCAGACCGATTAGAAAACCCCACCATGAAAATGCACCAAGCCCAGGGAGCAGGCAAAAACTTTTTTACCGGCTATGGCCCTGGTCATGTACTGATCAATAACGAACGCCATGACGGGCCGCTGATTGTTAGTGCCGAGAGTATTACACCCTGGACGGCCACTAGCTTTGCCGAACTAACAGAAGTGCACTTTGCCGAACTGCTAAGTTATCAGCCAGAAGTCGTACTGTTTGGCTCCGGCAAAAATCTGCGCTTTTTTCACCCACGCCTCAGCGCCGCACTAAGCAATGCCGGTATCGGCGTGGAGATCATGGACACACAAGCCGCCTGCCGCACCTTCAATATTTTATTGGCAGAAGACCGACGGGTGCTTGCGGCGCTGTTAACCATTGAAGCCTAGTGCAACTTTAACGAAGGCTGTGCAGCCTGGCGCAGCTTATCGCCGACATACAAAAAGCCCACCAATACCCAACCATGCACAGCGGCCTGATGCATGCGATATAAGGAGCTGTAAATCAGCTTGGCACTCAAACCTTCCACATAATAATCGCGCTTTGGCCCTACCACCGAAGCCAGGCTACCCACCGCCTTATGCTTACCCAGTGAAACCAGCATTCCTTGTGGCTTGAACACAAAGGGCTTGCCCTGACGGCCATTTATCCGCAGCGTTAACTCTCTGGCCAACCAACGCGCCTGCTGGTGTGCCACTTGTGCAGTAGCAGACAAATAACTCCCGCTATCCCCATCCGGTGCTTCAGCACAATCTCCCATTGCATAAATACACTCACCGCCCTGGCAATGCAGCCACTTATCCACCTTGAGCTGATTAATCGTATTCACCGGCAACCCATCCAGTTGGGCCAGCCAGCCCGGCGCTTTCACGCCAGCGGCCCAGACAGTGATATCGGACAAAACCTTGCTGCCATTCTGTAATTCAACCCCATCTTCCAGTACCGCAGCTACCCGGCTGTTAGTGAGTACCTTGATCTGCCGTGCCGCGAGTTGTGCCTCGGCATAGGCCGACAACGATGGTGGCGCAGCCACCAAAATGCGCTCCGAGCCCTCAATCACACTGATTTCGACCCGCTCGGGCTGCAAACGCGCACCGTAAGCATGCAACTCGCGCAAAGTATGATTAAGCTCGGCCGCCAGTTCCACGCCGGTAGCGCCACCGCCGACAATGGCCATGCGCATTTTACGCAAAGGCTCCACGCCATTACTGCACTGAAAAGCCAGCTCCAACACCTTATGGCGCAAAGCCTCGGCATCCGCGGGGGTATTCAGAAACATCGCATGCTCGGCCACGCCGGGTGTACCGAAATCATTACTTTCCGCCCCGACTGCCAATACCAGCCAATCATAAGCAATATCCCGCGCCGCACTGAGCTCCTCTCCATCGCTACCCAACACTGCCTGCAGGCGAATCGTGCGCTGAGCCTGATTGAGCTCTTCCATATAGCCAAACTCAAACTCATAACCGTTACGGTAACCATGCGCAAAATAGTTCACTTCATCTTCACCACTATTTAACGCGCCGGTTGCCACCTCATGCAGCAACGGCTTCCAGATATGAGTGGCAGAACCATCCACCAAGACAATATGCGCCAAATGTTTGGCACCCAAGGTACGCCCCAAACGGGTGGCCAGTTCCAAGCCCCCGGCCCCCCCTCCGACAATGACAATATTGGGTAAAGCTGAACGACGACTTAACATAATGACTCCCTAAAGTTGTAAAGAAGGCTGCTAGCAGCCCGCCCTGAATGAAAGTCCCCGTACTATACGCGAAGCCAGTCGCTCCCAAACGATGCCCTGCTTCATTACTATAGAAAAGCTCTATAGCCATTGAGCTTTAACGCGCAGCTAGCGCTAAGAAGAACCCCGAAGCTAAGGTGCGCCGACGCAGACAGTACCAGTAGTACGGCGAGGAGGCGCAACGCGGGATCAGGGGGGCCAACGTACCTGCTGATAATAGGAATATGGAACGACTAGTAGACAAAGGGTGGGTAGTCTGAGGGACAATAGCCGCCAGCTAATTTATAAACAGCCTTCTGGACAGGTAGTCAAACCATGAGCGAACTTACTCCCCCTGCGGCTAATCGCAGCGAACACCTTACGCCCCCCCCTGAGTACAGCAAAGAAGAAAAGCGCCATCGTATTTTTTCCATTATGGCGGCGTCTTCCGGCAATCTAGTCGAATGGTTCGACTTCTATGTCTATGCTTTTGCCGCACTATATTTTGCCCCAGTCTTCTTCCCCAAGGCTGACCCCACGGTGCAGTTACTCAATACTGCCGGCGTCTTTGCCGCAGGTTTTCTGATGCGACCGGTAGGTGGCTGGCTGTTTGGTGTGATTGCCGACCGTTATGGCCGCAAAACATCCATGCTGATTTCGGTGTGTATGATGTGTGCCGGGTCGCTGGTCATCGCCTGCTTACCGACTTATGCAACCATTGGTGCCCTGGCACCGTTTTTATTGCTGGTCTGCCGCTTATTCCAAGGCCTGTCTGTTGGTGGAGAATATGGCACCACTGCCACTTATATGAGTGAAGTCGCCCTACGTGGTCGCCGTGGCTTTTTCTCCTCGTTCCAATACGTCACCCTAATTGGCGGCCAGCTACTCGCGGTCCTGCTGATTGTGATTCTGGAAGCTTTTCTGAGTGAAGCCGAAATGCGTGCCTGGGGCTGGCGCATACCTTTTGTAGTCGGTGCCATTGCCGCAGTCGTTGCCCTGCTGTTGCGTCGTACCTTACATGAAACACAAAGCGAAAGTGCGCGTAATAATAAAGAAGCCGGCAGCATGAGCACGCTATTCCAACATCACAAAGCCGCTTTCTTTACTGTTCTTGGCTACACTGCCGGCGGTTCTTTGATTTTCTATACCTTTACCACCTATATGCAGAAGTATCTGGTCAATACCGTACATTTACCAATCAAAACAGCCAGCTACGTCATGACGGGTGCGCTATTCCTATTCATGTGCATGCAGCCACTATTTGGTGCTTTATCCGACCGCATTGGCCGCCGCAATAATATGCTGCTGTTCAGCGGACTAGGCGCCCTTGCCACCGTTCCCATTCTGAGCACACTGCATTATGTAAGCAGCCCTCTGATCGCTTTTCTGCTGATTGTGCTAGCACTGGCTATTGTGAGCTTTTACACCTCCATCAGCGGCATCGTTAAAGCAGAAATGTTCCCACCGGAAATACGGGCCTTGGGTGTCGGACTCTCTTATGCAGTGGGTAATGCTATTTTTGGTGGCTCCGCTGAATATGTCGCGCTGGGCATGAAATCACTGGGACACGAAAGTGCTTTTTACTGGTATGTGACGGCCATGATGGCAATTGCCTTTGTGGTGAGCTTGCGTCTGCCACGTCAAGCAACGTATCTGCAGCACGATCACTAAACAATTGTCGGTGCTAACAAACCAACCGCAATAAAAAAGCGGTGACTGGCACCAGTCACCGCTTTTCGAGACGACACCACTCTTAGAGCCGCTAACAAAAGCTCGAAGAGTACCTGAGCCAAGGCGCGCCGACGAAGACAGTACAAATGGTACGGCAAGGAGGCGCAACGCTGGATCAGGGGGTTTGTTAGCGGCTCTTGGCTTATAAGGTTCCGGCTAGGCGCTGCAGCAATTTATTGCCGACGTCAGGTGCCGAAGCCGGATTTTGACCAGTAATCAACTCCCTATCCTCCACCACATGCGCCTGCCAAGGCTGTGTGCTCTTGCTGAAACGCATGCCTGCCTGCTCTAACGCCGTTTGCGGATAAAACTGCATCTGACCGCCCTGCAGCTGTGCTTTGGACGCCTCTTCTTCCTGATTGCTAAACACCGTCGTTTTATAGCCCGCGTAAATCCAATTCGGACTCTGCACCTGCTTACCACTCACCATCTGCTGCTTAAATCCCGCCGCATCGGGCAGCGCCGCTAATAATGCAATCGGCCCATGGCACACCAGAGCCGTGGTCTTGCCTTGCTGATGAAACGCTGTCAGCAAACGCCCCAAAGAGCGGCTAGTCAGCAAGTCCTGCATCGGAGCATGTCCACCAGGAACATACACGGCATCAAACTTGCCATAACCGATTTGCTCGACACGCGCCAGGCTGATGACAGGCGACTGTGTCGCAGAAGTAACTTGTAGCTTTTCCAGCAACGCAAAATGCTCATCCATCGCGGCCTTACTGCCACCGAAATACACAGGATTAAGCGATTTCTTATCCATCGCCGGCGCTCTTCCCTCCGGCGTAGCGAATGTCACCTGATGCCCGGCATCTAACAGCATCTTCACTGGCTGCATCATCTCATTCAGATAAAAACCGGTAGCAAACCTCTTACCATCTTTCAAATCCAGATAATCAACATCTGACAACACCACCAACACATTACCGGCACTCGCCATAACGCTAGCCAATACCAAACCAGCAGCTAATAGTTTTAATTTAACTCTCATTACATTTTATCCCTTAAATTCGATTGCACTTACTTAGATCCGCTCACAAAACCTCGAAGAATCCCTAAGCCGAGGCGCGCCGACGCAGACCGTACCAGTAGTACGGCAAGGAGGCGCAACGCTGGATCAGGGGGTTTGTTAACGGCTCTTAGGTAGTAGCAAATCACGAATGGCCTCACCGACACCGCTAGCCGACTGCGGATTCTGACCCGTGACCAAGCGCTGATCTACTGATACCTGACAAGTCCAGTTAGCAGCGGCTTCATGCTTGGCACCACGCTCTGCCAGTGTGCTGGCCAACAAAAATGGCACAATATTTTCCAGCTTCTCCGCCCGCTCTTCAGCATCGGTAAAGGCACTTACCCGCTTGCCGTCTACCAAATAGCGACCATCGCTTAGTTTCACGTTAACCAAGGCGGATGGGCCATGACATACCGCCGATACCACGCCGCCAGCCTCGTATATCTCACGGGCTACCATTTGCACGGCCGTGCTTTGCGGAAAATCCCACATGGTGCCGTGACCACCGACAAACAGCACCGCCGAGTAATGTGAGGCATCGACATCCGCTAGCCGTGGTGTGCTGCTCAGGCGGCGCTGAAAGTCAGCATCATGCCAATAGCGCGCATTGATGGCATCATCCAGATTCAAACCATCCACCGGCGGCAAACCACCCTGGATCGAGGCAAACTCACTGGCAATACCGGCAGCGTCCAATACTGCCAAGGGATGGGTTAATTCCGACAGATAAAAGCCAGTAGCCTGACCGGTACTGCCTTTTTCTGCGTGGCTAGTTAGCACCAACAATACCGGGCGAAGAGTTTGGGTAGTCATGATGATTTTCCTATCGCTGAGAATGAAGAAGAGATGGCCGCTAGTTTATTGCAGACATTCATAGCAATAAACTACCATGCAAAAAATACTTCTTTGCTTTTGAGGATAAAATGAGTCGACGATTTGATCACCTAGCAGATGTGGAAGTCTTTATCAACGTCGTGGAACAAGGCTCTTTAAGTGCCGCCGCCATCACCCTAGCCACCACACCATCGGTCATCAGCCGCGCACTGATGCGGCTAGAAACGCGTCTGGGCTGCGAACTGCTACGTCGTACTACCCGTCGCCTGAGTCTGACTGATGCTGGCCGACTCTATCTGGAACAAAGCAAGCATGCTTTTAATCTAATTGATGACACTGAACGCGCCATCCAAGGCCAAGGGCAGCAAATAAGCGGCCATATTCGCATCAGCGCCCCGACCACCTATGGCCACTATCGGCTACCTGTCTTGCTGCGCACATTCAGCCAACAATACCCGCAAGTCCATATCGACCTGAACATCACCAACCGGAATATTGACCTAGTCGCCGACGGCTATGACTTTGCCATCCGTCTGGGAGAACTGCGTGATAGCAGCCTGATTGCCCGCAAACTCGAAAATGCTAGGCTTTGCCTAGTTGCTGCACCTGACTATCTCAAGCAATATGGTCATCCGCAGCAACTGACCGATCTGGCAACACATCAGTGCCTGCCCTTTCTGCTCCCCAGTACTGGCCGTCCGATACCGTGGCTGTTTCAACAAGACGAGCAGGCAATCGAGTGGGTCCCTAAGGCACAAATCAACGTGAGCGATGATGTGCTGGCCGTTGTCTCGCTGGCAGAGCAAAGCTTAGGCATTTGCCAGATTTACGACTTCATTGTTCGTGAACGCATTCAGCGGGGAGCACTGCTAGAGCTCTTACCTCAGTTAGCAGGTAGAAGCCGTGCTTTTTCCTTGATTTATACCTCACAACGACGAATGTCCGCCGCAGCCAGAGCTTTTATCGACATCATGCTGACGGAAACCGTGAAAAAAACAGCAAGAGAGCAGGCCTGCTAGCCACCTACCGCAGCTAATCCCCCCCACTTCTCTTCAAACCCGAAAGGATAAAATATTTTTTAAATTTATAGATTAAAGATCACTTCGAAAAACCTATAAATTTAATAGAAGCCACTACGTAATCTATTGATTTTTCAAGGTGATATTACTAGTGGGTGATATTTTTCAAGGTGCCGCTTGCTTGTCTCGCCGTGTCGATTTCAATATCTTTTTGCTAAAAGGCAACATGTTCAGATACTTGCTCCCTAGATACTTGAAGATCTTTAATTTTTCCATCTTCTAGTTTCACCACTCGGTCAGCAAATTTAAAATAAGCATCGTCATGGCTAATCACAATTACTGTCTTACCACGAGCTTTTAACTCAGGTAGCAATTCCGTATAAAAAACCTTTTTAAATACTGGGTCCTGATCGGCCGCCCACTCATCAAATAAATAAATTGGCCTATCTTCCAAATAAGCTGACACCAAGGCCAAGCGCTTACGCTGTCCAGTGGAGAGATTGATAGTGGAAAACTTACCATCCACTACTTTTACCTTCTTATCCATCTTTAACGCTTTAATATAGTGATTAGCTTTTGCTATCGCATCAGGATCAGCACTCAACAATTGCTCAAACAAATGAAAGTCAGAAAAAACAACAGCAAAGAATTGGCGATAGTGTTCATTATTGGTCGCATTCATTTGCACGCCATTTAAGCAGATAGTGCCAGAGTCGGCTTGAAACAGACCAAGCAGCAACATTGCCAATGTGGTTTTGCCACTGCCATTGCCACCAATAATAAATACCACCTCACCTTGGCGCATACTTAGATTGAATGGCCCAAGAACAAAATAACTATCGTCAAAATCATTAGAATAGTGATGAATAATATTTTTTAACTCCAGCGATATTGAACTATTATTTTCTGACAAAAATGGATTAATAGATACTGCAGGTGTGGCTTGATTGTTTTGCAAATCCACATCAAGCTGTCGCATTTTTTGTAGCGAAATACCTGCCTCTCTTAATTGTGGCAAAGCACCCATTATTTCAAGAATTGGCCCTACGAGAAATAGTACAATTAATGCGACGGCAATCAGTGTTTTCGGTTCTACCGGTATCCAAATAGGAACGACAAAAATCATCAAACCAATGATCAGATAAAACATCAGTGCGGCGGAGCTTATTACCCAGCTAAATCCAGTCAAAGCATCAATAAAAGTTTTTTTCAAATCCTGTGCACCAGGACGAAGAACTTGTTGAATATAAGCCTGTCCACGCCCTGCATTCAGCTGCAGTTCTTTATTGCCATCGATGAGATTTTTAAAATGCAAATATAATCTATCTATTTTCTCACGCCCTTCCTCCAACAGACGAAAAGGCGTTTTCTGCAACAGATCAATTATGTACATACCAATTAAAAAGCAAGCAGCTAAAATCAGAAACAAGCTCCAGGACACCCAGGCCAAATAAGCCAGGCAAGCGAGTATAAGTATCGTATTACCAAACACGATAGGAGCCAGTATAAAAGATTGAGAAAACGTATCTACATCCTTGGTCAAAATAGCCAACAAACCATGATTACCAAGCTTATTTAACTGCTTTAACGGAGTAAGCAATAGTCGATTACTCAGTTTAATTCGCAACGACAAAATAGCGGACTGAGTTAAATGTAATAAACTAATGGATGCTATGGCTTTACTAATGAAAAACAACAAACACAAGCCAAAAAATAGCCATACAAATACAGAAGATTCATTTGGCTTTTCTATTTCTTTACTAATAATACCGACTAAAGCGGCTCCGGAAAACCCACTAACTAAGCCACTAAACACAGAAAGCAAGAATAGCGGCCAAGATTGTGAGTAAAGATATTTAAGTAAATTCATAGCCTATTTACCTTTTGCTTTGAAAAGCAAGCATTATAATTAACCATCAATGTGCCTATCTTAAAAAATAATCTCAAAAAATTAAAATCACCATTTCCGAATGACCTAAATCCGAACAAGTGGAAATACAAATAAACCTATTTTCCAAATGGAAGCCGTTGGCGCGCGTATAACTCTAAAAGCGGGCCATACCCTGCCATACGGCCAAACCCAATCAGCGATTCTGTTCCTCGACGGCAGTGGTGTGTATAGGAGGTAAAAAGCCGCAGTCGATCAGGTAGCGAAAGTGGGCTTCCAGCAAGGCGCTGTCTTTGACCGGAT
>JACCFC020000120.1 GCA_020830965.2 Neisseriaceae bacterium TC5R-5
ACCAGCGGTATAGACCACGACCGCCACAGACACCGCAAGGATCAGGATCGTCCCAAGGAACCCACACCCCCCTCCGCCACGTGAGGGCGGTGGTGGCGGCTCTGGCAGCGTCGGGCTGACATCGCCTATCGCCTGTCCCGGGTTGTAGGGCCGGTAGGTGCTGCTGTTGTTGTGGATATTGGTGACTTTGTTCGGCACCTTCAGCACTTGACCAGCCACCAGTGTTTCGCTGCCGCTGAGACCATTGGCGTCGGCCAGCAGATACCACATGCTGCTATCGCCCCACAGGTTCAGCGCCAGGCTTTGCAGTGTGTCGCCGCTTCTGACCGTGGTGAAGCTTGGTGTTTGGCCAGGGTAGTTGGGGCCGATCGGTTCGTAGTTCTGGTCGAAGTCGGC
>JACCFC020000121.1 GCA_020830965.2 Neisseriaceae bacterium TC5R-5
AAGTCAGCGGGCCGGGTGTAGCGGCTCCACAAACCAACTTCGCCAAGAATGAAATCCGCTTTCTGTGGCAAGGCATGCGGCTGCTACAAGAACAAACTGACGAAGTCATCAAGACTTATGTTTATGATCCGAACAGAGAATATGCACCGATAGCCAGAATTGACCACCCGAATGGCAGCCCGGCACTACACCGGATCTATCACTACCACTCAGACCCCACTGGCACACCGCGTGAAGTGACTAACGAAGAAGGAACGCTAGTCTGGGAAGGCAATTACAAAGCGTGGGGAGAATTAAGAGCGAACACAGCGCCACCTAGCGGATTCAGTCAGAACTTACGCATGCCGGGACAGTATTACGACGAAGAAAGCGGACTGCATTACAATACCTT
>JACCFC020000122.1 GCA_020830965.2 Neisseriaceae bacterium TC5R-5
ATAAGGCTCGTGAGAATGGGCTGACCGCGCAGGTGAACTGGGTGTTCTGAGCAAGCTGCTGGCCAGCCGAACCAATGCCGTTGACCGCTGAGGGTGAACGGCATTTTTTACCTCTCAACAGCACGTCATTATTTTGTAAGCGTTCAACGGTACCGCCTAGGCGATAAGGCTATTTTGCTGTCACGTCCCGTAAAGGCAATAATTCGTCTATCCGACTATTTGGCTGTTAATCAGCGTCGAATAATGACCAGATTTGGGGTGGCAACAGCGTCCAATTTTTACCACCCCAGGTAATTAAACTTCCTGCTTTTTGGGTGGGAAGGAATCGGAGTTGATCTACATGGATAGGGTCTATGAAATAAGACGTCGTTATCACGTACAGAAACAAAAT
>JACCFC020000123.1 GCA_020830965.2 Neisseriaceae bacterium TC5R-5
GCACACAAGGAATCAGCCATGAAGAGCACGTTAAAGGAGGCAGAAATGGACAGTACACCGATGATTCTCAGCAAGCCTAGGCAGCACACTGTCTCGCTTGCTGAGCATGCCACACCAAACGCACAGGAACCGCAGAAACTCCCGTGCGTCAGGCTACAACACTCAGCACCGAGTACCTTGTTTGACGTTCGACGGGGAAGCCAGGTAGGGCCAAAAATCGCTAGCGGGTAAAGCAATAGACAACGTAATTCAAACAATTACGATCGATACCGCTTACTTCTACATTTTTAAATAGAGGCAAACCATGCTGACCTTACCCGTCGAGCGCACGCTGCGTATGCAGTGCGCCGCTATCCCGGCTATTGCCGGTGAACCTTTACTGACC
>JACCFC020000124.1 GCA_020830965.2 Neisseriaceae bacterium TC5R-5
GCTAACAGCTCACAGCGCCTGTTCTGGGCGCGTGCCTTTGGCGGCTGGGGCAGTGTTGATGGCAACGACGAAGTGGGCAAGCTCAAGCGCAATAGCGGTGGGGTGATGTTTGGTGCCGACATGCCAGTTTCCCGCTGGAAACTAGGCGTACTGGGCGGCTACAGCCGCAGCAGCGCTGATGTCGACGTGCGGAATTCAGACAGCACTAGCAATAACTACCACCTGGGTGCTTATGCCGGTACCCAAATCCAGAAAGTGCTGTTCCGTAGCGGCCTGAGCTATAGCTGGCACAATGTCGACACCACCCGCCATGTCTCGCTCCCCAGTAGCCCGGTTTTTAACGACCACCTCACCGCCGACTACCAAGCCAACACCCTGCAAGCC
>JACCFC020000125.1 GCA_020830965.2 Neisseriaceae bacterium TC5R-5
AGCAGGACGAGAAATGCCAGATGAACGAGTTGCAAACTTGAGTTGAGCTTACGCTCGCAGTTCTTCCACAAACGTCTGCATTTCTCCAGCCAACCAACGCTGCGCTCCACGACCCAGCGTTGGGGAATCACCGCGAAGATGTGCAGTTCGCTGCGTTTCGCCACTTGAACTGTTGCCCCCAAGCTGTCTTTGACGGCTAGGGCAAACGCTTCTCCCGTGTAGCCACCATCGACTAGTACACTTTTGACTTGCCCTAGGTTTTTCACGCCTCGTTCTATCGCTAGTAAGGCGCCATGGCGATCTGTCACGTCAGCCGTGGTGATGAGCACAGCATGAGGTAGCCCCTGTGTATCGACGGCGATATGACGCTTGATGCCAGAAAC
>JACCFC020000126.1 GCA_020830965.2 Neisseriaceae bacterium TC5R-5
ACAGAGCTGCAAGTGCGTGCTGCCATCTTGAACCGCTTCAGCATGCTGGGCCGTCCGTGCTCGGTGGCTGTGGCATAAATCTGTTTGGGGAAAGGGGAAGCTCGCCCTACCTAAGATTTATGCAATAGAGCCGATGAAAACCATACTTAGATACTGGCTAGACTAGTTTTACTATTTGCAACAAGCTTACATTTTACGTCCCAACAAATCCTTATTAGTCCTGGTTAGTCCAATAATTATCTCGCACATACCCTAAGAGCCTGTTCACGATTCCTAAATGCTGGAAAATAAGGAGATGCGAACAACAAAATATCCAAGCGACATCAGTCTAGAACAATTTGAACAAATTCGTCCTCTGCTGGAGAGCGTACGCAAGA
>JACCFC020000127.1 GCA_020830965.2 Neisseriaceae bacterium TC5R-5
CGTTTCAAAGATACCGTCGAAGGCGTTTTGTACGATTCCACCAAGATTTATGTGGATGTGCCGCTGAATGATCAAAACGGTAATGCAGTCGGTTGCGCCACTAACGAAATACAGTGGGGCAACTCGGACAACTTCGCCAAGATCGCCGGATTAACGTTTCCGTTTCCGGCAGAAGTCACGATGGAAATGGTCACGAACGGCAAAACCAATAAAACCGTGGTGCTGGAGGTGAAACCCTTAGCGCCCATTCCTGCTAAACCGGCGGCCTAATCATGATTGGGCCGGTGTGGGTGGTTCAGGACAATGATAGCGGCTTGTTTTTGTATCCCAGTCCAGAGGGTGACGTGGGTTTTACCAAGTTTCTGTCCCATGCTGGC
>JACCFC020000128.1 GCA_020830965.2 Neisseriaceae bacterium TC5R-5
TATGGTGCTGGGTCAGCAGCAGCACGTGTTCTGTCTCGTCCAAACGGAGTAACTGCCCACGAATCAGCGGGCCTTGGGCCAGGTCGAATGCCTGGCTGGCTTCGGCAACGCTGATCGCCTTGAGCCGTGCTGCTTGTTCGGCTGGTGCCAAGGCACTCAGATCGTGCCACTTTAAGGCCAAGCCACTGTTGCTAGCGGCAATATGCTGCCTGACGCCTTCTTGTGCCACGACAAAGCGGGTTCTGAGCGCTTCATGCCGCGCAACAATGCGATCTAGCGCTTGTTGTAGTGCAGAACGGTTCAATTCACCTTGTAGTTTTAACGCCGCCGGGATGTGGTAGGCCGCGCCTGCGGCGCTGTCCA
>JACCFC020000129.1 GCA_020830965.2 Neisseriaceae bacterium TC5R-5
AGTGTGGGTCGTGCCATCGATAGCTTGGGTGGAGCCAATCGCCTTAATCAAGCGATCGTCGATTTGAAT
Source organism: Neisseriaceae bacterium TC5R-5 (assembly GCA_020830965.2). Taxonomy (GTDB): domain Bacteria; phylum Pseudomonadota; class Gammaproteobacteria; order Burkholderiales; family Chromobacteriaceae; genus Chromobacterium. The sequence goes on from JACCFC020000129.1 coordinate 70, forward strand.
AACGATAATAATGATGCCGCTATCCGCGACGCCCTCAACCAAGTCTCCGGCGAACTACACGCCTCGATCAAAGCGGGCCAGATCGAAGACAGCCACTTCATCCGCGATGCCGCTAACGATCGCTTACGGGCGGCGTTCAACGGCGTCGGTGCCAACCTAGGGGCCTATGACGCACAAGGCCAAGCGGTTGCTGCTAACAGCTCACAGCGCCTGTTCTGGGCGCGTGCCTTTGGCGGCTGGGGCAGTGTTGATGGCAACGACGAAGTGGGCAAGCTCAAGCGCAATAGCGGTGG
>JACCFC020000013.1 GCA_020830965.2 Neisseriaceae bacterium TC5R-5
AATCGATCCTGCGCGGTTTGGTTTTCTTGCGCACACTCTCCAGCAGAGGACGAATTTGTTCAAATTGTTCTGGACTGATGTCGCTTGGATATTTTGTTGTTCGCATCTCCTTATTTTCCAGCATTGGGGAATCGTGAACAGGCTCTAAGATAAGCTGGCTTTGCGTCATCACGATACAAGCTACTCAAACCTAAAATGAGCACGCTTCACATTACATAACAACTCATAAGAGATGGTTCCAGCACAGGCAGCCACTTCACTGACCGCCACATCATCTCCCCATAGCTCGACCTCGCTTCCAATACCGGCACTAGGCAGATCAGTCAAATCCACTGTCATCATATCCATAGACAGGCGTCCGATAATACGCGCCCGTTGACCATGAATCTGCACCGCACAGCCGCCTACAATGGAGCGTGGATAACCATCGGCATAACCACAGGCAATCAAACCTACCCGGGTTGGACGGCTGGTGACAAAATCATCGCCGTAGCCAATCGGCTCACCAGCGGCCAGCTCGCGCACTGCAAATACCCGTGTAGTCAAGCGCATCACCGGACGTAAGGCACTCCCCAATTCCAGGCAATTCGCTAAAGGCGTCGCGCCATATAGCAGAATACCCACCCGGCCCCAATCACGACGTGCGGCAAGATGGCATAATATTGCTGCAGAATTAGCTAGGCTCACCTCACCAGGTAAACCACGTACGGTGTAATCAAACAGCTCGATTTGCCGTTGTGTCATTTGCTCACCGGGTTCATCTGCCCGCGCAAAGTGGGTGGTTTTGACAATACTGGCAACCTTGCCGCTAGCCTGCAAACGGCGCCAGGCCATCGAATAGTCCTCAGGTAAAAATCCTTCGCGATGCATACGGCTATCCAGCATCAACCACACCTGATAAGGCTTGGCAGGCGTGGCGGCCTCTATCATTTGCAACTGCAACTCACTTTGCACCACCTGCCACAAATCGTACTGCTCCACCTCTTGTAACTCAGCGGCCTCAAATACTCCCTCCAACAGCAAGATGGGCAGTTCAATCCCGGCATCCCGCAACTGAATAGCTTCTTCCAGACAAGCGACCGCAAAGCCATCCGCTATATCCTGCAATGCCTGTGCACAGGGCACTGCATGATGTCCATAGGCATTAGCTTTTAATACCGCTAATACCTTACCTCCGTGCAGGCGCTTGGCCTGCTGATAATTATGACGCAGATTATCTGTTCTAATTGTGGCAACTAAAGGACGCATACTTAATCAAACACCCATGGCTACTGGGCGCACAGGCGGCACCACCAAAATTTCACCCGGCCGCGCATAACGCTGCATTGATAGGCCCTCCACGCTGATCTCCGGCATCCGCCCAGTAATCAAATCCGCCAGCAACTTGCCCGAGCCAGCACTCATCGTCCACCCCAGTGTGCCATGACCAGTATTCAGTGACAGATTAGCAAAACGACTACCACCAATAATCGGCGTTCCATCCGGCGTCATCGGTCGCAGGCCGGTCCAGAAACTGGCAGCGGAGAGCTCGCCCGCTTGCGGGTATAAATCATTGACTACCATTTCCAATGTCTCACGGCGCTTGGGGTTTAGACGCAAATTGTAGCCCGATAACTCCGCCATCCCCCCCACGCGCATACGCTGGTCAAAACGGGTGATTGCGACTTTATAGGTCTCATCCATTATTGTAGATACCGGCGCAGCCGCTGCATTACTAATTGGTACTGTCAGAGAATAACCCTTCACCGGATACACCGGAATAGCAATATTCAGCTGCCGCAACAAAAATGGGGAATAGCTGCCTAAGGCCACGACATAATGGTCTGCATGGAGTATTTCGTCACCAACACGCACCCCGGTAATCTGGCGGCCATCGTATTCGAGGGCCTGCACCTGCACATTAAAACGGAACTGCACCCCCTGCTGCTGCGCCATCTGTGCCAGGCGCGAGGTAAACAGATTGCAATCTCCGGTTTCGTCATTAGGTAATCGCAAACCACCAGTTAACTTATGCCGAACATCTGCCAAAGCAGGCTCAACCCGCACGCAAGCATCTGGGTCCAACACATTAAAGGCCACACCTTGCTCTTTAAGCACCGCAATATCTTTAAGCATCCCATCCAGCTGCGCCGTGGTGCGGAACAACTGTAAAGTCCCACCCAGGCGCTCCTCATAAGCCAAACCCGTTTCTGCTCGCAAAGCAGCCAAGGTGTCACGGCTATACTCCGCCAGCCTCATCATGCGGCCCTTATTTCGGGCATAGGACTGTGGATTACAATTGGCCAACATCTTGGCCATCCACTGCAACTGAAACAGGCTACCATCCGGTCGGATCGCCAACGGCGCATGCCGCTGCACCAACCACCTGAGTGCTTTTTGTGGAATACCTGGCGCCGCCCATGGGGTGGCATAACCAGGGGAAATCTGACCCGCATTGGCAAAACTGGTTTCTAATGCCACTGCACCTTGGCGCTCAAGTACCGTCACCTCACAACCAGCCCTGGCCAGATACCATGCTGTTGTCACGCCAATCACTCCGCCGCCCAGCACCATCACCCTCATTTTTTGCCTCCATGTATTTTTGATGCAAACCATTAGCGATTTTGCCCAGTATATTAGCGATATACTGGTGGTTTTCGCTAAACTAACAGTATCATTTAGTTAATTTTTTTATCAGCAAGAAAAAATATAGTGAAAACATGAAACGAACTACTCGCACCCCCAAGACTCTCGATAAAATCGACCTGAAAATACTGCATCAACTGCAAAAAAATGGCCGTATGGCCATGACAGAATTAGCAGAAAGAGTTCAGCTTTCCACTACCCCCTGTACCGAACGGGTACGACGTATGGAACGAGACGGTGTGATTCAGGGCTATCACGCCCGTCTTAACCCGCATGCTATCGGTGCAGCCTTACTTGTCTTTGTTGAAATCAAACTAGAGGCCAAATCCGGCAATATTTTTGATGCCTTCCGCCGTGAAATCATGAGCATTCCCGAAATTCTGGAATGTCATCTGGTTTCTGGGGATTTCGACTATCTGATCAAAGCGCGTATTCCCGATATATCGCTCTATCGTAAGCTGCTGGGCGATATTTTATTGCAGTTGCCATCAGCAAAAGAATCAAAAAGCTATGTGGTCATGGAAGAGGTAAAGGAAACTTTAATTCTCCCACTAAACGATTAGCATAAATTAAATCTCAGGCAAATCTTGCATTTATAATCTAAATAAGCCAAATACTTATTAACGTGCCGACGAAGTGTATGCATAGCTAACGCACATTATGGGTTTCCCGAGGGAGGATTATGTTTGGCTTATCAAAAAAGTCGGGGTCTGAGGCTGACCTAGACCGACAGATTCATCAATTACAGGCGGTATTGGATCATGCAGACAATCTGATCATGCTATGTGATACCTCGCCTGAGAACGTCATTTTTTACATGAACAAAACCGCTCGGGATGCCTTGAACCAGCACAGAGAAATGATGAATCAAAAGTTTCGTGCCGGGGTAGATGTCAATAAGGCCTTTCAAAACAGCATTCACCAGTTCCATCGCGACCCATCTTACAACCGCCGTGTGCTGGCTGACCTGGCCAGTCGCAAAATCAGCGAGCACTTCGCGATGATTCCAGTAGGTAGCGTGATGTTCAAAACCAAGGTCTTTGCGATCTGGGATAAAGCGGACCCCAACAAACTGTTGTGCTATATGGCCAGCTTTCAGGATGTTTCCGCCGAAGAAAGAGCGCGCGAGCTACAGCAACAAGGTGAGCAACGCCGCCAATTTCTGGAAGCGCGCATCAACGAGTTATCGGAAAACATGCAGGCAATGAGCACCACCATCGAAAATGTGGCGGTGCAGACGGCCTCGGCTTCTGAGTCATCCGAAATCATGCTCCGTGAAGCTAATACCGGGGTCAGCATTGTTAATGACACCAGTCGCGGCATGAAGGTAGTCGGTGGCATGGTACGTGATACCGCCAACAGCCTGATGTCGCTCGGCAAACGTTCCGAAACCATTGGCCAGATCGTGAATGTGATTAAGGATATTGCCGACCAGACCAATCTATTGGCACTCAATGCCGCGATTGAAGCCGCACGGGCCGGCGAAATGGGGCGCGGCTTTGCCGTGGTAGCTGACGAGGTACGTAAGCTGGCTGAACGCACCACCAAGGCTACCCAGGAAATTGGCAGCATGATCAGGGACATTCAATCTGAAGTGCAACACAATGTCACTTCTATCGAAGAAGGCAAGGAACAGGTGGAAAATACCGAAGCTGATTGCCTGCGTGCCGAAGAGGCCTTAGCCAAAATTGCAGCGGAAATCAATAATGTGCGTGATTTTGTCGTTCAGATTGCCAATGCAGCCGAAGAACAAGCGGCTACCTCACAGGATATTGCCGATAAACTCACCGCCATTGTTGAGCAAAAATAAGCTTGCACAGCTTGTCTCTACACTATCAGAAACAAGCCGCAAAGCTCCCTTGTTATCCGTGCTTGGATAAACCAAAAAAGCGCCGCATCTTATCCACCAGTTCCGCACGTTGCGGCGCGGTGCCATGACTATCCAGTACTTCCTGCGGTAACTTCTTACTACGCTCCACCAAGCGCTCGGCCAGAATGGCGGAAATCGCCTCGGCCAGTTCCTTGCGCGACGCCAGAATAGTCTGAAATGCTTCCTTATCCAAACGCAAACACTCGACATTGGTACGAGCAATCACCGTTCCGCTGCGTGCTTCGCCCGTCATCAAGCCCATCTCGCCAAAAAAATTGCCACCTTGCAACACATCCACCAGCTTGCGGCTGCCATCTACCAGCGCTACCCACACCTCCACCTCACCACTCAACATAATGTACAACCAGTGCCCTACCGCACCCTGACTCATAATGACATCACCCGTCACAAATGGCGTGAATTTAAGTTTATCCGCCAATACCATCATTTCTTCATCATTCAAGCTCGACAGCAACTCCACTTTACGCAAAGCCACTACTCGCTCTTCAAGATGCTTTTTCATACGCGCTTCCATATATTTTTCATTGTCTTTAATGGTCAGCACATTGTAATGAGAGGCCGCCAGACGCAGATTGTGCCGCCGCAATGCCGCATCAATATGGGTACGCACAATTGAATCGGTCAGATCATCAGCCGCAATATCGGTCAGCCAATAACGCAACGCATACTTGCTATAGCCATTTTCAAAGCCCATCAACAGACAATTCGGTTCGGGCGATAGCGCTACTCCCGGTAACTGTGCCTCCCGCAACGTTTTTTCAACAAGCGTAATAATCTGTGTCGGCAGGGTATCCCAGTTGATATTGAACCAGATCCAGCGTCGCCACTGCATCGCCTGATGCTGACGCTTACCCAGAATGGCAAAACGTCCTTTCATCAGCGCACTATTCGGAATAACCACCGTTTCCCAGTTACGTGTTTCTACCAATGTGGCGCGCCAATTGATCTCCACTACTCGCCCGGATAAATCATCCAGCTTCAACCAATCTCCCACCTCCACCGAGTTATCGAACTGCAAAGACAAGCCAGCCAGAATATTACCCAGGGTATCCTGCATCGCAAATGCCAGCACAGCCGTAATCACCGCTGAAGTGGTGACGATATGACTCAAATCCAGCCCGCCCAGACGCAATAGTACTAAGCCCAAACCAATACAACCGAGCACAATCAGGATATCTTCCAAAATACGGGGAGGATGCAAACGCAACACCGGCAAAAACAAGCGGATCAAGAACATGGCCCACAATTGGATTAAAGCCAGCCCGGTGACCACCACCACAATCTGACTCAGAATCGCCATCCCAATAAACTTGGGCAAATCCACATTCATGGCAATCAAACCCAGTAACACCAACAGAACATTGCGTACTACCACCTTCCTGCTTTCCCGGCGTAACAAGTAAAGCAAGAAGGCACACAGCGCTGTTATCCCAATAAATAGACTGAGGCTGTCATGCCAGGCCTGAGGAATCAGCCTCCCCAACCAACTAATGCTAACGATTGAGTTCATATCCACTCCAGCATGATGATGGTTTATTGATAGCTCATCACAGCCGATAAGAAAAAGGCTGGTCATCAGCTAATTTGCAGAACGGTCATCAAGAGAAGCACCGCTGAGCACGCCAGAGAAAAGCCCAATGGTATATAATCCTCAACCAATGGCAGTTGATTACCCCTTGTGGCCAGCAATCACTGCCCATAAAGAGCGCTGCAAGTTTCACAACCAAGCAGCAAATAAACGGCTTTGCCAGCGCTCTATTTGCTACTGGTATCCGACCAGCAACGACTACCCTTTCAGCCTTTCGGAGCCCGATATGGTTAAGCAGGTATACATTTGCATCAATGAACCCGATCAGGCGTTTTTGCAACGCTACCAACAGGATCTACGCGTTGATGAACACAACTATGAACATACACTGTACGAGTTAACTTGGCCCAGCCATGGCCCTTATGGCCAACTCCAGTTCAGACATACTCACCACACCTTCAGCATTGATGGTGTAATGAGCCTGATCGGGACAAGCGACCAACACTACCCAGAAGAGGGCATCGACACTTGGCGTATTGGCGCTGCATTACGGCCTAATGAACAAGGCGAAACCACTCACGCAGACGCACTTCAACACCTATATGGACTACTCGCCACCCTCACCGCAGCCGGCTGGCAGCATCGCATCAACCCGACACAGGCACGCATCACCGGCCGTGACGCCATGCGCTACTTTATTGATCACGCCGGCCAGCATCTCCCACTGACTCCCGATTACCAACCCAGCCACGAAGAATGGCTGCAATTACCGCAACCGCTGAAGTGGTCGCTCTACGCCCATGGTGTCTATCTGGATATCTCACTCAATCGCGAGCTCGACCAGACAGGCAAACTGCGCGAGCCAGGCGTTTATCACCTGGGCCTCAGCATCCAATCCGCCATCAGCCATTGGCGTGCACTATTTGATGACCAGGACAGCGCCGACTGGCTGGCCAGTTATCTGGCAGAAAAAACCGAATACGCACACAAACGTCAGCGTAGCGAAGCCAGAATTGCAGCCGAAAACACCTACCAAATCGACCAGGGTTACCGCAACCCGGACGACACGCTATTTGATGACGGCCTAAGCACAATCAGCACACCGCCTCTCCCTTTGAGTTGCCCAAGCGGCACCTTATGCCCTAAAAGCGGCTACTGGCAGCCCACCGCCACCGACTACACCATCTGGAAACTCGAAGCGCTGGCCAAATATCCACCCCGCTGGCTCAACGAAGGCGACATCCTACCCATCTTCAGCCCACCGGATATGCGCGACAAAGAAAACACTATCCGCTGGCAATGGAAGGGCGAACAACTGCACCCAACCGCCGCACCAACAACCAGCAATCCGCTAGCGGTAGACGATAGCCTCATCCCCGCTGCAGAGCAGTTGCCCCTCATCACCTGCAAAAGTGGTGAGCCTTGCCCACAAACCGGCTACTGGCAAGCCACCTCCACCAATAGTCGTATCTGGAAATTGGAGGCACTGGCCAAATACCCACCCACTTGGGTCACAGCAGGCCAAGCCATGCCCACCTTCAGCCCACTGGACATGCGTGATAAAGAAAGCAGTATCCTCTGGCAATGGAAGGGCGAAAGGTTGCAGAAACCGGCTCCACCTCCAGAAGAAAATGAACAGACCAACACCGTAGCAAACCACGACCCACTAGCCGAAACAGTCATCAAAAACGACGTAGAGGCCGCCACCCTCGTCGACATCACGCCAGAGCCCGCAGAGGAAGCTCTGCCCTTGATTACCTGCAAAAGCAGTGAGCCCTGCCCACAAACTGGCTACTGGCAAGCCACCTCCACCAATAGTCGCATCTGGAAACTGGAGGCACTGGCCAAATACCCACCCACTTGGGTCACAGCAGGCCAAGCCATGCCTACCTTCAGCCCGCTGGACATGCGTGACAAAGAAAGCAGCATCCTCTGGCAATGGAAGGGCGAACAGCTGCAGAAACCGGCCCCATCTGTGCTCCAGCCGGAAGAAAATGAACGTGTCAACACCGCAGCAAGCTACAACCCGCTGGCAGAAACAGCTATAAAAGCCGACGTAGAAGTTGCCAACCTTGTTGATATAGCGCCAGCGCCCGTAGAGGAAGCGCTACCGTTTATTACCTGCAAAAGTGGTGAGCCCTGTCCACAAACCGGCTATTGGCAAGTCACCTCTACCGACAACCGTACCTGGAAACTAGCGGCACTGGCCAAACACCCACCCGCTTGGGTCACGGAAGGCCAAGCCATGCCCACCTTCAGCCCACCGGATATGCGTGACAAAGAAAGTAGCATTCTTTGGCAGTGGGCTGGCAACAGGCCCCGATAAAGCGGCAGACCAAGCCACCAAAATCGTGGAGCCTTCGCTAAGTGCTGGTAGCCAATTGAAAACATCCCGGATAACAATTAAAAACAGCGGGGGAGCCGCAAGGCAAACCCCTGTACTTTCTACGATAGAGGCACTATCTCGACAGAAAAACTGCGTACGACCCCATCAAGAAAACCGCTAAAAACCTTGAATACCCTCAAGCCATAGACCACAAATAAGACAAGCTCTTCGCATAGTAAGCAGAAAAAAGCACGAGCCCATCTTCTTTACTTTTTTGCCAAGTGCCCATAGCAGGGCAATGAAACAGAATGGAAGCTCACCGATGCTGGTCTTTTACTGTAGTCATACCTTTGCCGACTTTATCGAACCACACACCCAGCAACCACCGCTGGTACTCACACCACCGCGCAAAAATGCCGAACTGACCGACTGGCTACGCGATAAAGATGAGCAAACCCCCAGCAATTTATGGGTATGGCAATGGCACCTGATAGAAGCCCATCGGAAACCCTGCTTGTTGGCAATGGATGTCGAGACACGCTATGTGATGCTATTTACCGGTCTACGCCAAGGTGATATCGCCACACTGACGCAACAATTTATTGAGCGCCTGCTCAATCAACAGTGCATGGCGGCAGAACAGTTGGGCATCGCCACCCGAGCCGACTTTAACCCCATGATGAACCGATTACGCAGCCTGCATCAGGAAACCCGCTTCGTTTTACACAGCGACCGCAGCGTACTCGCCCATATCAATGAAGTAGCACAAGACCTCATTTTCCTAGCCGAACTCTACAATGGACTACCCAAAGGACACGAAGAATGTGGCAGTTTTGACGAAGATCACAATCGCTTTATCCGTCACTGCAAAACACGCGCCGAACACTTTTGTCCGGAAGAAGAAATGCTCTGTTTCTGGCTACAGCAATTTGCCGGCTGGACCCCGGACGGGGCAGAACATCTAAGAACCTGCATAGAAAATAAACGCCACGAACAGTGGCAGTCCATTATGGATGAGCCAGAACTCAAGCAGAACTAGGCGTGGCTAACAGAACTCCGCACCCGTCTGGCTAATCTTGCTCCAGCACAACAACAATCGCTGCCGCCTCGGTTTCACGCCGGATACGTTCAAACAAGGCGCCGGCCTCCGGCCAAGTACGCTTGAGTAAACCCAGCCATTGCTTTAAGCGTGCTACCGGATAACGACTGTCCTCAGCCTTGGCGCAACATTGCATAAACATATCCCGCACCCAGGGTAGGGTTTCCCGCCACGGTCGCGGCCCAGCCTCACTACGCTGAGCAATACGCCACGCCAGATCCGGGCATGCAACCAAACCCCGCCCTATCATCACCCGCTCACAGCCACTCTGCTGACGAATCGCGTGGTAGTCCGCCAGCGTCCACACCTCACCATTGGCGACCACCGGTATTGTCACACTGGCCTGAATCCTCGCTACCCACTCCCAATGTGCCGGTGGCCGGTAGCCCTCCAGCTTGGTGCGCGCATGCACAGCCAACTCATCCGCCCCACCCTGTGCCAAGGCCAATGCGCACTCTATCGCCCGGCTCTTATCGGCATAACCGAGCCGCATCTTAGCCGTTACCGGAATCGACGCCGGCACCGCCGCCCGTACCGCCTGCACGATTTGCCACAATAACTCCGGTTCATCCAGCAACACCGCGCCACCCCGATGGCGATTCACTGTCGGGGCTGGACAACCAAAATTCAAATCAATGCCCAGTGCGCCCAACTGCGCCGCCTTGGCCGCATTCTCGGCCAGACATACCGGGTCAGCACCTAGCAATTGCACCCGTACCGGCACACCGGCCCGTGTACGCCCACCCTGGGTCAGTTCGGGCGCGAGCCGCAAAAAAGTGCGCGTAGGCAATAAGGCCGACGTCACCCGGACAAACTCGGTCACACACAGATCAATGCCACCCACCCTGGTCAGCACATCACGCATTACCGCATCCACCAAGCCCTCCATAGGGGCAAGTACTAGTTTCATCGTCTAAGCTACAAAGCAAAAGGACGTATTGTAACGCAAAGCATGAGCGCAACTGTTAGCATACAAGCTGCGCTCCCATCAGGAAAATCAGCATGAAAACCTTGCCCGGCATCTATCGCCACTATAAAGGCGCTCTTTACGAAGTGATCGGCACTGCGACGCACTCGGAAAGCGAAGAGCTCCTTGTCGTCTATCGTGCGCTCTATGGAGAATTTGGCCTATGGACACGCCCAGCAGGCATGTTTAACGAAACCGTGCTCCATAACAGCCAAAGCCAGCCGCGCTTCGCTCTGGTGAAAGCCTTTTGACTGCGCTAGTCACCTGGAATCTGCTATCTTTGCACTTTACGAGCAAGCTGCTCTTCGATTAACCCCAAGCTAAGGAAAACCCGAACCATGTGCCAGTTATTGGGCATGAACTGCAACACCCCCACCGATATCCTATTTTCATTCGAAGGGTTTCACAAACGCGGCGGCGAAACCGACCATCATGCCGACGGTTGGGGCATTGCCTTTTTTGAAGACAAAGGTTGCCGTCTTTTACTGGACGATAAGCCCTCCATCACCTCACCGGTCGCCAAACTGGTACGCGACTACCCGATCAAATCCAAACACGTCATCGCCCATATCCGCAAAGCCACCCAGGGCATCATCAATCTGGCTAATACTCACCCCTTCATGCGTGAAATGTGGGGGCAATATTGGATTTTTGCGCACAATGGCAACCTGGAAAACTTTCCTCAACATCAGGGCTGCTATTATCAGGCCGTCGGTACCACTGACTCGGAACAAGCATTCTGCTATCTGCTGGAACAACTGCGCAGCAAATGGTGCCAGCCACCAAGCCAGCAAGCGCTCTTTGACGAAATCAATCGTCTGGCCGCGGAAATTCGCCATTATGGTGTGTTTAATTTCATGCTCAGCAATGGTGAGGCGCTATACAGCCACTGCTCTACCCATCTGCACTACATCATCCGCCAGGCACCGTTCAACACCGCGCATCTGGTCGATAACGACGTCAGTGTCGACTTCGCCACTGTCACCACTTTACAAGATCGCGTTGCCGTTATAGCCACCCAACCGCTGACCGATAATGAAAACTGGACAGCACTGCAAAACGGTGAACTAATTTTGTTTCGGGATGGCTTACCCTTGTTGAGAAGCACTGCACACTAAGCGCCAACAAACGCCCCCTAAGAGCTGCTGACAAACCTCGAAGAGCGCCGCCGATGCAGACAGTAGCAGTGGTACGGCAAGGGGGCGCAACGTTGAATCAGAGGTGTTGTTAGCGGCGCTAAAGCAAAGGGCCACCCGCTTTACTAGCGGGTGGCCCTTGTCTTGATTGACGCGACATCGGTCGCTGTCAGCAGTCAGCCCTAACTAGGACGCACCGCACTCTTCGTGCGCACACCAGAAGATCGCGGCGACTCATGCACCGGTTGCGATGCATTAACGGGCCGAGATAACCATGGCACTACCGCCAAATCACCCTCTATTTTAGCCTTGGCCACGTCTTTGCACGTTAAGCAGACCGGCTTGCCACTACGCGCCTTCAAGGCTTTATCCACCCGCTTGCCTTCCACTGCAACAGATTTCTCGCTCTGCCAGCTCAGCAAACGCTGCGCCAAGCCAGTCAAGGGCGGATCATCCTGTTTGTAATGATTGCGATACGCGGTCAACCACAACTCGCCTGCTGCATCCTCGTTCAACAACACGGTTTGATAGGTGACGGTCACCGCATCGCCCTGAGCAACTGTTTGGGATAAAGAAAGCGCATCATTATTCTTCAAACGCACACAGCCGTGGCTGCGAAAACCCGGAACGGAACCCGGTGCATTGGTGCCGTGAAAGCCCAAACCCAGCTTGCTTTCGCCAAAACGAATAAACACAGGACCCAAAGGATTGTTCGGGCCGGGTGGCACCACGGTCTGCACCTGCTTGCCACTGCGGCGCATTTCTGCCTGAATGGATTTGGGCACATGCCAAGCCGGGGCCTTATACACACCAGTAATATCAAAACTGCCAGTAGGGGTTTGCGTCAGCATCTTACCCACGGCTACTGGATAGATTTTGCTTAAATGGCCATCCTGGTATAAAAACAAACGGGCCTGCGGCAAATTCAGCACCAAATGTCGACCAGCGGGATTCACCGCCACATCCGGTTCGGGCATGACGGCAGCCGTCACCGGCACCGCCATCAAACAGGCAACGGCCCCAAACAACCGCATACGCCGATTAAACATATCGAAAGCACTCCACACAAATTTAATAACATACTCATAATTCTAACAGAAAGTCGCAACAAATCCGTGCACAAAAATCGCTGCGCGCAAGCGCAGTTTTTGAGAAAATCCACGCCCTACTGTTTGACTCTACAAGCCACACCATGACACAGCCACAGACGATTGCCTGGATTGAATCCCTGGACCATGAAGGTCGGGGCGTAGCCCGCGTGGATGGTAAAACCGTATTTATCGAGGGCGCCCTACCCTATGAACAAGTGCGCTATCACAGCTACCGCCAGAAACCCAGTTATGAAAACGCTCATATCTCCGAAGTCCTAAAATCTAGCTTTATGCGTAGCACGCCAGCTTGCCCACATTTCAATGCCTGTGGTGGTTGCTCGATGCAACATATTGAATTTAGTGCACAAGTGGCCATCAAGCAGCGAGTTTTAGAAGATAATTTGCAGCGCCTTGGCAAAGTCCGCGCCGAGTATATGCTCACCCCCATCTCCGGGCCCGCCTGGCACTATCGTCATCGGGCACGGCTATCGGCCCGCTGGGTGAGCAAAAAAGGAGGAATACTGCTGGGTTTCCATGAAAAAAACTCCAGTTTTATTGCCGATATGGGCAAATGCCTTATCCTGCCGGCACACATTTCCGCCCTGATCCTGCCCTTGCGGCAATTGATTGCCAAGCTATCCATCGCTACCCGTATGCCACAAATTGAAGTCGCCGTGGGTGAACAAGTCGATGCCTTGGTATTCCGTAATATGGAAGAAATCAGCGCAGCCGACCACACCTTGCTGCGAGAGTTTTCCGAACAGCACAGCCAAGCCGCGCGACCACTGCAAATCTGGCTACAGCCCAAGGGCCCGGATAGCTGTTACCCGCTCTACCCGCTGGATGCGCCCAAGCTGAGTTACCGCCTGCCGCAGTTCAATATCGATATGCCCTACTACCCGACCGAGTTCACCCAGGTCAACCCTGCCATCAATGCAGTGCTGGTGGCACGCGCTTTACAGTTGCTGCAACCGCAAGCACACGAACGCATTGCTGACCTATTCTGCGGCATAGGTAACTTCACCCTGCCCATCGCCCGCTCTGGTGCACGAGTACATGGCATCGAAGGCAGTGCAGCCCTGGTGAAACGCGCCCAGGAAAATGCTGTACACAATCAGTTACAGCAACAAGTGAGCTATCAGATGGCTAATTTGTTCGATGTCACCACCGAATCGCTGACAGCCTTGGGCAAGTTCGACAAGATGCTGATCGACCCACCACGCGATGGCGCTGCCCAGTTGTGTAAAGCACTCGACGAAGCGACCGCACCACAACGTATTGTCTATGTTTCCTGCAATCCCGCCACGCTGGCACGCGATGCGGCAATACTCGTGCGTACCAAGGGTTACACTTTGAAAACTGCCGGAATCATCAATATGTTTCCGCACACCGCCCACGTTGAATCCATCGCCTGTTTCGAAAAAACGCACCCCTGCAAAACGGCCGCAGAAATTGCCGCCATGGAAGCCGCCGAAGAAGCCGAGCGTCAGGAACGCAAAGCAGCGAGACAAGCGGCAGAAGCCGCACTGGCTGCCGAAAAAGCACAGTTGCAAGCAGCCAAAGCCGCCGCCAAGGAGGAACGACGGGCTTACTACTTTGCCGAAAAAGCTCGCCGCGAAGCCGCTGGATTGTCAGCAGACGAGCAGCCGTAACAGCAATCCACCGTACACCAGCCAGCGACATTAAGAGCCGCTAGCTGGTGGGCAAAATAACCACCATTCAAAATTAAACTTGCTTACTAGACGACTGGTCTACTAAAATAGCCGCCATGTCACAAATCAAAGTATTTACAGATACCCGCGAACACTTACTCGCCACCGGCGAAGCCATTATCTTAGGTAAAGGTTTTGCTGCGACTGGCTTGGCGGAAATTCTGGGTAGCGCCGGTGTCCCCAAAGGCTCGTTCTATCATTATTTTTCATCCAAGGAAGGCTTTGGCGTCGCCTTATTGCAGCGTTATTTCGAACAATATAATCTAAGCCTAATCAGTCGTCTGCACGAAGAACAAGGCAGTGCTCGCAGCTGCTTATTGGCTTATTTCGAAGGCTGGCTACACTCACATTGCTGTGATCACCCAAACCAGAGTTGCCTAGCGGTTAAGCTTGCGGCAGAAGTCTCCGATTTATCTGAACCTATGCGCGAGGCACTGAGTACCGGCATGGCCTATATCATCCATAATCTGGCCAGTTGCATCCGACGTGGTCAGACAGAAGGCTCTTTGCACCCGGCGCTCTTGGCCGAGCAAACCGCCAGTGCCCTGTATAGCCTGTGGCTGGGCAGTTTATTGATATTCAAAGTGCAGCGCTCCTTGCTACCGCTGGAGTCGGCAATGGCACAAACCAAACAAATTCTGCAACAACCTTAAACGACAGCCGTATTAATCCTATCTGGCTATTTTTGCCCACAAACTAGACGACCGGTCTACTGAAAAAGGAAGCCTTTATGAACGCCACCTTGCAACTGATGCAGCAGCATCGCAGCATCCGCAGCTATCAAGAACGCCCTATTCCAGCCGACGTGCTGGATGCCGTACTGGACAGCGCCTGGAAAGGCCCAACGTCCATCAATGGCCAGCAGGTATCCTTAGTCGTCGTGCAGGACGCCGAGCGCCGCCGGCAGATTGCGGAGATTGCCGGTGGCCAAGCCTGGATTGCTCAGGCTCCGGTCTTTATCACCTTGGTGGCCGATTTCTACAAAACCCGCCTGGGTGTCGCAAAAGCCGGAGCGGAGCAAGTGATTCATCACAGCTTAGAAGCCTTTGCCGTCGGTGCCGTTGATGTGGGCATTGCACTAGGCAATCTGATGACCGCCGCCCGTGCTGCCGGCTTGGGCATCGTCCCGATCGGGGGGATCCGTCGCGACCCACAAGCCATGATAAAACTGCTACAACTACCCAAGCTCACCTTCCCGTTAGCAGGGGTAGTAATGGGTTATGTACAGGACGACAGCGAGCTGAAACCACGCATGCCACGCGCCAGCTTTGTCCATAAGGAAACCTATCAAGCCGCCGCGCTACCTGCCCACATCGAGGCCTACGACCAAATACTGCAGCAACACTGGCAAGACATTAAACGCCCGGATGGCAAACCCTGGTCGGCCAATACCGCCGAATACTATCAGCGCATCTATTTCCCGCAGGTTGCGCCAGTTGCTCGCCAACAGGGCTTTGGCTTCGATAAATAGTCCTACAGCTACTTCACCCCTGCACTTAATCATTATTAAGGAAACGCATCATGCATCTAGATAAACTGTTTACCCCGCTACAAATTGGTACCGTGCAATTAAAAAATCGCATGGCGATGGCACCACTGACACGGCTGCGCAGCATTGAGCCCGGCGATATACCCACCAGCATGGCAGAAACCTACTATACGCAGCGCGCCAGTGCCGGCCTGATTATTGCGGAAGCCACTCACATCTCCGCTACGGCCAAAGGCTATGCGGGCGCGCCTGGCATCTATAGCGAAGAACAAGTGGCGGCCTGGAGCAAAATCACTGCCGCCGTCCACGCAAAAGGCGGCTTGATCGCCCTGCAACTGTGGCATACCGGCCGTATCTCGCACCGCTCGCTACAACCGGATGGTATCGCCCCGGTTGCCCCGTCAGCCATTCAAGCCGATAGCAATACCAATATTCGCGCGGAAGATGGCAGCCTGATCCGGGTAGCTTGCGATATGCCTCGTGCGCTGGAAAAAGCCGAGCTGGCTGACCTTATCGAAGATTACCGCCGCGCCACCGACAACGCCCGCCGTGCCGGTTTTGACTTCGTAGAAATCCATGGTGCTCATGGCTATTTACTGGATCAATTCCTCTCCCCAGCGGCCAATGAGCGCAGCGACGAATACGGTGGCAGCATAGCAAACCGTGCGCGCCTGCTGCTGGAAGTGACCGATGCGGTTGTCGCCGAATGGGACGCCGAACATGTTGGCATCCGTATCTCCCCACTGGGCGTTTTCAATGGCATTTCGAATACCGACCAGCAAAACACAGCGCTCTATCTGGTAGAAGAACTGGCCAAACGCAAACTGGCCTTCCTGCACATTTCGGAACCAGACTGGGCAGGTGGCCCGGCTTTAGATGAGCCCTTCCGTCAGGCTATCCGTCAGCGTTACGCCGGTGTGATTATTGCGGCTGGTGCTTACAGTGGTGAGAAAGCCGAAACCATGATAGCAAAAGGCTATATTGACGCCGCAGCCTTTGGCCGCAGCTATATTGCCAACCCCGATCTGGTAGAACGCCTGAAAAGCGGCGCCGCACTGAATACCCCTGATGCGAACAGCTTCTACGGTGGTGGTGCCAAGGGTTATCTGGACTACCCAACCCTAGCCTAATCGGCCCTCAATCCCCGCCATCGACACATATTAAATGGAGGGGATTGCCGTAATCATCAGCTAATCACATGATTTTAGAAAAACAACGCCCCGACAAAAGCCGGGGCATTGTTCAATATGATGATTACTAGTGTGTTATTTAGCTGCAACAGGGGGTTTAGACACATCTACGCCAAACCATTTCATTGAAATCGCTTTAAACGTACCATCTGCCTTCATCTCACTTAGTGCCCTATCAATAGCCGCTTTGAATTGCGGATTATTTTTGGCAAACGGAATGCCCATGGTCACCAGCTCACCGACGGGAGCACCCGCGCGTAATGGTAATTTTGACTGTTTGATCGCGAATGGAGCCAGCAGGCTATCATTCAGCGCCGCATCGATACGACCCAGCACCAAGTCCTGCAGATTCTCCGGCGTGGAAGGGTAAACCTTCACCAGAATACCCGGTACCGCTTTGGCCATATCAGCATAATTACTACCCTGCCCCACGCCCAGCTTTTTACCCTTTAAATCATTCAAACTTTTAAAAACCCGGGTTTCCTTGTCGCGCACAATCAGTTGTGGGCTGGAAAGCGTATAGGGCTGGCTAAAATCAAACACCTGCTTGCGCTTTTCGTTAATACCTACCTGATTCACCACTACGTCAAACTTACCCGCCTGCAAACCGGCCAACAGACTGCTCCATTCACCAGTCGTAATGAACTGTGGTCTCAGCTTCATACGCCGGGCAATATCATTGGCGATATCGACATCAAAGCCGGTCAGTTGCTGCTTGGCATCCTTAAAATTAAAGGGTGGGTAATTTCCCTCTAGGCCAATTTTCAAACTGCCACGCTGTCTGACAGTTTCCAGCAAATCCGCCGCCAGACCCTGTCCTGCTAGGCCCAATAGCAATAAACCCATGATCAAATTACGCATATTTATATAACCTTTTGCAATTTTTTAATGTGGAATTTCAACAAATAGAGAATATCAGCAGCTTCTAGCTTTTGCCAAGCTAATCTCAGCGGTTTGCAGCCCCCCAACATTTGCCCATGCCAGCACAAAAATCCGATCAGAATATCACTTGCCCTTCTTAGCGCGCAGCAAAAACATTGACATATTTTCTATAAGCAAAGATATTCCCACATCTGGAAACACTACCCGGCACCGCCCCACAGCAGCTATGCACATTATTCAACTACGTGATTGCCCAGCAAGCCCCTGGAAAAATGGTGGCGGCAGCACCCGCCAATTATTGATCTCACCATCCACGGCCACACTGGATAACTTCGACTACCGTATCAGTCTGGCTAATGTTGCCAGTGCCGGGCCGTTTTCATGTTTCGATGGTATTGATCGTCAGCTAATGGTTTTGCAAGGAGCAGGCCTGAATTTGCAATTGGCCGCACAGCCTACCATCTCGTTAACTCCTGATAGTCCGCCACTGTGTTTTACCGGAGAAACAGCGATAAGCAGCCAGCTACTGGATGGCGCGGTAATCGATTTCAATGTGATGACGCGCCGTGGCCGCTATCAGGCCAGCATAGAAAAACGCTTACTGTACGGCCAGCAATCGGTGAGCCACCAAGCAACGCTTTGCCTGCTGCTGGCACTGGATAACGGATTAGCAGTACAAAAAAACGGCCAGTTACAAGAACTGGCCGTTTGGGATGCGGTATTGTTAGCGGCGGGAGAAAGCCTACAACTGCCAGCAGCAACACACTGTCGCTGCTGGCAAGTAGAGCTGACAGCGCTCAGCTAGCCAAGCTCTGCTCCAAGCACAAAGGTGCGGCCCGCCTGCTCGTCCTCACTCACACACCACTGAGCAAAGCTTGTGGCAAGGCAATTTGCTGATTGGTGCTGTATTGATAGTCGTGAAAAACGTGCTCGGCCGTCAGTAGCTGGTAACTGCCATCGGCCTGCTGCAAGGTGGTATCTTTGAGCCGATAAGTATTCTGACCGCAAGTCCAGCAATCAAAATTACGCATCTGCGTACACAAACAGGTTTTATCCCATACCTTGATACGCTTCTCCCCCGGATGCGCCGCTACTTCGCGGTTATATGCCTCGATATAAGCACAATTACCTTTGGCATCGAGTAAATAACCGTAAGCCTCGCAGTTGGGGCGAATACCATCACCAATCGCTGGAGAGGATTTAATCATCCGCATCGGATAGCCGGTAGGCGATATCTCATTCACCTCGATATCATCCTCATCAGCCTTGAAATACTCCTGCTTGATCTTATCGGGCAGGCCACACTCATCGGTGACGGTAAAGCGGGTTGCCACCTGCACAGCTGCGGCGCCCATTTCCAGAAAACCGACGGCATCGCTACCGGTGAACACACCACCCGCAGCAATCAATGGAATATTCAGCTGCTGCTCTAATAACCAGTCGCGAATTTCGACCGTGATCGTAGCCAGATCATATTTAGCCCAATCCATGCCAAAACCGAGATGGCCGCCGGCCAATGGCCCCTCTACCACCACATAATCTGGCAAACGCTGACTACGGGCACTTTTTTTCAAAAACAGCTGTAAGGCACGTAAAGAAGAAACAATGATGCCGAGCTTGGCATCGTGAAAACGCGGATGATCCTGCATCAGCGCAAAAGACCCCAGATGCAGGCCGGCAGCTAAAGTAATGCCGTCAATACCGGCATCCAATGCAGCATGCAAACGTACCCGCAAGGTGTCCTTAGGGCTGTTCATGGTCAGCTTTTCCATGCAATTGATAAACACCAGGCCATTACCGCGCTTGGCATTCATCGTGCTGCTGACATGCATTCGAGTTGCTTCGGCCAACAGGCCAAGATCGAACTGGACAACCGATTTGTCGCTGTTGGCGACATTGAATTTATATTGTTTGAGTTTATCTTTGACGTATTTGGTATTGAAGCGCCGGTCGGTCACAGTGGGAACCATCGCATCGGAAATATGGCCTATTCCCCCCAGACGGGCAGCTTCCAGTGATAGCGCAGCGGTTGAAATATCTACACCCATACCACCTACCATAATGGGCACTAAATTATGCTTGCCCAACTGTAGGCGAAAATCATCAACACGCTTCATTAACAAGAGCCTCCCCAGATTGCTGGGCTGCATTATCCGCTGTCAGGGCCGGAAAATCTATCCTTTTGCGTGTAAGCACCCTAGCTGGCGCGGCTTAAAAAGGGCTTTTCATCGCCTAGCCAACACCTTATGTACGGCCACGAATGACCAAATGCCTAGCATACACCAGCCTACTTTCTCACCAGCCAAATTCATCAACACATAATAAACATTACAGCGAACTGATTTCTGCCGTCTTGATCAGGCGCGCCACATGGCTTAACAGCGCCAGGGAAGCATCGTGCGCAGCACTATCTGCCGCAGCACAGGCATCCTCCACAATCACCACCTCATAATCGCGATCATGCGCATCACGGGCCGCCGCCTGCACCGCCCAACAAGTACTGACCCCGGCCAGAACAACACGCTCGATCTTCTGCGCACGTAGCGCCGCTTCCAGATCGGTGGCGTAAAACGGGCTGACGCGATGCTTGATGACGACCAGATCCTCGACCCGCACATCCAGATCAGGATGAAAATCGGTGCCGCTGCTGCCCAACTGCAAAGCATTTAACTGGCGTATCGGCCCGAAAAAAGGCGAACGAGCCGGGTGATTCTGATAGCCAGGCCCAAACCCCACTTTCACCTGCACAATCAACCAGTTCTGGCTGCGGGCATGGGCCAGTACCTGATTAGCGTGGGCAATGATATTGCGCTCGCTGACCTGTTTTGCCGCAGCAGCAATCTTGCCACTGGGATGGGTGATATCCATGATGTAATCCAGACCAATAAAAGCAGTTTTCATAGCGGTTGCTCATTTTCTTTATCGTGAGGGGAAGCGGAGATATGCAAGGTATAGGGCGGTAACTTCAAACTAATAACAAAACAGACAGCCGCCAGCAGTGCACAGGCGAGATAAACATGGTGCACGCCGGCCATTAAACCGGAGCGCGCCAGCTCCAGCAAAGGCTCCGCCGGCACGCCCTGCTGCTGGGCCAGCTGCAACAAAGCATGGTGATCTTCCTGACGCACCAGCACCTGCGGTGTGGCCAATAGCTGCACAATACCGCTATCGCTGATGTGCGCGGCCGTCAAGCCGCTATTGATATGACGGCTGTAGGCAAAGTTGACAATCATCGCAGCAATGCTGGTGCCCAACATACTGCCAAGCATACGCATCGTTTGGATCAAGGCCGATGCCACCCCCAGATGCTGACGCGCCACCGCTGCCTGAATCTGTATGGTCAGATTAGGTAATTGAAAACCCAGGCTCAAACCACATAAGCCAAAAATCGCCATCAGCAAAGCGCGTGGCGTGTGCGGGGTAACCGTCGCCAGACACAGGCTGCCAATAAATAAGCCGATTAAACCATAAGCCACCAAACGCTCGGGGTGCTGCAGATACTGCAGCAAGCGGCCATTCAAAATACTGCCTATCGTCACCGAGATCAGCAGCGGCGTCAGCATCAAACCAGCCTGATTAGGCGACAGACCGAAACTACCCTGCAATAACAAGGGGGTGTAAAACACCAGCGCAAACATCACCAGCCCGCTTAACACCCCTAAAATCGATAAATAGCGCACCGCCGAACTGGCAAACAGAATCATCGGGATAACCGGTGCCTGACTGCGTGATTGATGACGGATAAAAAGCAAGCCAGCCACCACCGCACCACTCAATAAGACGATAAAAATCCAGCTGCTTAAACCGACACTTTGCCCCTCCTCGGTGGCCAGCAATAAAGTCACCATGGCCACCGCCAGCAAGACCGCCCCCAGCCAATCAATCGTTTTGTCCCGGCCATCGTGATGAACGATTTTCGGCAGATAGCGCCAGATAATCGGAAAAGCCAATAGCGCAACCGGTACGTTCACATAAAACACACTGCGCCAGCCAAAGTGCTCGGTCATCCAGCCACCCAGCGCCGGTCCTACCGCCGAGGCAATCCCGAAAGACGCCGATAACATCGCTTGCCAGCGCACCCGCTGCAGACGATCAGGAAACAAATCGGTCACCGAAGCAAACGCCACCCCGGTGAGCATGCCACCACCCACGCCCTGCAAACCGCGCGCCAGGATTAATTGCAACATGCTTTCCGCCATCCCGCACAGCACCGAGGCCAGCGTAAACAACACAATAGAGGCCAGCACAAAGGGCTTACGGCCATATAGATCGCCAACGCGGCCAATAATGGGGATCATCACGGCATTCGTCATCAAGTAAGACGAGGCAATCCACGGGTACAGGCTATAGCCCTGCAACTCCGCCACAATGCGCGGCATGGCCGTCCCAACGACGGTACTATCCAGCGCAACCAACATAATCAGCAGCGAAATGCCGATCATCGCCGATAGCGAAGCTAGATACGGTCGCGCAGCTAAGGTTTCAGTATTCATCAGAGGTGACACGATAAGGAAAAAAACGGGGAATTCAATGCAAAGCTAGCAGCCGCCTGAACAAGCGTTGCAGAATAAAGTTGGGCTGGTAGCGCGTCAACCAGCGTGCGGGAATTTACGTGAGTTTATGTTAAGAGCCACTAACAGAATCGCTGATTCAGCGTTGTACTTCCTTGCCGTAGCACTGCTACTGTCTGCGTCGGCGCGCATTGACTCAGCGGCTCTTTGAGGCCTTGTTAGCGGCTCTAACTCACCGCAAACGCCAAGGCTTCGCCACAAAACAAAAACCAAGATCTACATTCACTAAAAAACGAATTTTATTATTTAGGCATGAAAATAATTTCAAAAAATGTCAATACATTAAAACATGTAAGAGCCTGTTCACGATTCGGCTCTGTTGCATAAATCTTAGGTAGGGCGAGCTTCCCCTTTCCCCAAACAAATTTATGCCACAGAGCCCTAGAGAACTAAACGCTATTTCTCTTGTGATTTATGCAATAAAGCCAGCCGCAACGATGACTTGTTCGAACTATCCTTAAGTTAAGTTCGTCGCAGCGGGGAGTCGTGATGCAACAGTCAAATCAAACCCTTTGCTTTGCCATTGCTTTATCTGGTTTTTGCCATGCTGTGGTGGCAGAAACACTGAACTTGGTGACTTTCCCCATTCCTGGTCATGTTGAAAGCAGCGAGCGCGGCACTTTTATCGACTTAACCAAGGCGATAGCCCAAAAATCAAACATTACGATAACAATTAGCGTCGAACCCCCTCCCAGAGCCATTAATAATTTTTTTGAAGGCAAATACAACGCCATCTTTCCAGCGCTCAATAGCTTTTACTCCAAAAATGCGGTGATTGTTAGAACGATGGAAACTATGGACTGCAAAGAAGACTTTGCTTTTGTCAGAAGTGGTCGTCCTGCTATTAGCAAACTGAATGAGCTGAAAGGTTTGACCGTTGGCCTAACCAAGGGCTATCCCTATGCGGAATCGATCACCAAGAGCCAGGACTATCGTATTTCTTATGCCTTAAGCGACGAAATCAATTTAAAGATGCTAGCGGCTGGGCGAATAGATGCTTTTATTCTGGATGAAAAGACCGGCGCACAAGCATCCGCACGGCTGAATCTTGCGAATAAAGTACAATTTGATAAACATCATCCTATTTCCCGCATGGAAGTTTTTTATGCTTTTCAAAACTCGCCACGCGGCAAAGATTTAGCGGGGAAATTTTCCGCCGCGCTGACGGCGATGAAAAAAAGTGGTGAATATAAAAGGATTAGCAAAGGGATTACTTTAGGTGGTGCCTGTATCAATCCGGCTAACAGTAAAACCCACTAACAAAATCGCTGAGTGCCTTAAAACTGACGTAATGATGGGTGCTGATGATTAAATAGTCTTCCAGTTTGATATTCAGAATACGGCCGACCTGAATCAGCCGGTCAGTGACGTCTTTATCGCTCTCGGATGGCTTAAGGCTGCAGGAAGGGTGGTTGTGAACGGCAATGATGCGGGTGGCGTTTTTCATCACCGCAATACGGTAGACATTCATCGGCTTCACCGTGGTGGAGCGCACGCCGCCCAGACTGACCAGCTCAATATAGAGGATGTAACCGGCGGTATTCATGCCGATGATCCAGAAGTGTTCTTTTTCGCGATCGGTTTTGTTTTCGCGCAGCAGGATGCGCTGCATGATGGCGTAGACGTCGTCAGGGTGGCTGATCTGCTTTTTACCCTTGTCGCTGAGTTTGGTTTGCATGGCGGTAGGCAGAGGGAGAAATGAGGCAGGTGGCGCTTAATATACCATTGGGAAGAGGGGGTGGTAAGCCTGGCTTGCCGGTGCCCCACCCCGTTGCGGGGTGGGGGCTAAGGGGTGGCGCTTACTTCGCTTGCAGAATGTCTTGGTCGGTTTGTTTCAGCCATTGGCTGGTTAGCGTGCCAGCCGTCATGGAGCCGCTGACATTCAGCGCGGTACGCCCCATATCGATTAGCGGTTCTACCGAGATCAGCAAGGCCACCAGCGTAACGGGCAGGCCCATGGCCGGCAGCACAATCAGCGCGGCAAAGGTGGCTCCACCGCCGACACCGGCCACGCCAGCGGAGCTGATGGTAACCATCGCCACCAGGCTGGCGATCCACCAGGGGTCAAACGGGTTAATGCCAACGGTGGGTGCCACCATCACGGCCAGCATGGCCGGATAAAGACCGGCACAGCCATTCTGGCCAATCGTGGCGCCAAAGGAGGCGGAGAAGCTGGCGATGCTTTCCGGCACGCCCAGACGGCGGGTTTGTGTTTCAATATTCAGCGGGATGCTGGCGGCGCTGGAACGGCTGGTAAAGGCGAAGCTCAGCACCGGCCAGGCTTTGCGGAAATACGCGCGCGGACTAATGCCATTTATCGCCAGTAATAGCGCATGCACGCCAAACATCAGCAGCAGGCCTAGGTAGGAGGCGAGCACAAAATGCCCCAGCTTGATGATGTCTTGCAGGTTCGACCCGGCCACCATCTTGGTCATCAGCGCCATTACGCCATAGGGGGTGAAGATCATCACCAGGCGCACCAGCTTCATCACCCAGGCTTGCAGGGTGTCGATAGCACGCAATACCGCCTGGCCTTTGGCCGCGTCATCTTTGGCCAGTTGCAGCGCGGCGATGCCGAGAAACACCGCAAAAATTACCACACTGATGATGGAGGTGGGGTTGGCGCCGGTGAGTTCGGCAAACGGATTGCGTGGGATGAAAGACAGCAGTACTTGCGGCAGGGTCAGGTCAGCCACTTTGCCCAAGTAGTTATTTTCGATGGCCGCCAGACGCGCGCTTTCCTGACCGCCTTGCACCAGTCCGTGGGCGGTCAGGCCGAACAGATAGCTCATCAGTACGCCGACTAGCGCGGCAATCAACGTGGTAAACAACAGGGTGCCTATTGTTAAGACGCTGATACGCCCCAGCGAGCCGGCATTATGTAGCCGCGCTACCGCACTGAGGATGGAGGCCAGCACCAGCGGCATCACTATCATCTGCAAGAGTTGCACATAGCCGTTACCCACGATATTGAACCAGCTGATTGAGTCTTTCAGTATCGGGTTATCCGCACCATAAATCGCTTGTAATGCCAGGCCAAACAGTACGCCCACACCTAAACCGATTAATACTTTTTTCGCCAGACTCCACTGAGTACGGCGTGTCAGCGCTAGCCCCCATAGGAGCAGAATAAAAGCCAGTATGTTGAGTACAAGGGCAAAGGTCATGATGTTGTTTCTCTGAAGGAAGGGAATCACCCTTTTAAAATTAAAAACTTAACATCCATTTTTAAACGGGCTTGCCAAGCTAGGCAGGGCGTTTTTAGGGCCTCAGCCACTTAACGCCATCCGTTTAGGCGGCCAAGCATAACGTCAAGCCCGCCTTTTTGTCATCTTCCCCTAATACCCGGCAGTTAATTTGATCGGGCATGTGTAACCGTGTCTGTTTAGCGCCATATCACGCAAAATATTGCGGATAGCGGTGGATAAACCGCTCCTCTTCCGGGTAAGGGTAAAAGTCTTCAATATACCCATCGCTAATCCGCTGCTGTCTTTGCTGCCAGAAGTTGGCCTGGAGTAAGTCGGCGTGATATTCCATAAATACTTTTCTGATTTCCGGGTCGCCCAGTAAAAAACTGGCAAATTCTTCCGGAAAGACATCATTGCGTGCTACTGGGTACCAAACTTCGCCTGACATTTCCATTTCCGGGTTGGGGGCGATGGGGATATGGCGGAAATGGCAATCGGTCATGTATTCAATTTCATCGTAATCGTAAAAAATCACCCGGCCATAGCGGGTAACGCCGAAGTTTTTGAACAACATATCTCCCGGGAAAATATTCGCCGAGGCCAGTTCTTTAATTGCTTGACCATAGTCTTTGATGATTCTGGTTTTTTCGGTTTTATCACAGTTCATTAAATAGAGATTCAGCGGTTTCATGCGGCGCTCTATATAAAGGTGTTTGATAATCACTTGGTCGGCAAATTCCTCCAGCATTGATGGCGCTAATGTTCTTAATTCCTGCAGCAGTTCTTCGGTAAAGCGGTGTTTGGGGAAGGCGACATTGGAAAATTCCAGCGTATCCGCCAGACGGCCAACCCGGTCGTGTTTTTTGACTAATTGATATTTGGCGATAACGGTTTTTCTATCGACTTCTTTGCTTACCCCAAAAACGTCTTTGATTAATTTGAACACATAAGGGTAAGAGGGCAGGGTAAAGACCAGCATAACCAGGCCACGAATACCAGGGGCGATCATGAATTCATCGTTGGAGTGTTGCAGGTGCTGCATAAAATCACGGTAAAAAGTGTTTTTACCCTGTTTTTGCAAGCCAAGCATGGTGTAGAGCTCGGCCTTGGTTTTGCCCGGCAGCATGCCGGTTAAAAAACGTATATAGCCGGAGGGGACTTCCATGTCGGCCAGAAAATAGGCTCGGCTAAAAGAGAACAGCATGCCGATTTGCCAGGGTTCCAGCAGGATAATATCGAGCGATAAGCCGGCCTTGGCATCGTTTAACACCGGAATCGCAAACGGATAAATATTGCTGCCATTAATGACTTTGCCAAAAATATAAGCCGCTTTATTGCGATAAAAGGGAGTGGCCAGTACTTGTATCTGGTAATTGGCTTCCGGCTTTGGCCATTGCTGGCGCAGATATTCATCAGCGCGTTTGAGAATCAGGCGTAAATCACGGCGTAAATCGGTGAATGGGATTTGCCAATTAAAGTCATGAATGATGTTGGTGATGGTGTGGCGGAAGTTTTTGGGGCTAGGGTAGTAGCTACGGTAAGAGGGTGGGTCGGATTCTATATATTCGGTAGAAATGGCTGGACGAATAAAAATAAAGTCATTATTAAAATAATCCCGATGCAGGATTCGAGTAAAAACCGAATTAAAAAAAGTCTCAGCCAGTTCCGGTTGCTTATGATTGGCCAATAAGGCAATAAAATAGAGCTTGGCTTGTTGCCAAATTTCGTCGCTTTGTTTGTCGGCATGAAATTCTTTATGCAAGCGCATTACTGTTTCACTGACTCTATCGTCGTAAAACTGAATGCGCTTGCTGACTGCTTGCTGGATACCTGGCCAGTCCGCCGCTTCAAACAGGGTTTTGGCGCTACGATTACATTCACGAAATAGTCGATAGTGTTTATCGAAGCCAGCGATTAACGCTTGGGCAATATCACGCGCCACCGGGTTGTAGGACTCAGGTATCTGCATTGTTTACCTCATTGAGAAGAACTTAGCGCGAAGGTTTACGAGCGTGGGTGCGGCCTGGCACACCCGGCTTGTTCATGCGCTTAGCATGCTGCAGCTGCAATAAATCTTCAAGTGTTACGCTGATTTGTTTCAACTCGCCGGGCTGTAAACCGTCCAGCCGCCAAGGGCCGATGGCGATGCGTACCAGCCGCAGCGTGGGTAAGCCGACTTTGGCGGTCATTCTGCGTACCTGACGGTTTTTGCCTTCGCTGATGATGATTTCCAACCATTCATCGGCGACTGTTTTACGAAAACGTACCGGCGGGTGTCGTGGCCATAATGCCGGTGGCGGGATGCGCTTCACCTGAGCGGGGCGGGTGGTGAAGTCACTCAGATGGACGCCCTGGCGTAATAAGGCCAGTTGTTGCTCATCGGCTTGGCCTTCTACTTGTACCCAGTAGGTTTTAGGCAGCTTCCAGCGCGGATCGCTAATGCTGTGCTGCAAATGGCCATCGCCGGTGAGCAGTAGCAGGCCTTCGCTATCGGTGTCCAGGCGGCCGGCCGGGTACACGTCGGTGATAGCGATATGGTTTTTTAAAGTGGGGTGGCGTTCGTGTTCAGAAAACTGGCAGATCACGCCATAAGGCTTGTTGAATAAGATCAGATCGGGCATGGAGGTAGCGATGGCTGAAGAATTTGAGGATAATAACAAGGTTCAGCGGGGGGGAATAAGGACAAACGGTAGTTTGCTTCCGCCTTCTCGCAACAGCTATAGAGCGACTCCCTGTTCTTAGAGCCGCTAACAAAACCTCGCAGAGTCCCTGAGCCAAGGCGCGCCGACGCAGACAGTACCAGTGGTACGGCAAGGAGGCGCAACGCGGGTTTAGGGGTTTTGTTAGCGGCTCTTAAGACAGCACCGCTTTAGGTCATTCCCCCAATTTACTATCCCCATGATGGAGTAGGCATGAGCGCTCAAACCCTGATCAAGGTACCCGCAGCCGGACAAAAAATTATTCCGGGCCAAGCCGTTCCCAATAATCCTATTATTCCTTTCATCGAAGGCGATGGCATTGGTGTCGATATCACCCCTGTC
Organism: Neisseriaceae bacterium TC5R-5; assembly: GCA_020830965.2. Lineage (GTDB taxonomy): Bacteria > Pseudomonadota > Gammaproteobacteria > Burkholderiales > Chromobacteriaceae > Chromobacterium. The sequence goes on from JACCFC020000013.1 coordinate 28,737, forward strand.
ATGATCAAGGTGATTGATGCTGCCGTCAGCAAAGCCTATGGCGGCAGCAAGAAAATTCACTGGATGGAAGTATACGCCGGTGAAAAATCAACCAAGCTTTATGGCCCGGACGAGTGGCTGCCGAAAGAGACTTTCGATGCGCTGAAGGCGTATTCGGTTTCCATCAAGGGCCCGATGACCACGCCGGTAGGTGGTGGTATTCGTTCTTTGAATGTGGCCTTACGTCAGGAGCTGGATTTATATCAGTGCGTCCGCCCAGTACGTTATTTCAAAGGTGTGCCTTCTCCTTTGAAACAGCCGGAACTGACCAATATGGTGATCTTCCGTGAGAATACAGAGGATATTTACGCCGGTATTGAGTGGCAGGCCGGTTCGGACGAAGCCAAGAAACTATTGCATTTCCTGCAGAACGATTTGGGCGTCAAAAAGATTCGTTTCCCGGAAACGTCTAGTTTTGGTATCAAGCCGGTGTCCAAGGAAGGGACTGAGCGTCTGGTGCGTGCCGCTATCCAGTATGCGATCGATAATGACCGCAGCAGCGTCACCATCGTCCACAAAGGCAATATCATGAAGTTTACCGAAGGTGGCTTCCGTGATTGGGCGTATGCGCTGGCACAGAATGAATTTGGTGCCCAACTGATTGATGGCGGCCCGTGGTGCAAATTCAAAAACCCGCAAACCGGCAGGGATATTATTGTCAAAGACGCGATTGCCGATGCCTTCCTGCAGCAGATTTTATTGCGTCCGGCAGAATATGATGTGGTGGCGACACTGAATCTGAATGGTGATTATATTTCTGATGCTCTGGCGGCACAGGTAGGTGGTATTGGGATTGCACCTGGCGCGAATATCTCGGATAAGTACGCCTGCTTTGAAGCCACGCATGGTACCGCGCCTAAGTATGCCGGTCAGGATAAGGTTAACCCTGGTTCGCTGATTTTATCTGCCGAGATGATGTTGCGTCATATGGGCTGGACTGAGGCGGCTGATCTGGTGATTAAATCGATGGAAGCGGCAATTGCCGACAAGCAAGTGACTTATGACTTTGCCCGCTTGATGGAGGGTGCCACCGAGGTGTCTTGCTCGGCCTTTGGCGATGCCATGATTGCGCGCATGTAAGCACGCTTGGTTTTATTGTTGACCCAATTGGCCCCATCCTTTGTGTGATGGGGCTTTTTGATTGTATTAGCCACTTTGATGCTCCTTGTTAGCACACATTGTCGTTTTATCCGCGATTAAATTTTCCTGCGCAACAAAGCCAGCTCTGGCGCGGCTCTGCTCGATGTCTTCTCATCTGACCGCAATGTCAAGACTTGTACTTGCCCACGCTCACCACTACAATTTGGGTATCAAAGTAGCTGTAAGCAATACATATTGTGTTTACTCACAGATTGCACACAGCTACCTAACAGACTTGTCCACAGCCTGCATGCTAACAGGACATCATCACCCGTTTATTGAGGACACTATGTCATTGACCACTTTTGAAGGGCAAACCGCCACCGAGCTAGGCCGAGCAGCCGCACCACAGGCCGACTTCAGTCAATACCAAACCATTCGTCGTAATGGGACGGTCGTGCCATTTGAACCTGTCAAAATCTCCATCGCCATGACCAAGGCTTTTATGGCCGTGATGGGTCATCATGGTGCTACCTCAGCCAGTATCCGCGACAAAGTTGCCCAACTAAGTGAACAAGTCAGCAATGCGCTGATGCGCCGTAAACCGGAAGGTGGCGCCATTCATATTGAAGATATTCAGGATCAGGTAGAGCTCTCCCTGATGCGCTTTGGCGAGCACGATGTCGCCCGCGCTTATGTGCTGTATCGTGAACAGCGCAGCCGGGAACGCGCAGCGCAAGGCCAGGCGCTCAATCAGGTACAAATCAATGTAGTACGCAAAGATGGCCGCAAACTGCCGCTAGACGTTGCCCAGCTACGTGCCAGCATTACCGCAGCCAGCCACAATCTGGCCGGCATCGATATCGATGCCATTCTGAGCGAAACCCTCAAGAATATTTATGATGGCGTGCCCGAAGCCGAAGTGAATAAATCGGCTGTTTTGGCCGCGCGTGCGATGATTGAGCAAGACCCGGCTTACGATTACGTGACGGCGCGTCTGCTGCTGGGCAATATCCGTCTGGAAATTCTGGGCGAGGCCATCAGCCAGCAGGACATGGCCAAGCACTACCCACTGTATTTCTCTAGCTTTATTCAGCAAGGTATTGCGGCCGAACTTCTGGACGAAAAACTGGCTGAATTCGACCTGAAAAAACTGGGCGCGGCACTGAACAGCGAGCGCGACCTGCAATTCAACTATTTGGGCTTGCAAACCCTGTATGACCGCTACTTCCTGCATATAGACGGCAAGCGTATCGAAATGCCACAGGCTTTCTATATGCGTGTGGCGATGGGGCTGGCACTGAATGAGGTGAATCGCGAAGCACGCGCCATCGAGTTTTACCATGTGCTGTCCAGCTTTGACTTTATGTCTTCTACCCCGACGCTGTTCAACTCGGGTAGTCGCCGCAGCCAGCTTTCCAGTTGCTACCTCACCACCATTGCGGATGACTTGGACAATATCTACGAAGGCATCAAGGAAAATGCGCTACTGTCCAAATTTGCCGGTGGTTTGGGCAATGACTGGACAGCAGTACGGGCGATGGGCAGCCATATCAAAGGCACCAATGGTAAAAGCCAGGGCGTAGTGCCCTTCCTGAAAGTGGTTAACGATACCGCCGTTGCCGTCAATCAGGGTGGCAAGCGCAAAGGGGCGGTCTGTGCGTATCTGGAAACCTGGCACGCCGATATTGAAGAGTTTCTGGAACTGCGTAAGAACACCGGTGACGATCGTAGACGCACGCATGATATGAACACAGCCAACTGGGTACCGGATTTGTTCATGAAGCGCGTCATGGACGGTGCCGAGTGGAGCCTGTTCTCACCATCAGAAACCCCGGACCTGCACGATCTGTACGGCGCGGCCTTTGAACAGCGCTACCAGGCTTACGAAGCGATGGGTGAGCGCGGCGAACTCAAAGTGTATAAACGCCTGCCGGCACTGACCCTGTGGCGCAAGATGCTGACCATGCTGTTTGAAACCGGCCACCCGTGGATGACTTTCAAAGACCCATGCAATATCCGCAGCCCGCAACAGCATATGGGGGTGGTACACAGCTCGAATCTATGTACCGAAATCACCTTAAATACCAATGCCGACGAAATTGCCGTCTGTAATCTTGGCTCGGTCAACCTGCCGGCCCATCTGAAAGACGACGGCAGTCTGGACGCCGAGAAACTGCAAGCTACCATCCGCACCGCGCTGCGCATGCTGGACAATGTAATCGACATCAATTTCTACCCGGTCAAGAAAGCGCGCAACTCCAACCTGAAACACCGTCCGGTGGGTATGGGCATTATGGGTTTCCAGGACTGCCTGCACCAAAAGCGTGTGCCATATGGCTCGGATGCCGCGGTAGAGTTTGCTGACGAATCCATGGAAATGGTGGCTTACTATGCCTATTGGGCATCCACCGAACTCGCCGCTGAGCGTGGCCGCTACCCTTCCTATAAGGGCAGCCTGTGGGATCGTGGCATTCTGCCGCATGACAGCCTTAATCTGCTGGCAGCCGAACGCGGCGGTTACCTGGACGTGGATCGCAGCGAACGCATGGACTGGAACAGCCTGCGGCAACGTATCAAAACCCATGGCATGCGTAATAGCAACTGCCTGGCCATTGCCCCCACCGCCACGATTGCCAACATTATCGGCGTCTCGGCCAGTATTGAACCGACTTACCAGAATCTGTTTGTTAAATCGAATCTGTCCGGCGAGTTCACCGTAAGCAATGAATATCTGGTACGAGATTTGAAACAGGCTGGCCTGTGGGACGAAGTGATGGTGTCTGATCTGAAGTATTTTGATGGCAGCCTGGGCCAGATCGACCGCGTCCCCGCCGAACTGAAAGCACTGTATGCCACCGCTTTTGAACTGGACCCGCGTTGGCTGGTAGAAGCCGCCTCACGTCGGCAAAAGTGGATAGACCAGGCGCAATCGCTCAATCTGTATATGGCTGGTGCCTCCGGTAAAAAACTGGACGAGCTGTACAAGTATGCCTGGGTGAAGGGTTTGAAAACCACCTATTACCTGCGCACCTTGGCCGCCACCAGTGCGGAAAAATCCACCGGTTCCGGTGGCGAACTCAACGCGGTAGGCAATGGCAAAGCCACCGAAAAAACCAGTGCCGACAGTATGGCGAACACCGTACCCGCTACCGACGCCAAGTTTTGCAGTATTGATGATCCTGGCTGCGAGAGCTGTCAGTAATCATTAGGGATGGCTGGCCATTAGCGGCCAGCCATAAGGGTTTTGTTGGTGTCTGTTAAAACCATCATGGAGTAGATTATGAGCACCACGGTTTTCTGCATTGCTCGCCACAGCGAACATGGCGAATCCATGAGTTTTCGTAAGCTGGGCAGTCTGCAACTCACCGTCAATGATGTCCCGGCACTCCCCGCCAGCCAGCAGCCACCGCGGCTTATCCGCATTTTGCACCACAGCAGCCAGCCGCTTGACTCGCAGCCGATCAAGCGTAAACAACCGGCCTGATATCGGCCAGCCAGGCGATAGATATTGATTAGGAACACCTATGTTGAATTTTGAAAATAAGACTCTGCCCACCGCCAGCCCCACCGACAGCGGACGCGTGCAGGCCAGCGACAAAAAAGTGATTAACGGCACCACTGACGTTAACCAGCTAGTCCCGTTCAAACACAAATGGGCCTGGGAAAAATACCTGGCGCAATGCGCCAACCACTGGATGCCGCAAGAAGTGAATATGCAGCGCGACATCGAACAATGGAAAACCGGCCAGCTCAGCGAAGACGAAATGCGCATCGTCAAACGCAATCTCGGCTTCTTTGTCACCGCCGACTCGCTGGCGGCCAATAATATTGTGCTGGGCACCTATCGCCAGATTACCAGCCCGGAATGCCGCCAGTTTCTGTTACGGCAGGCTTTTGACGAAGCCATCCACACCCATGCTTACCAGTACATCGTGGAAAGCCTGGGGCTGGACGAAGGTGAAGTGTTTAACGCCTATAAGGAAATCAAATCCATCCGCGATAAAGACGAATTTCTGATTCCGTTTATCGACGTGTTGACCGACCCGGCGTTTAAAACCGGCACCATCGAAAACGATCAAAAGCTGCTCAAATCGCTGATTGTGTTTGCCTGCATCATGGAAGGCCTGTTCTTCTACGTTGGCTTTGTGCAGATTCTGGCACTGGGCCGCCAAAATAAAATGACTGGCGCGGCCGAACAGTATCAATACATCCTGCGTGATGAATCCATGCACTGTAATTTTGGTATTGATCTGATCAATACCGTGAAGCTGGAAAACCCGCAGCTCTGGACTGAGAGCCTGAAGGACGACATTATCGAACTGTTTAAACAGGCGGTAGACTTGGAATATGCGTACGCCGAAGACACCATGCCGCGTGGTGTGCTGGGCCTGAACGCCAGCATGTTTAAAGAGTATCTGCGCTTTATCGCCAACCGCCGCATGCAGCAGATCGGCCTAGAGCCGCTGTTTCCCGGGGTGAATAATCCCTTCCCGTGGATGAGTGAGATGATAGACCTGAAGAAAGAGAAGAATTTCTTTGAAACCCGGGTGACTGAATATCAGACTGGCGGGGCGTTGAGTTGGGATTGATGTTTGTGAAGTTGTCGAGCGATATGTAAGCTTGTCAAAATGAAGATTAGCTTGCACTCGACGACACATAAATTTGCTCTCTAGTGCAAAGCAAAACAAAAGCCCCATCAATGATGGGGCTTTTGCATCAGATCAAGTCTGAATTTTTACAAATTACCCGTATGTATTACCAAGGACCTAGTCAGCCTGTCTGGTTAGTGATTCCGAGATCATCATCGTCGACAATGCATCGGACGACGACAACATTTCTGCTCTCAAAACGCTCGCAGGGGAAAATGAGCTGCTTAACCTACAGGAATATATCGCGTATTGAGCAAGAGGTAATTCGTGGTACCAGATCTATAACAACCCAATCAACTGCTTCACCGTCACCTCCAACGCCATTTTTCCAGCATCAATAATGACTTCGGGTGCCATAGGAGGCTCGTAAGGACTGCTGATCCCGGTCATATTGGGCAATTGTCCACTACGAGCTTTTTTGTAAAGCCCTTTCGGATCGCGTTGCTCGCAAACGGATAGCGGAGTATCAACAAACACCTCAACAAAGTCATTCTCGCCAATAAGTTGGCGCGCCATATCACGCTCTGCTCGGAATGGGCTGATAAAAGCGGTCATCACAATCAAGCCCGCATCCATCATTAACTTAGCTACCTCAGCCACTCGGCGAATATTTTCCACGCGATCAGCATCGGTGAAACCAAGATCTTTATTCAGGCCTTGACGTACATTATCCCCATCTAGAATGTAAGTCTGTTTACCTTGGGCATGCAGGGCTTTTTCAAGTGCATTAGCGATAGTAGACTTGCCAGAGCCAGATAATCCGGTAAACCAGATAACTTTACCCTTGTGACCATTCAGTTGCTCGCGCTCCTGACGGGTGATACTCAGAGCCTGGCGATGTACATTTTGGGCTCGACGTAAATTGTGGCGAATGAATCCGGCAGCCACCGTGGCCTGATTAAAGCGATCCACCAAGATGAAGCCCCCTAAACTTGAGGAGTGCTCGTAAGCATCAAGCACCAGCGGCCGACTGAGAGCGAAATTAGCAACCGCAATGTCGTTGAGCGCCAGTTGTCGGCAGGATTCGTGGGCCAGCGTATTAACATCGGTTCGATATTTGATTGTAGTGATTGATGCACTGGCCCACTGGTTGGCGAGTTTGAGATCGTAGCTGCGCCCAACCAAGCCAGCGTCCTCATGCATCCAAACCAAGGTGGCTTCAAATTGATCGGTCATTTCTAACGGTGCATCAGCAGCAGCTATAATGTCACCACGCGAAGCATCAAGCTCTTTGTCCAGCACCAGGGTTATAGCATCCCCAGCATGGGCTTCAGAAAGGTCACCATCATAGGTAACCAATCGCTCAACTTGGGCGATCTGTCCCGAGGCCGTAATACGTACCGAATCACCTACCGCAATGCAGCCACTCGCTACGGTACCACTAAAGCCACGAAAATCTGGATTGGGACGATTAACCCATTGCACCGGGAACACAAAACGCCTGTCCGTAATCCGTGAGGCATCAATCGTTTCTAAATAACCAATTAAAGTCGGCCCCGAGTACCAAGGGGTACGTGCCGAACGGGTGGTCACGTTGTCGCCTTCTAAGGCAGACACAGGGATAGCGGTGACACTTGCAAATTGCAATGTTTCAGTCTGTTTCTGGAAGCTTTCGGCAATACTCTGGTAAACCCGAGCATCAAAACCGACCAGATCCATTTTATTAATCGCCAGCACTACCTGGCGTATACCCATCAGCGATACCAAATAGGCGTGGCGACGCGTTTGCGTCAGTACGCCATGGCGTGCATCAATCAGAATAACCGCAACATCCGCCGTCGACGCAGCGGTAATCATATTGCGGGTGTATTGCTCGTGCCCTGGCGTATCAGCCACGATGAACTTGCGCCGTAAGGTGGAGAAAAAACGATAGGCCACATCAATAGTAATACCCTGCTCACGTTCTGCCACCAAGCCATCCACCAGCAAGGCTAGATCGACCTGCTCACCTTGGGTGCCATGGCGTTTGGAGTCAGCTTCTAACGAGACTAGCTCATCGTCAAAAATTTGCTGAGACTCCCACAATAATCGGCCAATCAAGGTACTTTTCCCCTCATCCACACTGCCACAGGTGATGAAACGCAGCTGACCTTGGCTAGCTTGGCGAGTCAACCATTCAGCGACAGAAACTATTTCAGGTCGGACGTGCGTATTACTACTTATTTTATTTTTCTTTGGACGCGCCATCAGAAATAGCCCTCCTGCTTTTTCTTTTCCATTGAACCGGTATTGTCAGTATCGATCTTACGGCCCTGACGTTCAGAATCGCAAGCATTGATGAGTTCCAGCAGAATATCCTCGACACTTTCAGCGTTAGAATCGATTGCACTGGTTAGTGGATAGCAGCCTAGGGTGCGAAAACGTACCTTGCGGATTTGGATGTCTTCGCCGGGTAGCAATTGACAACGCTCATCGTCTACCAGCATCAGCATGTCTTTACGTACCACCACAGGCCGAGGCTTGGCAAAATACAGCGGTACAACAGGCAGGCTTTCTTGATGGATATACTGCCAGATATCAAGCTCCGTCCAGTTGGAGAGCGGAAAAACCCGCATATTGGCGCCTGGAGCTTTCTTGGTGTTGTAAAGGCTCCAGAGCTCCGGGCGCTGGCTCTTCGGATCCCAGCGATGAGTCGCTGTACGAAATGAAAAAATACGTTCTTTGGCACGGGATTTTTCTTCATCACGACGAGCTCCGCCAAACACCACATCAAACCTATAATGATCTAGCGCCTGCTTCAATCCTTCGGTTTTAGTAATATTGGTGTGCAAGACCGAACCATGGTCGAAGGGGTTGATGTTTTTCTCAATGGCTTCGGGATTGATATAAACAAACAGATCCATACCACTCTCGCGAACTATAAAATCGCGAAATCGATACATCTCCTGAAACTTCCAACGCGTGTCCACATGCAGCAATGGAAATGGAGGCAAGGCTGGGTAAAACGCCTTAAGGGCCAGGTGCAACATAACGCCACTATCTTTGCCCATGGAATACAGCATCACCGGATTTTGTGCCTCAGCCACTGCTTCGCGGATAATGTGGATGCTTTCAGCCTCCAGACGTTTGAGATGCCGAGATAAGAGTGAAGCCTGTTTTGGCGTACCGCTCTGCTCCCTCGTTTGCACAGAGACGGGTTGGTAGGCTTGCAGGCAGCTAGTAATTTGCCCAGCATTCTGCCTCCCCCGTAAATACTCAAGCAGCGTGCCATGAGGGAACACAGCAATAGGCTTGCCTAGGTGTTGCTGCAGCTGGATAAGCGCCTGATCAATATGGATAGCATCAGCGCAGGCCAATGGCACCCAGAATCGCGCACCACGCGCGTCATTGGCATGTAGGCACGGTTTACCATTTGGTAGGGGGCTAAGTTGGATAAACAGCACCCGGTCGCGCCGTTTACGCGCTTGCTCAATCGCCCAGTTCAACACTAGACAATTAGGTGCTTGACCCCATTCATCCACTAATTGAACTTCCGTCAACTCCACTGGCAGCAATTTCAACGCGTTCAGGCTGCGCTCTGCAGTGCGTTTGCTAGCAAGCTGTCCCGCCTGTTTCAAGTGCTCATAGGCAAGATCGGTATCCCAGACCTGCTCGGCGTCCAAGCCATGAAGGGGCTTATCGAGTGCTGTCGTAATTTGTTTCATTGCCCTATTTTCCCTGCTATTTGTGCTATTATTTTACACAAAATAATCGTCAACTTCATTAAAAACAAAATGCGACAAGAAAATTTGACCAGCCTAGTTTACCAGTTAATACCCATCGTTCACGAAGCGGGTAAGGCCATCATGGCGATTTACCTAAGTGGCAAGAAAAACACTTCCCTTAAGGCAGATCAAAGCCCGGTAACTGCCGCCGACTTTGCAGCACACCAATACCTGACTAACACTCTTAAAACGCTGATACCTAACTGCCCAGTAGTATCGGAGGAAGATGAAGAGTCTTTGAGCCATCGCAACAGCGATGGGCAGTTCTGGCTCATTGATCCACTGGATGGCACTAAGGAGTTTTTGGCCGGCAATAGTGAATTTACTGTCAACGTTGCCCTGATTGAGCAAGGTCGCAGCATACTAGGTATGGTATATGCTCCTGCGCTTAAGCGCCTGTACTGGGGCGGGTCAGAGTTGGGGGCTTATCAAATACTGAGCACGCTGGCAGAGCCAATTCGTGTGCGATCTCGAGCAAATGAGATCAATGAAGTGTGTCGCGTCGTCGCCAGCAAAAGCCATCTCAATGCCGAGACACAGTCTTTTATCAATCGCTTAGGAAACGTTAGGCTTATACAAGCAGGTAGTTCATTAAAATTCTGCTTGGTGGCAGAAGGTGCGGCTGACGTTTACCCCCGTCTATCCCCGACCTCGGAATGGGACACAGCGGCGGCACAAGCGGTTCTTGAGGGCGCAGGCGGTAGTGTACTTGATCTAAATGGACAACCATTGCGCTATGGCAAACCGGAAATCATCAATCCGTCTTTCCTTGCCCTAAGTGATACCACGTGGACTTCAATATGATTGACGGTGCCTATGCTGTGGCCGGTGCGCTAACCGGCTTCGTTGTAGGGTTAACAGGGGTAGGTGGCGGGGCCTTGATGACCCCGATATTGCTCTTGTTCTTTGGCGTATCACCAACAACAGCCATTGCAACTGACTTATGGTTTGCGGCCATCACAAAAATTGTCGGAGCTAGAGTCCATCACACCAGTGGCAATGTGGACTGGCAAGTAGCCAAGCGACTGTGGCTGGGCAGCCTGCCAATGGCACTAATAGTTATTGTGCTGGTGAGTCTAGGAGTTCAAATTATTAAGGTGAGTTGGCTTGCTAAGGCTATTGGGGTAGTCGTTCTAATTACGGCTGTCGGGTTGCTCCTCGCTCCAAGATTAATGAAGTTCGCTCGAGCTCGTCGCCTTTCTCAACCAAAACACTTTAAGGCGATGCAAGCTACTTTAACAGTGATGTCTGGCGCAATATTGGGAACCTGTGTTGCACTGACATCAGTAGGAGCCGGTGCTTTAGGTAGTGTGATGTTACTTTACCTCTATCCTCTGCGCATGACCCCACACCGCCTAGTAGCCACTGACATCGTACATGCTATTCCACTAGCTATTGTTGCTGGCCTCGGCTATCTATTTGCAGGAATGGTAGATTGGGGAATGCTGCTCAGTCTACTCATTGGCTCGATTCCAGCGGTGATTGTGGGTAGCACACTTGCAAATAAGATTACCGGACGGTGGATTCAGATCACTTTAGCTGTGGTACTTATAGCAGCAGGGGCGAAGATTCTTTCCTAACTCGTTTTATTAGGTAAAAGAGGTTTTGCATCACATCCCTCAATTGCTTTTTTCGGTGAACCATATGGAGATCACCAATTTAAAGCCGCTAGCAAAACCTCGAAGAGCACCTGAGCCAAGGCGCACCAACGCAGACAGTACAAGTGGTACAGCAAGGAGGCGTGGCGCTGGATCAGGGGCTTTGTTAGCGGCTCTTATGGCTATGGGGAGTCTGTGGCTAAATAACAAATACTAACCAGCCGAATTTCTTTTCATCTTATATAACACTCACAACAAGCTCACCCCCAAACCCTGCACCAGGCTATACCCTTCCGCCTCCCAAAACGCCGGGTCAGCCGCGTGGATACGTAAAATGGCATTGTCCAGATGTTGCGTCATCGCTTGGCGGGCGGCCTCGGCATTGCCCTGTTCTATCGCCAGCAGCAAGGCACTGTGTTCGTGCTGTACCTGCTGTAAAAAATTGCTATCACGTGCTTCGTTGGCACGGGTTACCTCAATGGCACCACGCAGATATTGCGCCAGATAGTCCAACGTGCTGAGCAAAAACGGATTAGCGGCTGCTTTGGCGATGCAGCGATGGAAATTAACATCCTCATCCACCCCGCTATCACCATTAACAACTGCCTGCTCCAATGCCAGCAATATCTGATGCATCTCACTGACGTCTTCTGGGCTACGTCGTTGTGCGGCCAGGCTGGCGGCTTCGGCTTCCAAGCCACGCCTGACCTCTACCATTTGCACCACAGCAGCTAGCGAGGCGGTATGGCTGGCCTGAAACAGCAAAGGTGCGTGACCGGGCTCTTGTACTAGTACGCCGTAACCTTGCCGCGAAGTCACTAGACCTAGCGATTTGAGCTGTGAAATGGCTTCGCGAATCACGGTGCGACTGACATTGAATTGCTGTGCCAGTTGTGCTTCGCTGGGTAGCTTTTGTCCGGCGGAAAACTGCCCGGCACGGATAGACTGAGCCAGTGTCGTTGCCACTTGTTCCGACAAACGCGCCCCGGCCTGTATCGGTTGAAATGCTGCTACCACAAGTTTTCCTTCTGAGATGTAATTAGCACGCTACTCAGAGCGGCTTTATTGCGGCGCAATATAACATTGATTGTTAATCTCTACCGCCTCTGGCTATTGTCTTGTTGCCAAAGCAACTTGTATGATAACCATATTACCGTTATAGCAGAGTACAGGAGAGCATGACATGGCGCGACAAAAAACCCTGGGGGTAGTGGGTTTGGGAGCAATGGGTTACGGCGCGGCGCTCAGCGCCTTGCGTAGTGGTTTAACAACTTGGGGCTATGATAAACGCCCCGAAGTATGTGCAGCCTTGCAACAGGCTGGTGGCCAAATCGCTACGGATTTAAACGAACTCGCACAACATTGCGATGCCGTGCTGTTGCTGGTCGTGAATGCCGCCCAGGTAGAAGAGGTACTGTTTGGCGAGCATGGTCTGGCGGCACAGCTGCGCCCCGGCAGTGTGGTGCTGTGTGCCGCAACGGTAGACCCCAGCCTGCCCGCTCAATGGGCAGCCCGGCTGGCAGAGCAACAGATTCATCTGCTGGATGCGCCGGTTTCCGGTGGCCCGGTCAAGGCAGCTGCCGGTACGATGACGGTGATGGCCAGTGGCAGTGCCGAGGCCTTTGCCGCTGCTGAGCAAGTATTGCCAGCTTACGCCGGCAAGGTCTACCGCCTGGGCGATGAGCCCGGTATCGCCTCCACCGTTAAAATGGTGAATCAACATCTGGCTGGGGTACATATCGCGGCAGCGTGTGAAGCGATGGCACTGGGCATACGCGCCGGTGCCAATCCCGATACCTTATACGAAGTCATTACTCAGTCCGCCGGCAATAGCTGGATGTTTGAAAACCGCGTACCGCATATTCTAGCGGGCAATTACACCCCACTCTCCAGCGTCAATATTTTTGTCAAAGATTTAGGCATCGTGCTGGATGCTGCCCGAAAACTGGCCTTCCCGCTGCCTTTAGCGGCGGCTGCGCATCAGCTGTATCTGGGTACCGCCGCGGCTGGACATGGCCAGGAAGACGATAGCGCGGTGATCAAACTCTATGCCGCCCTCAGTGGTATTGCCCTGCCTGCCAGCAAGGAGGCCGTATGATTTTAGGGGTGATTGCCGACGATTTTACCGGCGCTACCGATATTGCCAGCATGCTGGTACGAGGAGGCATGCGCACAATACAGGTAATTGGCGTCCCACAAGGCCCGCTGCCACCAGCAGATGCCGTTGTGATTGCACTGAAATCACGTACCACACCAGCCGCCGAGGCGATAGCTGAATCACTGGCCGCCTTGGCCTGCTTACGCAAGCACGGTGCCAAACAGATTTTCTTTAAATACTGTTCCACTTTTGATTCGACTGCCGCAGGCAATATCGGCCCGGTGGCCGAAGCACTGCTAGCGGCATTGGGCAGCGATTTGAGCATCGCTTGCCCGGCTTTCCCGGAAAATGGCCGCACAATTTATCGCGGCCATTTATTTGTTGGTGATCAACTCCTATCTGATTCCGGCATGCGCCAGCACCCGCTCACCCCGATGACCGAATCCAATCTGGTCAAGGTGCTACAGCAACAGAGCAGCGGCCAGGTGGGCCTGCTGCCCTACTCCACCGTTGCACAAGGCGTGGCGGCGATTCAGGCTGGCTATCAACAACTACGCCATAACGGTGTCAGGCTGGCGATTGTGGATGCCATCAGCGATCAGGATTTACAAGATATCGCCAATGCCAGTGTCGATCTGCCACTGCTCACCGGCGGCTCCGGCATCGCACTGGGCTTACCGGCGGCCTATGCCGCCAAAGGCTGGCTGCGGCCCAGCGCTAATGCCGATCAACTGGACCCGCTCACCGGCCCGGCTGCGGTGTTGTCCGGCTCCTGCTCACTGGCTACCAATGCGCAGGTACAACATTGGTTGACGGCAGGCCGACCAGCCTTCCGCATCCAGCCGCAGGCACTGGCAGCCGACGCAGCCGTGGCTGCCCAAGCACTGGCTTGGGCCAGCACACAGACACAAGCAGTGCTGATCTACGCCACCACTAGCCCCGCCGAAGTACAGGCTATCCAGGCCGAGCTAGGTGTGGCAGCAGCGGGTGAACTGGTCGAGCGCTGCCTGGCTGAGATTGCCATCGGCCTGGTAGCGGCTGGCATACAAAGATTGGTGGTGGCAGGCGGCGAAACCTCCGGTGCCGTGGTGCAAGCGCTACAAGTGAACCAGCTACGCATCGGCGCGGCGATTGCCCCCGGCGTACCCTGGACACAGGCAGCGGATCGACCACTCTTATTGGCACTCAAATCCGGTAACTTCGGTACAGTCGACTTCTTCAGCCACGCTTTGCAGCTCACGGAGTAAACGATGATTCCACCCAGTCAACATCCGCTGCGCGCCGAAATCTGCCGTGTCGGCCTATCCCTGTTTCAGCGCGGTTATGTTCATGCCACTGCCGGCAATATCAGTGTGCGCCTGCACGCCGAGCAAGGCGGCGGTTATCTGATTACCCCCACCGATGCCTGCCTGGGATTTTTACAAGCAGACCAACTGGCCTGGGTAGATGAACAAGGTGTGCAACAAAGTGGTGCGCCGGCCAGCAAGACACTGGTGCTGCATCGCCGTATTTATGCGCAGGCACCGCAGGCGAACTGCATCATTCACACCCACTCCAGTCACCTGGTCGCACTGAGCTTACAGGGCGTGTGGAGCCAGGCGGCAATTCTGCCACCCATCACCCCCTACTTTGTGATGAAAGTCGGGCAGATTCCCCTCATTCCCTATCACCGCCCCGGCTCACCGCAAGCAGCCGAACTGGTCAGTGCCGCCCTGGCCCAACGCCCGCAACTGCGCGGCGTGATGCTGGAACGGCTAGGGCCCACCGTCTGGCACCAAAGCCCAAGCCAGGCGATGGCCACGCTGGAAGAGCTGGAAGAAACCGCCAAGCTATGGCTGAGCGTCACACCACGACCCAGCCCCTTAAGCGCGGCACAAATCAGCGAGCTGTGCCAGACCTTCGGCGCAAGCTGGTAATCTGTTCAAACCAATAAAAATATACCGTCGTCACCCACTACAACAGGAGTAAGAGAACGATGTCTCATGCCAATAGCCACACACTGCAGCCACCGCTCAGCAACCAGGAAGATCAGGTATACCGCAAAATCGGCTGGCGCCTGGTCCCCCTGATTATGCTTTGCTATGTGGTAGCCTATCTGGACCGCGTCAACGTCGGCTTTGCCAAACTGCAAATGAGCGTAGACCTGGGTTTTAGCGAAACAATTTTTGGCCTGGGTTCCGGCATTTTTTTCCTGGGTTATTTTCTGTTTGAAGTGCCCAGCAATCTGGCACTCAACCGCTTTGGCGCCAAACTATGGATCGCCCGCATCATGATCACCTGGGGCATACTCTCGGCCGGTTTTGCTTTTGTCGAATCCGCCCCCGCCTTCTACATCATGCGTTTTCTACTAGGCGCAGCCGAAGCGGGCTTCTACCCTGGCATTATTCTCTACCTCACCTATTGGTACCCCTCACACCGCCGCGCCAAGGTCATCGCCTTATTCATGTCGGCCATTCCACTCTCCGGTATTTTTGGCAATCCGCTCTCCGGCTGGATCATGGATAGTTTTGCCGGTCATGCCGGCTGGGCCGGCTGGCAATGGATGTTTATCATCGAAGCGGTACCGGCAGTGCTGATGGGCCTGATTGTGCTGCGCTATCTGGATGATAACGTCGCCAAGGTTGGCTGGCTAAGTGATGAAGAAAAACAAGTGGTCAGCCAAGCAATTGCCGCCGAAGAAAAACAAAAAGATGTCGGCACCAGCGCCTTCAGTGCCTTCGCCGACCCGCGCGTGTGGTTTATGTGCCTAATTTATTTCTGCTTTGTGATGGGCCAGTACGGGCTGACTTTCTGGATGCCTACCTTTATCAAATCCACCGGCATCAGCGGCAACCTCACCATCGGCCTGCTCAGCGCCATCCCGTTTCTGGTCGCCATTGTGGCAATGAACCTGTTTGGTCGCAGTGCCGACAAACACCGTGAGCGCCGTTGGCATTTAGTGATGCCCGCCAGCATGGGAGCGATAGGCTTTGTCATTGCCGCCTCTTTCCCGCATAACACCCCTTTGTCTTTACTGGCACTGTCGATGGCCGCAGCCGGGGTATTAACCTGCGCGCCGCTGTTCTGGTCACTACCCACCGCGTTTTTAAGCGGTACCGCGGCGGCAGCAGGGATAGCCATCATCAACTCCGTCGGCAATCTATCCGGCTTTGTCAGCCCCTTCCTGGTAGGGTTTCTGAAAGACCTGACCGGCAGCAACGCCATCAGCATGTATGTGCTGGCAAGCTGCTTGATTATCGGTGCCCTCGCCGTGCTGCGCGTCTCACCCAAGCTGGTCAACCGCTAACATTCAAGAGAACCTGTTATGCCACGTTTTGCTGCTAATTTAACCATGCTCTATAACGAGCACTCCTTTCCACAACGCTTTGCTGCCGCAGCAGCAGATGGCTTTCGCGCGGTGGAATGCCTATTTCCATACAGCCTCTCCCCCACCGAGCTAAGCAGCACTCTGCAACAGCACGCGCTGACCCTAGCGCTGTTCAATCTGCCCGCTGGCGATTGGGAAGCTGGCGAACGCGGCCTGGCGGCACTGCCGGGCAAAGAGCAGGCGTTTGCCGCCACGCTGGAACAAGCACTGAGCTATGCCCGCGCCAGCGGCTGCCGCCGTATACACGCAATGGCCGGGCTGATCCCCGCCGGAGCCGACCTACACGCGATGCGCGACACCTATCTGCATAATCTGCGTCTGGCCGCCCGCCGCTGTGCCGCTGATGGCATCACGCTGCTGATCGAAGCCATCAACACTCGCGACATGCCCGGCTACTTCCTCAACTACCAGCAACAAGCAATCGACATCATCGAGGAAGTGGCCGAACCCAATCTCAAATTACAGTTTGACTGCTACCACTGCCAGATCATGGAAGGCGACCTCAGCCAACGCTTACAACGCTATCTACCCCAAATCGGCCATATCCAGATTGCCGGCGTACCGGAACGACACGAGCCGGATAGCGGCGAAATTCACTACCCGCATCTGTTCACCCTATTGGATCAGCAAAATTACGACGGCTATATCGGCTGCGAATACCGACCACGCCACCGCACTAGCGACGGCCTGGGCTGGTTACGCGCCTGGAGACAAACACAATGAATATACTGATTACCGGTGCCAGTGGCTTCTTAGGTGCGCGCCTGGCCCGTACCCTGCTGGCACAAGGCAAGCTGGCCGGACAAAGCATCGACAGCCTGCTGCTGGCCGACCTCAGCCCCAGCCCGGCCGATCTGGCAGCTGACCCACGCGTGCGCAGCCACACCGGCGACCTGTTCGCCTTGACCAAGCGACTGCAGGAAGAACAAATCGACGGCGTCTTTCACCTCGCCTCGGCAGTATCTGCCGAATGTGAAGCCAATTTCGAACTCGGCATGCGCTCCAATCTGGACAGCACCCGCGCCCTGCTCGATACACTGCACCAGGCCGGCAACACTCCGCGCCTGGTCTTTGCCAGCTCGGTGGCGGTATTCGGCAACGACCCGCTGCTGACGCTGCCAGACTGCATTGACGACCGCACCCTGCCAACGCCACAAAGCTCGTATGGCATCCAGAAATTTATCTGTGAGCAACTGGTCGCCGACTACACCCGCAAAGGCTATGTGGATGGCCGGGTAGCACGACTGATGACGGTAGCGGTACGCCCAGGCAAACCTAATGGCGCAGCCTCCAGCTTTCTCTCTGCCATCATCCGCGAACCCTTAGCCGGGCAAAGCGCCAACTGCCCGGTACCGCTGAGCACCGAAGTCGCGCTGGCCTCGCCGGCCAACACCATCGCGGGCCTGATCAAAGTGTTTGAGGCCAGCCGCGAAGCATTTGGCGGCCGCACCGCGCTCAACCTACCGGCACTCACCGTCAGCGTGCAGCAAATGCTGGATGCGCTCGGCGAAATCGCCAGCCCGGCGGCACGGCAATTAGTCACACTGCAGCACGATGCCGCGATAGCCAATATCGTCGGCAACTGGCCTGCCCGCTTCCACTCACCCCGCGCTAGCGCATTGGGCCTGCAGGCTGATGCCAGCTTTAGCGACATCATCCGTCAGTACCAGCAGGAATATCTGCACACCTGATTAAACAGGGGGGCTAACCAACCCTCCTGTTTAACAATCAAAATCAGCGCTTTCCAACTTATGGGTACTCCAGATGCCATCCTGTACCGCTAATACCGGCATGCCGACGGTAGGCGTTAATGAATCAGCGGCAGGTCCACCTTGATGGCTTGCAGCCAAGTCTCACATTCACCAGCCAATTCGGACAGCAGGTATTGCACATAAACCGCAGTACACAACGTCGCCTGATCAATCAGTTTGTGATGCGCGCATTTAGGGGTTCACCCCGGTGATGGGCGGCAAAACAGTTCAGCACAGCTCGTAAAACAGAAAGAGAAGAGGGAGAACTATCTCGGTTCATTGATTAACTCCTTGATCGTTTACGTCAACCACCCCGTCATCAAACGGGAATGGCAGGCACATGACAGGGTTGACGAACCGATGATCAAGAAACTGGCAGGGCCGAAGCCCTCCCCGCCATGGCCTACCGTATAGGCAGCAATAGCGTGCTGAACGGACGCAGTCCGTCTTGATCGTTCAGGTCGTCAAACCAGGTGCCGACAAGGTGCCAGCACAGGCGGACTTTAACGGATTTCTTACACTTTGTTTGCTGGATTGACTGACAAAAAGAGTGGGGAAGAGAAAGACCAAGCGTAACAAGCGAGGGAGGGGAAGCAAGATACCCATGCCGCAGCTCAAACACAGCTGCGATTGCAGCAAATAATGCTGGCTAAGATGAGAATCTTGCTATGACTTATAAAAATTGAATGTTTTTGGCTTGCAAGCCATCATCATCCATCGCCCGGGTGTAACTGACACGTTGCCCGGCCTTTAATTGCCAGGGTTCGCTCATCATCACATCACATGCTCGGGCATATAGATTGTCACCCCGATGCTCCGGGGTAATGATGCCGCAGCCAGTGAGCGGGTTAAAATGCTTCACTATGCCGATTGCCATTAGTTCGCTCCTTAGCCACCAGGCGAAAAGTAGAAGGACCGATGATAGCACGCGAGTCAACTCACCTACTGTGCGGTAACCGGAAAAGCATTGACTTAAATATTTCACAGACGCTACCATTTCGCAGCGCTGCTAAAATTTAGTCGGCATTCTTCTGGCCTTTTAATGAAACCATTCACCTACCCATGACTCGTATCCGTACTCTTGATAGCCTGCGCAGTCAGCGCTGGTTTGCTCCCGATACCATTCGTGCGTTTGCCCATCGGCAGCGCTTACAACAAATTGGCTGGCGACGTGAAGACTTCATGAACAAGCCAGTAGTAGCCATCATCAACACCTGGAGCGAATTGTCGCCCTGTCACACCCATCTGCGCGAACGCGCCGAAGCGGTTAAGCGCGGCATCTGGCAGGCGGGAGGGTTTCCGGTTGAATTACCGGCAATGTCGGTAGGTGAGGTCATGGTCAAACCCAGCACCATGCTATATCGCAACTTCCTGGCCATGGAAGTAGAAGAATTGCTGCGCTCCCATCCAGTAGACGGCGCGGTCTTGCTGGGTGGCTGTGACAAATCCACCCCCGCACTATTAATGGGTGCTTTCAGCATGGACTTGCCGGTGATTTTCTGCCCGGCCGGCCCCATGCTCAATGGCCAGTGGCGCAATGCCAAAACGGGTGCCGGCACCCATACCAAAAAATTCTGGGATGCCCGCCGCTTGGGCGAAATCACCACCGCCGACTGGGTAGAGCTGGAAGGCGCGATGACGCGCTCGATCGGCACCTGCAATACCATGGGTACCGCCTCCACGATGACGGCGATTGCCGACGCGATGGGGATGTGCCTCTCTGGGGCCAGCAGCATTCCCGCCGCCGATGCCAATCACATGCGCATGGCTACCGAGTGCGGCGTCCAGATCATCGAAGCCATTTGGCAGGATCGCAAACCCTCCACCTTTATTACCGCAGACAACTTCCACAACGCCATCGTCACCTATATGGCGCTGGGCGGCTCCACCAATGCCGCCATCCACTTAATCGCGATGGCCAAGCGCGCCCAGATCACCATCACGCTAGACCAAATGGCCGCTGTGGCCAAACAAATACCGGTACTGGCCAATTTGTTCCCGGCTGGTAATGCACTGATGGAAGACTTCCATTTTGCCGGTGGCCTGCATGCCTTATTAAAACAGGTTCAACCTTTCTTACGCCTGCAAGCAACGGGGGTGGATGGTTTAAGCCTAGGCCAGCGTGTGGAACAAGCGGTTTGTCGTGACGCCGACATCATTCGCCCGCTCGACAAGCCCGTAGTACCACTATCGCAGGGCAGCACCCTCACCGTTTTGCGCGGCAATCTGTGCCCGGATGGGGCGGTGATGAAATCCAGCTCGGCCCAGCCACAGCTGCGCCGGCATACTGGCCCGGCCCTGGTGTTTGACGACCACGCCACCTTGTCACGCTGTATTGATGACCCCGCGCTCGATGTCAGCGCCGATACCGTGCTGATTCTGCGCAATGCCGGCCCGGTTGGTGCACCCGGCATGCCGGAATGGGGCAACCTCCCCATCCCACGCAAACTACTGGAAGCGGGCGTCACCGATATGATCCGCATCTCCGACTGCCGCATGAGCGGTACCCACTACGGCAGCTGCATTCTGCATGTGTCACCGGAAGCGGCCATTGGCGGCCCTCTGGCGCTGGTAAACAACGGCGACCTGATCGAGCTGGATGTCGATGCCGGCACCCTCAACGTCCTGGTCGACGCTGCCGAACTGGCAAAACGTCGCGCCAACTGGCAAACTCCGCAGCGCGCGCTGCCACGCTCTTATGCCGCCTTGTACCAACAGCACGTTACCCAGGCCCATTTAGGTTGTGATTTCGATTTTCTGGAAGCGGCAGGCAGTGTGCCGGAACCGGATATTTTCTAATCCACTATCGCCTGACACTCAACTCTTTAGCCTAAGGTCGAATTGCCATGAACAGCCAACAGAACCCGTTTTTACGTCGTGTCCATGCCAGCGAACAACACACGCCGCTCGGCTCCTGGCTAATGGCCGCCAGCCCCGTCATCAGCGAAGCCATGGCTGTAGCCGGTTTTGAATTTCTGGTGGTCGATATGGAACACGCGCCGATGGATATTCCGGACATGGTCGCCGTCCTGCATGCCCTCTCTGGCACACCGGCCCATCCGGTAGTACGCCTGCCATGGAACGATATGGTCACCGTTAAACGCACCTTGGATGCCGGCGCGCAAACGCTGATGTTCCCCTTTGTGCAGAACGCCGCCGAAGCCCGTCAAGCTGTGTCGTTTACCCGCTACCCACCACATGGCGTGCGCGGTGTCGCCGCCATGCACCGTGGCAGCCGCTTTGGCACCAAGGCCAACTATCTGCAAACCGCGCATGATGACCTGGCCGTCATCATTCAGTTAGAAACCCCGCAAGCGCTGCAACAACTGGAAGAAATCGCCCAAGTGCCTGGCGTCGACGCCATTTTCATCGGCCCCGGTGACCTCTCCGCCACCATGGGCTACCCCGGCAATATTGCTGCCGAACCAGTACAGGCCGCCCTCAAAGACGCCGCCCGCCGCTGCCGCGCCATCGGCAAGCCCTGCGGCATCGTCGGCGCCAATGCCGACATGGTGCGCAACTACGCCGACTGGGGCTATAACTTTGTCGCCATCGCCTCCGACCTCGCCATGCTGATGCGTGAGGCCAGCCAGGCCGCCACCGCCTTAAACGGCAAGCAATTCACGGATAACAACACAGGGCCTTACTAATGAGCCGCACCCGGAACCTAGCCAGCGCCTGCCTGACACTCAGCCGCAACGACACCAAGCTGGTGCTGTGCCCGGCGCTGGGTGGCGCCATTGTCAGCCTGCAGCACCGCCAAAAAAACGTGTTGCGTAACGACGGCCTGGAAGCACTGGCCTCACAAAATGTGCGCGCCATGGCCAGCTATCCGCTGCTGCCCTACTCCAACCGCATCGCCTATGGCAAATTCAATTGGTACAACCAGCACTACCAACTAGAACAGAACTTTGGCGATCACCCCCACCCGCTGCACGGCCACGGCTGGCAGCAAGCCTGGCAAATCGTCAGCCAAAGTACCGAACAAGCGGTCTTGCAATACGAACACCAGGCCGGAGCCGCCGGGATGTGGCCATTTTCCTTCCGTGCCGAACAACACTTCAGCCTACGCGATGACGGCCTGGACATGGAACTGCACTTTACCAATCTGGCCGACGACACCGCCCCGGTGGGCTTGGGCTGGCACCCCTACTTTGAACGCAGCGCCGATCTGTGCCTGCAATTTCAGGCACAACAAGTCTGGCTGCAAGACGACACCCACCTCCCGACGATGGCCATTACCCCGCCGGAAGACTGGAACTTCGCCAGCGAAAAAGCACTAGACCCGGCACCGGCACCCTATCTCGACCACTGCTTCGCCGGCTGGGATGGCTACGCACGGCTGTACTACCCCACTCGCCAACTCGCCATTACCCTGCGCGCCAGCGAACAGCTCAACCATCTGGTGGTGTTTACCCCGGAGCATGGCCACTACATTGCCGTAGAACCGGTCAGCCATCGCAATAACGCCATCAACGACGCCCACCCGCTGACACAAGGCCTACAAGCCCTGCCTGCCGGAGCCAGCACCAGCGTGCGTTGCAGCATTCAAGTGGAGCACCTGTAAATGACCTCACCTTTTGACTGCGTAGTCCGCGAACCAGCCAAACTGGGCGAATGCCCACGCTGGGACGAACACAGCCAACAACTGCTGTGGACCGATATCCAGGCCCCCGCGCTGCACCGTTACGACCCGGTCAGCCACCGCGACAGCCTCTACCCCACCCAAGAACACCTGGGCTGCTTTGCCTTGCACGACAACGGCCAGATTGTGGCGGGCATGCGCAGCGGCCTCTGGCTGCTAGATCAACACGGCCAGCAAGTACAACAACTATGCAGCAACCCGGAAGACCAGGCACACAGCCGCTTCAACGATGGCCGTGCTGACCCGGCCGGACGCTTCTGGGCGGGTACGGTAGACGAAGTGAAAACTCACGCCAGCGCCGGCCTGTATCGTTTTGACGAACGTGGCCTGCATGCTTACAAAAGCGGCCTGCTCACCTCCAATGGCCTGGCCTTCAGCCCCGACCATCGCTGGCTCTACCACTCCGACACCCCACGCTTTACCGTCTATCGTCACGCTTTCGACGTTGACAGCGGCGAGATCGGCCCAGCCGAAAACTGGCTGGAAATGCCCCGTGAGCGCTTTGGCACTGGCCGCCCCGACGGTGCCGCCGTAGACAGCGACGGCTGCTACTGGAGCGCCCTCTACGAAGGCGGCTGCCTCATCCGCGTCGCCCCCGATGGCCGTATTCTGCAAAGCTATCCGCTACCGGTGCGCTGCCCCACCATGTGCGCCTTTGGCGGCAGCGACCTGCGCACCCTCTACGTCACCAGCGCTAGCGCCGGACGTAGTGCCGAAGAAATCGCTGCCCACCCACTGTCCGGGGCCTTATTTGCCATGTACGCCCCAGTAGCCGGCCTGCCGGAACTACGCTGTCGCTTCACCCCGCCACAACACTAAATAACACGCTACAAAGGAACAACACCAAAATGAACCCATCCAGCCACCGTTTTCAGCCCAATGCCCGCTACCAATCACTGGCCAAGCGCTGCGTCCTCATCACCGGTGGTGCCAGCGGTATCGGCGCCACGATGGTTGAAGCCTTTGCCAGCCAGGACTGTCGCGTCGCCTTTATCGACCGCGATGCCGAAGCCGCCGCCGCCCTCTGTGAACAGCTCGCCGGCTATACGGTGCGCTTCTATCCCTGCGACCTGCGCGATATTGCCGCACTGCGTCAGACCATCACCCAGATCGAAAAAGACTTCGGCAAAGCCGTAGACGTGCTGATCAACAACGCCGGCCGTGACGATCGCCACGCGGTAGCAGAAGTGGAACCGGAATACTGGGACAACTGCATGCAGCTCAATCTGCGCCACCACTTCTTTGCCACCCAGGCCGTCGCCGCTGGCATGCAGGCACAACAAGGTGGTGCCGTCATCAATATGGGCTCGGTTTCCTGGATGCGTGGCCGCCCCGGCTTGGTGGGCTACACCACCGCCAAAGCGGCGATCAACGGCCTTACTCGCACACTGGCACGCGAATACGGCGCCGACGGCATCCGCGTCAACTGCATCGTACCCGGCGCCATCCTCACCGAGCGCCAGCAACAACTCTGGCTCACCCCGGAACTCAATCAGCAATTCATCGACCTGCAAGCGCTGAAATTTCGCCTGGACGCCAGCGATATCGCCCGCAGCGCCCTCTTTCTGGCCTCAGACGAAGCCCGTGGCATTACCGGGCAAAACCTGATTATCGACGGCGGGCTGACGCAAAACTAAAAAATCACAACCACTATTGTGATTATGCCGTTAGCAAATATACTAAACCGTTCATGCCAAAGGGCTAAAAAATCATAGGAGAACACATCATGCCCAGCCCCCTCGCCAGCCAGGCCCGCTTTCAAAGCAGCCACCTCTGTCAGGACTTGCAACGGTTTCAGCATATGCTGCCCACCAATAGCCAGACCACGTCGCAAAACCCCATCTGCCGTCGTGACGGCTGGTATATCCATCAGGACTACCTGAACGGCGACTACGACCTCGACCCAGTCCTAGCCAGCCAGCTGATCCAAAGCCTGCTGGCTAAACCGGCCGTGCAAAGCGACCCGGCCAGCAGCTACTGGCTGCTCAATTACCTCTACAGCAGTCCCGCCGGCCTGCCGGGTAGCCAGGAAAGACTGTGGTCAGAAACACAAGCCGCGATCTATGGCCCGAGCAGTGCGCTAGGTAATGTCAACTTGCTCGCCTCACTCGGCCATACCGCACAAAACCACCTGACCCAAAAAGCCATTGCCGCTGCGGAACAGAAAATTCTGAGCGGCAGCAAAAGCGTCTACATCAATAATCACATCACGCTCTACAACGGCAATAAAACCGGCAAAGGCCGCCCGCGCCCACGCATCAGCATCAGCAATCTGCCTATTCAGGTGGTCCAACCGAATGTCGGCCCTAACTTCCGTTATAACGGGCGCGCAGAAACGGTGAGCGCCGCAGTTAAAGACGCCAAGCTCAATAAGCTGGTGCCACAACTGACATCAATGAACCGGGCTTATATCAAGGGTAGTGTGGGAGGTGGAATATTAACTTTCGGGCCAAGCTTGGCATTGGACTTAGCCGACAGTATCAAACGTGACTCTCAGGGAAAGCTACAACTTGACGGACATAACCTAGCAATTGCTTCAGCAAAGAGCCAAAGCGGTAATTTGGTAGGGATGTTTGCCTCTGTAGGAACAGGGTTAGCTTTAGTTGGTTCTGGCGCTTTTGTTGCTGGTAGCGCGCCAGTAATTTTAATTGGGCTAGGTGTAGGTATCTTTGTACAAGCTATTTGGGGAGCAACTGGTAGAGCCGATTGGACTGCCAGCGAAATGAAAAAAATGTTGGGGCGTTGATATGTTGCCAACAATTGATAGCGCAAAAGTAACTTTATCTAAAGCACCACTGATTTATAGTATTTTTAATTCGATTATTATAACCAGTTGCTTAGTCGTTATTTTTGATTTTTACTCGCTATCTTCTGTCAGCCTTTACGCCATTATTGCCACAAGTACTTTAACTGGTTTCATTTTTGGCTGCGCAATGAAGTATCGAATGCATTTAGCACTTAATTTTAGTGCATTCGTTACTTTTTATCTTTTATTTATATTAGAAATTCTCATGGGAGTTTCTAGTATTATACTAACTGTTGATTTTTTCAATCAAACCACAATGAAATGGCCAATTATTTTTGTTTATGTATCAACTATTGTATTTTCTTTACTAGTAGGAGCATGGCAAAAAATTAAAAAACTACGACTTTTTAGTATTGTGGAAATAGAATATTGGAAAAATAACTTTTCAAATTTTGTGGATTTTGAAAAACATATCATGAATCCCGACCCTTTTAAAGAAAAGCACAATATTGGAAAAACATTCATAACCCTTATTATTACTGCAGCAATGACTGCAAATATACCACTATTATTTTACATTTACACAGGATCTAGAAATAGCGTCATTTTATTACTAGTACCACTTTTTGCAGGTGTATTTGCATATATTAATTTGAAAAAATTCGGCCCATGGATAATTTGTTTATATCTGCTACATCGGTACGAACTACAAACCGGCCGTAGCTTTGTTAACGCTGATTATGAAAAAATTCAGGAGCTACGTCGCACTTTCTTTTTGTCACGTTGGCTGATGAAAGATTATCAAAAGCCATAACCCTGCCACGCAGGGTTTCTCGCGGCTTACTTTATGAATAAAGGAGAGTGTATTCCTCAGCAAACCGAGCACCCGTTATCACCCAAAAACAGTAAAAAACAATCAGATTAAGGACGATACATTGGAGACTTCATGCAAACCATAGCGTTTACTCTCATCAGTTTTATTTTTTTTACCGCTCTGGTCGGTTTAATTTCCGGGTGGATTACCCGTAAATCCGACGATAAGGGCGCCAAAGGCTATTTTATGGCCAGTGGTGGTTTAACTGGCTGGTTTATTGCCGGTTCCATGCTGCTGACCAATTTATCGGCCGAGCAGTTAATCGGTTTAAATGGTGATGCCTACGGCCATAATCTATCGGCGATGGCCTGGGAGGCGACAGCAGCAGTCGCTACCGTGGTGCTGGCGATGTATTTCTTGCCGCGCTATTTAAAAGGTGGCTTTACTACTTTGCCGCAGTATCTGGAAGAGCGCTTTGATGCGACCACACGTCGCTTTGTTAGCCTGATGTTTATTCTGGGCTATACCTTTGTGGCGAATCCATCCGGCTTATACCTCGGTTCCATTGCCTTTAATGAGATTTTTAAGGTACAGCAGCTAACCGGCATGTCTTACAACATGACCATTTCGGTGCTGGTGTGGAGCATGGGCATTATCGGTGCGCTATATGCCATTTTTGGCGGCCTGCGGGCGGTAGCGGTATCAGACACGATTAATGGCCTGGGTCTGTTGGTGGCCGGTTTGATGGTACCCATTTTGGGCTTGATCGCCTTGGGTGGCGGCAGCTTTGGTGAAGGTCTGCACATTATTACCACCAATGCCCCGGAAAAGCTGAATGCCATTGGTTCGGCTACCGATAGCGTGCCCTTTGGTACCATTTTTACCGGTATGGTATTTGCTAACCTGTTCTACTGGTGTACCAATCAATCCATTATTCAGCGCACCCTGGCGGCGAAGTCGCTGGCCGAAGGTCAAAAAGGGGTGTTGTTTTCTGGTTTGATCAAGATTCTGGTACCGATTGTGATGCTGATACCGGGGGTGATTGCCTATCACTATTACGCAGGTAATCCGCTGCCGAAACCCGATTTTGCTTATCCGGTACTGGTACGCGATATTTTGCCGTGGTGGTTAACCGGCTTTTTTGTCGCCGCGCTGTTTGGCACGGTAATGAGTCACTTCAACGCGATTATCAACAGTACCGCCACGCTGGTTGCTTATGATTTTTATCGTGCCTGGAAGCCGAACGCGACCGATGAGCAGATGGTACGCGTTGGTAAAATTTCCAGTGTGCTGATTGCGGTGTTGTCGCTGATCATTGCGCCCTTGCTGATTTACGCACCCGATGGCATTTACACCGTGATGCGTCGTTTTACCGGTTTTTACAATATCCCGATTATCGCGGTGGTACTGGTGGGTTTCTTTACCTCGCGTGTTTCCGCCGTTTCTGCCAAAACCGTACTGTTTATGCATGTGGTGGTGTATACGCTGCTGATCTTTGTGTTCTCAATCGATAAGCGCAGCGGTGTGCACTTCCTGCACATTATGGGCATGTTGTTTGTGTTGGAAGTGGCTTTGATGCTGGCGCTGGGCAAGCTGTTCCCACGAGCTACGGTTTATCAGCCAACCATCCGCAACCCTGGCGAGCAACGTAACTGGCGCTACGCCAAGAGTATGAGTACCTTCCTGATGGCCTTGCTGGTCAGTGCTTACCTCACTTTCTCTCCGTTTGGGGTAGCCAATGAAACCGGTTTGTCCAATAGCTATTACGGGGCTTTGGGTGTGCTCTGGCTGGTGGCAGCAGCGTTAATTGTACGTTTTCAGCATAAAGAGGCGCTGTTGGATGAGCGCAAGCTGGTTCTACAGACCAATCGCACTTAAGCAAGTTTGACCCTTAAAGGAGGGATTACCATGCTGATATGCCAACACCACGACGATAGTTTGAGCCTGCACTTTGCCGGCAAGTGTATTTTTCAGCACCACCGCGATAAACCAGCCTTATTTACTGGCCACGGCCAGGAACGCATGGACATGTATCGCGGTAATTTTGAGATTGAAGATTATGTCGAGCAGCGCATGGCCTTGAGCGATGTGCGTGCCACTGAAACGGCCGCCGGTGGCTGGCGGCTGGAGTTTCGTCGTTACCCCGCTGATAGCCTGCAATTGGCGGTGCATTTTCAGGTAAAAGGCGCGGCGCTGCATGCTGATTTTAGCGAGGCCGATGAGGCGATCAACCGTCTGTGGTGGCGAGCGCCCGCGGCAGCCAGAGACCCGGTATGGGGCTGTGGCGAGCAGATGTCTTATTTCAATCTGCGTAGTCGTCGCTTTCCGCTCTGGACGTCAGAGCCGGGTGTGGGTCGTGATAAAAGCACCCAACTTACCTGGCAGGCCGATGTCAGCGGTAAAGCCGGTGGCGATTATTACCACACTAATTACCCGCAACCGAGCTTTATCAGTCTGAGTGCCGACGATGCCAGCACACCCGCCTATTGCCTGCACGCGGAAACCACGGCTTATGCGGAGTTTGATTTCCGCCATGCCGAGTTTCATGAGCTGCAGTTCTGGGCGGTACCGCAACGCCTGGAGTGGTTGGTAGCGGCGCAACTGACCGATCTGGTGGGCTTGGTTTCCAGCCGCTTCGGTCGGCAGCCGACGCTGCCAGACTGGATTACCGGTGGGGTAGTTCTCGGTCTTAAAAATGGTGAGGAGCATGCTCGCACTATTCTGGCCCAAGCCAGCGCCGCCGGTGTGAATGTCGCGGCGCTCTGGTGTGAGGACTGGGCCGGCATCCGCCAGACCAGCTTCGGCAAGCGTCTGTTCTGGGATTGGCGCTGGCAGCCGCAGCGCTATCCACAACTGAAGCAGTGGATCGCCGAACTCAAGCGCGATGGCATCCGCTTTATGAGCTACGTTAATCCGTATTTGTGTGCGGATGGTGAGTTGTATCAGGAGGCGCTGGCTAGCGGCTATCTGGCGACAGCGCAGGATGGTGGCGATTATCTAGTCGATTTTGGCGAGTTTGACTGCGGTGTGGTCGACTTCACCCAGCCGGCCGCCTGCCAGTGGTTCGCCGAACGCATTCTGCAACGCGAAATGCTGGATATCGGCCAGGATGGCTGGATGGCTGATTTTGGCGAGTACCTGCCCATTGATCTGAAGCTGGCCAATGGTGTGGATGCCAAGCTGATGCACAATGCCTGGCCGGTATTGTGGGCGAAGGTGAATGCGGAGGCGATTGCCGCCAGTGGCCGCACTGGCGATGCAGTGTTCTTTATGCGCGCCGGTTATAGCGGGGTGCAGGCGCATTGCCCGCTATTATGGGCAGGCGATCAGTCGGTGGATTTCACCCGCCATGATGGCTTGCAGACCGTCATTTGTGGTGCGCTGTCTTCCGGGCTGCTGGGCAATGCCTATCACCATAGCGATATCGGCGGTTATACCAGCCTGTTCGGCAATGTGCGTACCCCGGAGCTGTTCCAGCGCTGGACAGAGATGGCCTTATTCACCCCGGTGATGCGCACGCATGAGGGCAATCGCCCGGACGATAACTTCCAGTTCTGGCAAGACCCGGCCGTGCTCGCGCATTTGGCCCGTATCAGCCAGTTGCATCAGGCTTTGCAACCGTATACCCGCGCGCTCAGCCAGCAGGCACATGAACACGGCCTACCGCTGCAACGCCCGCTAGTGCTGCATTACCAGCACGATGCTGCTACTTACGATATTCATGATCAATATCTGTATGGTCGTGATCTGTTGGTAGCGCCGGTGCATGCGGCAGCGCAGGATAGCTGGCAAGCCTATTTACCGGTGGGCGATGACTGGCTGCATCTGTGGAGTGGTGAGCGTTATAGCGGGGGTCAGCATGTGACAGTTGCCGCACCCTTGGGACAGCCGCCGGTATTCTTGCGCGCTGCTGCCGATAACGCGGCATTGAACGCTTTTGTGCAAGAGGCTAGAGCATCACTGTGAGCATAGTGCAACAAATCGCGTTTCTACTGTGTGTGGGCTTGGCCAGTTTTGCGCAGAATCTTACCGGCTTTGCCTTTGGTTTGATTCTGCTCGGGCTGGTCGCCCTATTGCACCTGGCCCCGCTGGATGCCAGTGCCAATGTGGTCAGCGTGCTGGTGATTGCCAATGCGCTGCTGGTGCTGCGGCGTGGTTCCAGCCACACCCTGCCCTGGCGCTTGATGTGGCCGACGCTGAGCAGCAGCTTGCTCGGCGTACTGGTGGGTGTATCGCTGCTGGGCTGGCTCTCGGCCGAAGCCACCAGTGGTTTACGGCTGCTATTGGGCGTCACCATCGTGCTGGCCAGCTTTCTGCTGATTCTGCAGAAGAAAAACCTGGCCCAAGTCTCCAGCCGGCTTAACTTTATTGGCTTTGGGGCGATTTCCGGCCTGTTGGGCGGGCTATTTTCCAGTGCCGGGCCGCCTATGGTGTATCACCTTTACCGACAACCACTGCCGATCAACGCGATTCGTCATAGCTTAGTGTTGCTGTTTGCCAGCAATGCCTTGCTGCGGCTGGTTTTTGTCATCAGCCATGGGCAGTTTAATCGCCAGGCCTTGCAACTGAGTCTGCTGGCCTTGCCCATCGTTGTCGGTATCACCTGGTGGCAGCATCGCCACCCCTCCACCTGGAGCCCAACGGTGGTGCGCTATGTGGTGTTTGTATTGCTGCTGATTGCCGGACTCAGCCTGCTATTACCCACGGCGGTAAAACTATTCCGTACCCTAATAAGCTAAGCAGCACCATAAAACTAAAAAATATTCATCATCTTCAGGAGAAACCATGACATTCAAACGTAAACCTATTCAGATCAGCGTGGCCCTTCTCGGCGCGCTGGCTCTACATTCGGCCCAGGCTGCTTCAACCTTCTACGGCATCATGGATGCCGCACTGGAATATGGCCGCTTTGATCCGAACAAGGTCAATCTATGGCGCGTACAAAGTGGCAGCTTACAGGCCTCTCGCCTCGGCTTTAAAGGTGATGAAGATCTGGGTAATGGCCTCTCCGCCCGCTATCAGTTAGAAACTGAAGTGAAACTGGATGGTACCGGCAACCCCAATAACTCACTCTTTACTCGTGGCACTCACATTGGTCTGGCAGGTAATTTTGGTTCCATGGACATTGGTCGGCTCTATATGCCCTTATATTGGGTGTACCTGTCCTCCGATGCCAGTACCTATGGCCTGGCCAACTTCAGCAGCACGATGAGCCTGCAACACAATGGCGTACTGGGTAAAAAAATTAGCGGCACCGGTAAAACCACCCGCACCGCTACTGGCGGTTTCTTCAACAACGCCATTCGTTACAAAACCCCGCAATGGGGCAGCATAACCGCCGAGATTGGCGCCTCTGCCGGTGAGGAAAACGGCGGGCTACAGTCGAATGAAGGCCGCAGCTATAGCGCCAATATCATCCACAAAGACCAGGCACTGCAATTGGGGATAGGCTATCTGCAGTACCGCTACTATGCTACTGACACTGCCAGCGATTATTCCCGCCACAACACTTGGATTATTGGCGGTCAATATGTGATGGATTTCGCCACCATCGGGGCCAACTTCCTGCACACTTCAACCTCACATGATCGCTGGCAAGCCAATAGCTGGCTGCTAGGCGCTAAAATCCCGGTAGGTCGTGGTGATATCAATATCGGCACCTCACGCCTGATAGAAAGTGCCGACAAAACGGCGCAAGCTTTCCATCTAGGTTATGTGCATTATCTGAGCAAAGTCACCCAGCTTTACGGCTATACCGCTTATATCCGCAACAATAGTCATTCTGACCGTGGCCTAGCTATCGTTAACCCGGATACCAAATATCTCAGCGTCCCCGGTTATGATCCACGCGCTTTCACTGTCGGACTAAGACACGGCTTCTAAGCTTGCTCACCACCCCTTAGTCGGGGTGGCTAGCTACTGGCAGTGAGATGGACGCTTTTTGCCCAACACCCGCCCACACAGCTCATTTATATGAATGTTCATCAATAAATCACCTATAAATGTTTGCGCAAAAATTCATTAGCATGCAAGAATATTATTTTTTATGGCAAAGGCATGGAACAAATGCATTGTGTGAAATATCATGTCCAGTCTATTATCAGCATGGCTAGCCCCTGAAAAAACCAAGATGAACACTAACTCTAATTACTTTATTCTTAAAATCTGCTGTGCTGGCACCTCCGGCATCGTCGCGATGGTAAGTTCCTTCCTCGCCAACCAGCAGTGTTATATCAGCGAAATGTCTCAATTTGATGATGAGGATACCGGGCGCTTCTTTATGCGTACCGAGTTTCGCTTCAACCCAGGCGCAAAAGGTGATATCAGCACGCTACGCCAAGGCTTTCCGGAAGTGGCCCAAGCCTTCGATATGGACTGGCAGCTATATAGTGCCGCGGAACCGATGCGGGTATTGATCATGGCCAGCCGTGATGATCATTGTCTAAGTGATCTGCTGTATCGCCACCAGAAGGGCGAAATGCATATGCAGATTACCGCCATCGTATCCAATCATCTGGACTTGCGGCCCATGGCCGAGCGCGAAGGAATACGCTTCGTCTATCTGCCGGTTACTGCAGAGAACAAAGCACAACAGGAAGCCACTCTGCTTAGCCTGGTGGAAGAAACCGGCAGCGAACTGGTGGTGCTGGCGCGCTATATGCAGGTGTTGTCCGATGCTTTGTGCCAACAACTAGTTGGCCGCGTGATCAATATTCACCATTCATTCTTGCCGGGCTTTAAAGGGGCTAAGCCTTATCATCAGGCCTATCAGCGCGGGGTGAAATTAATTGGCGCCACCGCTCATTATGTGACCCCGAACCTGGATGAGGGGCCAATCATCGAGCAGGCAGTACAACGCGTTGATCATACTTATAAGCCTGATGAGCTGGTGTCCATTGGCCGTGACACGGAAACCATCGCCCTGTCCAAGGCGGTTAAATACCATCTGCAGCACCGCGTGTTCCTTAATAATGACAAGACCGTCATCTTCCGTTAAGCACGCTAGCGCGGTCTGAACACGGCCGCGAGCCGCCGCCAGCTAATGCGGAGGATGTTTGCAACATCCTCCAATAGCCAGCCTGAACTTACGTATAATCTCAGACTTTTACACTGTGGCAGGTGTTATGGCTTATCAATTCATTGCCTCTGATCTGGATGGCACCCTACTCAATCCCTCACATGCTGTTGATACCTTCACCGCCAGTACACTGCAAGCGCTGGCCGCACGCGGGCTGCAGTTTGCCATCGCCACCGGCCGCCATCATCTGGATGTGATGGGCATTCGTCAGGCTTTGGGGATTCCGGCTTATCTGATCACCTCTAATGGTGCCCGCGTGCATGATCCGCAGGATACGCTGATCCACGCTCAGGACATCCCGCCATCCCTAGTGCAACAGCTGGCGCAACCCCACTTTGCCGCCGGTACCGTGTTGAATTTTTATCGCAATGAGGATTGGCTGATTGATCAACCCTGCCAGTATCTGCTGGATTTTCATGCCGACTCCGAGCTGAGTTACCACGTCACCGATCTAAGCCGTCACTCTGGCGCCGGTGTCGCCAAGGTGTTGTATATCGCCGAACACGAGCACCTGCTGCAAGTTGAGCGCAAACTGCACGCCAGCTTTGCCGATGAGTTGTATATCACCTTCTCTGCCGAAGATTGTCTGGAAGTGATGGCCAGCGGCGTCTCCAAGGGGCAGGCACTGCAATTGGTGTTGCAACGGCTGGACATCGCCAGCGAGCACTGTCTGGCATTTGGTGATGGTCAGAATGATTTATCGCTATTACAACTAGTGGGCCACCCGCGCATGATGGCAAACGCCCACCCGCGTTTGGCAGAACAATTACCACAGGTGCCGCGCATCGGCAGTAATCAGCAGGCTGGCGTCGCACATTATCTACGCGAGCTATTTGCACTGTAAGCAAAATCAACAGGAAACCACCATGCAAACCGAAGAATTCAGTCGTTTAGCTAGTGCCGGTTATAACCGCATTCCGGTGATACTGGAATTATTTGCCGACCTGGACACCCCGATGTCGGTGTATTTAAAACTCGCCAATCAGCCTTATACCTATTTGCTGGAATCGGTAGTAGGTGGCGAGCGTTTTGGCCGCTACTCTTTTATCGGCCTGCCATCGAATACTCGCCTGCGGGTGCAGGGCCAGCAAGTGCAAGTGGAATGTGCCGATAAGGTGATTGAACGCCACAACGGCGACCCGCTAGCGTTCATTGAAAGCTTTCAGCAGCGTTTTCGCGCCCCGGCTATCGCAGGCCTGCCGCGCTTTGCCGGTGGTCTGGTGGGATATTTTGGCTACGACACCATCCGCTATATCGAAAAACGGCTGGCTGAGCAGAGCAAGCCAGACCCGGTAGGCACCCCGGATATCCTGCTGATGGTGTCGGAAGAACTGGCGGTGGTCGATAATCTGTCTGGCAAGCTTTATCTGGTGGTCTATGCCGACCCGGCGGTGCCACAGGCACTGGCCAAAGCCCAAGCGCGTCTGGCCGAACTACGCAGCAAGCTGCGCCAGCCACTCACCATGCCGCTGTCGCTGCCCTCACCCGCTACTGAGGCCCACTCGGAATTTGGTGAACAGGCGTTCAAAGACGCAGTAGCCAGCAGCAAACGCTATATTGTTGATGGCGACATCATGCAGGTAGTGCTGGCCCAGCGCATGCAGATGCCTTTCAGCGATTCGCCGCTGGCCTTGTATCGCGCGCTACGCAATCTCAATCCCTCGCCCTATATGTTCCTCTATCACTTTGATGATTTTCATGTGGTCGGTGCCTCACCAGAGATTCTGGTACGCCGCGAGCAGGACACCGTCACCGTGCGCCCTATTGCCGGCACCCGCCCACGCGGCAAGAACCGTGAAGAGGACGAAGCACTGGCTGCCGAACTGCTGGCCGACCCCAAAGAAATTGCCGAGCACGTGATGCTGATCGATCTTGGGCGTAATGATGTTGGCCGTGTCGCCAAGGCTGGCAGTGTGCAGCTGACCGAAAATATGATCATCGAGCGCTATTCACACGTGATGCATATTGTGTCCAGCGTCGAAGGCCAGGTGGCACCCGAGGTTTCCAATATCGACATCCTGAAAGCCACCTTCCCCGCTGGCACGCTCTCCGGTGCCGCCAAAGTGCGTGCGATGGAAATCATCGATCAGTTCGAACCCACCAAACGGGGTGTGTATGGCGGTGCCGTCGGCTATTTAGGCTTTAACGGTGATATGGACTTGTGTATTGCTATTCGCACGGCAGTATTAAAAAACCAGATGCTCTATGTACAGGCGGGTGCCGGCATCGTTGCCGACTCGGTACCGGAAATGGAATGGCAGGAAACCCAGAACAAGGCGCGCGCGGTATTACGGGCAGCCGCGCTGGTACAAAACGGATTGGATGCTTGAAATGAATATCGCCATATTTTGTGGTTCCAGCAGCGGCAATAGCCCTCTATTTACCCAGGCAGCACAAGCGCTGGCACACAGCATGGCGGCACGCGACATCGGGCTGGTCTATGGTGGTGGCCGCGTCGGCCTGATGGGCGTGGTGGCTGACGCAATGCTGAGCGCCGGTGGCAACGTCATCGGCATTATTCCACAATCCCTCGCCGACAAAGAGCTGGCTCACCAAGACTTGAGCGAACTGCATATTGTGGCCGATATGCACGAACGCAAAGCCAGCATGGCCGAACGCGCCGATGCCTTTATCGCCCTACCCGGTGGTGCAGGCACACTGGAAGAAATTTTTGAAGCCTGGACTTGGGCGCAACTTGGCCTGCATAACAAACCATGCGGTTTTCTCAATGTCGATGCTTATTACGACAAGCTGCTGTCTTTTATTGATGGCATGGTTGCACAAGGCTTTATGAAAGCGACTTACCGCGAGATGCTGCAGGTAGATACCCAGCCGGAAGCGCTACTCAATGCACTGCAGCACTACCAGCCACCAGTCATGAAATGGGCCAATCCGACTGCAGTCTGAACACAGGAGAGCAATGATCGTGAGAATAGCCGCTATTTCTGATATTCACGGCAACCTTGCGGCACTGGAAGCAGTGCTGGCGGATATTGCACAGCAGCACGCGGATATCACTGTCAATCTTGGCGATATTCTATCGGGCGCCCTGCTGCCAAGTGAAACAGCCGATTGCCTGATGGCACTAGACCTACCTACTATTCGTGGCAACCATGAACGACAGCTACTTGGTGGCCAGCCAGACAAGATGAGCCCATCCGACCGCTATGCGCATCAGCAACTAAACCCGACACAGCGCAATTGGCTGGCCAGCCTACCCAGTGAGCACTGGCTGAACGAGCAGGTGCTGATGGTGCACGGTACGCCAGACAGTGATCTGGATTACTTTCTCGACACCGTCACGGCAGCGGGTTGTCGAGCCGCCACAGAACAAGAAGTACACACCCGTGCGGGTGCTTGCAAAGCCTCATTGATTTTATGCGGCCACACCCATCTACCGCGTAGTATGCAATTGGACAATGGCTGTCTAATCGTCAATCCGGGTAGTGTTGGTTTGCAAGCTTACGACGATGAGCGTCCGCACTATCACCGCATGGAAACCTGCTCACCGCATGCACGCTATGCAATTATTGAACACCAAGCTGATGGCTGGTCAGTAAGTTGGCGGCTAGTTGATTACGACTGGCATAGCGCAGCCGCGCTGGCAACACACCATCAACGCCTGGATTGGGTTGCACCACTGCTGCGCGGCAGGGTTGCGGATCATTAAAGGCTGATGTGCCAACGCACGACGCGAACGATTAAGGGGCAATGGAACTTCCATTGCCCCTTAATCATAAAAACCTACACTGCCGCCTACTTACGCCAGCGACTCTTTCAACACCGGAATCTCCACCGGCTCAGAGTCAGCCGCTGCACCAGCAGACTGAGCGGCAAAATTACGCAGATGTAAAAACACCTGGCCCAGCATTTGCGTCCACAGCTGAACCATCATATTCATATGCTCCTGCGTCACGCCACCTAATAGCAGCACGTCCATTTCCAGCGAAATCACGCCGGGATGCTCTGCTATCCGAACGAAACGCTTGCTACGGTGCCACTCAGCAATCAGGCCTTCCGGTATACTGCCACCCTCTACCCGCAACGGGCAGTTCAAGGTGAAGTCCAAATAGTGACCAGCCTCAGGAGCCGCATTACCCCACAGCACCTGGAAGGCCACGCCTTGGCTGGCACTTTGCAAGCTCACTACGCCGTTATTTTCTACAGTATTGACTGTGCAACCAGCCGCCTTGATAGCCTCAGCCACCTGCTCGGCATTGGCACTGAAAAGCAAGGCAGGTGTAGAGGTTTCTTGTTGTTGTGTCATGATCAGTCCTGATAATAAATTTCTTGTATTAATTAATAGCTTGGCAGCACAGCATCTCTCTGCACTGTCATGGTATTTGTCAGCATGGCCGAGTCTATAGTGGCAATGCCGAAAACATCTAAACGCCCATTATTATAACCTACTACCATATCACTGTCTTGCCCCAGCAATCGGGGATATTTCCGCAAGAATTTTGCCATCGCGCCCGCCATGAACATTGCCCCACCCCCTTAGCACGACTACAATCCACGCCATCTTTTTTCAAAAGCGAAAACCTTAACTTTCGCTGCTTTTTTGGGTGTTATTCATGACCATTCTTCAGTTAATCAACCAACGGGTCAGCGTTGCTCTGGCGGCTGCCGGCGTAGCGGATGCCCCGCCAGTGGTACAGCCTGCCTCCAAAGCCGAATTTGGCGACTACCAGGTAAACGGCATTATGGCGGCGGCCAAACAACTGAAATGCAATCCGCGCGAACTCGCACAAAAAGTTGTCGCCGCCCTTGATTTGAACGACATCGCGGAAAAAGTTGAGATTGCCGGCCCCGGTTTTCTGAATATCCACCTGGCAGCCGATTACATCGCTCAACGCAACCAGGCAGCACTGCAAGACGATAAGCTAGGCCTGGCCCCTGTCGCACCGCAACGCATCATGGTGGAATACTCCTCGCCCAATCTGGCCAAAGAAATGCACGTGGGGCATTTGCGCTCCTCCATCATCGGTGATGCACTGGCACGCATCATCGAATTCGTCGGCCATGATGTGATCCGCGCCAACCATGTCGGCGACTGGGGAACACAATTCGGCATGCTGACCGCCTATCTGGTCGAAACCCAGCAACAAGACAAGCCCGACATCGCGCTAGCCGATCTGGAAACCTTCTACCGCAATGCCAAAATCCGCTTTGACGAAAGCCCCGAATTTGCCGACCGCGCCCGCGACTACGTCGTTAAGCTACAAAGCGGCGATGCCAGCATCCTCAAACTATGGCGCCAGTTTGTCGACACCTCGCTTACCCATTGCGAAGCGGTCTACCACAAACTCAATGTCAGCCTTGGCCGCGAACATGTCAGAGGCGAATCCAGCTATAACGACGACCTGCCAGTAATCGTGCAGGAACTGCGTAGTGCCGGCCTGCTGACAGAAAACGACGGTGCCCAGGTGGTTTATCTGGAAGCCTTCCGCACCCAGGAAGATAAACCGATGGGGGTGATCATTCAGAAAAAAGACGGCGGTTACCTCTATACCACCACCGACCTGGGTGCCATACGCTACCGTTACCACACCCTGCATCTGGATCGCGTCATCTACGTGGTAGACGCACGGCAAAGCCAGCACTTTGCACAACTGTTCAGCATCAGCCGCCAGGCCCACTTCGCACCGGACAGCATGCAACTGGAACACGTCGGCTTTGGCGTAATGATGGGAGAGGATGGCAAGCCATTCAAAACCCGCTCCGGTGACACCATCAAGCTGATAGACCTGCTCAAAGAAGCCGAACAGCGCGCCTACACCTTGGTATCCACCCGCAGCCCGGAACTGCCAGAAACCGAGCGACATGCCATTGCCAGTGCCGTCGGCATCGCTGCGGTCAAATACGCCGACCTCAGCAAGAACCGCCTCAGTGACTACATCTTCAACTGGGACAGTATGCTATCGTTCGAAGGCAATACCGCCCCCTATCTGCAATATGCCTATACCCGCACCCAAAGCCTGCTGCGTAAAGCCACCGACTACGATCAGCACGCCGCCATCGTGCTGAATGACAGCACAGAGAAACAACTGGCGGTGGCGCTCACCCAATTTGAAGATGTGCTGCAGAACGTGGTGGAAAGCTGCTACCCACATCATCTGGCGCAATACCTCTATCAACTGGCCACGCTATTCTCACGCTTTTACGAAGCCTGCCCCATTCTCAAAAGCGAAGGTGCTGTGCGCGCCAGCCGCCTGCAGCTCACCGCCCTAAGCGGCAAAACCTTGCAAACCGGCTTAAACCTGTTGGGCATCCAGGTTATGGATATCATGTAATCCGCAGCAAAGAGCACCAGCTTAAGCTAGCTTTAAATAGAGAGGGCCTATATAATCGGCGCTCTCTTACATCTGGGGGCGACCTGGTTTCGACGGGGGTTGCGAAGCAGATGAGGGCATACCGGGATTTCAGTCACCCCGTAAAACACTGAATTTTTTTAGTCGCAAACGACGAAACTTACGCTCTAGCAGCCTAACGGCCGGCTAGACACTACAACGGTTCGCAGATGGGCCGGGGGCGTCAAAACCCTGTAGTGTTACTCTACATCTGCTAGTGCTGTGCCGGGTTACTTGGTTCAGTGCGAAATAATAGGTAACTCGCCAAAGCCCAGCCTGTCCGTCGGCGTGGTGGCGGTTAAATCCAAATGACACGACTAAGTATGTAGAACTCACTGTAGAGGACTTTCGGACGCGGGTTCGATTCCCGCCGCCTCCACCAGAATGTGGAATCCCAACCCTTATCCGGTTGGGATTTTTTTTGCCCGTTCCCCCTAGGTTGGCGCGGGCTTGCGGCCCTTGCCTCTTGAGCATAACCCTCCGGAAGTCGCCGTTCCCGGCGTACATTCCGCCGTTTTTCTCTCTCGGTCGATCTGTATTCCTGACTCAGCAGCGTGGCGAGACGGCAATCAACTTGGAATCGAAGATTTGCAGCACTCATGGATGGCTCCTACTGCGGTATCCGATGCAGATGGTTGTCCGCCTCGTTCACCGATTTCGCAATCAGGTGTCCACTCATGCCAGCACCCGGAAAAGTTTCTTCAAGTAGGCGCTGGCACCATCCTCCATGAACAACACATGGCGGCTTTCCAGATCGGCCTTCTTTGTCGGGTCGCCCACGTTAAGCAGGTCGGCGAACTTCGTCGGCGAGAGAACGAAGGCATTCAACACCAACGGCGCTTCGCCCGCCTTGGCCTGCGCCGCCAGCGTTGTTTCCAGTGTCTTCACTTCCTTGTACAGACCCAGCTTGGGGTGCGACAGGTCGAGATTGCGCAGACCCTTCGGATCGACAAAGGTCAGCCACTGCTTGCCGCTGGCATCGTCCACCAGCCACAGCAGGAAGTCCGGATAGAAGTTGCCCGCCAATGCGAAGCCCAAGCCCTTTTCTTCTCGATCTGCATTGCGCAACAGGTACAGGCTGCGTGGGCCAATCGCTTCCTTACCTTCGCCAGAGTTGTAGAACGCCTCCAGATCGCGGACGAACTCCCATTCGCTCGGCGCGTCAAACGCCAACGGACGCAACTTCAGCGGCACCGCATCTTTGTCCTCCAATGCCAGCAGCGGGTAATACAAGTGCCGGTCGAAACTGATGGCCACCATGTGCGGCGTGTTCCATATGCTGGCCTCGCCGATCTTGCCGTCCGTCACCAGCTTCTTCAGCACTTCCAGCTTCGCCAGATACTCCAGACCGTCGTCGCTGTTCTCGATCTCGAACTGGTACAGCTTGAGCATCGACCCGTGGTCTTCATCGATGTGGGTGATATCGTAGAACTGGCCTTCGTAGCCGGTCTTCAGGGCCTTGTAGAAGCGGTCGGTGTAGTCCGTCAGCAGTCGCAGCAAGATGTCTTCCTGCTTGCGGATATCGGCGAAGGTCGTCACGTTCAGCTCCGCCGCCGGAATGAACAGTGTGTACCAATCCTGCTCCCCCGCGCAGAAGTCGATCAGCTTCTGCCGTTCCAGCCGCAGATTGCTCCAGCTGCGCTGCAACTTGTAATCCTGCAAGGCCAGATAGATGCGATCCCAGTTGAAAGCCGCAAACAGCGTCTGGTTCAGCTTGCCCTTGTGGCGGGCTTCCGTCGTGGGGGCTGTGCCCTTGTCCTTGCTGGACAGCGCTTCGACGCGCGGGTACAGGTCAAGCACCACATGCGGTGGCTTGATCTTGCCCTGGAACTGCGTGGGAATTTCGTACAGCCACGGGAAGTGTGTACGCTTGAACCCCAGTTTCTGGTTGTCCTTGTAGCCATCCTTCAGCGCCAAGGTCTTGAGCTTGCCCTTGGGCAGGTTGGCCCGTGTCGGGAAGTCCAGTGCCAGCACTTCATCGCTAGGCGTGATGCCTTCCTCGCGCAGGTAGTCTTTGAACGCAGCCATATAGCTGGCGCGCACGCCGAAGATGTTCAGCGCCTCCAGCTTGTCCAGATGCATGCCCTTGGGCCTGTCCTGCGGCAAGGTGCGCTTGAGCGAGAAGCCCTTGCCCTTGAGGCGCACCCCGCGACCGAACAACTGGATGATCTGCGAACCTTCACCCTGGCCCATATTCAGCAGGCCCATCGTGGACACGCGCCAACTGCTCCAGCCTTCTGTGAATTTGCGCGAGCCGATCAGCACATTGAGGCGGCTGTCCTTGTTGTTCAGCGTGCCGAACAGCGCGCCGCCGAAGTCGTCGCGTTCGCTGTCGAAGGCCTCGACGTCCTCGGCCATCCCGAAGAAGCCCGCATCGTCGCCGATGTTGATCAGGCCGAAGGGCTCTGCATCGCCCACGCGCAAGGCCAGCTCACCCTTGCTGTTCTTGATGTTGACCAGTTTCAAGCGCTGGCGGGCCGAGGCATTAAACACGCGCAGCAGGATGTCGGCGTACAGCTCATCCACGCGGCCACCGAAGCCCATTAACGGTGTGAAACGGCCGCTGAAGATGTTGTTACCCTTGGCGTCCAAAATCTGCGCTTTGTCGGCAATCAGATCGGTCAGCCAGCTCTTGATCTGCGTTTCGCTGTTCAGGAAATCGGCGAGGAAGTTCACCACTTCCAGCATGTCCGACTCCTCGCCTGACACGGTATTGCCCACGAACACCCACAGCGGCTTTTCGATGTTGAAGTCGGCAAGCGCCGAGCGGTGCGTGCTCCACAGCCAGAGTTGCTGGTAGTAGGCCAGCAGGCAGGCGGTGAAATACTTGCGCGCGTTATCCGCCTGCTCGTAGGCCTCGCCGCTCATGTTGAGGATCAGCGACTCCTTGCCGTAGCCGTCCTCATAGAAGAACTTGTACGAGTAATCGAACAGGATGCACTTGGCGTAAATCTCGCGCGTAGCCGTGATGCGCGCACGGCGCTTGTCCTCGGCGGTTAATTCATATCCCGCTTTGAAATCATCGACTTGCTGCTTTTCTACGGCACTCAAGTCACGGACTTTTCTTCCAGGAAACTCAACAGACCTATAAAAATCTGCCTTATTTTTACGAATCTCATCTTCAGCGCCTTCAATGGTTTTACCCTTAGCCACTGCCTGCCCGAAGGTGGCCGAGTACTCGAAGGCAAAACCACCGCGCACCAGCGCATCGCGCCGCGCTATCCACGCGCCTGCCGCCGTGCCCCTACCACGGTGGCCTTCGTCCACCAACACCAGGTTGTTGCCCTCGAAGGCATCGACGGCGACAGTCTTTTCACCCATCTCATCGCCCAGCTTATTGATGTCGATGATCTCAATGGTGCCGCGCGCCGGTGACTGGGTCTTGTTGAAGAACTGGGAAAACCCGAAGCCAGACAGGTGCAGCTCCTCCAGATGCTGACGGCTCAAGCCTTCGTTGGGCGTGAGCAGGATGATTTTGTCGGGAAAGCAATCGCTGCGCCCCGCCTGGAAATAGTGCAGGTACTGGCGGATGTTGACGTGCAGCAACAAGGTCTTGCCGCTGCCGGTGGCATTCCAGAAGGCGATCTTGTTCAGGTCGTCCGCCTCGAAATCGCGCAACGGCTCCGCGCCCGTCTCGGCGCGGTAGCGCGTCATTTCCTCGTTCAGGCCATCGAGCAATTCCTGACGGTGGTTGAAGTACCAGTCCAGATACAGCTCGGTGAATAGCAGCGAGAGGTACTGGAAGTACTTCATTTGTAGTTCGTGGCCTTCCAGCTTGTTGCGCTGGGCGGTAATGGCCTG
Source organism: Neisseriaceae bacterium TC5R-5 (assembly GCA_020830965.2). Lineage (GTDB taxonomy): Bacteria > Pseudomonadota > Gammaproteobacteria > Burkholderiales > Chromobacteriaceae > Chromobacterium. The sequence continues at coordinate 72,460 of JACCFC020000013.1, forward strand.
CCAGTGGGCGACCACGTTCAAGTCGTAGCGTCGGAGAATGGCCTCGGGCACCTTGTTCGGGTCAAACAAGCCTCGGGTCAGCTCATGGAAGAACTTGCTCTGGCCGTCCTCGTCGATGCCCTCGAAGCGGTCATCGCCCAAGCGCATCTTGAGTGCCGCCAGCGTGCCACCCTGAAAGAAACCCAGCACCCAGCGGTTGAGCACCAGCTCTTGGTGGAAGCTGCGCTTTTTGGCTACCGCATTATTTTTAGATTTAGTCTTTCGTGCCATCGTCCGCCTCAGATTCATTCATATTCATGGCCAAGCGAATGGCTTCAGCATCTCGGGACAACTCCATGCGTAGTTCGTCTTCGGTCGGCAACACGAGCCTGTAGCGACTGGCAAACAATTGCTCGTTGCCATTGAGCACCGAATAACGCACCACCGACTGATCTTTGCGCTCGCACAGCAGGATGCCCACTGTGGGGTTGTCGCCCTCGCCGCGCTTGAGGTCGTCGTACATGCGCACATACATATCCATCTGTCCGATGTCCTGGTGCGTCAGTTCGGATGTTTTCAGATCAATCAACACAAAGCATTTGAGCAAGTAGTTGTAGAACACCAAGTCGATATAGAAGTCCTTGCTCTCTGTGCTGATGCGCTGCTGCCGCGCGACAAACGCAAAACCCTTGCCCAGCTCCAGCAAAAAAGCTTGCAACTTGTCCATCAAGCCTTGCTCCAGGCTGGATTCGAGCAGCTTGCCCGCGCCTTGCAGACCAAGGAATTCGAGCATCACCGGGTCGCGCACAAAGGCGCGGGGCGATGGGTCCAGACCAGCTAAGTTTTGCTGTGCCTCATCGGCCACTGCGGCCTTGTCCTGGCTCAGCAACAAGCGCTCGTAATACAGCGTGCCCATTTGGCGCTCCAGCGCACGCGAGCTCCAGTTTTGCGTAGCCGCCTCATGCATATACCACAGGCGGGCATCTTCTTTTTCCACACGGGTCAGCAGACGGTAGTGCGTCCAGCTCAATTCGTGACGCAGTGCGTCACATTTTCGAAAGGCCAGATAAAACAGACGCATATAGCGCAAATTAGAAGCATCAAAACCCTTGCCAAACTCTGCCGATAACTGCTCGGCTAGCAGCGGTAACAGGCGCTTGCCATAAGCCGCCCGCGCCTGCCCGGCCTGTTCAAACTCCACAATATGCCGCCCAATCTGCCAGCAGGTCTGCACTTGGATCACATCCACCGCCCGCAAGGCGCGGCTGCGCGCATTGGCAATGAGTGTGCGCAGCGTACCCAGCAAAGGCACAAGGTCAGCGCTGGCCGCCAAGCGCTTGTCGCCCGCCATCAGATGTCCTCCACCGAGAACATGCGCTCCAGAAACTCCGGCTCAATCTGGCGTAGCTTGAGCACGCGGGTGGCACCGCCTTCATCAAGCGTCTGCGTCAGCACGGTGGGGATGTTGTGGTCGCCGTTGAGGTAAACCACGTCAAACTCATTGTCCGCCGGGTTGATGGCCAGCGTGCCGCACAGCTTGCTGACGCCTTCATAGTCCAGCACATCGCAGTCGCGCCACAGCACGAGACAGCTTTCACCGCCGGGCAGCGTGCCGGTGACGGTGACAAAGCCGCGCGCGGGCTGCATGTCGATGTGCTTGACGCGCAGGCCGATCAGGAAATTGAAGGTTTCCACTAGATCAATCTTGCGCGCCTCAAACGCACCTGCTGAATCGACGGCAATGTTCAGGGTGTAGTCAAAGGGTTTTCTGAAGTCCTCCACCGACAGCAGCGAGCCACGACTTTCCACGTCCAGCAGGTAGTTGAGCAGGTAGTCGTCGCGGGCCTGCTGCGGCAAGGTGTTGAGTAGCTCACCCTGCGCGGACGTACGGCGCAGTTGCAGGTTGTTCAGCGTGTCTTCGTAGCTTTCGAGTTTGAGGACTTTGAAGCAACTGGAAACACCAGATTTTGGTTCTGTTGGCTTACCATCTTTCCACTTTGAAGAATAAGTGGCCTTGATTGCTCGCGATTTGGTTACTGCATCAAAATACTCTCCTTGTTCTATGAGGATGAATTTAACACCGTAATTTTTGCCAGATGATTTGGCGATACGCCGCAATTCGATGGCAGCATGAGCCGTAGTTCCGCTTCCACCAAAGTAGTCCAGTACGATGCCGTTAGGTGCTGTGCATCCAATTTTTATGCTATCAATTACCGCATTCAACGCTTTTGGAAAATCGAATGGTACATTCGATTCAAACATATCTCGTAGCAATCTGGTTCCATTGTCTCGGGCTGAGTAATCAGGTTTGTCCCACCAGGTTCTTGGGAGCAATCCCTCCTGATTTAGATACTTGCGCCCGTAAACTTCAAGACGTGTATCGTCCTTGGTCCACTTTGCCAGAAGAGTACTTGAATCTTTTCTTGCTCTTTCAAGTCCCCAGCGCCAAACCTTTTCTGTACCACTGCCATCAACCGGGTAAACGGTTAGTTCGGTAGGGTCAAGCTGATCCAAAACCTCATACTCATTAATTTCGTCGATCCACCTAAGTTCAGGAATCCTTAGCGATAAGGTATTTTTTTTGACATAGATCGGATAAAACTGCTTTGGCCGACTGGCCCTATCTGACCCTGCGCTACTTTTTCTAAAGTTCTCCCACTCGTATGGTCCAACTTCATCGATTAGGTCGTATCTTCCTTTTTGCTCTTCGTTATGTTCTAGCCTCCCGACACTGGATTTTTCTGCATTGGCACCATGGAAAATTGCGAACTCATGGTTCACAGAAAATCCCTTAACAGTTGACCTTCCGGATGGATTGTTTCTGATTACAGCTGTTGCCAGGAAATTTTCTGGTCCGAACTCAATATCTAAGAGTTGTCTCACGGCCGAGTGTTCGTAGTCATCGATTGTCAATATATGAACACCGTCATCTCGAAGAAGCCTCTTGCCGGCAGGCAAGCGAGAGGAAATCAAAGAAAGCCAGCTCGAATCCCTGTAGCCATTTTTATATTCGATTACGGTCGCATCTGTGTTGTATGGGGGATCGATATAAATGCAGTTAACTTCGCTCTTGTATTTCGCTTGAAGAAGAGAGAGTCCTTGAAAGTTGTCGCCGTGTACGAGAATGCCATTTGTGGTTTCGTCTATATCGGCCACTTGATTCAGCAAACGGGCTGTGAAATCGGCAAAAAACAGACTCGTATCCACCATCCGATACGGTGCAGCCTTCAAGTCCTCTATCGTCCCCGACGAATCGCCATCCCACACGCCCAACTGTTTCCACCGCGCCCATTGCTGCGCGTTCGCTGCCACTTCCGGCCACAGCGCTTCCGGCACCCGATCCAGCGTGATGCAGTAGTGACTGGAGACAACAAACTTCTTTTTCAGCCACAGCTTTTTCTGGAAATCCTCCAACTGCGCCATGAAGGTAATCAGCTCCAGCGCGATGCTGCGCAGGCACTGGATCATGCGCAGGTTCTTCTCAATGTCGGCAAAGGCGCCCGCGTTCTGCACGTCGTCGAGGTGCATGACTTCGTTTTTGATATAGAAGTCCAGCTCGCGGCGCAGGAAGCCGCCCAGATCCTTGTGGATGAAGTAGTCGGCCGTGTTTTTGGTGGTGTAGTCGCTCAGGTGCTTTTCCAGCAGGGTGCGCTGCGGGTTTTTCTCGGTGGGGGTGCGCTTGCCCAGCGCCAGCCAGCGGGCCTTGACGGCGGTGTCTGCCAGCACGGCTTCTACGGCCTTGGTGACCAACGCCTCCTGCTTGGTACCTTTCGGCTGGGCGGCGTACTCAAAGCGGATAATCAGTTCCTTGTTGCCGTCACTGCCCGGGACTTCCTCCACGGGCACCAGTTCTTCTTCGACTTCGTCGCCGTTTTCATCAACCCGGGTGACGGTCTTTTCCATCACCAGCGCAAAGCGGCGCTCTTTGTCGTTGTCCTTGCGGTTGTCCTTGGCGGTGTCGGCGGCGGTGAGGCGGAAATGCACGGTGCGGCCGGGCTTTCCGTTTTCTTCTGGGAGCTTGAAGCTGTAGTTGCTGAAGTTCTCGCCGCTCTTGGTGTAGTACTGGTCCTTGTTGGCCCAGTGCAGCATCACCTCTTCGCCCGCGTAGGGGATGGCGTAGGTGTCGCCCTTGTAGCGGCGCTGGCTGATGAAGTCGCCTTCGCTGTAGTAGCGGGAGAAGAAGGCCAGCAGGTGCGAGAACACGGCATTTTCGTGTTCGCTGCTGCCTGCGCTGGCCTCCTTCAGCTTGGCGCGCAATTCCTGCACCTTGGGCACGGCATCGGGGCTGACGCCCAAGGCGAGTGCGTTCTTTTCGGCCTCTTGCAGTTCAGCCTGCCATTGCTGCGCGCTGGCAGCGCTGCCTGCACAGAGGGCTGCCTGCACCTTCTCAGCCAGCCGATTTTGCAGGTAGTCGTTGATCTCGCTCGCGCGGGCGCCCAGGATGCGGTAGATACCGAAGTCCAGTTCCGGGCGGTCGATCTGGAAAATCTCGCGCAGCTTGGCGACGAGTGCCTGGAATTTGGGATTCTGTTTGTTGGTCATGGTGGGATAGTTTTCAGTTTTCAGTTTTCAGTTTTCAGTGATTTCGCTAAGGCGAAGAGCATTTTGGCGAGTTGTTTGGTTTCTTCGACGATTTCGTGCATATCTGCTGGCTTGATGAGGCCAATTTTTGCCGCGATGTAAGCCTGGGTGCGTAGTTCGGCTGCACTGCCACGTGCAATACGTAAAAAGTGGGCAAATTCTTTCGGGCCGCGCTCCGCACCCTCCGCAATATTCGAGGCAATCGAGACAGCCGCGCGTTGCATTTGATCTTTCAAGCTAAAATCTCGACACCCTTCCAATACCTGGTAAGCCCGTACAGCCAATTGACAAGCCCGCTTCCAAACATTCAAGTCCTCAAACGATGAATACACTGCGTATCTCCATCTGAAAACTGAACACTTCAAACTGAAAACTCATATCAAACTCCAGCGGATGCTGAACAGAGTCTGGTTGCTTGTTTTTTCTTGCAGGCGCTGCTGGAGCGAGGCAATCAGTTCGTCGCGCTTGGCGATGATCTCGTCCTCGACGGCGAAAATTTCCTGGCGCAGACGGCGCTGCTTGCGTTCCAGCTCAGACAGTTCGTGCTGGATGCCGTCTTGCTCCTGCAAGGTGGCGGCCTTGCGGGCGTCGCGCTTCAATTGGGCAATGTGTGCCTTGGTGTTCTTCAGCGCATCCTCGGCGGCCAGCAACTTGTCGTCAGCCCAGCGTTCCAGCTTGTCCCGTTCTTCATTGAACAGGCGCTGGTTGGCTTCCAGCACCTGGGCAACGGTGGCGGCGACTGCGCGCTGGCTGTTGGCCAGCAGTGCCTCGGGTACGGTGGTGCTCAAAGGAGTGGGTTTGCCAGTTGCTGGAATAGTCATCAGCTTTTCGCAGGTTTCCTGATCCAGTACCTGACCATCGTCGGTGAGGCCGGAGAACAGCAGCGCCTCGGTGGTCTCGAAGGCGGTGACTTGCAGCCGGGCCAGCGTCAGCCAGCCGGACATACCGCGCAGTCTCTCGATGACGGAGACGCGCGCGCCGTGTTTGCCGTAGTCGAGCTTCAATGTGGCGACGGGCGTGGGCGCATTCAGGCTGGCAGCAATGCTCCATTCCCCCAGCGGGTGGCTGAGGCGGTAGGCGTGCGCCAGCGTGTCCGGCTGCGCTTTATTAATGAGTTGGTAACGGCCCGTGGCGATTCCCGTTGGCGGTGTGCTCAGTGAGAATGCGTAGGACTGCTCGTCGAAGCGCGCGCGGCCGTCCAATGCAAAACAGGTGACGCCCCAGAACCAGCGCCCCAGCTTGTCGAGCCGTGCTTCGGCGTCCTGAAGACGCAGTTTGAGGCGGTCGTGAACGTCCTCATCAAAGTTCTCCAGCAGTTGGGTTTGGGTGTCTTTGATGCGGTCGGCGATGACTTCTTCCAGCTCGGCTTGCAGGGCGTTGAAGGCGGCTTCGATCTGCTCGGGCTGGCGACAGGTGTCGTAGATCTGCAGGATGCGTTTCTCGAAGTCGAGGCCGCCTTCAATGCGGCCCAGCACTTCATCGCTCGCACCGAACACGCCGGAGAACAGCTTGAATTTCTCGGTGAGCAGTTCCAGCACGCGCTGGTCGGCCTGGTTGCGGGTGTTGAGGAAGTTGATGACCACCACGTCGAAACGCTGGCCGTAGCGGTGGCAGCGGCCAATGCGCTGTTCGACGCGCTGCGGGTTCCACGGCAGGTCGTAATTGATGATCAGCGCGCAGAACTGCAGGTTGACGCCTTCGGCAGCTGCCTCGGTGGCGATCATGATTTCCGCGCCGGTGCCGTCGTCCTTGCGGAAGTGGTCGATCAGCGCGGTGCGGCGATCCACCTGCGGCGAGCCGGTGACGCGATCCGTGTCTTGGTACTCTGCTAGCCAGCGCTGGTAGATGGCGGTGGAGTCTTCATGGTTGTTGGTGCCGCTGAACAGCACCAGCTTGCCCGCGTGGCCGTTGGCGGAGAGAAAGCGGTGCAGGTACTCCTGCGTGCGCTTGGATTCGGTGAAGATGATGGCTTTGCGCGGCGCGCGCAGCTCGGCCATCTTGCTGAAGCCCAGGCCGAGCGCCTTCAGTAGCGCCTGCGCCTTGGTGTCGGTTTGCAGCGCTTGTGCGGCATCGACAAACGCGGTCAGCTCCGCGATCTCGGCCTTTAAGTTTTCAGTGTTCAGTTTTAGGTTTTCAGTAACAGCAGCGTCAGCGTTTTCGGCTTCTGAAAACTGAAAACTATCATCTTCCAGATAGCCCTGCTCTAGGTCGTCCTCGGCAATGAGCTGTTCGAGCAGTTGGCTGCCGTCGTCTTCCGTTTTGTCTGCCGTGAGCAAGCCCTGCAGGCGCGCGCGGATGGTGACCAAGGTGGCCGCGACGGCGTGCGAACTGGAGGCCAGCAGCTTGCGTAAGATCAGTGCGGTGAGATGGCGTTGCTGCCTGGGCAGGGCGTAGGAGTCTTGCTTTTGCAGAAAGGCCGAGATACGCTCATACAGCGCCTGCTCGTCGTCGGTGGGGTTGAACGGCTGGGTGAGCGCCTTGCGTTCGGTGTATTTGATGTACTCCAGCACGTCACGGCGCAGTGTGCGTTTGGTGAAGCTGGCAAGGCGTTGGCGAAGTTCATCCTGGCCCGTAGCGCTGTTCATGAACTGCTTGCGGAAGGCAGTCTCGTCGCCGAACAGGTGCTCGTCGATCAGCGTGGACAGGCCGTATAGCTCTATCAAGGAATTCTGCAGCGGCGTGGCGGTGAGCAGCAGCTTCTTGCGGCCTTGCAGTGCGCGCTTGAGCGCCTGCCCGGTGCGATTGCTGGCGCGGTGTGCGTTGCGCAGCTTGTGCGCTTCGTCGATGACCACCACATCCCAGGGCACGGCACGCAGTTCGGCCTCCAGCTTGGCGGCAAACTGGTAGGACATGATGACGACCGCCTTGCCAACCTGCCGTTGTAGGGTGGCGAGCAGGTCGCCAGCGGACTGCTTGCGCAGCGAAACGGCATCTACCACGGTGGTGGGTACAGCGAACTTGTCGTGCAGCTCTTGCGCCCATTGTTTGCGCAGGCTGGCTGGACAAATGACCAGCAGCCGACGACGACGTTCGGCCCAGTATTGGCAGATCACCAATGCGGCTTCGATGGTCTTGCCCAGCCCCACCTCGTCAGCCAGTAGTACGCCTTCTTGCAACGGGTTCCGCAGGGCGAACAGCGCTGCCTCGATCTGATGCGGGTTCAGATCGACGCTGGCATCGAACAGCGATTGCGAGAGGCGATCTACGCCATCGGCGGCGTGTCGCCGCGTCAGCTCGTGGGCGTAGTACTTGGCGTGGTAGGCGGAGATCAATCGGTTCCCTCCGCCTTCTTCGACTGGTCGGCTATCCAGCCGTCGATGTCCGTTGCCCGGAAGCGCCATGTCCCGCCGACCTTCTTGAAGGCCGGTATTTTCTTGGCTGCCGCGAGTCGGTAGATCGTCCGCTCCGTGACCTTCAGGTACTCGGCGACTTCCTTGATCGTCAGGATTCCGCTTTCGCTGTTGTTGTTGGGCATGGAATGGGGCCGGCCGGATGATTGGTAAAGGACGACAGGATAGTGCAAAATTTTCTAACTGGCGACCAGAAGCGACCGAACTCGGAAGGTTTGTCTGCTACTTGCTAGGGGATGGGATGGATTGCCTCAGTTAAGCTGAGTACGACGCGCTTGCACACGGTCTCAGGCGCGGGTGGCCAAATCGTCAAATCCACGTCCCCAAGGCCGAGACATTACTAGAGGACGGGTTCTGTCACACAGCGAGCACAAAGCGTTGACGCGCTGATCGCTGAGGTTCGCCAGCTACGCAAGGAGCTAGCTGAAGTGAAAATAGAAGTTTTTTATCATAGACAGCGTCGCTATTCGAGACTTGGGTATATAGCACCCTCTATCTTTGCCCATAATTTCAACAAAAAACAGAAATGTGCATGAGAGATGATGTGTCTCGGTTGCCAGGCTAGGTCAGTGGAGGTTGTGCTGACTTTATCGGATTTTTTAGAAGGCCGACCATCTCAAATGCCAGATAAACAAAAAGCCCTTGATTACTCAAGGGCTTTTGTATTGGTCTTGGCGGAAGTGGTGAGATTCGAACTCACGGAAGGCTCGCACCTTCGACGGTTTTCAAGACCGTTGCATTAAACCGCTCTGCCACACTTCCTGTTGTACTCACAAGAGGCCGCTATTCTAACGGCTCTTTTTTATTTTGCCTAGGGGGTAAGTGCATTTGCTGCCAACATTTCTGCTGCATGTTGCCGAGTTGTGGCTGTCAACTCCTGACCACCTAGCATGCGGGCGATTTCAAGCACCCGCTGTTCTTGACCCAGCGGCTGGATATGGCTGTTCACTCGACCTGCGGTTTCACTCTTGCTTACCTGCCAGTGTTGTTGTCCGCAAGAGGCCACTTGTGGAAGGTGGGTAATACATAACACCTGATAGCGAGTACCAAGTTGTTGCAACATGTGGCCAATCACTTCTGCCACACGCCCCCCAATGCCAACATCGACTTCGTCGAAAATCAAGGTCGGTACACTGGCGACCTGGCTGATGACGACCTGCATGGCCAGACTGATCCGGGAAAGCTCTCCTCCGGAGGCGACTTTAGCGAGTGGTCGCAGGCTGGTGCCGGCATTGGCGGCTACCAGATATTCCACCGACTCCATACCATGAGCAGCGGGTTCGGCTAAAGCGGCCAGTTCAATGGCGAAACGTGCGCCATTCATCGCCAATTGTTGCATTTCGCTGGAAATGCGTACCGATAACTCACTGGCGGCCTGGCGACGTTTGCTCGATAAGGCTTCGGCCAGGCTGCGGTAGTGTGCCAGGCTGGCGGTTTCTGCCAGGCTTAGTGCGCCAATATCGGTCGACGCGGCTAATGCAGCCAGTTGCTGCTGCCAATCTTGTAATTTGTCGGATAACTCGGGTGGCTGAATACGGTATTTGCGTGCCGTGCTCATCAGCAAAGCGAGACGCGCTTCGACTTCCAGTAGTTCGGCTGGGTCTTCGTCGATAGCGTTCGTGTAGTCACGCAAGCTGTACACCACTTCGCGCAGTTCAGCATCCACCGAGTCGAGTAGCGATAGCGTGTCTGCCAAACGCGGGTCGAGATTGGCCAGTTTACTCAGACGGTTTTGTACCTGGCTAAGCAGGGTCAGGCAGCTATTGTCTCTTTCTGAGAGGGTGTCGACGGCCTGTTGTGTACTTTGCATCAGTTCTGCGGCATTGGCTAAACGGGAATGGCGCTGGTTTAGCGCATTCCATTCGTCAGCTTGCAGATTAAGTTCGCTCAATTCATTAATTTGCCAGCTCAGACGCTCCCGCTCTACTTCGGAGGCGTGGGAAAGACGCTCGGCATCCTGACGGGCGCGTAAGGCCATCTGCCAGTTTTGCCAGGCCTTGTGTACATCACGTGCCAGCGCTTGGCAGCCGGCGTAAGCATCCAGCAGATTGCGTTGTGCTTCTGCTTTCATTAGCGATTGATGCGCATGTTGACCATGGATATCAACCAGAAACTCGCCTAGTTGCTTGAGTTGTGCCAAGGTGGCTGACTGGCCATTAATAAAGCTGCGAGAGCGGCCATTGCGATCTAGCAGGCGCCGTAACAGCAAAATACCCGCCTCACTGCTTTCCAGGCCATTCTCGCGGAGCCAATCATCTATTTCGGGGCGAGTTTGCGTGGAGAATTCCGCACTGATTTCGGCGCGTTCGGCCTGCTCTCGGACTTGTGCCCCTTCGGCACGGTCCCCCAGCAGTAAGCCAAGGGCGTCGAGAATAATGGATTTACCCGCTCCGGTTTCACCAGTGAGCACGGTAAAGCCACTGGAAAAATCTAGCGAGATGCTGTCGACAATGACGAAGTCTTTAACGGTCAGCGATAAGAGCATGAGTATTTATATATAGGGATGGATGAATTAAAGCAGGCGCTCGCCCCAGTGCAGCTTGTGGCGCAGCATATCGTAGTAGTTGTAGCCCACTGGGTGCAAGATGCGTAGTGGGTTGCGGTAACGGCGAATCAGCACTCTGTCCATTTCCATCAGGTCGCAATGAGACTGGCCATCAAAATGCACGCGCGCGTCCAGGCCACGGGTGAGCATGAATTCTACTTCGCAGGAGTCATTGACCACTATCGGGCGATTGCTGAGCGATTGCGGGCAGATAGGTACCAAAGCAATCGCCTGTAAGGTTGGGTGCAGAATAGGGCCGCCAGAAGCCAGGGAATAGGCGGTGGAGCCGGTAGGGGTCGCTACAATCAGGCCATCCGAGCGTTGGCTGTAGACAAACTGGTTATCGATAAATACTTCAAACTCTACCATCGAACCCATTGAGCCACGGCTGAAGACAACATCGTTAAAAGCCAGCGCTTTGGCAATCTCAGCATCCTCACGTACAAGCGAGGCTTGTAACAGGATACGGTCTTCCGGTAGAAACTCGCCCATCATGATGGCATCGACTGAGTCCAGCATTTCGTGTAGTGGAATATCGGTCATAAAGCCCAGGCGACCCTGATTAATCCCAATCAGGGGTACCCGGTATGGTGCCAGCAGCCGTGCAATAGAGAGCATGGTGCCATCGCCACCCAGCACGATCACCAGATCCGCTAATTTACCCATATCGTTACGGTCTATCAGTGGATGCTCACCGGCCTCCTGTGGGGAGGCGCTATCTTTGTCGATCAGAACCGTCGCTCCGGCATTGGCCAGATGGTTCGCTAGCTGGAGTAAGGAGGTCACAATGGCCGGCTTACTGTGTCTGGCTACCAGGCAAACGTGCTTGAAGAGTCGTTCCATAAGGCAACAGTCTTGAAAGTGGAGTGGGAGAAACACCAGCTAAGCACTGGCTCAAAAGAGCCGCTAGTGTGCCATGAATTTTAACGCACTGGAGAATCTGCGGCTTAGAACCACGAATAAAACCGCTGCTGCTGCGTGCTAGATCCTTGCTGCGGGCACTACACTGAGTTTCCTTAGCTGTTATCAGGCTTTGAGTTTATCCGCAAATTGTTGCCGGAATTTGGCTAGTTTGGGGGCAACTATCATCTGGCAATAAGGCTCATGGCCATGCTGGGTAAAATAGCCTTGGTGATAGTCTTCTGCCGGATAAAACGCGCTTGCTGCCTGCAGACGAGTGACAATGGGGCTAGCATAGTGCGGTGCCAACTCTGCCAGCACTACTTGGGCTAGCTGCTGTTGAGCGTCATCATGATAGAAAATAACCGACGCATATTGTGGGCCAATATCATTACCCTGACGATTGAGCGTAGTAGGGTCGTGCAGTGTAAAAAAAACGCGTAATAGGCTGCTGTAGTCGATAATGGCCGGGTCAAAGCAGATTTCCACTGCCTCCACATGACCACTTGAACCAGAGCAGACCTGTTGGTAGCTGGGGTGAGCGCTATCGCCACCCAAATAGCCCGATACGGCCTGCTGTACGCCGCGCAACTGCTGGTAAGCGGCTTCGATACACCAAAAACAACCACCGGCTAATGTGGCTTTATTCATTTTCTAGTTCCTTCAAATTGACTCTGTCAATTGATCTTAAAGTGCACTAAAACCTTTGTTTGCCATTGGCCAATGATTTTCCATGGCAATGTACTAAGATGATAGTGCTGGGCAATCGTTCAGGCTGGAATACCAGGATGAATTCTAGCAAGCAACCGGGTGGTAAAACCGGAAAAGAAGTGGCAAGATCAAACACAGTACAGGATTACTGTGTGATCATGACACCTAAAACATACTGCTGTGGTATCGGCGTTACGATCAAACGCAGCAGTCAGCCAACGGGGGAAATACCAATGAGACATTACTCAACTAATAGTGCAGAAGCCTGCGCGCGCTTACTTGCCATGTTCCTGGTCACCGATGGTGATATGGATTCACGGCAACTGGAAGTGCTAGAAAAGCTGAACGTTTATGATTTGCTCAATCTGCCGCGCAAGAAATTCACCCAGGTCTTAAGCGATTACTGTGATGATATTTCTGATGAGGCCGGCGAGGATGGCACCATACATCTACTGGACAGGGATAGAGTGGACAGCATCCTGTCAGATATCAGCGACCACCGTAAACGTATTTTGTTGTGTGTACTGGCGATGGATATCAGCAAATCTGATGGGACGATCAGTGACCCGGAAATGGCACTGCTCAGCCATATGATGAAGCAGTGGAGTATCAGTCTGGATGATCTGGAGCGCGAGTTCGCCCGCTAGTTGATGATTCTCAAGGCAGTCGATGTTGAAATCGACTGCTGCTCTTTTTACCGCTCATCTCTGCAGCAGCCGCATGTCTTCTTTATTAGAACGTTTTAGTGATTATTTAAACCTGCTCGGTCGCAGCCCGCATACTTTGGCGGCTTATCGGCGAGACTTGAGTCTGCTTAATCAACAATTAGTACCGCATTCACTGGAACAGGCCTCACCCGCACAACTGCGTAAAGCGCTTGCCTCACTGCATGGCAAAGGGCTGAGCAGCAGTAGCCTGGCACGCAAGCTTTCTTCCTGGCGGCAGTTTTATCAGTGGTTAATCGAACAGCAGCTGCGTGATGATGACCCCTGCTACGGTTTGCGCGCACCCAAACGCGGCAAATTATTACCTAAAGCGTTACCAGTCGATAGTACCGTGGCACTGCTCAATGGCATTAATGAGCCTGATACACTCAGCGTGCGTGATCGTGCGCTATTTGAATTGATTTATTCTTGTGGCCTGCGTTTATCGGAAAGCGTAGGGTTGAATCTGACGGATGTGGATTTTTCCGATGCCCTACTTCGTGTTCATGGCAAGGGTGGCAAGGTACGCATAGTGCCGATCGGTGCCGAGGCCGTAAGCTGTCTGCAACAATGGCTGAGCCTACGGCATGCGCCAGCTGAAGAATACGCGGTTTTCCTAGGACAAAGGGGAAAGCGGCTCAGTGGACGCCAGGTAGAAAAGCGCTTGCGCGATTGGGCGATACGCTGCGGAACCGCCCAGCATGTTCATCCACACATGCTGCGCCACTCCTTTGCTTCGCACCTATTGCAATCATCCGGCGATTTACGCGCAGTGCAGGAACTGTTGGGTCACGCTAATTTGTCCAGCACACAAATCTATACCTCGCTGGATTTTCTGCACCTAGCCAAAACTTATGACCAGGCGCATCCGCGCGCGCGCAAAAAATCCGCCCCGGACTAACACTCCACGATATTCACCGGCACCTCAATCACATTGATGGCTAGGCCACCGCGTGCAGTTTCTTTGTATTTGGTGCTCATATCTCTGCCAGTATCACGCATGGTTTTAATCACCCTATCCAGGGAGACAAAATGCTGACCGTCACCGCGTAAAGCCATGCGCGCCGCGTTAATGGCCTTGATGGCAGCCATTGCATTCCGCTCAATACACGGCACTTGCACCAGGCCGCCTACCGGGTCGCAAGTGAGCCCCAGATTGTGCTCCATGCCAATCTCGGCCGCATTTTCTACTTGTTCCGGGGTGCCGCCCAGCACTTCTGCCAAGGCGCCAGCTGCCATTGAGCAGGCGGAGCCTACCTCGCCCTGACAACCCACTTCGGCACCGGAAATAGACGCATTGAGTTTGAACAAAATACCAATCGCCCCGGCAGTGAGCAGAAAACGCACCACGCCCTCGGTATTGGCCCCCGGAATAAAGCGCACATAGTAGTGCAGCACCGCCGGAATAATACCGGCCGCACCGTTGGTAGGTGCGGTAACGACTCGTCCGCCAGCGGCATTTTCTTCGTTGACTGCCAACGCATACAGATTGACCCAGTCCAACACAGTCAGCGGGTCACGCAAAGCGGCTTCGGGTGCGGCCAGCAATTGCCGATACATAGCGGCCGCCCGCCGTCTTACCTTCATCCCGCCAGGCAGGATGCCCTCATGCTCACAACCTCTTTGCACACAGTCTTGCATCACCTGCCAGATGCGCAGCAATTCGCTACGGATATCGGCGTCACAGCGCCAGCTCAGCTCGTTTTCCAACATGATCTGACTGATACTCATCTGATAATGACGACATAAGGCCAGCAATTCGGCGGCGCTTTTGAAGGGATGCTTCAGCTCGGTGATACCTGGCGGAATAAAACCAGCCTGTATCGCTGCCTCATCCACCACAAAGCCTCCCCCTACCGAATAATAAGCGCGTTTGGACAAGCTCTGACCCGCGCTATCCAGCGCTTCAAAAATCATTCCGTTAGCATGGTAAGGCAGTGTTTTTCGTTTGTGCAGAATCAGATCCTGCGTCTCATGAAAAGCAATCCTATGCTTGCCTAACAGGCAAATAGCTTGATCACGACGCATAACTGTCAGCATGGCGGGGATTTGCCGGGTATCCACCAGATCAGGCTGCTCACCCTGCAAGCCTAACAATATCGCGACATCAGTACCATGGCCTTTACCGGTCGCCCCCAGCGAACCGAACATTTCTGCATGCAGATGATAGGTTTGCTCCAGCAGGCCATCTTTTTCCAGACGGCTGACAAATTGTCGTGCCGCTCTCATCGGGCCAACAGTATGGGAGCTGGAAGGGCCAATCCCGATCTTGAACAGATCAAATACACTAATAGCCATCTTGCTTTCCTTGTAAGAGGTAGGGGGCAGTGCCTAGTGTAGCGACAAGTTATCGAGCTTCAAGTGAAAACTGCGTTGCAGCGGGCCGCGCAGGCAATAAAAAACTGCAAGCGGTACAGGTACCGGCTTGCAGCTTTCAGGTGCTTAACAGCAGTTAGATGCTTAAGCTCCGCCTGATGCCTTAAACATTCTGCGGCGATCCGACTCATTCAGGTAACGCTTACGGATACGAATCGACTTGGGTGTAATTTCCACCAGTTCATCATCATCGATAAACTCCACGGCCGATTCCAGCGTCAGCTTGATAGGAGTAGTCAAGCGTACGGCTTCATCGGTACCGGAAGCGCGCACATTGGTCAGTTGCTTACCTTTTACCGGGTTCACCACTAGGTCGTTGTCACGGCTGTGAATACCGATAATCATGCCTTCATACAACTTCTCGCCAGGAGCGGCGAACATGCGGCCACGATCTTCCAACTTCCACAAAGCGTAAGCGACCGCTTCGCCATTTACCTGTGAAATCAGCACGCCGTTGTGACGGCCTGGCATATCTGGTTTCACGGGTGCGTAATCATCAAAAACATGGCTCATTAAACCAGTGCCGCGTGTCATCGTCATGAAGTCAGACTGAAAGCCGATCAGACCACGCGCCGGGATGTGATACTCCAGACGGGTGCGGCCATTACCATCCGATTCCATATTGGTCAGTTCGCCACGACGACGGCCAATTTCTTCCATGACACCGCCCTGATGATCATCCTCCAGATCAATGGTCAGATTTTCATAAGGCTCGCATTTTTCGCCGTTAATCTCTTTGAACACAACGCGTGGTTTGGCAACGGCCAGCTCAAAACCTTCACGACGCATATTTTCCAGCAGAATGGTCAGATGCAATTCACCACGACCCGATACCCGGAAGATATCCGAATCGGGAGTGTCTTCTACTCGCAAGGCCACATTGGTCAGCAGCTCTTTGGTCAGACGGTCACGAATCTGACGCGAAGTGACAAACTTACCTTCGGTGCCGGCCAGTGGTGAGGAGTTCACCATAAAATCCATCGTCAACGTCGGTTCGTCGATTGGCAATATCGGCAGACCAACCGGCTGCTCCTTATCGCAAATCGTTACACCGATACCGATCTCATCCAGACCGGAAATAATAATGATATCGCCGGCTTCAGCTTGTTCAACCGGTATCCGTTCCAGACCCTGATAGCCGAGAACCTGATTGATACGACCAGTCGCTACCTGTTCGTCGTGATTCATCACCACGACTTGCTGACCAGGCTTGATACGGCCATTCAACACGCGGCCAACGCCTAAGCGTCCGGTATAGGTGGAATAATCCAACGCAGAAATCTGCAACTGCAATGGTGCATCGACACTGCCTGGTGGCGTTGGTACATGCTTGAGTACAGTCTCGAACAGCGGACGCATGGTGTCAGATTCTTGCTCCAGCTCCAATTTGGCAAAACCGTTCAAACCGGAAGCATACAAAATGGGGAAATCCAACTGCTCGTCGGAAGCGCCAAGCTTATCGAAGAGGTCGAAAGTTTGATCCACTACCCAATCCGGACGGGCACCGGGGCGGTCTACTTTATTAATCACCACGATAGGACGCAGGCCTAATGCCAGCGCTTTTTTGGTGACAAAACGGGTTTGCGGCATCGGGCCTTCTACGGCATCTACCAGCAGCAATACACCATCCACCATGCCAAGCACACGTTCCACCTCACCACCAAAATCGGCGTGACCAGGAGTGTCGACAATATTGATATGCACGCCTTCGTACTCGATAGCTGTGTTCTTAGCCAGAATAGTGATACCGCGTTCTTTCTCAATATCACCGCTATCCATCACCCGCTCGTCAACCTGCTGGTTGTCGCGGAAAGTGCCGGATTGGCGTAATAACTGATCTACAAGAGTGGTTTTGCCATGGTCAACGTGGGCGATGATGGCGATATTACGAATTTGTCGAGTCATGATTTCGGGGGGAAGGATTGGAACGGAAAAATCGTTGGACTATAGCACAAAATAACACCCCCTACCAAAAATCACGCGGCACGACAAGCTGCTACCGAGACATTTAGCCCTCCGTGTGCTCCCATGTCGCAACAGCGCACATGTTTAGGGCCGCTCACAACACCTCGAAGAGCCCCCGACGCAGACAGCATCAGGGGGTTTGTTAGCGGCTCTTAGGCCGCTAAGCGCCGGGCTCGCAATATACCGGACAAGGCAGCGTAAATACCGCGCGATCATCCAGGCGGAAAGCCGTCAGGCTGCCGCCCCATAAACAACCGGAATCAATCGCCACCACTTCCTCCGTTATATGGCAGCCCAGCGCCGACCAATGCCCACAGATAACCGGTATCTCGGCATGCCTGCGGTTTTCCACCTCAAACCACGGCAGCAGGCCTGCCGGAGCATCTGCCAAACCGCCCTTATAACTTAAGTCCATCTCTCCCTGCTGATTGACCAGGCGCATACGTGTCATCGCATTCACAATCACCCGAATGCGATCACTGCCCTTTAACTCCTCTCCCCAACGCACGGGTCGATTACCATACAAGCTCGATAATAACTGCCGATAATGCGGTCCGGACAAACCATCCTCCACCTCCTCGGCCAAATCCAGCGCCTTGTCAATCGTCCACTCCGGCAACAAACCGGCATGCACCATGGCATAACCCTGACCGGTCAACATCAGAGGTTGACAGCGCAGCCAGTCCAGCAACACCTTGCCGTCAGCTGCATTTAATACCTGATCCAAGGTATCGCTACGATGCGAGCGGCCAAAACCTTCGGCCAAAGCCAGCAAATGCAGATCATGATTGCCCAGCACCATCGTCACCTGATCCTGATGCTGAAACACCCAGCGCAATACCTCCAAAGACTGTGGGCCGCGATTCACCAAATCCCCAGTCAACCACAAACTATCTTTTCCCGGATTAAATTCGATCACACGCAACAACTGCTGAAACGCTGCGAAACACCCCTGAATATCCCCAATTGCGTAAATGGCCATCATGCCTTCCCGAAAAATAAACCGTGTAAAAAACCCGCTAAAATAGCCATCTGCCAATGCTACAATGCAGCCGCAGCAATCCTTATCCAAGCCGTATCACCACTATAGCCAGCCACCCAATATGTCCACCGCACAGCTCAATCCGCCGCAACGTGCTGCCATTCACTATCTGGATGGCCCCCTGCTGGTACTCGCCGGTGCCGGCTCCGGCAAAACCCGCGTCATCACCCACAAAATTGCCCACCTGATACGTGAAGGGCAAATGAATGCGCGTCACATTGCCGCCATCACCTTCACCAATAAAGCCGCTAAAGAAATGTTGGAGCGTGTCGGTAAACTGATGAATACGGCTGAAATTCGCGGCCTTACCGTCTCCACCTTCCATTCCCTCGGCATGCAGATACTACGCCAGGAAGCCACCCATCTAGGCTACAAGCCGCAATTCTCCATACTGGATAGCCACGATGCCAGTAAAATCATCTCCGATTTGCTCGGCACCACCTCCAAAGACGAAATTCGTAAAGTACAGAGCCGGATCTCTCTATGGAAAAACCAACTACTCAGCCCCGAACACACTTATCAGCAGGCCGCCGACGAATGGGAAAGCCTGTGCGCCCGCACCTATCTTAGCTACCAGAGCACCCTCATTGCCTATCAGGCAATGGACTTCGATGACCTGATCCGCCTGCCAACACAGCTCTTTCTGAGCAACGCCGAAATACGCCAGACATGGCAGCACAAGCTGCGCTATCTGTTGATCGACGAATATCAGGATACCAATACCTGCCAGTACCAACTGGTACAACTGCTCACCGAAGGACGCGGCATGTTCACCGCCGTGGGGGATGATGACCAATCCATCTACGCCTGGCGGGGGGCCAATGTCGAAAATCTGCAACGGCTGCAAAGCGATTTCCCCACCTTAAAAATCATCAAGCTGGAACAAAACTACCGCTCCACCGGCCGCATCCTGCGTGCCGCCAATGCCGTGATCGCCAATAATCCCAAGCTATTTGAAAAAAAGCTGTGGAGTGAACTGGGCTTAGGTGAACCCATCCATGCCATTCAGTGCAAGGATGAAGAACACGAAGCCGAAACCGTAGTGCAGCGCCTGCTGGCACACAAATTTGAAAACCGCAGCCACTTTAGAGACTACGCCATCCTCTATCGCGGTAACTATCAGGCCCGTATTTTTGAACAAGCGCTCCGCAATCAACGCATCCCTTACCAGATGGCTGGCGGGCAGAGCTTTTTCGACAAAACCGAAATTAAAGACATGCTCGCCTATATGCGGCTGATTACCAACCCCGACGATGACCCCGCCTTCATCCGCGCCCTTACGACTCCCAAACGCGGTGTGGGCGCTGTTTCGCTGGAAAAGCTCGGTGCCTGGGCGGGCGAACGTCACAAAAGCCTGTTTGCTGCCGCCAGTGAGGAGGGACTACGCCAGCAAATCCAAGCCGCCCAACTTGAGCCACTACAGCAATTCTGCGACTTCATCCAACAGCTGCAACAACGCGCCCGTCACGAAGATGCCGGCCCACTGATGATGGAAATGATGCAGACCATCCACTATGAAACCTATTTGTACGACAGCGAAGACAGTGCGCGTGTTGCTGAAAGCAAATGGAAAAACGTATTGGAAATGATCAACTGGCTCAGCCGCAAAAGTGAGGACAGCGGCAAAAATCTGATGGAACTGACGCAAACCATTGCCCTGATCACCATGCTGGAAGGCCGTGACGAAGGCGAAGTGGACGCCGTACACATGTCGACATTGCATGCGGCTAAAGGCCTGGAGTACCCGCATGTGTTCCTGGTCGGCAGCGAGGAAGGCATCCTGCCGCACAGCGAATCGGTAGACAACGGCATGCTGGAAGAAGAGCGGCGGCTAATGTATGTCGGCATCACCCGTGCCCAATACAGCCTCACCCTGACTTATTGCCTGAAACGCAAACGTGCTGGCGATTGGCAATTTACCGACCCGTCACGCTTTATCGGTGAAATCCACAGCGACGACCTATTGCACTTTGGTAAACCTGGTGCCGAACCGATTGTCAGCAAAAGCGAAGGAAAATCCAGGCTGGCGAATTTAAGTGCGATGTTGGGGGGGAAGGTGGATAAGGGAGGTCATGAGTGATTAAGCACCAGTTCGAAGAAGATTAGATACGGGCGGCTGACTTCAGCAGGATGGCTCGCTAAGCAGGCTTTGCTCCGCTTCCAGCAAATAGCCCAGTCCACGCAGTGTAACAATCGCCAGCTGCTTGCCGCCCAATTTCTTGCGCAGGCGATGCACATAGATTTCGATGGCTTCGGCGCTGCCTGACTCATTAATGCCAAAGATTTTGTCTGACAGCACGGTTTTGCTGATCGCCTTGCCGCTTTGCAACAGCAGCACTTCCAATACCGCATGTTCACGCGGAGTAAGTTTCAGCACCTCGCCATGTAAGGTAAATACCCGATCCCGGCTATTGTAATGCAACGGCCCGTAGATAATTTCGCTACTGTCATGCCCATGGCTACGCCGGATTAAGGCCCTTACCCTTGCTTCTAGTTCAGCCAGGTCAAATGGTTTGGATAAATAATCGTCGGCCCCCATATTCAAGCCTCTTACCCTATCCTCCACGCTGCCGTGGGCTGTAAGCATCATCACTGGCAAGGTTTTACGACGCGCTCGCAAACGTTTTAACACTTCCCAGCCATCCAGCTTGGGCAGAGCCAGATCCAGAATCAACAAAGCATAGTCCTGCGTGTACAACACATGGTCGGCATCCTGACCATTATGCATGCAATCCACCACGAAACCCGCTTGGGTCAAGGCTTTGCTCACCGATTCGGCCAGCGCCAGGTGATCCTCTACTAACAAAATACGCATGATGTCGGCCATTGAAAGCAGATTGAAAGCTTCATTCTAATATCATGTTCAGTATCAGGAAGCCAATAGAGCATCTTTGACGTCGCTAATAAAACCGCTTAATGACAAGGAGTAGTCGCATGAATAGAGTGATGAAGAAACTGCTGTTATCGATAAGCATCGCTACCTGTGGCAGCGCTTGGGCCGCTGTACCAGCCGGCTATCCGGCCAGCTATCAAACCCTGATCAATGCTGCCACCAAAGAAGGCAAAGTGGTGATTTATGCCGCCACCGACAGCGCGGCTGCCCGGCCACTGATTAAAGATTTTGAAGTGATGTATCCCGGTATCAAAGTGCAATACAACGATATGAACAGCACCGAGATTTATAACCGTTTTATCAGTGAAAATGCCGCCAACAGCATCAGCGCCGATGTCGTGTGGAGCTCGGCGATGGATTTACAGGTCAAGTTTGTCAATGATGGTCATGCTGCCACCTATGTTTCGCCGGAAACGCCCAAGCTACCGACCTGGGCCCACTATCGGCAGCAGGCTTACGGCACCACCTTTGAGCCGATTGCCATTGTCTACAACAAACGCTTGCTCAAACCTAGTGAAATACCGCAAACCCGGGCTGATCTGGTACGCATTCTGAATGCAAATCCTAGCCGCTTTAAAGGCAAGGTGACGACTTACGATATTGAGAAATCGGCGGTAGGATTTAATTTTCTGACGCAGGACTCACACAACAATAACAAGGGTACTTGGGAGCTGGTCAAAACCTTGGGCAGCACGGGCGTCAAACTACAAAGCTCAACCGGGGCGATGATGGAGCGTATTTCTTCCGGTGAAAATCTGATTGGCTACAATATTCTTGGCACTTACGCTTATGCCAAAGCCAAGAAAGATCCATCTATCGGCTATATCTACCCCAAGGACTACACCCAGGTAGTCAGCCGTTTATTGATCATTTCCAAGAAAGCGCGCAATCCCAACGCCGCCCGCCTGTGGACTGACTACTTACTTTCCAAACGCGGTCAAACCGTGATGGCCACTCAAGCTGACCTGTTCTCCTTACGCAGCGATGTCAGCGGCCCGGCGACCATTGCCGCACTTAATCAGCAATTGGGGGCCAGTGCCAAACCGATTCCGGTTGGCCCAGGCTTGCTGGTGTATCTGGATCAGGCCAAACGCCTCGACTTCATGCGTAACTGGCAGCAGGCCGTCAAAAAGATGTAAGCCTGGCTTCCCGCTTTTCTCATCGCTGTTGTCACGCCACACCGCCATTGTTAGACGGCAGTGTGGTAGTACGCACGCCTAATCTAGCTTTAGGAGTAACTATGAGCTCTTCTGCAATCTTGAGCACGGCAGGCGCCGCGCCCGCCAGCCCATCGCCACGCCCCACCGGCAAGGGATCAACCTGGTGGCGCTGGCTGGTGATTGCCGTGGTCGCGGTAGTGGTGCTGGCACCACTCACCTTGGTGTTGTACCAAAGCCTGTTAAATCAGCCTTTTTTTGTGCAGGAAAAGGCATTTAGCCTGGAGGCTTACCGCTTTATCTTTACTGATCCCGACTTTTGGTCGGCACTGCAAAACTCACTGGCTATCGCTTTTGGCATGGTAATCATTGCTGTGCCGCTAGGTGGAGTACTAGCGTTTCTGATGGTGCGTACCGATCTGCCGGGGCGGCGCTGGATTGAACCCTTGCTGCTCACACCGGTATTTGTGTCACCGATGGTGCTGGCCTTTGGCTATGTCATCGCCACCGGACCGGTGGGCTTTTACTCGCTGTGGTTTAAGCAGCTACTGGGACTGGAAGAAGTACCATGGAGCATTTACTCGCTCACCAGCATTGCCATCATTGCGGGCCTGACCCATGTGCCGCATATCTATTTATATGTATCAGCGGCGCTGCGTAATTTAAGCTCCGATGTCGAAGAGGCCGCACGGGTGGCCGGTGCCAGCCCGTTTCGCGTCGCTCGGGATGTCAGCCTGCCAATGGTGATGCCTTCCATTCTGTTTTCTGCGGTGCTGGTTTTATTTCTCGGTTTTGAAATCTTCGGCCTGCCACTGGTATTGGGCGACCCCGAGGGGCATTTGGTGTTGGCAACCTATTTATATAAGCTGACCAATAAGCTCGGCATCCCCTCCTATCACCTGATGGCCGCCGTCGCCGTATGCCTCATCGCGATCACCTTCCCGCTGGTATTGCTACAACGTCATCTGCTGCGTGGTGCGCAGCGCTTTGTTACCGTCAAGGGCAAGGCGGGACGCCAACAAGCCTTGTCCTTGGGAGCCTGGCGCTATCTGGCGTTTGCCATTGTGCTGCTCTGGCTATTCTTTACCGTCGTGATTCCGATTTCCGGGATTGCACTGCGCTCCGTAGTCAGCCAATGGGGCGAAGGCATTGTGCTGCTGGATGTGCTGACACTGGATCATTTCGCGATGCTGTGGGAGCAGGACAATACGGTGCGCGCCATTGTCAACACTCTGGGCGTCGGCGTCATTGGTGGTGCCTTGGCCGTCGGTTTCTACACCCTGATTGGCTTTGCAGGCCATCGCCGTCCCGACTGGGGCAGCCGCATTCTCGACTATCTGGTACTGATGCCGCGTGCCGTGCCGGGCATTCTGGCTGGCCTGGCTTTCTTGTGGGTGTTCTTATTTGTACCCGGTTTACAGGGTGCCAAAAATACCATGTTTTCGATCTGGATAGCCTATGCCGTGGTATGGATGGCCTATGGTATGCGCCTGGTACAAAGCGCCCTGCTGCAAGTGGGACCGGAACTGGAAGAAGCGGCACGCAGCGTCGGCGCTAGCCGCCAACGTACCAGCCTGGATGTCACTCTACCGCTGATCCGTTTTGGTCTGCTCTCCAGCTGGCTGCTGATTTTCATGATTTTTGAACGCGAATATTCCACCGCAGTGTATTTGCTATCGCCCGGCACCGAGGTCATCGGCTCGCTGTTGGTTTCTTTATGGAGCACGGGGGCCGTCGATGTCGTCGCGGCCTTATCCGTGGTCAATATCTTAATGGTGGGCGCTGGCTTAATTGTGGCGCTACGTTTTGGAGTAAAACTGCATGACTAAACTGACCATTCACGATCTACATCTTAGCTACGATAAAACCCCGATTCTGAAAGGCGTATCATTTCAGCTGGCCGCTGGCGAAGTCGTGTCGCTGCTAGGAGCCTCCGGCAGTGGCAAAACCACACTGCTGCGCGCCATTGCCGGCTTGGAACAACCCTCTTCCGGTCAAATCCTGCTGAATGGTGAGGCACTCTATGATGGCGCACGCCACTTTAATTTAGCGGTAGAACAGCGCTCGCTGGGCCTAGTATTTCAATCTTATGCACTATGGCCGCACCGTACGGTTGCGCAAAATGTCGGCTATGGCCTGAAACTGCGAAAAATAAGCGCTGCAGAAACCCGCGAACGGGTGCAACAAGTACTCAACAACCTAGGCTTGGGACAACTGGCCGAACGCTATCCCCATCAACTCTCCGGCGGCCAGCAGCAAAGGGTAGCGATTGCTCGCGCCTTGGTGTACAACCCACCGGTAATCCTACTGGATGAGCCGCTGTCCAATCTTGATGCCAAGCTGCGCGAAGAAGCCCGCGCCTGGTTACGTGAACTGATCATCTCGCTGAAACTCTCCGCCCTCTGCGTTACCCACGACCAAAGCGAAGCAATGGCGATGTCCGACCGCATTCTGCTGCTCAAGAATGGCCGCATCGAACAGGCCGGTACGCCCACCGAGCTGTACTCAGCACCACAATCCCTCTACACCGCCCAATTTATGGGTGCCAATAACAGCCTGAACGCGACGGTGAGCGCAGTTAATGGCGAACAGGTCACCCTGCAAGGGGCAGGCTGGCACCTGAAAGCCCGGGCCAGACAAGCACTGACCACTGGCAGCAAAGCGCAGGCAGTCATTCGACTGGAACGCCTGCAAGTGCGTGCCGAAGCCGGCAGTAACAGCTTACCGGCCAAGCTTGTCACCTCAATGTACCTGGGTGATCGCTGGGAATATCTGCTACAGCATGGCGAACTGCGTCTGCGCGCCTATGGCCAACAGGCGCTAGCCAGTGGGGATTGTTGGCTGGAGTTTGCCGAGCAAGATACTTGGGCATTTGCCGACGCCTGATACGGTGAGCCAGACAAAAAAAATGAGCCCACCAAAATTAGGGTGGGCTCAAAACAACTTCACTTGAAAGAAATTCAAAACGCAGATAGTAACTAGCCTTATGAATCCGTGGAAATAATAATAGAAAGCACAATCTATGTAAATTCATAAAGCATGGCAAATAGATGCACCAGGCAAAAATAATAGTAACATTTTGTTTTTTAACAATATTTTTAACTTTTTTAGTTGTTTATTTATGTGAAGCAGCCACGCATAAATGAATATGTTTTTCAGCAAAAATCAACCTGTCTATTTGGCCAGTAAATAGCTGTCTAGTTTACCTTGCGGCACTGCAAAAACTTACCTATAAACAGGATGTCATTAAGGTGACATCTCCTTTGTATGGTATTGCAGCCCGACCCTTTATTTGCGGTCGGGCCTTTTTTTTGTGCATCACGCCCCTATCTGACACCCACAGCTATCATCGCTACTTCTGTTACCATTAGCACCATTTGCTGTTCAATCTTACAGTTTGTAAAAGGAAGCCCCGTGACGGGTAAAAAACGCATAGTTGTCGGCATGTCCGGCGGCGTGGACTCATCAGTAACAGCCTGGCTGCTGAAACAGCAAGGCCACGAAGTAATTGGTGTTTTCATGCAAAACTGGGAAGACGATAACGACGACGGATATTGCTCGATCAAACAAGACGCGTTGGATGCGATGAGTGTGGCCGATATTATTGGCATTGACATGGAAATCGTCAATTTTGCCAAGGAATACAAAGATCGCGTGTTTTCCTATTTTCTGAGTGAATACTCCGCCGGCCGCACTCCCAACCCAGACGTACTGTGCAATGCCGAAATCAAATTCAAGGCTTTTCTCGATTACGCCATCACGCTGGGCGCAGACTGCATTGCCACTGGCCACTATGCACGCAAACATGAACAACAAGGCCAGCACTATCTGCTCAAAGCCGTTGATCACAGCAAAGATCAAAGCTATTTTCTGTATCGTTTGCAACAGCACCAATTAGCCAAAGCCTGGTTTCCCTTGGGTGATTTGCATAAGACCGAGGTGCGTAAGCTGGCCGAACAAGCCGGCCTGCCTACTGCGGCCAAGAAAGACTCCACCGGCATCTGCTTTATTGGCGAGCGCCCATTCCGCGAGTTTTTACAACGCTATTTGCCTACCCAACCTGGCGAGATGATACTGCCCAATGGCAAAGTGATCGGCGAACACATCGGTTTGATGTATTACACACTAGGCCAGCGCAAAGGCCTGAATATTGGCGGAGCCAAAGATGGCAATGGCGAACCTTGGTTCGTCGCCGACAAAGACCTAGCGGCCAACCGACTGATCGTGGTGCAAGGCCATGATCATCCTCTGCTGCTCAAACCGGCTCTCATCATGGACCAGTTATCCTGGACATTGCCCCACCCCCCCACCGCTGGCGCCTACACCGCCAAAAATCGCTATCGCATGGCGGATGCCGCCTGTCATTTGTCTATGCTCACCGGTGGCCAGGCGCAGTTGGACTTCGAAGATAAGCAATGGGCAATTACTCCCGGTCAGTCTGCTGTACTTTACGCGGGAGATATTTGTCTAGGAGGCGGCATTATTTGCCACGAAGCCCCTGTTTCTGTCAGCACATAGACAATTTGACTGTCAAAAAAAATACCATGTGGATAGCATTTCCTTCATGGTATTTTTTACGTCTACCTTCCCCCAGATAAACCAAGCGACTTTAATCAAAAAAATATTATTTAAATCATATGGTTAATACTTTTCTTATTATTGTCTAGGAAAATTCCTGTCACCAGCGCTTGCTTTTCCGATTGACGGGAAATTCTTGCAACATGCACAATCTGCCCCGCGCAATTCACAACAAATGAATAAATATAAAACTTAGTCTCCACATGACTAATTTTTTAAGACTCTTTGCTCTAACTATTTATTAGTTTCAATTACAAAAAACCAATTTCAAAAAATATTGCTCTACTTCAAAAATCACCACTTATGCATGTAAATGCAATTTTTAACTCTTACCTCTTAATCAGGCTATGAATAAAATCTATCGTTTAATTTGGGATGCTGCCACCAACCGCTGGGCTGTGACCAGTGAACTTAGCAAGCGTCGCGGCAAATCACGTGCTGTTTCTGCGGGTGGGGCTTTGCTGGTGGGGGCGGGGATAGCTCTTGGCGGGATACAGTTTGCTGTTGCGAGAGATATAAGTGGCACTTACAGTCAAACTGGTGTAGCCCCTGCTCTTCAATTTGACCCCTCCGACACTGACAATACTCTGACAGCCACCGGCCCAGTCACCATCACAAATACCGGCACTGGTGGCGGAATCAACACTGATGATGGTATTCACATTCATGGTTCTATAGCGACAACAGTCAATTTGCTGCAAGGCGGGAGTATCACCACTAATGGTACAGCTAACTCAGGCAGGGCCATTTACGGGCATAATAATGCCCCGCTAACGGTCAATCTGAAGGACATGGTCATTAGCAGCCAGAATGGTGGCGGGATTCAGTCCGATAGCATTTTGACAGTAAAAGACAATAACAGCAGCATCACCGTGCAAAACGGTGCTGGGAATGCAATTTCAGCTGGGCTGGATGGCTCCAGCGTCAATCTGACCAGTAGCACTCTAAGCACCAACACTGGCAGCGCCATCAATCTGCGAGGAACCGGTAAAACCTCTACCGTTACCTTGGCTGATACCACTATTACCACCAAAGGCGGTGACGGTATCACCTCCGCCGGCAACCTGAATGTGACTGGCGATAACAAAACCAGCATCACCGTAGCCGGTGCCGGTAATGGTATGACCGCTGCCACAGGTGGCTCAGATATTAATCTGGACGGCTCCTCCATCACCACCGCCAACGGCA
>JACCFC020000130.1 GCA_020830965.2 Neisseriaceae bacterium TC5R-5
AGTGTGGGTCGTGCCATCGATAGCTTGGGTGGAGCCAATCGCCTTAATCAAGCGATCGTCGATTTGAATAACGATAATAATGATGCCGCTATCCGCGACGCCCTCAACCAAGTCTCCGGCGAACTGCACGCCTCGATCAAAGCGGGCCAGATCGAAGACAGCCACTTCATCCGCGATGCCGCTAACGATCGCTTACGGGCGGCGTTCAACGGCGTCGGTGCCAATCTAGGCGCCTACGACGCACAAGGCCAAGCGGTTGCTGCTAACAGCTCACAGCGCCTGTTCTGGGCGCGTGCCTTTGGCGGCTGGGGCAGTGTTGATGGCAACGACGAAGTGGGCAAGCTCAAGCGCAATAGCGGTGG
>JACCFC020000131.1 GCA_020830965.2 Neisseriaceae bacterium TC5R-5
CAAACAGGCTGATCGTGTTTTTTACCGTCGCCACCAGCGAGCGGCCCACGCTGAGGTTGGTGTCGGCAGTGCTGGTCACGCTATGGTGTTCACCACTGACCATATGGGTGCTGCCATCGGTGCTGCTGATGATGCCCGCCGGGCTGGCTAGGCTGAGCACCGGCTTGGTTAACTCCGCCCGTTCCGGCCCGCTGAGGCTGTCGATCAGTTGCTGATTAGGGTCTTCCGCCGCCAGCGCTTCGGCCCCCTGCTGGCTGGCGAGCTGGTTGTGGCTGTGGATTTGCTGCTGCGCCTGTTGCAGACTCGCCAGTGGTCGGCTCATCTCGGTATGGCTACCGCTAAGCGGGGTATG
>JACCFC020000132.1 GCA_020830965.2 Neisseriaceae bacterium TC5R-5
AACGGCGACCTGACGCTGACAGGTAGCTTGAGCGGCAGCGGCGACCTGAGCAAAACCGGTCGCAGTACCCTTAACTCCCTAGGTAGTAGCAGTAGCTATAGCGGTACGCTCACCGTGACTGAGGGGGTGATGAATAGCCTCACCCCGTTTGGCGGCTCGCTGGCCGTGACTGGCAAAGGCTCACAACTGAATGTAGACGCTAATGTAGCTGGTAACCTCAGCGCACAAAATAACGCGGCCGTTAATGTTCAGCCTAATGCCACGATTAGCGGCAATCTTAGCGCCCAAAGTAATAGCACCATGAATGTTGGTGGCAATATCGGCGGTAATGTCAG
>JACCFC020000133.1 GCA_020830965.2 Neisseriaceae bacterium TC5R-5
AAAGCCGCGTTATCGATCTTGGCGCGAGCGCTGGAGAAATGGCCGAGCATTCGTGCCTTCTCGGCCGATGCAGGCTATCGGTGTACGACGGTAAACTTTGTGCAGGCGGGTATCGCAACGCCCATGCCATATTTCGACCAAGATTAAAGATGGCTTTGCCGTGCTGCTGAAGCGGTGGATAGTCGAGAGAACCTTTGCTTGGCTGGGCCACTATCGCCGGCTGGCAAAGGATGTGGAAGTGTTAACAGCGACGGTCAAAAACGTTGTGCGCGTCGCCATGCTAAAAATAACGCTTGCCAAACTGCAGTAGGCATTAATCAGACAGCTTCT
>JACCFC020000134.1 GCA_020830965.2 Neisseriaceae bacterium TC5R-5
ACTTGCTGCGAGTCGGCAAAGGTTAACACCATTTCCCGATAGGTAATGCCCGCTGTGCGTTTCAGGGCCGCTAAGACATCCTGTTGCACGACTTGGCACCCGGCACGACTGAAGTAGCGGGCCAGTTGCTTGCTGGCCAAGTCTTCAAAGCTGAATAGCAGGTTTTTCATTTTCTTAATCCTGATTTAGTGGCTATGGTGGTTGCTGTTGCCGCCGCCATCCATCACGCTACCGCTAGCGCTGAGATTGCCGGTTACGTTGACATTGCCCTGAATCGTGGCCGCTGAACCGGCGCCACCGGAACCGCTTAAACCTCCCTGATAGGTCAG
>JACCFC020000135.1 GCA_020830965.2 Neisseriaceae bacterium TC5R-5
CGCAGCCTGGAGATGGTGGTGGGGCTGCTGGGGATCCTGAAGGCCGGTGGGGCATATGTGCCCTTAGACCCGAGCTACCCGGCTGAGCGTCTGGCGTATATGTTGACGGATAGCGAGCCGGTGGCCCTGCTGACCCAAACCGATTTGCTGGGGCAGCTTCCCGAAGTGGCTGTGCCGACGTTGCTGCTAGACGAAGCGGCAGCATGGATGGCAGAAGCTAGCGACAATCCTGACGCCGTGGCTTTAGGACTCAATGCCAAGCATCTGGCGTATGTGATTTACACCTCGGGCTCGACGGGACTGCCTAAGGGCGTGATGGTGGAACACC
>JACCFC020000136.1 GCA_020830965.2 Neisseriaceae bacterium TC5R-5
AACTACCACCTGGGCGCTTATGCCGGTACCCAAATCCAGAAAGTATTGTTCCGTAGCGGCCTGAGCTATAGCTGGCACAATGTCGACACCACCCGCCACGTCAACTTCCCTAACTACAGCGACCACCTTACCGCCGACTACCAAGCTAACACCCTGCAAGCGTTTGGCGAAGTGGCACTACCGTACCAGTGGAAAAACACTGCGCTGGAACCGTATCTCAACCTGACCCACGTCAATCTACGCACCGGCAGCTACCACGAAAGCGGCCAGGAAGCGGCGCTGGTGGCCGATAGCCAAAACACCAATACCAGCTTCAGCACGGTAGG
>JACCFC020000137.1 GCA_020830965.2 Neisseriaceae bacterium TC5R-5
TGCCAGCGTCGTAGCCCTTGTGTGTTGCCGTATCCGTGTTCTTCACGCTTTGTGCATCAACGATCAAAAAGCTCGTCAAGGCGTTGCGCGCCTGTTTTTCGCGGGCCACGCCAACCTGATTTTTTAAAGCCTGCTCCAATACGCTTACACCGTCTTGGTCAGGAGCACTCCACTTCTCAAAGTAGGAGTAAACCGTGCACCACTTGGGAAAGTCGCTCGGCAGCATGCGCCACTGGCCGCCGCTTTTGAGCAAGTACAGCACAGCGCAAAATACCTCGCGCAAATCGACCCTACGTGGTTTGGTTTTCTTGCGCACACTCTCCA
>JACCFC020000138.1 GCA_020830965.2 Neisseriaceae bacterium TC5R-5
CGAACGCGTACCGGGCAGTGACTCCCTGGCAAAGTACGCCGTCGCTTTTTTTAGGATGTCGCGCTCCATCCGGGCTTCGGCCAACTCTTTGCGCAATTGCCGAACCTCAGTTATCAACTCTGCCGCGCTTGGTGCTCCAGCCGTGGCCGGGGTGTTTTTGCCGGCTTTGCGGGCTTGCGTCACCCAATAAGCCAGTGTGCCCTGATTCATGTTCAGCCGTGCAGCCGCCTCCGCCGCCGAAAATCCTTGTTCAAGCACCAGCTTGATCGCTTCCGCCCGGAATTCCGGGGCATAGCTTTGCGTTACTCGCTTGCTCATGTC
>JACCFC020000139.1 GCA_020830965.2 Neisseriaceae bacterium TC5R-5
CTTCTGAGCGCCATCAGCGGGGAGGGTGGCTTCACTAAAACCGGGGCCGGTACGCTGACACTGAGCGGCACCAATAGCTATACCGGTGCCACCAATATCAACAACGGTACCCTACAACTAAGCTCTGCCAATCAACTAGGAAGCAGTAGCGCGATCAGTGTGGCCGAAAATGCCGTGCTGGATGTCGACGCTGCTAATCAGCAGCTCAATAGTCTATCCGGGGCCGGTACCGTACAAATGGGCACAACCACGCTCACTGCCAACAACAACATCAATAAGGACAGCACCTTTAGTGGCACCATCAACGGCCTTGGCGGCA
>JACCFC020000014.1 GCA_020830965.2 Neisseriaceae bacterium TC5R-5
CTTGCGCACACTCTCCAGCAGAGGACGAATTTGTTCAAATTGTTCTGGACTGATGTCGCTTGGATATTTTGTTGTTCGCATCTCCTTATTTTCCAGCATTTAGGAATCGTGAACAGGCTCTTAGCTTAATGTTCATCCGCTAGCAGAGAAAGAGCCATTTTTTGAGCAAGTTGCTCATGACTTTGCAACAAGACATGGCTATTTTTGCGAAACCACACCAGAAAATGGTCAATAACCTGGCAACGGGTAAGTTGTTGCGGTCACCTTGGCTTGTTGGGGGGATCAGTAAGCTAACCGCGCTTTGATCATGAACAAAGGCCGCTGTTACAGCACAGCGGCCTTTATTGTTGATGCGCTTAGTCATATCACTAGGTGCTAGTGAACCGAGCCATATCGCAATAAGTTGTCGATTCTGGCAAATGGCTCGCAGGTTTGGTCTGCTGGCGAGTCTCTAGTACAGCAGCCCTAAGGCAAAACCCCGCTCATTGATGAGGGATAACAAGCCACCATTGCTGCTATAGATGCCAGTGACGCTACCACTGGCGCTAATCAGCCCTAGTACCGGCTGGTTATAACTGAGCAGTCCTACATTGCCGCCTTGGGTGATGCTGCTGCCATTGAGCTCGGTGCTGAACTGGGTGCCATCGTTGAAACTGAGCTGGTAGCGCCCATCTGCTGCGCTGCTGGCCAGTGGTAGATTGGTCGGTTGTGGTGCGAAAAACTGCAGGCCATAACGGCTAGCCGAGCGGGTAAGAATAAGCGGTACCGGTTTGCCATTGACGATGCCGCTGATTAGCGAGCCACTGAGGTTGCCATCGTTCTTGTCGGGGCTGCCACCTAGATAGTAATCAAAGGCCCTGCGGCTGCTATTCCAGGCGATATAGCCCTTACTGCTGTTGGCACAGCTGGCGTCGTAGCTGATAAAGCCAGAGCTGCCGGCGGCCTGGCAGCTCTGCCAGGTGGCGGCGGAGGAGCGTAGTCGTGCTGACTGGCGCACCAGGCTGCTGCTGTTAGTGGTGGCGTTATACTCAATGCCGCTGGCGTTATAAATATCAGCCACGGCTTTGTAGTCGCTGCTGACATTCTGAAAGGCCACCAGGGGCAGGAAGTTGCTGCCCGAGCTGGCGGCTATACCGCCTAGCAATACTCCGCCACCAGTAAAGGTGAAGCGCGCACCCTGTTCATCACTATTAAAACTGCAGGCATTCTGTGTGGCCTGGAGTTTGCCGCTGCGACTGCTGCCGGTACTGCGTTGCAGGCTGGCATCAATGGTGATGCGGTATGTCATGGTGTCCGGGTCGATTTGTACGCTGAGTTCTTCACCAAAGGTATCGCCTCCTTTGTAGACGGTGCTATTGACGGGTAGATTAGGGCAGGCTTGTACAACCGCTCCATTACTACCTACGCAGCTATAGTTAATCGCGGCGTCTTGACTGCCGGAGCCTTTGTATTGTGGCCATGCCGGATATTCACATAGCGGACGAGTGCGACCATAGTTGACTTGATTGGTGTCCATTACTGTGCGGGCTGCCGGTGGCACGCCTTGCTCTACCCAGTTTTCCAAAGCACTCAAGGAGTTCCAGGCAGGCAGGAAGCTGCCGGTGCCATGCCCCATGCCGGGTACGGTATAAAAGCGGATACCTTGCTGTACAGCAGCGGCACCGACAGTGTTTTTGACGGCCTGGTACCAGGCGATGGTGGAGTTGGGGCTGATGACTTCATCGGCCAGGCCGTGCAGCAGAATCAGACGACCCCCCTTGTTCAGAAATGCCGCAATATCCGGGTTGGTGGCATCGGTGATGGCGGACACCTGTTGTACGCGTGTGGTATAGCTACCGGGGTTGACTGGGTCAAAAGTTAGGCTGTCAAATGTGGGTTCACGGGTGATGAAATACTTTACCCATTGGTCTCCGGTGACATACACATTGGCATCGGCGGTGGTGGCCGGGTTGCCGGGAACCAGGCGAGTACCCAGGTCGCGGCTGGTAAAGGGGCCGGCTATCAGTGCGCCTTCCAGCAGATTGTAACCACCGGCTACGGTGACATTATTGGCCAGTGGGTAACTGAGTTGCAGTGGGGATTCAATGGTTTTTACCGTATTGATCTGTGCGTCGGACAGGCAACTATTACCACTATCAGTGCCTCCGGGGCAGCGTAGTGAAGCCAGCACTTGTTCCGAGCCCAGACGGCAGCCTTCCACATTACTGATGATGTTGTCTGCCACGCCATCCAGCCGGTCACAGGCGCTCATCGCGGCTTGTTGTACCAGTAGCGTTTTTTGGATGTTGAGCCAGCCGACCCCGCCATTCAAGTACAGGGCGCGGCCTACAGCGACGTTGGACAGGCGGGTGCCGCTATAGTTGAGTGCTGGTTCATTGGCAATGACCCCATCGTAATCGGTGGGCCAGCGTTGAATATAGCCCAGCGCATCCCGCCCGCCGGTGGAGGTGCCGAGGAAATAGCTATGCGTTGCGGCTTTGCCATAGCGTTGTTTCAGCAGTAGCACGGCGACATCATGGGTTTTTTTCAAAGTATCACCACCATAGTTGGCCAGTGCTTCGTCATCCTGCGCGAAACTGCCATTGGTGATACTGCTGCTCTGGTGGCCGGAGTCATCCCCCCAGGTGGCATAACCTTGTGCCAACGGCGGGGCATCATCCGGCAGGCCGAAACGCATCGCTTCGGTGCCATCAATCAAGCGGCCATTAAAGCCACCGCCGCCAAAGTGGATGGCTTTGCCATTCCATTCACTGGGTAAGTTGACGGCAAAGTTGATATTGGGTGAGCTGGGATTCAGTGGCAGAATCTGACCGCGTATCTGGCAGTATTCGCCCAGGCTATTGTTAGCGGGATCTGCAGTGACTAACTGCGCGGATACCACCTGAGCGCCGCCAGTGGGGAGGGTCAGCTCACTAGCGGCTATGGTGCGGCCCTGTAAAGCAGAGCAGGCTTGTGCCGTGCTGAGATTATTGATGTTGCGCGCTGCTGGTACGGAGTTATCTGAGTTACAGGCGCTGAGAATTGTGCTGAGGCATAGCCATAGTATGGCGCTATAGCTAGAGCGTGTTGTTTTCATTCTTCCTCCTTTGTGACCTGGCTGAGAGACGCCAAGCAAGATTGAGGAGTGAAAAGCTAGCATTGCAGCAGTATGGGGGTCAATGGCTTTGTAATGATTTTTCCGCTTCGCTTATTGCGATGGAATGGTCTGTTAATGAGCAAGGGCGGCGGCTGCTCTGTGGTTTAAGCAATATGGTAGCAATGGGTAGGAGCAACCCCGTATTTACCCGTCTCTGTTAACAGTTTGGTCTTGCTGAGTTGACTGATGTTGTGGGCAATCATCAGTCTGTCACTACACTATTGCTGGGTAGGCTGCTTAGCGGTTCTTATTGTAAGCAGATGAAGTTGGCACATATTTCCAAGTAAATGTCTTGCCAGCGTTGGTGGTTCATCTTGATAAGCTCAACAGGTTGATATGTTGAAATTATAGTGCGGCTTTTTTATTTTATTAAATTGATTATTGTTAGTTCTTTATTAGCTAATCGCTATGGTGGTGCGATGGCCTTGGGTGTGAAAAATAGTTGTGGTGCAGCAAAACAAAACGGGCAAACAGCATGGTTTGCCCATTTTGTTCTAGCGATGACTGCTTATTTGCTATCGGCGGTTTGGGCCTCTACTGCTGCGAGTGCCACCATATTCACAATACGGCGTACCGAGGCAATCGGCGTCAGAATGTGAGCAGGTTTGGTCATGCCCAGCAAGATCGGGCCAATGGTGACGCCGTCTGAAGCTGAGACACGCAACAGGTTGTAGCTGATATTAGCAGCTTCCACATTCGGCATAATCAGCAGATTAGCCGAGCCTTTCAGCGTGCTGTCTGGCATGGCTTGCTGGCGAATGCTTTCCATCAGCGCGGCATCACCTTGCATTTCACCATCAATTTCCAGTTCTGGCTGTGCCTGACGGATCAAATCAAACGCAGCGCGCATTTTTTGTGCGGATGCCGTGTTCAGCGTACCAAAGCTGGAGTTGGACAGTAGCGCGGCCTTAGGCACAATCCCGAAGCGCTGCATAGATTCACTAGCCATACGGGTGATGCTGGCCAGTTGTTCAGCACTAGGGTCGGCATTCAGATAGGTATCGGTAATGAAGATATTGCCGGTAGGTAAAATCAGCGCATTCATTGCACCGGCTACTTTTTCCGGATTGTTATAACCCAGTATCGTTTCGATGATATCGAAGTGGTGGCGATACGGGCCATAAGTACCGCAAATCATCGCGTCGGCATCGCCACGACGGACCATCAATGCACCAATCAGTGTGCTGTTACCAATCACACGACGGCGAGCCTGTTCCTGGGAAACACCTTTGCGTTTGGCCAACTGGTAATACTCTTTCCAGTAGTCGGCAAAGCGTGGGTCGGATTCATTATTGACCACTTCAAAGTCGCGGCCCATTTCCAGCTTTAGCCCTAGCTTGTTGATGCGCATCTCGATAACGCTGGGGCGGCCAATCAGAATCGGCTTGGCTAGGCCTTGCACGACAGCTTCTTGGGTTGCATGCAGCACGCGTTCGTCTTCACCTTCGGCCAGCACTACGCGTTTCAGATTTTGTTTGGCTTGCGAGAACACGGGCTTCATGAACAGATTGGTCTTGTAGACAAACTGTGCCAATTGTTCGGCGTAAGCATCAAAGTCTTTAATCGGACGAGTCGCGACGCCGGAATCCATCGCTGCTTTGGCTACCGCAGGGGCAATCTTGACGATCAGGCGTGGGTCAAATGGCTTGGGAATTACATATTCCGGGCCAAAAGACAGCGATTGATCGCCATAAGCACTGGCGACGACATCGTTCTGTTCAGCCATCGCCAAGTCGGCAATCGCACGCACCGTCGCGAGTTTCATTTCTTCATTAATCGCGGTGGCACCGACATCCAGCGCACCACGGAAGATGAAGGGGAAGCACAGCACATTATTGACTTGATTGGGGAAATCAGAACGACCGGTGCCGATAATGGCATCGGGGCGCACGGCTTTGGCCAGCGGTGGCAGGATTTCCGGATCGGGGTTGGCCATGGCAAGAATCAATGGGTCGCGGGCCATCGATTTCACCATGTCCTGGCTCACCAAATTGGGGCCGGACAAACCCATGAAAATATCGGCACCGGCGATGGCGTCCGCCAGTTTGCGTTGACCATTGTCTGGAATGGCGTAGCGTTTTTTGGAGTCGTCCAGTTTTTCGTCACGACCGACAAAAATGACGCCTTTGGAGTCGCAGACGGTAATGTTGTGGCGTTGTACGCCCAGAGCAACCAGCAAGTCCAGGCAGGCGATGGCGGCAGCACCGGCACCGGAGGCCACGACGCGAACTTCAGACATCTCTTTTTTCACCAAGCGCAGGCTGTTGAGTACGGCTGCGGCGGCGACAATGGCGGTGCCATGTTGATCGTCATGGAAAACAGGAATGCCCATGCGTTCACGGCATTTTTTCTCAATATAGAAGCACTCCGGCGCTTTGATATCTTCCAGATTAATACCGCCAAAAGTGGGTTCCAGCGCACAGATAATATCGACCAGCTTGTCCGGGTCCAGCTCGTTAACTTCCAGATCGAATACATCAATACCCGCGAATTTCTTAAATAAAACCCCTTTGCCTTCCATGACGGGTTTACCGGCTAGAGCACCGATATTACCTAGGCCAAGTACGGCGGTACCATTGGAAATCACCGCGACCAAGTTGCCACGGGCAGTGTATTTGTAAGAGTTGAGAGGATCTTCGACGATGGCGTCGCAAGCTGCGGCAACGCCGGGGGAGTAGGCTAGGGCCAGATCACGCTGAGTGGTGAGCGGCTTGGTGGGGGCGACTTGAATTTTGCCTGGCGTAGGGTATTGATGATAATCCAGAGCGCTTTGGCGCAGTTGCTCGTCCATTCTTGGACTCCTCAGTAGGTTCTTATCAGAAGCGTGGTTAAGTGCCTGTTCTGTGTTCTATTGCACAACAGATTTTACGCAGATGTACTTGGGAACAGAGTCGGCATTATAAGGGCTTAAGCTCGGCGTGGGCTATGCTGCGGCAGACAAAAAAAACGCGATGGCATCAACCATCGCGTTTTTTATTGCCGGTTTAACCAAGCATGCCCAGTGTGCGGGGCAGCCACAGCGAGATTTCCGGGATATAAGTAACGGCCACTAGGAAGCCCAGCATGGTGAGCAGCCACGGCCACACGGCAATGGTGAGCTCGGTAATGCCCATTTTGGTGATGCCTGAGGCAACATACAGGTTCAGGCCCACTGGTGGGTGGCACATGCCTACTTCCATATTCACCACAATCAGAATACCAAAATGTACTGGATGGATGCCTAGAGCCATCGCTACCGGGAACAGAATCGGCGCCAGAATCAGCACGATAGAGGAGGGCTCCATCACATTACCGGCCAGTAGCAGTAACACATTGACCACCAGCAGGAAGGCAATTGGGCCAAGACCGGCATCAATCAACCAACTGGCCATCGCCTGCGGAATTCCTTCACTCGTCATCAGGAAGGAGAACAGTACCGCATTGGTGATGATGTACAGCAGCATGGCCGACATGCTGGCCGAGTCGAGCAAAACCTTGGGTACCTGCTTCAGCGACATGTCTTTATACACAAATACCGCAACGATGAAGGCATACACCGCTGACATCGCAGCCGCTTCGGTGGGGGTAAAGATGCCGGTATAAATACCGCCTATCACCACCACGATCAGCAATAAGCCCCACATGGATTCGCGGAATGCTTTCAGGCGTTGCCCCCAACTGGCTTTAGGTAGACGCGGGTAGCCAAACTTACGGGCGCGATACCAAGTGGTGAGCCCCAGCAAGGCTGCCAGCATGAGCCCAGGTATGACGCCAGCCATAAACAACTGACCCACAGAGGTATTGGTAGAGACTGAATACATCACCATCACGATGGACGGTGGAATCAAGATGCCCAGCGCACCGGCGGTGGTGACAATACCGGCACCAAAGCGATTAGGGAAACCCTGCTTGACCATGGCAGGCAGCAGGATGGAACCGATGGCGACCACGGTTGCCGGACTAGAGCCGGATACCGCCGCAAACAGTGCGCAGGCCACCACGCCGGCCAGACCCAAACCACCATGCCAATGCCCAACCAGACTGGTGGCAAAATTAATCATACGTTTTGCTACACCACCATGGGTGAGGAAATTACCAGCCAGGATAAAGAACGGAATCGCCATGATTTCGAACTTTTCGATACCGGTGAACAGCTTGAGTGCTACCGATTCAATCGGCACATCGGTCATGGTGAACAAAAAGGTCAGTACCGTCAGACCCAGGGAAATCGAGATAGGCATGCCGGTGAGCATCAGCACCAGCAGCAGCGTAAAGATAATGAGAGCACTCATTTTTTGTCGCCCCCCTGCGTTTTATCATGAGGATGCAGGTTATCGCTCATGGTCAAAATGTCGTCGTCTAAATCCTCAATGCCTTCAACATGAGCATGGTCATGTTTTGGCAGCTCACCGGTGCGAATAAAGCCCCAGGTTACCTGTAAAAAGCGGAAGCTCATCAGGTAGGAGCCGCAAGGCACCGCTAGGTAAACGATCCAGATGGGAATTTCTAGGTCGACAGAGGTCTGGTCGGTGTGAGCGATGTCCCATACAAATTTGCTTCCCAGTGTGCCAACCACAGCGGTGAACAAGGCACCGGCCAGCAGACCGAAAATAATAAAGCGGCCACGATTGCGGTTATTCAACTGATTAATCACCACATCCACGCCCACATGAATACCGGTACGCACCCCGTAAGCTGCGCCAAATTTGGCCATCCACACAAACAGATAAATTGTTAATTCCTGTGCCCAGGAAAAGTTGATATCACCCACCAAGGGGTAGAGGAGGTCTGTGCCTGCGCTGTAACGGTGAACGACCGCGACAAAGGTAATGAGTGTGGCGGCACTCATCAGGAAGGCAATCAGCCACTCCTCGAGATGATCGAGGAATTTCAGCATGAGATAATCTCCAGCGAACAATAAAATGTGCGGTCAGGCTGGCTGACCGCACTGTGCAATACCGCCCGCTTAGTTAGCGGTAAAACCGGTTTGCTGATAAATGGATTTGATTAGATTGGCACCAATACGACTGGACATCTTGGTATGGACCGGTAGCAAGGCTTTCTTGAAAGCGGCCAGTTCGGCCGGGGTAGCCTTGTAAATCACTGTTTTGCCGGATTTGGCAATGCGCGCCAAATCGGCATCATTTTCCTGCTTGGCGATATCGTTGGCGTACTTGGTGGCGTCTTTCATGGCGCTGTTCAACTGAGTACGGATATCAGCCGGTAAGCCATCCCAGAACTTCTTATTGACGATGACCGCATAGCCCAAGTAGCCGTGACCGGTGGTGATCATGTGTTTCTGTACTTCGTGAATCTTCTGTGTGTACATATTGGATGGCGGGTTCTCTGTGCCATCTACCACACCGGTCTGCAGTGCCTGGTATACCTCAGAGAAGGCCATGACCTGTGGCAAGGCGCGCAGCGTACGCATTTGTTCTTCCAGTACCTTGGAAGACTGAATGCGCATCTTCATGCCTTGCAAGTCTTGTGGCTTTTTGATGGGCTTATTGGCCGAAAAGTGCTTGAAGCCATTGTCCCAGAAGGCGAGACCCTTGATGCCCTTGCTATCCAGCTTGCCTAATAATTGCTGCCCGATCGGGCCTTCGGTAACTTTGTGCAGCGCTGCGTAGTCTTTGAAAATATAAGGCAGGTCGAAGACTTCGTATTCTTTGAGACCTAATGGGCCGAATTTGGATAAAGCCGGTGCCAGCATTTGTACCGCACCCAGTTGCAAGGCTTCCAGTTCTTCCTTGTCCTTGTACAACTGACTGTTTGGATAAACCTGTACCTTCACCCGCCCTTTGGTGCGTTCCTCGGCTAACTTTTTAAAGTATTCTGCCGCTTTGCCTTTTGGTGTATTTTGTGCCACCACGTGGCTGAATTTGATCACAATTTCGCCGGCGGCCTGGGCGATGCCGCTTAAGCCGAATGTCGCCGCCAAGGCCAAGGCTGTTAGTTTCAGTTTCATGTGTTATCTCCTGGTAGCATGTTTTAATTCAAACTGCATGTGTAGGTGTTAGGGGCTGCAGTTTTAGTGGCTGAATTTGCCTAGAACTGCAAATTAGTGTGTCTGAACTTTTTCAACTATTGGGGATTTCGGCATTAGGGTTTTCCCTGATGCCTTGCCGGTGATGCATTTATGAATACCTTATCGCGTCGTTTTCCGCGTCTGCTTTGGCTGAGTGCCGGTGGTTTGTTGCTTGCGCTGTTGCTAGCACTTGGCAGTCTGTTTTATCTGGTGTACCGCGACTGGCGCGATGAGCAGCAGGATAATCTGATTCAGGAGGTATTGTGGCTGGAGCAGTCCTTGCGCATGCATATGGAGAGCCATCAGGAGTG
Source organism: Neisseriaceae bacterium TC5R-5 (assembly GCA_020830965.2). Lineage (GTDB taxonomy): Bacteria > Pseudomonadota > Gammaproteobacteria > Burkholderiales > Chromobacteriaceae > Chromobacterium. Next base: position 9,455 of record JACCFC020000014.1, read on the forward strand.
GGCGGATAACCTTAGCCGTGAGATTAGCGCGGGTAAGCTGGATAGCCAGCGCTTTGCTCAGTTGGCCAGTTTTTATCGACGCGAAAATCCGGCTTTGGTCAGCATTGAGCGAGTGGCTATCAATGGTGAGGTGTTGTGGGATCAATATGGTTTACGGCGCGATGGCCGAGTGTTGACTGATAGCGAGTTTGACGCGTTGTGGCGGGCGAATCGACTGCTGCAGGCTGACTACAGTGCGCCTTATCAGGTGCGTGATGGCAAATATCAATTCGATCTGGTCGTGCCTATTGTGCAGGATGGTCAGTCCCTGGGTGGGGTACGCCTGTCTTATCAGTTGGACGTGTTGCTGTTCCACCAAGTGCCATGGTGGATTGCGTCCAAGTATGCAATCAGTATTCAAAATCTGGATGGTCAGACGCTGGCCAGTAAGTTTGATGTGGCCGAGCGCCCTGGCAGCCTGTCGCATCAGACCACGTTTGATCCTCCTGGCCAGGGTTTATCGCTGCGCGCGGTCAGTTATCGCAGTGGTTTGGGCTTGACCCTGCCGGTGCTGTTTACCTTGATTGTACTGTTGGCAAGCGCACTGATCTACGCGGCCTGGCGTATTCGTCGGCATGTGCGTGAACGGGCGCAGGCCGAACAGGCATTGGCACAAGAGGTGTCGCTGCGCCAAGCAATAGAGGACTGTATGAAAAGCGGCTTGGTGGCGCTGGGTGAGGGGGGGGAGATTCTGCGGGTTAATCGAGCCTTTTGCGATATGGTGGGATTTAGTCCTGAGCAACTGGTGGGAAGCACGCCGCCCCATCCGTTCTGGCCGGCAGATGGGCATGATAGTTTGCAGGCAGCCATAGCGGCGGTGCGCGATCAGCGTCAGCCAGCACAGGGTTTTGAATTGCGTTTCGCCCGCGATGGTGGGGCAGCCATTGAGGTGCGCTTGTACGCCACCCCCTTAGTAGAAGCCGATGGCCGGCAGCGCGGCTGGATTGCGTCTTTATTCGATATTACCGAGCCTAAACGTCAGCGCATCGCGCTGAATGCCTCACATCAGCGTTTTCTCACCGTGCTGAATGGCCTGGTGGCAGGGGTTTGTGTGATTGATGTCAGCAGCGGATTACTACTCTATGCCAACCCGGCTTTTTCCCGTCTGTGTCTGGCTGATGAGCCGGCTGGACCCTGTTGTATCCTGTTGCCCGGTTTAAGCGAGATGCCGGAACAGGATGAATATGGTCAAGAGTTCTTGGCCGATGGCGAGCATTACTGGTTGCAACTGCATCGTCGCCGTATCGATTGGGTGAATGGTGAATCGGCCTGGCTGGCGATTCTCACCGATATCAGCGCTGATAAGGCCCGCGAAAGTCAGGAGCAGGCGCAGCAGGAGCGTTTTCAGAATACCTCACGGCTGATTGCGATGGGCGAGTTGGCTTCCAGCCTAGCGCATGAGCTCAATCAGCCTCTTACTGCCATCAATACCTATGCTTCGGGTGTTAACCGGCGTCTGCCTGCTGAATTCAGTTTGCCGTCCGGTGTGCGCGAAGCGTTGCAAGCTATTGCCGAACAGGCTAAACGTGCTGCTCAGATTGTCAGCAGTATCCGCGCGTTTATCAAGAAACATGAACCGCAACTAGAGCGAGTCGACCCGACCATCGTCATCTTGCGTGCAGTTAATCTGGCGGAAGCGCTTGCCAGTAAGGCGGGAGTCAGACTGCAAGTTGAGCAGGAGGCTCGCCCCTGTGTATTAGACATGGACCCGGTGCTGATTGAGCAAGTGTTGCTCAATCTGATGAAAAACGCGATAGAAGCCATGCAGGAAGCCAATACTAAACGCGCACGTGTCAGACTGCGCACCACTATTGGCGAAGCGTTCTGGCGAGTGGAAGTGGCTGACAATGGGCCGGGTTTATCGGCTACTACCAGGGAAAACCTGTTTACTCCGTTTTACTCAACCAAGGCCGACGGTATGGGGATAGGGTTGAATATCTGCCGCTCGATTGTTGAATTTCACCGTGGTGAATTTGGCGCCAATAGCAGTGCCGCTGGCGCTTGCGTGTTCTGGTTTACCTTGCCCTTAGTTAAATAAGGTTTGGTGCCGAGCTTCGGCGCTACATCTGACTAGCTTAACAAAGGCTTGCCGCCAAAATAGGCAGCGCTTGTCAGAGGCTGTTAGAATGCGCGCTTTATTGTCTTAAGCTAAGCTCCGCTAGCCGGTATGCCATGCGCCTCTCTCATGCTTCGTGACCCTATCGATTTAGCGACTATCCGCCGGGTATTAATTATCAAGCTGCGGCATCATGGCGATGTGCTGCTCACCTCGCCGCTGTTTACGGTACTGCAGCAACAAGCACCGCATCTGGAGCTGGATGCGCTGGTGTATCACGACACGCGCGAGATGCTGAGCTTGCATCCAGCGATTAGCCAGTTGCACACGATAGATCGGGCGTGGAAGCATTTGGGTGTCTGGGGGCAGGCACGGGCAGAACTATCCTTGCTGGCCAGCTTAAAGCAACGTCGCTATGACTTGGTGATAACGCTGACTGAGCATAATCGTGGTGCTTGGTTGGTACGACTATTACAACCTCGTTGGGCTGTTGGGCCGGATGGACCTTATGGCCGGTTTTTTCGGCGCAGCTTTAGCCATCGTTATCTTACAGTGCCCGGTAATCGGCGCCATACCATCGCTGTACATTTGGATGCGTTGCGACGTATCGGTGTCCACCCCACGACAACGCAACAGTCTTTGTGCCTAGTGCCAGGGCAGAATGCCGAGGCCACCCTGGCTGCCAAGTTGGGCCGACTAGGCCTGCTGTCCAAGTCCTATATCCTGATTCATCCGACGTCGCGCTGGTCGTTTAAAAGCTGGCCTGCCGCACGCATGGCGGCGTTGATCAATGCCCTGACCGCGCGTGGCGAGCAAGTATTGCTGACGGCGGCGCCCAGTACGGAAGAGCTGGCGCTACTGGCTGAGGTACAAGCACAGCTGCAGCGCCCGGTTGCCAGTCTGGCTGGGGAGTTGAGCCTGAAGGAGCTGGCTGTGGCGATTGCGCAGGCGCGTTTATATATCGGTGTAGATTCGGTGCCGATGCACATTGCCTCAGCGATGCAAACGCCCTGCGTTGCACTGTTTGGGCCATCCGGTGATATCGAATGGGGGCCGTGGCAGGTGCCACACCGGGTAGTGAGTACGGCGGTTACCTGTCGGCCATGTGGCAATGCTGGCTGTGGTGGAGGCTGGCGTAGCGAGTGCCTGGAGCAGATTACGGTGCCGCAGGTATTGGCCGCTGTGGATAGCTTATTGGAGCAGACGCGATGAGCCGGCTGGCGATTGTGCGGCAGAAATACAACCCATCCGGCGGGGCGGAGCGCATTGTCAGTGCCATTCTCAAGCAGTTACAAGGCGATACACGCCTACAGACCTTATTAATTAACCGTCAGTGGGAGCAGTTGGCTGGTGTCAGCGTCTGCCAACTGAACCCTTTTTATCTGGGCAGTGTCTGGCGTGACTGGGGCTTTGCGCGCGCAGCCCGCCATGCTTGGCGTGCCTGGGGGGCTGAGCTGGTGCAGTCGCATGAGCGTATTCCGGGTTGTCATGTTTATCGGGCTGATGATGGCATGCATGCGGCCTGGCTGGCGGTGCGTGCCGAACACGCTGGCTGGCGCCAGCGACTGGCTATCGCTGCCAATCCCTATCATCACTATATGTTGCGCGCTGAACGGCTTATGTACCGCCATGCTGATTTTAAGGCGGTGATTTGTATTTCCGAGATGGTGAAGCAGGACGCTATGCGTTATCTGGGCGTGGCTGAGCAGCGCTGTCAGGTGATTTATAACGGCATTGATACCGAGTTTTTTCATCCGCAGCCCGCTCGGGCACAGCGTCAACTGATGCGACAGCGTTATCGCATTGCCGAAGAGACGCCGCTGCTGTTATGTGTCGGCTCCGGTTTTGAACGCAAGGGGGTTGCGCAGGCTTTGCGCGCGATTGTGCCGCATAGCGAAGTGCAGTTAGTGGTGGTGGGTGCGGATAAAAAGTTGGCGCACTACCAGCGTTTGGCTCAGCAACTTGGCTTAGCACAGCGTGTGCATTTCACCGGCGCGCAAAGCGATGTGCGTGCGTACTACGGCATGGCCGATGGTTTTATCCTGCCGACGATTTATGAGCCTTTTGGTCTGGTGGTGGCTGAGGCCATGGCTTGTGCCTTACCGGTATTGACTAGCCACCGATGTGGGGCGGGTGAGCTATTAGTGCCCGGGCAGACCGGCTGGCTGGCTGCTGCTGCCGACACTGCTGCCTGGCAGGCAAATGTTGCCGCCTGGCTAGCGGCCCGCCAGCACTGGGCACAGATGGGCGCGCAGGCACGGCAGCGCGTCGAGGGCATGAGTGAGGCGCAGATGGTAGCGCAGATGCTGGCTTTGTATACGCGCTTATTGGCGGAGGGTGTGCAATGAGAGCGGGGCGTTTTCCTGGCAGGTTACTGATTTTTACGGTTTTATTTTTACGCCTGTTGTGGCTTCAACGTCGACGCAAGCCTGTACCTGACAAGGTGCGGCAGGTACTGATTCTGCATCAGTTCTTGCTGGGTGACGCCTTGATGGCGACCAGTTTATTGGCCAAGGCGCGTGAACAGTTTCCACAAGCACGGATTGTATTGGCCTGCCCGCCCAGTCAGGCCGCTTTATATCAGGGCCGTCCTTACGGTATTGAGGCCCTAGCTTGGCAGCCGCGTGATTTTGCATCGATCTGGCGTTTGTTTTGCCTGCCGCCCAGTGATGTGGTGTATCTGATGGGAGAAAACCGGCTCAGCTTTCTGGCCCGTGCGCTTGGCGCACGCTGGATTGTCGGTTTTGCCGGTGAGCGGCCGGCGTATAAAAATTACTTGCTGGATGAAGCGGTGCCGTATGCGATGGAGCCGGAGTGTTGGAGTGAAACCGCCGCCCGGCTGATTGATGGCCCCATGCCGCGTGCTTTTCAGTTGGCTGACTGGACTTGGCCTGCATTAGCAGGTTTCGCATCCCCACCCGCACGCTATCTGGTGCTGCATGTGGGGGCTAGTTCCGCAACGAAGTTTTGGCCGGCTAGTCACTGGCAGCAGTTGGCGGTGCAACTGCGACAGCAGGGTTGGCATTTGGTCTGGTCTTGTGGGCCGGGCGAGCAATGGCTGATTGAGCAGGTGCGGCCACTGGTTAGCGATACTGTATTGGCCGGATGCTTGAGTTTGCTGCAGTTACGTCAATTACTGGCGGGAGCGCAAGCCTGTGTGGCGCCGGACACCGGTATTGCTCATTTGGCCAAGGTAGCCGGGGTGCCGCTGGTGATGTTGTTTGGGCCGGGGAACGCTACGTTGTTTGGTGCTGGTAGTTTTTTTGCCGCTAGTCCCTGTGTATCAGTAGGATCGACCTGGTTTCCATGTCGCAACCAGCGTAGCGTGCATCATCGCGCAGTAGATTGGGTACAGCGTTGTGCCCGTCCTGCTGGTACGCCGCCGCAGGGTTGTGCCATCGCGCAGTGTATGCAGTCGATTGATGTTGAGATGGTGCTCGTCGCTTTATTGCCCTTGTTATCGTTTGTCCGACAAGCACCTTCTGGAATGAAGTCCTAATGATATTCAAATCAAGTTCTGAATCTTTAGTCAATCGCTCTAAGTTAGAGTGCTTGCTACTAACCTGTGTGTTTCTGTTTTTTAGTACTGGCTTGCTGTTTAAGGGGGCCACTAATGGTTTTTTGTTTCTCATGTTTATATTTAGTTTGCCATTGATGTGGCAGAGTGATACGCAGCGTTGGCAATGGCTGCTATTTACCGCTATTTCCGGTGTGTTTTGGCTGGTGTTGCTGCAATTGATATTTGGGATGATCAACAGTCCCAAGGTGCTGGATGCCCCGTTACGGTTTTTGCTGGCTGCCTGCTGTCTGTTTGCTTTGAGCAAGTTATCGGCTGCACGATTGGTTTGGGCGTGTTACGGCTGCATTATTGGCGCTTTAGGGGTGATGGTATGGGGCTATGTCAGTACGCATGTGTCAGCTTATTACTGGATGGATGGTAGTCGGGCTTGGAATGGGTTCAGTAATCCGATTGCGTTTGGCTGCCTATCTTTATTGCTGGGTTTTATCAGTTTGATTTTGCCTATTCCTATTGCTTGTGCGCGTTGGAAACCTATCATTTTTCTGTTAAAAGTATTCGCCTTTGTAGCTGCAATGGTAGCAGCTTATTATTCTGCTTCCAGAGCCATTTTATTACTGGTTATTCCTTTATTGTTTTTGGTAATACTCTATTTTTCGCAGTGGCGCATACTTTCGGCCGGTTTAAGCACAATCTTGGGGATAGGGCTATTAACACTGCTTATTATGAATACCGATAACAGGGTGCGTAACCGTATTTATGAAGGCGAGCGGGATATTGCTGTTTTTGCGCATGACCAGAACACTTCTATGGGCTTACGTTTCGAAATGTGGCAGGTGGCGGTACAAATTATTGCTGATCATCCCTTGTCTGGCGTTGGTCGATATGGCTATCAGCGTGAGGTCAGGCGACGTATTCAGTTGCAGCAAGCCCCTGCTGTGATTGCCGATGCCTGGCATCCACATAATGAGCTGTTGACCTTGGGTGTGGAGATGGGCATGCCCGGCTTGCTGGCTGCTCTGGCTTTATATCTGGTGCCAGCCTGTCTGTTTTGTTCACGTTTGCGCCGCGAGGACCCTTTGGTGCGTTTTGCTGCCACAGCAGGGGCCATGGTGGTATTTGGACATCTTGTTGTCGGTTTAATGGATAGTTATTTCTGGATTGTGTCACAGACTGCTTTTTATGGTGTGTCCGTCGTCGTATTTGCCGCCATTATTCTGTCGCAAGAAAATAAAACAGTATGAGCACTTGCTTGCTTTACCAGTTGTACCTGTCTCTGTTTGAAAACTATTGTCCCAAGCTCGTTTGGGTTTGTTGTTGAATGTTTTAGAAGCTGAAAACGAATGCGCGATATCGCCAATTTTAATTTCACCGAATGGCTGTCTTTGCTACCGCTGAGTGATGGTATTACGCAGTTGCGTAATGATATCTGGCAAAAATGGTACTGTTATCAGAGAACTAAACAGCAAGATAGCTTGTTGGCGACCTTAAGTGGTAGTGAGCATCTGGCGCTGGTGGTGGCGTTTGAACAGCCATGGGCATTGGATTGGCAGTTGCGTATGGCGCAACTGCATTTGCCTGGTGTGCGGTGGGTGGTGTTTGATAATTCGCGCCGTTTAGAACTACGGCGGCAAATTGCTGCGGTGTGTGATAGAAATGCCGTCCCTTATTTGGCATTGCCATTAAATCTGACGCGTCATGTCAATCGTTCGCATGGCATGGCGATGAGTTGGATTTATAAAAACGTGATTGAATACATCCAACCACGTTCCTTTGCATTTATTGATCATGACATGATTCCGGTTTTGCCTAATCACTATCCTGAGCAACTGCTTACCCAGCCTCTATATGGTCTGCCTAATTCCAGCCCATGGGCGTGGCATTTGTGGGCAGGTTATTGTGCATTTAATTTTGATTTTACTAGAAATAAAAAATTGAATTTTTTATATGATTTTTCTAATGGTCTGGATACTGGTGGTAGGAATTGGCCGGCCATTTATAGTACTGTTGATCGTACACAATTACATTTGGCCGAGCGAGTATTTCTAGAAGTTGCCGCTCCGGAACGGCAAAGTCGCCCGCTGGTGGAGATCATTGATGAGACCTGGTTTCATATTGGTAGCATTAGCTATAACAATATTTTTCAGCAAAAGTCGGCGTTGTGCGCTTACTTGGCTCGAAGCCTGGACGAAGGAGCGTCTTGGTTGGATTTATGCCCTGATTTAGCGACGAGGTTGGCAAGCTGATGTTTAAGCGTATTTTATTGATTCGTCGCGATAATATTGGCGACCTGGTCTGTACCACCCCCTTGATTTTGGCTTTGCGTCAGCATTTTCCCCAAGCTCAACTGGATGTGTTGGTGAATAGTTATAATGCGCCGGTTTTACAAGGGCATCCGGCGATTGATCAGTTATATGTGTACACCAAGGCCAAGCATAGGGCGGCTGGGGAGACCTTGCTGGGGGTGTATGGGCGAAGGCTGAAGCTGATGCTGACCTTACGCGTCCAGCGCTACGATTTGGTCGTCTTGGCCAATGCTGATGGTTTACAGCGCTCACGGCGTTGGGCTCGTCAGTTGAAGGCTAAGCAGGTGCTGGGTTTCTGTGAGCCGAATGATCCTGTCGCGTCTTATATTGATTATCCGGTTCGCTTGCCCGTTGGCACAGTGCATCAGGTCGAACAAAACATGGCCTTAATGGAGCCATTGCTGAGTTCTCCCTTAGCGATTCCCGCATTGCAAGTCCAGGCATCGTCTGCCGCGCGACAAGTGGCACTGGCAAGCCTGCAGTCTGCCGGTTTTACGCTAGATAGGCCGGTGCTGGGTTTACATATCAGCGCACGCAAGCCAAGTCAGCGCTGGCCGATCGAGCGCTTTATTGCATTGGCACATGCGCTGGTGGAGCGCTACCCCAGTTGCCAGCTATTGCTGTTTTGGTCGCCTGGTCGGGCTGATAATCCTTTTCATCCGGGAGATGATGATAAGGCTGCGGCGATTATTCAGGCTTGTCGAGACCTACCTTTATTGGCGATGCCGTCACTGCATCTTGATGAGTTAATCGGGGGCTTGTCCTTGTTGGATTGTCTGATTTGTAGTGATGGTGGCGCGATGCACTTGGCCGCTGGTTTGGCCAAGCCCATTGTTTGTCTGTTTGGCGATAGCGATGCCGGGCATTGGCATCCTTGGGGGGTGCCTTATCAGTTGTTGCAGCCTGCTAGCCTAGATGTATCTGATGTAACAGTGGAGCAGGTGTTATTGGCTTATAGCAAGTTGCAGAGTATGCCCGCTGCTTGCGATCAAGTAGAGGTGCTCGAATGAGTCAGTCTTTACGGAATAGCTGGTTGATCTATCGTCGCCTGTTGGGTTATTTAGCAGCTTACTGGAAGGTGTTGCTGGTTTCCATTATCTCCATGGTGCTTGCCGCCTCAACCGAGGCGATGTTTGCCCGTTTGTTAAAGCCCTTGATCGATGGTGGTTTTGTGGACAAAGACCCGCAGGTGATTATGTGGGTACCATTAGCGATTATTGGGGTGTTTCTGCTGCGCGGGTTGAGCAGTTTTGTCAATGAATACACGGCCAGTTGGCTCACCGGGCATCTGGTACAGACTTTACGGCAGCAGATGTTTACCAAGCTGCTGACGTTACCAGTAGCGTATTACGATGATCAGCAGTCCGGGCGTTTGGTGTCACGTATTTCTTATGACGTTAATCAGGTGACCGAAGCGGGTTTCAATGTGATCACTGTTACGGTGAAGGATGGTGTGACGGCCTTGGGGCTGCTGGGTTTATTATTGTATATCGATTGGCGCCTGACCCTGATCTGTTTGGTGGTGTTGCCGGCAGTCACAGTTTGTATGCGTTTGGTCGGTACGCGCTTACGGGGTTTGGCACGACAGAATCAGCAGCATATGGCGCAGATGACGCAGGTGTTGGGTGAGAGCATAGATTGTCAGCGTGTTATTAAGGTTTATGGTGGTCAGCCGCACGAACAGGGCCGCTTTGATCAGGCAGTAGAGGCGATTCGGCGTAATCAGGTGAAGCAAAGTGCGGCCAGTTCCGCCAATACCGGTGTGACACAGTTGATGATTGCTTGTGCCTTGGCGGCGATTTTGTATTTTGCCGCACTACGTGCCCAGCATGGCTCTTTTACTGCTGGGGACTTTATGTCTTTTCTGACGGCGATGATGCTGTTGTTTGCACCGATCAAGCGTATTACCGGTATTTCGCAGGCTATGCAGCGTGGGCTGGCGGCGGCAGAGTCTGTATTTACCTTCTTGGATGAGCCAAGCGAACCGGATCAGGGCTCGCAATCAGTTACCAAAATTGCCGGCCAGTTAAGTTTGCAGCAGGTTTCTTTCCGTTATCCAGGCGCGGAGCGGGATGCCTTGCGTAGTGTTAACCTGACCGTACAGGCAGGTGAAACCGTCGCCTTGGTGGGCTCATCGGGTAGTGGCAAGACGACGCTGATTAGTTTGATTCCGCGTTTCTATGAGCCGGATGCCGGTGAAATGCGTTTAGATGGGCTGGCCTTAAATGAGATACCGCTTAGTCAGTTACGCCAGCAGATGGCCTTGGTCAGTCAAGATGTTGTGTTGTTTAACGATACCGTGGCGGCCAATATTGCTTACGGGGTATTGGGGCAGGCGACACGGGAGCAGATTATGGCTGCTGCTCGTGCCGCGAATGCCTGGGAGTTTATTGAGGCTATGCCACAAGGGCTGGATACGCAGATTGGTGAAAATGGTGTGCGTTTGTCTGGTGGTCAGCGCCAACGTCTGGCTATTGCGCGTGCTTTGTTGAAAAACGCGCCATTATTGATTCTGGACGAGGCGACGTCGGCACTGGATACTCAGTCGGAGCGTCTGGTACAGGCTGCACTGGAAAGGCTGATGCAGAATCGTACGACCATTGTGGTTGCTCACCGTTTGTCCACCATCGAGAATGCTGATCGTATTGTGGTGATGCACGAGGGTGAGGTGGTTGAAGAGGGGTCGCACCAGCAACTGATTGTGCGTAATGGTCGCTATGCTCGTTTATATAGTTTGCAGTTTAGCGAGTCAGCGGCTGAATTGTAATCTGATAGAAAAACAGCGCCCTGTTCGTTATCGGAGCAGGGCGCTGTTTTTTATTTTTTAAACAAAGGATCGTGCGGGGCCAGTTGCTGCCCATTTTTCTGAATGGTTTGCCAGATTGCCTGATCTTGCACCTGGGGATGCACATCACGCGCCAAAGAACAGTAAGCCTTGCTGTTTTTTGCCGAAGAGTAAGCACGTAGTAATGTTACTTTTGCCGGCAGATTATGAGGGTCATCTTTCAATGAGTCCTGTAATACGCGTACCGCTTCACGGGTTCTGCCGTAGGCTAGAAAAACTTCGGCTTCTCCTATTGGATCAATGCGGCGTTGTTGTGGTGTGCTATAGCGTAATCTCCTCCATAGATAACGTAGTGCATAGTAGGCGCTCATCAGTATAAAACTGCTGGCAAATGCTGATAATGCAAGCATGGTGTCTCCCCTCTTGTCGTACAACAACCATCAATTGTGCGCTGATTGTTCTGGGGAGCACGCCGAGTATATGAAGCCTTAGATTATTATGGCGCGCTGTGTTGACCCAGAACTTTTGCTAGTATCGCAGCAGATAGGCCTGTGTGAATAGTGGCTTTTCCCAATTGTTGTAATAATACAAATCGTGTCGTGCCGGCCTCGACTTTCTTGTCGTGGCTCATTAACTCTTGCCATTGTGCTAGCGGCATGGCTGGCGCGGTGATCGGTAAACCAGCCGACTGAATCAGGCGACAGACACGAGCCACGTCGCTGTTGTTTAGCCAGCCCAATTCTGCTGAGGCTGCTGTGGCCAGCACCATTCCCACTGCGACGGCTTCACCATGTAGCCAGGCTCCGTAGCCCATGCCGGTTTCAATCGCGTGGCCAAAAGTGTGGCCAAGATTGAGCAGCGCGCGGATACCGTGTTCTTTTTCATCTTGCGCCACGATTTCCGCTTTCATTTCACAGCTGCGTTGTACCGCATATTGCAGTGCATCCAAATCACGGGCGCGTAATCTGGCCATATTGTTTTCCAGCCATTCGATAAAATGCATATCTCCCAGCAGGCCATATTTGATGACTTCAGCTAAGCCTGCTGATAATTCACGTTCGGGTAGGGTGGATAGTAAGTCCATGTCGGCGATGACTACTTGGGGTTGATAAAATGCCCCTATCATGTTTTTGCCGTGTGGGTGATTGATGGCTGTTTTTCCGCCTACTGAGGAGTCGACCTGGGCTAGTAGTGTGGTGGGAATTTGAATAAAAGGAGCGCCACGCTGATAGCAAGCAGCAGCAAAGCCGGTCATATCACCAATCACGCCTCCACCTAAAGCCAGTAGCGTCGTCTTGCGTTCGCAATGTTGGCTAAGTAGGGCATCAAAAATCAGGTTGAGTGTGGTCCAGTCTTTGTATTGCTCCCCATCCGGCAACGTAATGGCGATACTGGCTATCTGCTGACGATGAAGGGCTGACTGCAAGCGTTCAAGGTAAAGTGGTGCGACCGTGCTATTGCTGACGATGGCTACCTTAGGGAGAGGTAGGTGCGGTAGTAGTAACTCGACCTGTTCTAGCAAACCGCGACCAATATGAATCGGGTAACGGGTATCGGGCAGTATCAGGTCAAGAGTGATCACAATGGCTATCCTTGCTATGGCTTTGGTTTGGGTGGAAGAGTTGCTAGTTGTTCAAGTAATTGCGTTAGCAGCAGGTTGACGTTTTGTTGTGTAGTGTCGACGATAATGTCGGCGATATCACGATATAAGGGGTCGCGTTCGAGAAACAGACTTTCGAGTTTGGCACGAGGGTTGGCGGTTTGCAGGAGTGGGCGGTTTTTATCGTGCTGGGTACGTATCAATAAGTCATTAATACTCGCGCGCAGATAGATTACCGTGCCATATGTGGCCAATTGCGCACGATTTTGCGGACGAAGAATCGCGCCGCCGCCAGTAGCTAGCACAATATTATTTAATTGTGTCAGATCGGCGATGACGGAGGTTTCACGATCACGAAAGCGACGTTCTCCTTCAATATCAAAAATCGTGGCCACCCGGACACCGGTTCGGGCTTCGATTTCGTGATCCGAATCATAAAATGTCTTGTCGGTGCGACGAGCCAACGTTTTTCCGACGGTGGTTTTGCCTGCTCCCATTAGCCCAACAAGAAAGAAATTGCCTATCAGTTTCTCCATAGGCAGGCATTGTAGCTGAAGCTTATGTTGTCTGTCTTGGCCGATAAAACGATCAGTTTGGCTTGATAGTTCGTCTACTGCTTAGCGCACCTCACCACTTAAATCTTCCACGACTTTGGGGGTGATAAAGACCAGCAGTTCGGTGCGATTATTGGCTTTTTGGGAACTACGAAATAAGTAGCCGAGTATAGGAATATCACCTAAAAACGGGACTTTATTGGTGGTGTCGTTAATCTGTTGCTGGTAAATGCCCCCTATTACTACGGTGCCACCATTTTCGACGAGTACCTGGGTATTGACCCTTTTGGTATCCAGTGCCGGGGTGCCGCCTACGGTTAAAGTGGGGCTGACGCTATCTTTATTGATTTTAATGTCCAGCATCACCTGGTTGTCTGGTGTTATTTGCGGTTTGACGATTAGGCTGAGAACCGCCTTTTTAAATGAAGTAGAGGTGGCACCACTGGAAGAGGCTTCCTGATAGGGAATTTCGGTACCTTGTTCGATGGTGGCTTCTTGGCGATCTGCCGTCATAATGCGTGGACTGGAAATCACCCGGCCTTGACTTTCAATTTGCAGAGCTTGTAACTCCAGACCGATGATGGCGGATTTACCCACACTGTAAAGCGCAGTGAGTGAACCTGCCGGGTTGCTGATAGGTAGGTTGACGCCAGGGGAAATAATATAAGGGCTTTGTGGTGCGCCTTGCGCAATGCCTAGGCGACCGTTGGCATTGCTGATGGTGTTGTTCAAGCCACCTCCGGAAAGAATACCGGTGCTGCCAACGCGATCAAAGGATAGCTTCACTCCTAGGTCGCGGCTCCAGTTGTCGGTGGCCTCGACGATGCGCGCCTCAATCAGTACCTGTTTTACCGGAATATCAGTTTTGCGGATGATATCGCGTATTTTTTCGATGCTGGCACTGATGTCGTTGACAATCAGCGTATTAGTTTTCGGGTCGGTGAGAATGCTGCCGCGTTCGGAGAGCAGGCTTTCTTTTTTGCCGGTGGTATTGCTGCCATCGAGTATTTTTTGGAATTCTTCTGCTGAGCGATAGCGCAACACGAAGGTTTCGGAGCGCAAATATTCTAGTGTCGCCAGTTGTTGTCTCGACTCTTGTACCTGTTTGTCACGAGCCAGTAGTTCTTCGCGTGGCGCTATCTGGATAATATTACCGTTACGGCGCTGATCCAGCCCTTTGGTTTGTAAAATCAGATCAAGCGCCTGATCCCAAGGAACATCTTTGAGTCGTAGAGTGATATTGCCGTTTACTGAGTCACTGGTCACAATATTTAAGCCGGTAAATTCGGCTATCACTTGCAAAATGGTACGAATCTCGATGTTCTGAAAGTTTAGTGAGAGCCTGTCCCCTTTGTATTGCGGTTTTTGATTGCTGTCATTGCTGTTTCTGCTATCGAGTGCTGGTCGGCGTACTTCTACAACCAGTCGGCCATCGGTCTGATAAGAGGAGTAATCCCAGTCGCCTTCAGTTTGTACCTGTATCTGGCTATTGCGGCCTTGATTGCGTGCATCAATCTTGCTGACTGGGGTACCAAAGTCGGATACATCGAGGCGGCGTTCATTTTGCCTGTCTAGTCGGCTTCCTAGTACATCGATCAGTAGCTGTCTGCCTTCGCGGCGAATATTAACCGGCGTATTAGCAGAGGGTAGGGCAAATTCTATGCGCCCTTCCGCGTTCTTGCCGCGACGAAAGTCCAGTGCTAGGCTGCTGTTATTGTTAGTTCCTTGTGAGGTATTGACTTGTGTAATGGTGTTTTTTTCTAATGGTGTCACCGAAGCGGCATTGCGTAGATCAGGGTCTAGCGTTAGTAACAGCTTATTGCCGCTAAGACTGCTGCTATAGCTGGCATTGCGATTCAGGTTCAGCACCAGCCGGGCACGGCCATTGCCTTCCACTGCGATGACAGACTTTAGTAGTGCACCGCCCAGTTCCAGTTTGTCTTTGGCCAGTTTGATCTCCCCGTTGCTGAAGTCAAAGGCTATACGTGGTGGGTTGGCCATGGCGAAGCTGTTGGGTTTGATCGCAGGACCGTCAAAGGTGACTTGCAGAATTTGCTGCTCACCATCTCCGTTGGCCAGTTCAATGGCAGTGATGGCCGAGCCGGCCTGTGCAAAGTTAAATAAAACAAAAATTCCCAGTCCGGATAACAGTTTGATCGCGTTGTTACTCATTTGCTTTGCCCTTGTTGATCTAGAGGTAGGCTGTTGCTGCGCTGTACCCATGCCCCATTGGTATCTTCCACGGTCTCAGAAAGCTCAATTGCGCTCTCGCCGATTTGTTTGATCTGGCCAAAACTGGGGCCAATGAAATTGCCTTGCTGTACCCGGTAAATCATGCCTTCCGGTGTACGAATCAGGCCGTAGTTCACGCCGCTACGGTAGAGGGTTCCTACCATCTTGAGTTTGTCCAGTTCATAGTTCTCCAGGGGTTCGCGCAGACGATTGAAATCAGGCGCATTTGCCATATTCTGATTTTTGACCAGTGCCAGTTTTTGTGAACTGAATGGGTCTAGCAATTCGTACGCCTGGTAGCTGAAAGGGTGATAGGCTTCGCTTACTGGCAAAGGCTCAATCTTGCCGCGCAGGCCTTGGCTGCTGGTTTGTATCCATTGCTGCAAGTCATCGGTATTACCTCCACAGGCAGTCAGGAGCAGTAGCAAAAAGCAGATGGGAGTCTGTTTGATCATGGCGTATTGGATCTCACTTCTTTGGGGCTGTTGCCTGGGCAGCGCGCTCTTCTGGCTCCAGTGCCCGGAAAGTCTTGGCGGTGGCATCAAGGGTGAGGCGGTTATTGCTGTTTACCAAGCTCATGTCGGTGATGGTGACGATTCGCGACAATTGGGCAATATCACTGATAAAAGCGGCGATGTCGTTGTAACTGCCACTGAGGCGAATACTGATGGGTAACTCGGCCATTTCGGCTGATTTGATTTCCGGGTTGGGTTTAAACAGCTCAAACTGCAAGTTATGCCCCACACCTGCCTGATTGATTTCATTCAGCAGCGTATCCATGTCTGACTTGGTCGGGAGTTGTTTAAGTAGCGTGCCAAAAGATTGCCGGATATCTTGTAGCTGTTGTTCTAAGGCGTTCAGGTTGACCGCCTGCCGTTTTTTATCAATAAAAGTCTGTTTTAGTTGTTCTTCTTGTTGCTTGCTGGTAGCTAGATCATCTAAAGCGGAACTTAGTACAAAAAAGTAACCCAGGCCGAGCAGAAGCAGGGCGATAACGGCGATAAATAATAGTTGGGCATGAAACGGCCAGTTAGGTAAGTCTTTTGGGTCAAGTGAGCGTAGTTCGTCCAGTGTCATGGTTTGTTCCCTGTGATTGCTTGACTGGCTGCGTGTGCTTGTCCTGAGATTCGGGTGATATCCGGGTGAGGTTTTTCGTGTAATGCCGTGGTAAGGGTGAATTCATTCACACGCTGATTATTAACTATCGATGCTTTGACTTCGACCAGTACCGGGGCGGTGAAGGTGTCAGATTGCGCCAGATTGCGCATGTAACTGGAGACTTTGCCACCAGACACCGCATAACCGGATAAGGTGAACTGATTGCCCGTCTGTTTGAAGCTGCTCAGATAGACCCCATCCGGGGTTTGTCTGGTTAACTGGTCAAGGACATGGGTTGCTTCGTTTCTATCCTCTTCCAGCCGTTCCACCAGCTCCTTGTGCATGAGTAGTTCATCTCGCTGTTTCTTGAGCGTGCCAATGTCTTTGATTTGACGATCAAGCTTGGCGACTTCGCCTTGTAAAAACTGATTACGCAGCTCCTGCTGTGATTGACGATGAATAATGAAAAAATAGCTAAGCACGATAATTGCTATAGCACTGGCTAAGCTTAGCCCTAGCAGAACTTGAAAGCGCAATCGATGTGCGGCTTTTTTCTGCTCGCGGTGCGGGAGTAGATTGATTCGTATCATTCAGTCGAACCTCCGCAGTGCCAAGCCACAAGCCACTAGCAAAGAAGGGGCGTCCATTAGCAGTTCTTTGAGTCGAATTGCACCGGATTGCACCATGATGCTAAATGGGTTGGCAATGATGGTGCTGATTTGCGTGCGACCTGCTACTGCGTCGTCCAGGCCCGGCAATAGACTGCAGCCGCCCGCCAGGAGAATATAATCTACCCGTAGATATTGTGAGACGCTGACCGTGGTGTAGAAAAATTGTAGTGAGCGTTGTATTTCCTGTGATAAAGCATCGACAAAAGGGTGCATCAATTCAGATTCATAACCATCTGGCAGGCTGAGATTGCGTTTGCCAGCCTCGGCTTCTTCAAAGCTGATGCCATAGCGGCGCTGAATGTCGCGTGTAAGCTGATTGCCACCAAATGCCTGTTCACGATAATAAATTTGTTGATTGTTACGAATAATGTTGCAATGAATGTGCGTGGCGCCAATATCAAACAAGGCGAATGTCTGATTCATGCCATGTTCGGGTAATTGTTGTTGCACCTGCTCAAATGCGGTAATCATGGCGAAGGAGTCGACATCGACAATCTGTGCTTTGAGTCCTGCCATTTCCACTACGGCAACACGCTCTTCCACTTTTTCCTTACGGGCTGCGCAAAGTAAAACTTCCAGATCATCAATGCTGGAAGGGGAGGGCCCTAGCACTTGGTGGTCGATATTTACTTCTTCCAGCGGGAAGGGGATGATCTGGTTGGCTTCTGACTCAATAAGCTCATTCAGATTGTCGCTCTGACTAACAGGTACCAGCAGTTTTTTATAAATCGCCATTGAGGTAGGAATGGCGATGGCAACGTGGCGAGTGGGGCTGCCCAATTTTTTACGGGCGCGCTGTAGAGTTTCCGCTATTATTTCGATTTCGACCAGATTGCCTTCTGTGATGGCGTCCTTAGGTAAAGGCTCTATCACATAGCGTTCGATCTGATAGTTTTTGCCCGCCCGGGAGAGCTCCACCAGCTTGATAGCGGTGCTGCTTAGATCCAAACCCAGCAATGGCAGGTTTTTGGACTTACCCAGGCCCAGTGTGCTTAGTTTGGAAGTATTAAAACGGAGCTTATCAATTAGCATGCAGATGTCTCTTATTAATCTAAATTCTGCCGGTTTTGTCGTATTGCGATCATTGTTTGTCTTGTTCGCCTTCACAAGACGTTATAATCCGGTTTCTTGTGAAAGCCCATTGTAATTATGCTTAAAAGATTTTTTGCTGTATTGGCCGGTCTTATTTTGGGTGGTGCTGTTTTAGTTATAGGTGCTGTTGTCATTGCCATCATCATAACCTACCCGCGCTTGCCAAGTCTTGATGTCTTGACGGACTACCGACCTAAAATACCTTTGCGGGTATACACTGCTGACAGCCAGTTGATTGGCGAGTTTGGCGAGGAGCGCCGTTCCTTTGTCCGTATCTATGAAGTGCCGCAATTGATGAAACAAGCCGTGATGGCGGCGGAGGATGAGCGCTTCTATCAACATGGTGGTGTCGACTACATGGGAGTGCTGCGTGCTGCAGTGAGTAATGTGCTCTCGGGCAAAGCTCGCTCCGGAGCGAGTACTATCACTATGCAGGTGGCGAAAAATTTTTTCCTATCCAGTGAAAAAACCTTCACCCGAAAATTCAACGAAGCGCTACTGGCTTTCAAGATCGAACATACACTCAGCAAAGATCAAATTCTGGAGCTGTATTTCAATCAGATTTATCTAGGTCAGCGTGCCTATGGCTTTAGTGCGGCAGCGCAGGTGTATTACGGCAAGCCGATGGCTGATTTGTCTGTGGCGGAGATGGCCATGCTGGCAGGTTTGCCTAAAGCACCTTCATCCTACAACCCTGTAGTCAACCCTGAGCGGGCACATTTGCGGCAGCAATATGTATTACGGCGGATGTATGAACTGAATTTCATCACTCAGTCGCAATATCAGGCGGCGTTGGTTGAGCCGATGCGGCTAGCCAATCAGCGAGCGGAAAGTGCTAGTCAAACCGCTCAATATGTGGCTGAAATGGTACGTCAGGCGATGTACGAACGCTATAAAGAGTCGGCTTATACCGAAGGCTTAAAGGTATACACCACTCTAGATAGTCACCACCAGCGCTGGGCCTATGATTCGCTACGTGCCGGTTTGGTCGATTATGATCGTAAAACCGGTTATCGCGGGCCGGAAAGTATGCTAGAGCTGCCGGAAGCGCTTGGGGGGCAGGAGCAGCTGGAGGTCTTAGACGAAGCATTGTCAGAGCTGCGCGATAGCGGCACCATGCTCCCCGCAATTGTTCTTTCCGCCAGTCCTGGCGAAGTGCGTGCTTATATGCGTGGTAATAAACAGCTTGTTATCAACGGAGCGGGCCTGGATTTTGTCCGTTCCGCGTTGAATAGTCGAAGCAAGCGGCCAATACGCCGTGGTGCGGTGATTCGGGTACAGGCTAACGCTAAAGGCTACTGGGATATTGTCGAAATGCCAGAAGTAGAAGGCGCCTTTGTCTCCATGGATAGCCAAACTGGGGCGATTAAGTCGCTGGTGGGGGGCTTCGATTTTAATCGTAGTAACTTCAACCATGTTACCCAAGCTTGGCGTCAGCCCGGTTCGACATTCAAGCCATTTATCTACTCAGCGGCTCTTGAGCGAGGTCTGACTGCTTCCAGCATGATCAACGATGCACCATTGGTATTTGCACAAAATGGCCAACGCTGGGAGCCTAAAAACGATAATGGCAAATTTGAAGGCATGATGACCATGCGTCGTGGCCTGACGCAATCTAAAAACCTGGTGTCGGTACGTATTCTGATGGCAGTCGGTACCGACTATGCGCAGGAGTATATTGAACGCTTCGGCTTTTCTGCCAAGCAGCATCCGGCCTATCTAACCATGGCGCTGGGGGCGGGTTCGGTGACACCTTTGCAAATGGCTGAGGGGTATGCGGTATTTGCCAACGGTGGTTTCCGTACCAAGGGTTATTTTATTGACCGTATCGAAGACCAGTTTGGACGGGTATTAGCGAAAACTTCGGCGACTATCGCCGGTGAAAATGCCCCACAAGCAATTGATCCGCGTAACGCTTTCATTATGACCTCCATGCTGAACGATGTGGTGCGTTATGGTACCGGCTATCGGGCAATGAGCTTGGGACGTAGTGATCTATCGGGCAAGACGGGTACGACCTCTGATTGGAAAGATGCCTGGTTTGTTGGCTATGGCCCCAAACTGGTTGCTGCGACCTGGGTGGGCTACGATCAGCCACGTACTCTTGGTCGTTACGGCTATGGTGGTACTGCGGCTTTGCCAATCTGGATCAACTATATGGCTAATGCGTTGAAGGATCTGCCACTTGCTGAGCGAGCCTTGCCAGATGGCCTCGTCGTGCGAGCGGGTGGCGGGCAGCGAGGTGGCGATGAATATTATTATGAAGAATATCAGAGCACTAATCCTGAACTGCGCGTAGATAATCAAGGCACCGTACCGGGAGCCGGTGGTGATGCCAGTGCGCCGACCAGCAATGCTAATCCAGAAAATAGGCCGCCCGCACAGGACGCAGTAGAAGGGGTTAAAGATCAATTGTTTTAATTGAGTTACCGCAGTGCTCAGCACTGCGGTTTTTTAATGATGAATAGTCAGAGCGGCCAGATTATTTAAAAAGCCGACCTCGTCTTCTAGGCAACGCAAGTCTAGCCATAGGCGGCCATCCTTCAAACGCCCAATTAGTGGGTGCGGTAAGGCCCTGAACTGCTGTGCCAGTTGCTCTATGCTGAGGCTGCTGTCGGTTCTTGGTCGGATCGTTAGGGCCCAGCTAGGCAAACTGTCTACCGGTAAAGAGCCACTGCCGATTTGTGAGCAGCAGGGCTCTTGTTTCACCTCAAAGCTCTGCCCCAGTTTACTCGCCAGTGCGGGTTGTAAACGTAGCGCACATTGTTGGATAGCCAGTTGTGGGCGTGTCAGCAGGCGTAGGGACGGTAAGGTATCGACCAGCTTGTCTGGTTGCAGATATAAACGCAGAGTGGCTTCCAGCGCGGCCAGTGTCATCTTGTCACAACGTAAGGCACGCTTTAGCGGATGGCGCTGAATCTGCTCAATCCATTGGCGCTTGCCAATAATCAAACCTGCTTGTGGCCCACCTAGCAATTTGTCACCAGAAAAACAGACGGCATCTACGCCGGCTGCAATCATTTGCCGGGGCATGGGCTCGCAGGGTAGGCCATAAGCGGATAAATCCACTAAGGCACCGGAACCTAAATCACTTGCTACTGGTAAGCCATGTTCCGCCGCCAAAGCAACCAGTTCGGCTTCACTCACGCTGCTGGTAAAGCCCTGAATCGCATAATTGCTGGTGTGTACTTTTAATAACAGCCCGGTATTCGGATTCAATGCCTGTTGATAGTCGCGCAAATGCGTACGATTGGTTGCCCCCACTTCTACTAGTCGGCAACCTGCTTGCCGCATCACATCCGGCATGCGAAAGGAACCGCCGATTTCCACCAATTCACCGCGTGACAACACCACTTCGCGGCCTGCTGCCAGTGTCGAGAGCATAATCAGAACGGCCGCTGCATTATTGTTGACCACGCAAGCTGCTTCAGCGCCGGTCAACTCACACAATAACTCGCTGATAGCGTTATCGCGGTGCCCACGTTCCCCTCCGGCCAGATCAAACTCAAGAGCGACTGCCCCGCGCATGGCGGTGCTGACAGCGGTGATGGCGGTTTCTGCCTGTGGTGCTCTCCCTAAATTGGTATGTAACACTGTGCCGCTTAAATTAAAAACAGGTCTTAAAGACATTTGCTGTCGTGCCGCTACCCGCTGACAAATTGTTTCTACCAGACTATCGTCATTACTAGCCCAGTCGGGTAAGGACTGCTGCTCGCGGATATACGCTCGGGCACTATCCAGTGTTTGTCGTACCGCGTTTGTTAATGCGGCGTTACCGTGATCAGTCAATAGTTGGGATAAACGGGTATGAGCCAATAAACGATCGACTGAGGGAAGGCGAGAATATAAGGCTTTTAGCGGCATAGGGAGCTTAAGAGTTAGCAGAATGGGCACTATCTTAGCAACTATTACCACCTAGTAGCGTAAATAGGCTGCTTGAACAAAGGGTGCTGTATTTTTATATGATAAAAAAATTTTGTGTTTAAACATCATCAAGCGGCTATCAGAACGACTATGCTTTTTTCATGCTTACAGGCCAGTTTATGATGTGGCATTAGCCTAACAAGGGCAATCTATCCCAATAGGAGCCATTCATTGAGTAATAATCAAATATTCACTCATCCTGCTGCGCCGGAGTTGCAGGATCAGAACATTGCTCCTAGTGCCAATTCTTGCCGCATTGCGATGTAGATGTTTATCAGTCATCTAAAGAGATTGTTGAATGGACATTACCCGGCTAGTCCGGGTGGTGTTACTGGCTACGTTAATGAGTTGCGAGCACAACAGAGCCTGTTTTTTCTACATAATCTGAATGGACATGCGGTATTCATTAAAGTGCGAGATTAGCCTGAGCGCAGTGCGGGTATTGCTAGCTGGCTACTAGGCGTTGATATTAAAAAACCCCCACTAGGTATTGGTCCGTGTGGGGGTAGGCACTAATCGTTTAGAACCATTGACGATAACGCCTGATGTAAATTGTTTTGACGATCTGCGTTAGTGTGATATAGCCAGCCATGGTGGCCAGCAGCCAATAGAAATAGCTGTGATCCAGATGAATAAAGCCAATACTGCTCGCCAGTGGCGAGAATGGTAACCAGCAGGCTATAACAATGGCAGCGCTGGTAGACAGCAGCACAGGTAAAGAAGCCGTGCTTTGCAGGAACGGAATCTTACGGGTACGCAGCATATGTACTACCAGCGTTTGTGAGACTAGGCCTTCAATAAACCAACCAGAATGCATGATGTTAGCCCCGCCATCGGTGATGCCTTGGGCCAGGCCGGCATGATAGGCCGCACCGGCACCAAATACCGTCCACATCAAGATATAAGTGGTGATGTCAAATACCGAAGACGTGGGGCCCAGCCACAGCATAAAGCGCTTGATATGATTGGCTTCCCATTTACGTGGTTTTTTTAGGAAGTCTGGATCCACCTTGTCCCAAGGCAGGAACATCTGCGAAATATCATAAATCAGGTTCTGAATCAGCAAATGCATTGCCAGCATCGGTTCCCAAGGTAGCCAGGCTGAAGCAACCAGTACCGAAAATACATTGCCAAAGTTAGAACTGGCCGTCATGTTTAGATATTTGAGAATATTGCCAAAGGTTTCCCGGCCCTTGACCACTCCGGCTTCCAGTACCATCAGGCTCTTTTCTAGCAGAATGATATCGGCAGTTTCTTTGGCGATGTCGGCACCACTGTCGACCGAGATACCCACATCGGCATCACGTAGTGCTGGAGCATCATTGATGCCATCACCCAAAAAGCCGACGGTATGACCATTCGCTTGTAGTGCTTTCACCACTCGTGACTTTTGCAATGGGGTCAGCTTGGCAAAGATGGTGGTGCATTTCACCATTTTGCACAGTGCAACATCGTCCATGCTTTCTATGTCTTTGCCCAATAGCGGTTTGCCTGGCTTAAGGCCAACATCGCGGCAGACTTTGCTGGTGACGATAGGGTTGTCGCCGGTCAATACTTTGACGCTGACGCCATATTCTTGCAAAGCACGGATGGCAGGGGCAGCAGAATCTTTGGGGGGATCAAAGAAGGTGAGAAAGCCGTGCACGACCAATTGTCCTTCATCAGCAGTTTGATAAGTGGCCTTTTGTTCGGCAGTCGGGATAAGACGGCTGGCCACCAGTAGTACACGGAAGCCCTCTGTATTGTATTCCTGGCTGCGTTGTAATAATTGAGCCCGTTCTTCGTCCAGCAGTTCACGTATGCTGCGGCCATCTTGAATATGTGTGGAAACGGCCAGCATTTCTTCGATCGCACCTTTGGAAATCATCAGGTGCTGACCGTGTTCGTTTTGCACGATCACCGATAGGCGGCGACGGACAAAGTCGAAGGGTAATTCATCTACTTTGCTGTAGTTGTGCTGTTTGACTTGATCACCGAGTTCATCGGCACGCTCCAGTACTGCAATATCCATCAGATTTTTCATGCCGCTTTGATGAAAACTGTTCAGCCAGGCCAGTTGCAGAATCGCTTCGTCCTTGGCACCATGAATATCGTAATGGTGTTCGAGAATGATTTTGTCCTGAGTGAGGGTGCCGGTTTTATCGGTACACAGCACATCCATCGCACCGAAGTTCTGTACCGAATTAAGCCGTTTGACTACCACTTTGCGCCTGGCCATGGCTACCGCACCTTTGGCCAGATTGGCTGAGACGATCATTGGCAGCATTTCCGGGGTAAGGCCTACGGCCACGGCCAGCGCAAAAGTGAGTGCCGACATCCAATCGCCTTTGGTCAGGCCATTAATCATGAATACCACCGGTACCATGACCAGCATAAAGCGGATTAACAACCAGGAAACGCTATTCACTCCGCGATCAAAGCTAGTTTCGATACGCTTATTACTCACCACATTGCGCGCCAGAGAGCCGAAGTAGGTGTCGGTACCCGTTGCTACGACGACTGCCCTGGCAGTACCACTCACCACATTGGTACCCATAAAGCAGATATTGGGTAAGTCGAGCAACTCGGTTTCTTCGCTGCCTTGGGCGTCGGCTGACTTGCCAGTTACCGCTCCTAGAGTGTCGTATTTTTCCACTGGCAATGCTTCGCCGGTGAGTACCGCCTGGCTGATGAAGAGATCGCGTGACTCTAATAATTTAATGTCGGCAGGAATCATATCTCCAGCCTGCAGATGCACGATATCGCCGACAACCAGCTCGGTCATCGCAACTTCCTGGCGTACTGGCTCGCTCTGGTGGGTGGGACGACGCAGCACGGTGGAAGTATTACGTACCAGAGATTTGAGTTCCTCGGCAGCCTTAGCCGAGCGAAACTCCTGCCAGAAGCGTAGTAAGCCGCTGATGCTGACCATGGTGAGCATGATGATGATGCCGGCCCATTCTTGTTCACCAGGCGGGGCCAGATAGACATCGGTCACAAAGCTGATAGTGGCCAAGACTAGCAGCACGAGGACGAAAGGATTTTTAAAAGCCAGTACTAATTGAATGACAGGGTGTGGGGCTTTGTCGTGGACAACTTCGTTGGGGCCAAATTGGGCCAAGCGTTGTACCGCTTCGTCTATGGTCAAGCCATTTTGATGGCCACCAAGGCTATTCAGAGTGCTCTCAACGGAATGATTGGCTTGCGAGAGAGCTGGGGTTGGTGTGTTTTCCTGCTGCTTGCCAGTCGCGGTAAAGTAGCGTTTGGCTGGGTGTCGGTTGGTGGTGGAGTGTTTGGTCATTTTGTTCTCCAGTGCGCCGAGGCCGACAGGGTAGGTGCTTGCTACAAGAGGGCAATATCCTGTCGCCGTTTAGCGGCGCTCATGGTTGGTAAAAAATAGATAAATCTGTCATGCCTTAGCGCCCACTGAGAGATGGCTATGTTTGCCTCAGCAGGCTGTATCGGGGGGTAACTGTCGTCGTTCATGTCGAATCCTTATAAAAGTTGCAATAGGATGCACTGCTAGTCTGTGGATAGCAGGCAGCACAATCAGCGCTCTGAGTGAGTGCTGTTCGAATAGCTAAGGGAGTGAGGGGCACGCAGAACTGCTGCTCACGCTTGGTTTGACGGGGCGATTCAGTGAGGCAGTGCTAACTCAGGCCCAGGGGGCTGCGGTTCGGGTTCTTCTGACATCATGTTTTAAGTTAAGTGAAACTATGTAATTGGTGTGGGCGGACGTTGTTTTAACCACACTCAACGCAAGCTAAGGTATAGCTCTGCTGGTGTTATAGAACAGGCAACGATAGTTAGCCAGATTCTGGACATTACATTAATATCGATGCGAACTATATGCGAAATTTCATTATTAATCAAATGTATTGTTTTTTATTGATATCTATTGTGGTTTTTGGTGTGCTGATGGGCATGCATAGGGGTGAATAGTAGAGGATTTAATGGCTTGCACATAATTTGGTGTGCGATTTTTATCTAAATAAGTTTGTTTTGACGGGCAAAGTCAACCAGCTCGACGACTGACGAGAGCCCTAGTTTACTGAGAATATTGGTTTTGTATGTACTAACGGTTTTATTGCTTATATAAAGCAAATCAGCAATTTCTTTGTTAGAAAAGCCTTTTGCCAGATGTTGTAAAACAGATAGCTCTCGATCGGATAAAGTGGCTATCTGCATCGAAATGGGTTTAACTGCCCCCGTTTTTAGGGCGAGCAGTGTTTCGTGCGGGAAGTAGCTATAGCCTTCTAGTACCGCGTCAGCAGCAGAAACAATAGCGTTCAAGTCACGAGTTTTACTGACATAGCCGTCGGCGCCCGCCTGCATGGCACGTGTAGCGTACACTTCTTCATCTTGGGCGGACAGCACCAGCAATTTGATTGAGGATTGGGTATTGCGTGCTCGTTGTATCAGTTCCAGGCCACTTATTCTGGGAAGATCAAGATCTATAATCATCAGATCAATTTGCGCTAGGCGGATGGTTTCCAACGCTTGTTGACCATTGTCACATTCGTGTGTCACGTTGAAACGGTCGGACTTTTCTAAGACAGAGCGCACTGCTAGCCGTATCGCTGGGTGATCATCGACGAGCATGACATTCTTCATTTTATGACACTCCGTGTGTTTAAGAGATTGAGGGCACCGTGCAGGTAGGAGATTGTATTGCTTTTTGTATGATTTAAATAACAATGACTTACAGTGTACACCGAATTTCCTAGAGTTATCTAGGAAATATCTGAAGAAATTTTAAGTTTATTTACCTAGATAAATAAGTATTTTCTTATTTCCTTAGTTTGTGGTTTTCAGTTAAAAGCGTTAAGGTTTACACCACATAATGTTGTCTTTTTATAATCCATAGTGATAATCATGGCTTTAATGTCCGGTAAGCAGTCTTGTGCAGATCCCCAACGTGTCCTGATTGTCGAAGATCATGATCTGCAGCGTTTTGTTCTTTGTGAGACGGTCAAGCGTATGGGAGTCATCTCTGTTGATGAAGCCGCGAATGGTCTGATCGCATTAGAACTGCTCAAACATCAAGAGTATGAGTACGACCTGATGATTTGTGATTTGAGTATGCCAGAGATGGATGGTATTGAATTGCTAAAACATCTGGCCTGCTTGGATCACGTCCCTTTCATTATTTTCATCAGTGCTCTTTCGCAGGATATTTTGGCTGGCGCCCATCGGGTTGCCAGTCATTACGATTTACCGATTATCGGAAATCTAGACAAGCCGTTTTCTGTTGCCAAGCTGCGTGAGTTATGGAGTTCCACGGCGGGCCCTCTGCGGCGTCAGGTTTTGCAGTGTCACCTACCCGAGCGCCAATTTAGTGCTCAGGATTTGCTCAAGGCTTTGTACCACGGTGATATCTTTCCATGGTATCAGCCACAGATTGATCCTTATCGCCATTGTGTTGTCGGGGTTGAAGCGCTTGCGCGCTGGCAGCATCCGGTGCATGGCTTGCTGGAGCCAGCGTCGTTTTTGTCGAGTATCGAATATCACCGGCTGGACACCAATTTGTTTGCGGCGGTTTATCAGGCAGTGATTGATGATTACCGTAGCTGGTGTCTGGAAGACCCTGCGCTGTCTTTGGGCGTCTCTATCAATGTGTCTGCTAGACATTTCTGTGAGCCGAGCTTACCGGAACAATTACGCTCACCACTGGAGGCTAGTGGTTTAACGCCCAATCACATTACGCTGGAGCTGACAGAGACACAGTTTCTGGACAATGTTAATCACGCGCTGGAGAACGTCTTACGCTTACGTATGCAGGGCTTTAATGTTTCGCTCGATGATTTTGGTGCGGGTTATGCTGGTTTGCAGTATTTGCGTGAATTGCCAGTCAACGCCATCAAAATAGACCGCTCACTGATTGAGGGAGCGGCTGATGATGCCGGCGCTGAAACGATTTTGATGTCCACAATTTCCTTGGCGCGTAGTCAAAATATGCAGGTCTTGGCCGAAGGAGTCAGCCAGCAGGCTGATTACGATATGTTGATGCGCTTGCACGTCGATTTGATGCAAGGCTTCTTGATGGGACGGCCGATGCCGGCCGCAGAAGTGCTGCAGTTTGCTCATCGATATAATCAACAGGGCAGGGATGATAAATTGCCATCAGAATCGCTATGACACATTGCAAAAAGAAACAGCCACTGCTTAATGCAGTGGCTGTTAGTGTTATGACACCCGCTATTACTCAAATACCAACTGTCCATTACGAGTACTGACTAAAATAGTCGCCTTGGGTAGATACTTGCCGGCCAAAATGGCTTTGGCTAGCGGATTTTCCAGTTCTGCCTGTATTGCCCGTTTTAGCGGCCGTGCGCCGTAAACTGGATCAAAACCTACCGCAGACAGCAAAGTCAGTGCCTCATCTGTTACTTGCAGATTCAAATCCAGCTTCGCTAGCCGGTTTTCCAGATGGTGTAACTGGATGCGTGCAATGGATTTAATTTGCTTCTCATCCAAGCCATGGAACACAACCACCTCATCAATACGATTGATAAATTCAGGACGGAACTGGGCTTTCACCTCCGCCATCACTGCCAGTTTAATCATCTGATAATCATCGGTGGACATCGCCTGAATCTGCTGGCTGCCAATATTCGAGGTCATCACAATTACCGTGTTCTTAAAGTCAACGGTACGACCCTGGCCATCGGTCAAACGGCCATCATCCAGCACTTGCAGCAGAATATTGAATACATCCGGATGGGCTTTCTCCACCTCATCCAACAGAATCACACTATAAGGCTTACGACGCACCTGCTCGGTGAGATAACCGCCTTCCTCA
This sequence comes from Neisseriaceae bacterium TC5R-5, assembly GCA_020830965.2. Classification (GTDB taxonomy): domain Bacteria; phylum Pseudomonadota; class Gammaproteobacteria; order Burkholderiales; family Chromobacteriaceae; genus Chromobacterium. The sequence goes on from JACCFC020000014.1 coordinate 38,110, forward strand.
TACCCTACATAGCCAGGAGGGGCGCCAATCAGTCGTGCTACCGAGTGCTTCTCCATGTACTCCGACATATCGATACGAATCAGATGATCCTCACTATCAAACATGAAGCCAGCCAAGGCCTTGCACAGCTCGGTTTTACCTACCCCGGTCGGCCCCAGAAACAAGAAAGAACCATAAGGCTTATTGGGGTCGGCCAAGCCGGAGCGTGAGCGACGGATGGCATCGGCTACCGCCACCACCGCTTCATTCTGACCCACCACACGCTGGTGTAGTGCATCTTCCATATGCAGCAGTTTCTCGCGCTCACCGGTCAACATTTTCGAGACCGGAATACCTGTAGAACGGCTGACTACCTCGGCGATTTCTTCGGCGCCTACCTCGGTACGTAATAGCCGATTAGGCTTGCTCTCTGCATTTTCTCCTGCGGCTTCCGCCTCTTTCAGTCTTGCCTCCAGTTGTGGCAGCTTGCCATATTGCAGCTCGGCCAGTTTTTGCCAGTCACCTTTACGCTTCAGGTCTTCCATCTGTACTTTCAGGCGCTCGATTTCCTCTTTAATGCTCTGCGTGCCTTGTTGAGCGGCTTTTTCCGCCTTCCAGATTTCCTCAAGATCGGCGTACTCGCGTGCTAGCTCACTGATTTCCTGCTCAATCAGTTCCAACCGCTTTTGCGAGGCTTCGTCACTTTCTTTTTTGACCGCCTCACGTTCAATCTTCAACTGAATCAGCTTGCGATCCAGCTTGTCCATTTCTTCCGGTTTAGAATCCAGCTCCATCTTGATGCGGCTAGCGGCCTCATCAATCAGATCAATCGCCTTATCCGGCAGGAAACGATCCGTGATATAGCGCTGTGACAGTTCGGCAGCGGCGACAATTGCCGGGTCGGTAATATTGACTCCATGGTGGATTTCATACTTCTCTTTCAAGCCACGCAGAATGGCAATGGTGTCTTCCACCGTGGGCTCGCCCACCAGCACTTTTTGAAAACGCCGCTCCAGGGCCGCATCTTTCTCAATGTATTTACGGTACTCATCCAGCGTGGTCGCACCAATACAGTGCAACTCGCCACGAGCCAGCGCCGGCTTGAGCATATTGCCGGCATCCATCGCCCCCTCAGCCTTACCCGCACCAACCAGGGTGTGGATTTCGTCGATAAAGATTAGCGTCTGACCATCGTCTTTGGCTAAATCATTCAAAACCGCCTTCAGACGCTCCTCAAACTCACCGCGAAACTTGGCCCCGGCGATCAAGGCCGCTAAATCCAGTACCAGCAGACGCTTGTTTTTGAGCGACTCTGGTACCTCGCCATTGATAATTCGCTGTGCCAAACCTTCGACAATCGCGGTTTTGCCGACGCCGGGCTCACCAATCAGCACCGGGTTATTCTTGGTGCGTCGCTGCAATACCTGAATAGCACGGCGAATTTCGTCATCACGACCAATTACCGGGTCAAGCTTGCCCTGACGCGCGCGCTCGGTCAGGTCTTGTGTGTATTTCTTCAGTGCCTCGCGCTGGTTTTCTGCATCCTGGCTGGAAACCCCCTGGCCGCCACGTACGGCCTCAATGGCTGCCTGGATTGCGGTGTACTGGCCGCCGTGCTCCTTCAGCAAACGCCCGGTTTCTCCTTTGTCCTGGCTGAGCACCAGCAGGAATAACTCACTGGCAATAAAGTCGTCTCCGAGCTTGGCGGCGGCTTTATCCGTCAGATTGAGCAGATTGCCCAAATCGCGGGAAACGCTGATTTCCCCGCCGTTACCCTGAATACGTGGCAGTCGTTCGATGGCCTGCTTCAGCCCGCTTTTCAGGCCCGGCACATTGACCCCGGCCCGAGCCAGCAGACCACCAATGCCGCTATCGGCATCGTCCAGCATGGCCAGCAACAAATGTTGCGGTTCGATATAGGCATGGTCTTGCGCCAAGGCGAGGCTTTGCGCGTCGCCCAGTGCTTGTTGGAATTTAGTGGTGAGCTTGTCAAATCGCATAGCATTAACCCCCTGTTTAGTGTGCTTGTATAACTACTATCTGGGTCTGAGTGCGGTGATTTCAAGCACAACTAGGCACCCCGACAATCCGATTCACTGGATTGTCGGGGCAGGGGATTAAGTTGCCTGCGGAGCGGCAGCGGCTATTGTCCGCCGACGTAATAGCGGCAATAGCAGCACGGCGGATAATAAGGTGGTAATGGAGAGTGCGATAAAGAAGCCATCCCAGCCCCAATGGTCGGTGATTTTAGCCAAGGGCCAGCCGGAGATGGCAGCCCCCAAGTAACCAAAGATACCGACAAAACCGGTGGCAGCGCCGGCAGACTCCTTATGCGCGGCTTCGGCGGCGGCCATACCAATCAGCATTTGCGGGCCAAAAATAAAAAAACCGATCCAGAAAAAGCAGATCATGGTCAGCAAATAACTGACGCTGCCTAACAACCAGAGTAAAACGACCGATGAGAGGATGCCCAACATAAAAATAATATTCATCGGCACCCGATTGCCTCTGAAAAACTTATCGGAACCCCAGCCAGCCACCAGCGTGCCAATAAATCCGCCCACCTCCAGCCAACTGATGGCCGAGTTAGCCGCCAGCAGGGTATAGCCGTTTTGTTCCTGCAAGTATTTATTACCCCAATCATTAATACCGATGCGGACGATATACACAAACAGATAAGAAGCCGCCAACAGCCAAATGTATCGATTGCTGAACACATAGCGTTGCAACACCTGCCACATCGGGAGTTTGGCACTATTTCTTTCCTGCTCCAGCTCCAGCTCATCCCGGCGCCAGTGGCCGACTGATGGTAAGCCCAGCGTGACCGGGCGATCACGCAAGCGCCAGCATAAGCACAGTCCCACTAGAATCCCGATCAGGCCCGGCACAATCATGCCGTAGCGCCAGCCAAAGCCAGCGGCCAGTACCGCAGTCAGCAAGGGAATCAGCGCCCCGCCGACATTGTGCGAGGTATTACAAATAGCCCACCAAGTACCGCGTTCATTGCGGGAATACCAGGCTGTCATCAGCTTAGCGCAGGGCGGCCAGCCCCATCCCTGGAAAAATGCGTTCAGTGTCCACAAAAACATAAACACCATCAGGCTGCTGCTCATCCCGAACAAAATATTGACGATGCCGGTAATGATCAGCCCTATCCCCATAAAGTAACGAGGGTTGGCAAAATCACTCATCATGCCCGAGACAAAGCGCGAGGCACCGTACACGATATAAAATAACGATAAAATCGCCCCGCCGGCGGCTTTATCCCAGCCCAGGTCATCCAGCATTGCCGGCATCACCGAATTAAAACTGCGGCGGGTGAAGTAATACACTGCATAACCGGTGTACAGACCCAACATGATATGCAGACGCCAATGGCGGTAGCGGAGATTAACCTCTTCTTCGCTATGTTCTACCGGGCGCTCGGGGCTGGCTTTGAGCCAGCCGAACCAAGTACTGATCGTCATCGCTTTCTCCTTTGTTGATTAGCAACACAACACCGCCATTGTTATTGGGTAATGCTTTTGTTTGGGCGGCGAAATAATGGTTGTTAAGTGCTTAACTGCTGAATCAGCGCCAGGGCCTCCTGATGTCGTGCCGCATCGCCGGCGGCCAGCACGCGGCTGCCGCTGTCCAGCGTGATCGGGCGGCCTTCCCAGTCAGTGATGACCCCACCCGCACCTTCGATAATCGGGCGCATGGCGGCGAAGTCGTACAGTTTGAGCCCGGCATCCAATGAAAGATCAATCCGCCCGGAGGCCAGCAAACCATAGCTGCGACAGGCACCGCCATAGACGCGCCAGCCGCTGCGCTGCTGAAAACCTTGCCAGACAGGCAACTCGTCAGCAGCAAAAAAATCCGGGCTACTGACTGAGACAAAGGCCGTGGCAAGATCGTCACAGCGGCGGGTGTGGCAGATTTGGCTACTGCTGCCGCGCAGATGGCAAGTAGGGCGCGAGTGCAGGCCCAGCCAAGTCTCATTGGTGGCAGGCTGATCAATTACCCCCAATACCGGCACGCCCTCATGCAGCAGCGCAATCAGGCTGCCATACACCGGCATGCCGGCCATAAATGAAGCGGTACCATCGATAGGGTCCAGGACCCACAGCCATTCAGCCTCCAGTTGCTGGCTGCCGAACTCCTCTCCCAACACACCATGCTTGGGGTAGCGCTGCAAAATCAGGGCACTGAGTTGTTGTTCAATTTCACGATCCAGCTCGGTAACCAGCGTGCGATCGGGTTTAAATTCGGCAGACCAGGACTGGCGGCTGTGTAGTAATTCGCGACTGGCCAGGACCAGTTGCTGGGCAAAAGCCTCCCACTCATTCAGTTGGGATTCAGAATAGTGTGACATGGGCATCTCTCCTGCAGGAATAGCGACGGCGAAACCGCTTCGGAGTCATTTTTTGCCAGCAGGCGCAGCCAAAACACCAACAAAACCGGCCGCGACAATGATCGAAGCCATATTGTCTACGGCTGCAAACAAAGTGGGACGCTTGTTGGTGTTTTTTCTGGCCATTTTGCGATGACTACGATGGTGACTTAATTAACATACCAAATGGTTTTGGTCTGCAAATACTGCTCAAAAGCTTCCAGTCCATTATCGCGGCCGCCAAAACCGGACAATTTATAACCGCCGAACGGTGTGGTGATATCGCCCTCGGAGAAGCCATTGACTGATACGGTACCGGCGCGGATACCGCTGGCCATGCGCTGTGCCCGCTTGACATCGTTGGTGTACAGCGAGGCGGCCAGGCCGTAGGCGCTGTCATTGGCTAGCTGCAAGGCTTCGGCTTCGCTATCAAAGGTGCTGACCGCCAGAATCGGGCCGAAGATTTCCTCCTGGAAAATACGCATCTGCGCGGTAACCTGATCGAAAATTGTCGGCTCAACATACCAGCCGCTGCCCAACTCGCTGTGAATGCGACCTCCATGCACTAGGCGGGCACCTTCCTGCTTGGCTACTTCCAGATACATGCTTACCTTGTTGAAATGCGCTTTTTCCACCATGGGGCCAATCTGGGTCGCCGGGTCGGTGGGTAAGCCGACTTTCCACGAGGCCAAACGTGCGCTCAACTTGGAGAGCAGCGCATCCTTGACACTGCTGGCCACCAGCAGGCGCGAACCGCAACTGCAGTTTTCGCTCATATTCCAGAACGCAGCGGCCAAGATATGATCGACAATCTCATCCAGTGGCGCATCCTCGAAGACCACCTGCGGGCTCTTGCCGCCGCATTCCAGCACGATCTCCTTCAGATTGCTTTCGGCAGAATACTTGAGGAAGAGTCGACCCACCTCGGTGGAACCGGTAAACGACACCATATCCACATCAGGATGGCGGCCTAGTGGTTCGCCTACCGCTTCGCCCAGGCCGGTCACCAGCGTGAGAGCAGCGGCCGGCACACCAGCCTCATGTGCCAACTGCACCATGCGATAGGCGCTGAGCGAGGTCTGCTCGGCAGGTTTCACAATCACCGAATTACCCGCCGCCAGCGCGGGTGCCACCTTCCAGGCGAACATCTGTGCCGGGAAATTCCAGGGCAACACCGCACCGACCACGCCGATGGGTTCTTTGACGATGAGCCCCAGCGACTCCGGCCCGGTTGGGGCAATCTTGCCATAGCACTTATCGATGGCTTCGGCATACCAATGCACGGTATCGATGGTGGCGGGCAGGTCGGTGTTCAGACACTCGGTAATCGGCTTGCCGGCATCAATGCAGTCCAGTGCGGCCAGCTCTTCGCTATGTTCGCTTAACAAAGCGGCCCAGCGTTGGATGACGCGCTTGCGCTCGGCTGGTGGCCGCTGTGACCACTCGCCGCTGTTAAAGCTGGCGCGGGCTGCCCGTACGGCTGCCGCCACATCGTCGGTATTGCCGGCGGCAATATGGCCGATCAGGCTGTTGTCCATCGGCGTGGTGTTATTCAAGCGCTCGCCGGAGCCCTTATGGTTGGGGATGAGTAAACCCGCCCATAGCTCGCCGTCGCGGGCGCGTGCAAATACTGCTTCTTTGCTCATGGCCATCTTGGTATCCCTTTTAGCGGTCAAATTTTTCCAGCAGCGTGATAAAAGCAGCACGCTCTTCAGCAGGCAGTGATACCAAAGGCAAACGTACCTCACCGACTTCGACGCCGTGACGACGGCAACCGAGTTTGGCCTTCTGGTTGTAGCCACCGGACTCCATAGACTGAATCACCGTGTACATACCGCTCATCAACAGACGTACACGCTGCCAGTTTTCCTCTTTGGCTGCCGCCAGCATGGCGACCTGCTCACCGGGGAAGACATTGGCGGCACCGCTAATCCAGCTACGTACCCCCCAGAACAGGAAATCGGCTGCTTGATCATCACAGCCACAGATCACCTCAAAATTAGGCAGCTTGGCCTGAATCAGCGCCAGTGCGCGGCTAAAGTCGCCGCTGCTTTCCTTCAGGCCAATAATGTTTGGCTCACGGCTCAACTCCACCACGCTGTCGAGGGAGATTTCCACGCCGGCACGCGCCGGGAAGTTATACATAATGATGGGCAAGCTGCTGGCGGCGGCAACGGCTTTGAAGTGAGCGACGATGCCGCGCTGATCGGGCAGGCTATATGCTGGCGGGGCCAGCATCAGTGCCTCATAGCCCAGCTCGGCAGCCTGCTTGGCACGGGCGATGGCACCACTGGTAGACAAATCATTGGCACCGGCAATCAGTCTTACCTTGCCTTTGGCCACTTTGGCGATGCACTCCAGCACCTGCTGGCGCTCGCTCTCATCCAAGGTGTAATACTCACCAGTGGTACCGCAGGCGACGATGCCGGCCACACCCTGATCAATAAAGCGTTCTGCCAACTGGGCCAGCGCGCTCAGATCGACACGGCCTTGGGCATTAAATGGGGTAACGATGGGGACGAGAATACCTTCGGTTTGCATGGAAACTCCTTGCTTGGTGGTGAAGTAGTCGAGAGTGACCGGCACTCTCAGCCTAAGTGGTCAATAATGGGCGCTTACCGCCCGTGCTTGTTTAGAAACCGCTGACAAAACCCCGATCCAGCGTTGTGCCTTCTTGCCGTATCACTTTTGTACTGTCTGCGTCGGCGCGCTCTTCGAGGTGTTGTTAGCGGCACTAAGGTACTGCGGCTTAAAAACGGTTCAAACGATAAGGAGCCAAATCCAGACTGGCTGACTGCTGCAAGATCATATCGCACAGCAAAGCGCCGCTGGTGGCGGCCAGGGTCAAACCCAGATGGCCATGACCAAAACAGAAATACAGGCCCGCTTTATGTGGGTCTGGGCCAATCACCGGCAGCGTATCCGGTAGCGAAGGGCGGTTGCCCATCCACACCGTCATGCCTTCTGTAGAAAAATCCCCAACAATACGTCGTGCTTTATCCAGCAACATATAGGCCCGCTGCCAGTTGGGGGCTGCCGCGCGGCTAGCCAACTCTACGGTACCGGCCAGTCGCAGCCCACCGTTTGCCATCGGTAAAATCACAAAACTCTCACTGGCACATTGAATAAAGTGATGCAGCTTGATGCCGGCCTGCGGCAAGGTAATATGGTAGCCACGCTCACTCTCCAGCGGCACCCGATACCGATATTGGCGGGTAAAGCGGTCACTCCAGATGCCGGCGGTGACGACCACGCTGGAAGCGGCAATGAAGCCATGCGTCAGCGTCTCCACTCCGCACACCATGCCACTTTTTTCTTGCAGGCTGGTGACCTCGCACTGTTGAAACACCCCGCCCGTCGCGATAAAAGCATCGAACAAACCACGGGTAAATAAATAGGGATCATCCACATGCGACCAGGCTGGCACCTTTACTGCGCACTGCCAGCGCGGATCAATCTGTGGCTCACTGGCCTGTACCTCTTCATGATGCAGAGTGTGCCAATCAATACCATGGTGTGATTTTTCTGCCCAGGCAGCTTCCGCCGAGCCAAACTCCGCTGCATCCTGATACAGCGTCAACGAACCATGTCGTCGCCACATGCCCTCAATACCGGCGGCCGCCACCAAGGGCTCATAATCGGCTGTGGCGCGGTTTAATAAGGCCGCCAGCGCCTGCGTCAAGTGCGCTACCTGGCGAGGACGGCTCGCGGCCGCAAAACGCAATAACCACGGCGCCAGCGTTGGCAAATAACGCCAGCGCACCGCCAGTGGGCCCAGCGGGTCCAGCAGCCAGGCGGGCAGCTTGCGCCACATGCCCGGCTCGGCCAGCGGAATCACATCGCTGATGGCCAGCGCACCGGCATTGCCATAGCTGGTCTCACGCGCCGGTTCGCCTTTATCCAGTAACAACACAGGCAGGCCGGCCAGGCGCAGTTGCAAGGCGGTGGCAATACCCACCACGCCGGCACCAACTACCACGATGGGCTGTTGCATCATTACGCCACCTCAAAACCATGTACATAAGGATCGGCCTCATCCAACAGGATGCGGTTGTAGCCGGTTGTGATGGCCCAGCCCTCAATCGACGGCACAATCGCCGGGTAATCCCCCACCTGAGTCTCGCTGACGATGCGGCCAATAAACTGACTGCCGATCAGACTCTCATGCACAAAGGATTGCCCCGGGGCCAGCCAGCCACGACCATAACGCTGTGCCAAACGTGCCGACGTGCCGGTACCGCAAGGCGAACGATCCAAGGCCGACGCACCGTACAGCACCGCATTGGCCGCATCCGAATCCGCCTGCTTAGGCGCGCCCGTCCATAAACAATGACGGACACCACGGATATTCGGATCAAGCGGATGCACAATTTCATAATGCTGATTGATATACTCGCGCAGCTCATTGCCCATACTCACTAATTGGGCCGGGCTAAAATCGGCCATATCGCGGTAATTGGCCTGTTTTTCCACAATCGGATAAAAATTGCCGCCATAAGCAATATCTACCTGTAACTTGCCCAAAGCCGCCACTTCCACCTCAACATCGCGCAGATACAAAAAAGAAGGCACATTGGTCAGCGTGACCGAACGTACCTTCTCGCCCTGCATTTGATAACGTGCCACCACCTTGCCGGCTGGTGTATCCAAATTCAGCACCCCTGGCGTAGCCGGTGTCACCACACCCTGCTCAATCGCCATGGTGACTACCCCAATCGTGCCATGGCCGCACATGGGCAAACAGCCGCTGGTTTCGATATACAACACCGCAACATCACAATCCTCGCGGGTGGGCGGATATAAAAACGCCCCCGACATCTGCGCATGGCCACGCGGCTCGAACATCAAACCGGTACGAATCCAGTCATAGCGCGCCAGAAAATCCAGGCGACGCTCCGCCTGTGTCTCACCCGCTAACGGTGGTGCCCCAGTCAACACCAAACGCACTGGATTGCCACAGGTATGACCATCCACACACTCAAATTCATAGACCGCCATTTGCTTACTCCTGACACATTCATGGCGTTACTTTAACCAGTCCGAATATTGAATACAATTGCTGACGAAGAAAACTTTGCTAAAGGCAGCGAAAATAAAAGTTTTATTGATCTTAAAACTTAATAAAATCATATGAATAAGGATTTATTGTCAAACATTGATCGTGCGATGCGGCAAGTGATGATCCATGTTTTTCAGCAAAAATAACTGTATTTTGTATAACAAAAATGGGCACAATCACGCCTGCTCGCTACCTGTGGGCTATATAAGCTATCAACGGATATCCCTTCACCTCGTCGGAAAACGCACTATGCAACCAGCTCTTACCCTTACCGGTGCCGTGACCAACGCCTTGCGCCAGCGCATTCTGGCCGGAGAATGGCCGGCCGGTACCCCGCTCAAACAAGAAGCGCTGTCCCGTGAACTCGGTGTCAGTCGGGTCCCCCTGCGCGAAGCGTTACGCCAATTGGAAGCCGAAGGGCTGGTGACCATTGCTGACCACAAAGGCGCGGTGGTGGCGCAATTATCGCTACCGGAAATTGTTGAACTGCTGCGTGTGCGGGTCTTGCTGGAATGTGACGTGCTGCTGGAGGCGATACCGCGTCAAACCGAAGCCCACTTAACCGTGGCGGCCGAATTGCTGGCGCGTTTTGAAAGTGCGCTGCAACAAAAAGACATCAGCGCTTGGGGCATTCTCAATGCCCAATTTCATATGGCGCTCTACCAAGCCGCAGAACGCCCGCAAACGCTGGCGCTGATAGAGCAACTGCACAACCGCACCGACCGCTATACCCGTATGCAAATCCTGCTCACCAACTTTAGCGATCGCGCACATCAGGAACATAGCGAACTGCTGGCGCTGTGCCGCTGTAAAGATGCCATCAGCGCCGCCGCCTATCTGCGTCAGCACATTTTGCATGCCGAAGAAGCATTAGAAGCCTGGTATCAGCAACAAGCTGCTGAGGCGTGTGCGCGACCAAAACGACGCACACGCAAGCGCAGTGAGTGAAAACGGTTTTAGTGGGAAGAAGCGAGCGGCTCGAGTACGTTGCGCCACTCATCACACTCATTACCTAGCGCGGCCAACAAACATTGTAGCCAGGCGGCATCGCTAACGCTCTCATGGCTCAACTCACCTTGCTGGGCAGCGAGGGCGAGCAGTCGGGTCAATAGATACAGACCATCAAAACAGGCCGTTTGCAACTCATCAAGATGGCTGTGTGCCTCATCCAGATTAATAGCCCGGCCACGATGAAAATCGGCCATCAGTCGCAGCGTTGGAATCAGCGCAGTGCTGTGTTTCATGGTTCGCCCTCCGCTGTGCTGACCTCATCGAGTGCCTCGGTCAGACTATCCAGCAAGCCGACTAGCCAGCCTTTTAAGCGCTGTTGTTCCGGGTTCAGCTCACCGGTTAAGCCCAAGCGGGATAATAGCGCCTGCTGACAGCGATACACGGTGGTTACCGCACTGTGCTGATGGGCATTGAGGGCGAACGCCAATTCGCCCTCAATGCAGCCGGACAGATAGGCACGGATGGCGTCGTCGGCTTCTTCGTGTAGGCGGTAATTGTTGATGACTTGTGTGGCCAGTTCGGAAAATGGCGACACCTTAGGATAAAAACGAAGCAGTGGCGCAGCCGCGCCGAGAGATTGCGTTGCCATTGGGTCACTCCTCTATGGGTTGGAAGCCTGCCTTCCTGTCGTCAAACAGGAATGGCAGGCACGCAGCAGGATTGACGAACCAGCATAGAGGAACCGGCAGCCCGAAGGCTCCCTACTACGGCCTACCGTATGGGCGTAGTGTTGGCGACGAACAGGAAAAGGCCGCAAACGCGGCTTTGTTCGCCTCTATGCTCAGGTCGTCAAACCTGGCGCTCACGATGAGCGCGCTGGCATTATCGTAGGCTGGCGCGGGGATGACAAGGGGTTTAAACGTGAGCTGGGTTGATGATCTGTTTAGATATGCCTAGCGGGGGCTATTGTTGACGTGCTTTGGCAAACTCATTAGCTATTGGATCAATATCATGCGAGAAATACAAAGCACTGCGATTGGCGTAGAGCTAAACACCCTCTTGGGGGTGGTGAACCCTATTGACGAAGATATCGGTATTCTTGATGAGAACGGTAAAGTTTTAGGCGTGATTATTACTGCAGAGGCTTACCAGTGCTTTTTAAAGAAAGTAGAAGAGGAGGAAGATCGCTTGGATGCTGAGTCAGTGAAACAATTTCAACAAAACAGGCGGTGAGTTGTGACTAAGGAAAAGCCGGAAAATCATCATCAGAATTATTTGCACGATGTGCGCGATATCTTTCGGCAAAAGCAAGCTCCACAAAACATGGATCGTAAAAACATAGCTGTCATCAGATATTCAATCAAGAGTTGAAAGTAAGCTGAGTTATTGACGTGCCACGCCTAGAGGTGCCGATACCAAAAAGCGACAGGGGGCAGCGGAGGCTTATCGGACAAGGGTGGGAAATTACCATATTGTTTATGAAATTATTGATAGTGATCTTATTGTCTGGATTGTGGATGTGGATCATCGTAGCAGCGTTTACAGGTAAACCATATCAACTACTCACTCCAACTTTTTATCTTCAGTCGGCTTGTGCGGCTCTTAATGCCGCGCAGCCAATAGACCTGAGCCGACAATCAGCAGCATCGCCAGCCAGGCAGTCAGGCCTAGTACATCGCCCCACAGCCACACACCCAATAAGGCAGAAAACAACACCGTCAGATAGCTAAAACTGGCTACCAGATATTTGCGTCCTTCTTTAAACGCCTGCGTCATCGCTAACTGGCCTAATAGCCCGGTGACACCCATATTGAGCAAAGGCCAGATATTGGTGCTGTTAATCGGTGAAAAGCCCGGCCCTAACAGGACGATGATGCCCCCGACTATGCTGGCAATGCTGAAAAACCAGAACACAACGCGGGTTGGCGGCTCGCCCATTTCCCCCAGTTCTCGTACCTGGAACACCGCGTAACCCGCCAGTACCCCAGATAGCAGCCCCAGCAGCCCTCCCAGCCATTGGGCCGAGCTGAATGTGGGCTGCAAGAGTAGGGCAATGCCGATAAACCCTAAGGCTAGCGCCAGCAGTACGCTAAGCGTTAAGCGTTCTTTCAGCTTCAGCACGCACAATAGGGCAAAAAACAGCGAGGAGGTGTAATTGAGCGTGACCGAGGCCGCCAGCGATAGCTGCGTCAGTGAGTAAAAAAACGCCACCATGGTTAAGTAGCCAACCACGCTGCGCTTAAGATGCCCACGCCAATGCGGGGTGCGTAGCGGCTGGCGCTGCCATAGTCGGTTAATCGGCCATAACAGCACGGCGCCAATCGCGGTGCGCCAGAACAATAACTCCAGTGCACCAAAAGCTGCCGTGCTCTGCTTGGCAAACATGCTCATCAGTGCAAACAGCAGTGCCGCCACAATCATCCAGCCCGAGCCTAAGCGCCCTTCGGCCAGGCGCCGACGACCACTGATGAGTACAGACATTATTTTGATATTTCCAGCGATAGGCAGATGGACTCCATTTGCCGGCGATAGGTTTTAAATTCGGAAGCATTAGCGGTACAGCGCGCTTCGGCCAATGGCTGTTTACCGGCCAGTTGTACTACATGCAGATTGTGACGCACGATCCACAAACCATTGGCGACCAGCCGGCCATCGCGATACTCGGTGATCAGTCGGCCGGTATGACTATTGCTGCGCACAAAGTTAGCGGCTTCGCGGCTACCCTCCGCGTGGCGAAACTTCTGTGTCAGTCGTGGCAAGGTGTCAGCACGTTTGGGTTTGCGTCGCTGAATCACCACTTCAATTGCTGCCCGCTCACGCTGATCTGCCTTAGGTGGCAATACACGCAGTAGGCGTTGCCCCTCTTGCTTGCCAGCGCGTACCTTCCAGCCGGCAGGTAGCGTAAAGTGTACTTTGCTTTGTGGGTCGGTATAGCTAGCGGCCCATACTGTTGGGCTGAGCAGGAGTGAGAACAAATAAAAGGGGAGCAGCTTGGGCATTTAACAAGGGGCCGGAGTCAATTAAAAAAAGGCGCGGAAATGGCCCGCACCTATTATCTCATTCAAGTCCATATCTTAGCCAGACAAAGCCTTTCCCATCTGTCGCCGATAGAATGTGTGAAAATGCTGCATACCTTCTTCGGTGGGCGACTGGTACGGCCCCACCTCGTTTTGCTGATTGAGCCACAAGGTACGACGCCCCTGATGCATGCGGTAACAGATTTCGTCGTCTTCCTTGGCGGTTTCAAAATAGGCGGCTTGCTCGGCCGCGATAAATTCTGGCTCAAACCAGATGATTTCTTCCGGGTAGTAAAACTCGGTCGTGACCGTACATTGTTCTGGCCCTTGCGGAATCACGACACTCACCACTAGCACGTGCGGGTACCATTCCAACATGATATTAGGGTAGTAGGTAAGCCAGATAGCCCCAAACGGTGGTTGGCGGTCGCTATAACAGTGACGTACTGCGGCATGCCATTGATCGTAGGTTTTCGATCCGGCACGGGCCAACTGATTTTTCACACCTACCGTTTGCACATGGTAGTGCGCGCCCCATTCCCAGCGTAAATCGCTGCAGTCGACAAAATTGCCCAATCCGGGATGAAAAGGATCGACGTGGTAATCCTCGGAATACACTTCGATAAAGGTTTTCCAGTTGAACGCGTATTCGGTGAGGTGGGTAGAGTGAAACGCATAGCCGTCAAAATTAAGATGCTGGGCAACACCCAGCTTGGCGAGGTCAGCGGCAATATCGCGACGAGCATCAAACAATAGGCCGTGCCAGCGGGTCAGCTCGGTTTGTTTGAGTTTGAGGCAGGGGGTATCGTTAAAAAGCGGCGCCCCCAACAGTTGACCTGCGGCATCGTAAGTCCAGCCGTGCAGATTGCAGACAATATGCTCGGCCTGGCCGCGACCCTGATAAATCAGCGCCTGACGGTGACGGCAGACATTGGATAATAGCTTGACCTGCCCGGCGACATTTTTCAGCATCTTGCCGTGGGCCATCCAGGCCAGCGTATGGTAATCGCCGGCATGGGGCACCATCAGCTCATGGCCATAGTAAAGAGGCGCATCGGCGAACAGCAGAGCTTGCTCTTGCGCATAAACAGCGGGATCAAAATAGGTATAAACAGGTAACTGGGCGGCAGAAGTTTGCAGCAACTGCGTAGAAGCCAGATCAGACATTATTCCCACACCTCCAGATTAAGAAGATATAAGACCGGCCGAATCTCGTTTAGATAGTATTCACGATTTTACGGAAGTGGTAAGCAGAGCACGCCTGGGGCGGCTCACCCATTGTTCATTAATGACAAAACCCTTTACTAAAACAAGGGCTAAGCGAGTAATGAGGGCGCGATTATCCCCCGCCCCGCCAGCCCGGACAAGCTTTATATTTTGTAAAATTGTTGGGAATGGGCAGATAAAACGCTAGCTATTCATTCTAAGAGCCGCGAACAAAAGCTTGAAGAGCCCCTGCGCCAAGGCGCGCCGACGCAGACAGTAGCAATGGTACGGCAAGGAGGCGCAGCGCGGGGTCAGGGCTTATCAGTAGCGCTAAGGCCTCGGTCACTAATCTGGCATCACACCGAATGGCCGCTCATCGCTATAATAAGCCCTCATCTATCGGTCTACCCCGAACCTAGGCAATTTTATCTAGCGAAATAGCTCTGCTTGCTCTAACAACAAAACTAGAACGTAAGGGGCAATCACTTTCCTGACTAGGGGTTGTTACCAATTTTTCAATCTCTTGTAAACCACTAGGCACCCATGAAACCCAGCATTTTAGTTATCAACTGCGGCAGCTCTTCCCTCAAATTTGCTCTTCTCGATATACAGACGCAACAAGCAACGTTTAGTGGCATAGCCGAAAAATTAGGTCAGACAGATGCCTGCATCACGTTCAAGTTTTCCGGTCGCAAAGAGCAGCAGCAACTAGGGCAGGGCGATCATGCTACTGCTGTGTATGCGCTTATTCAGCAACTGCAAACGCTCTCTCTATTAGACAGCATCAAAGCCATTGGTCATCGGGTGGTACATGGTGGCGAACACTTTAAACAGTCGGCATTGATTGATGATTATGTGATTGCAGAAATCGAAAAATGCGCCAAGCTGGCCCCGCTGCACAACCCGGCTCATTTATTGGGCATCCGCACCGCCCTGCAAGCCTTCCCTACGCTGCCGCAAGTGGCGGTTTTTGACACCTCGTTTCACCAAAGCATGCCGGCACACGCTTATTTGTATGCAGTACCGCTGGCACTGTATCGGGAGCATGGTGTGCGTCGCTATGGTTTTCATGGCACCAGTTACCGCTATATTGCCCCAGAAGCGGCGCGTCTGTTGGGTAAACCGCTGGCCGAGACGGCAATGGTCTGCGCGCACCTGGGCAATGGCGCATCAGTAAGCGCCATCCTTGGTGGGCACAGCATGGATACCAGTATGGGCCTGACGCCGCTGGAAGGGCTGGTCATGGGCACGCGTTCAGGTGATGTCGACCCTGGCCTGTTCAATTACCTGGCTACCACCCTCAAGCTGGATGTTCAGGGCGTCACCGATCTGTTGAATCAGCAATCCGGTCTCTTGGGCTTGTCTGAACTTTCTAATGATTGCCGCGAATTAGAAGACGCCGCGCTAGCTGGTAATGAGGCGGCACAACTCGCGCTGCAAATCTTCAGCTATCGCTTAGCTAAATATATTGCTGCACTTGTTGTCCCTTTGGGCCGTCTGGACGTGCTGGTTTTCACCGGAGGCATTGGTGAAAACTCGTCTTATCTACGTGCCGCCGTGGTCGGTCAGCTGGGTTTTCTGGGGCTGGCACTGGATAACGCAGCCAATGAGCGCTGTATCCGTGGTCAGGCCGGGTTGATTCAACAATCAGGTAGTCTGCCTATTCTGGTAATCAATACGGATGAAGAGCGGATGATTGCGCTGGATACCGCCGCACTAGCCGGTTTAAACGTCTAAGCGAGTCTTTATGCATACATTTTTTCTTGCCCCTACCGGCTTTAATGTCGGACTCACCTCGGTCGCCCTCGGTACTATTCGCTCGCTGGAGCAAGCCGGGCTACGTGTTGGTTTTGTCAAACCGATTGCCCAAGGCCGTCGGCCGATCGAAATGGAACGCTCCACGCATTTTGCCCGTACCATCTGCCATCTTCAGCCACCGGTACCGATTACCATGGATCGGGTGGAACACTTGCTCTCACAAGGCAAAGTGGATCAGTTGATGGAGGAGGTGGTCGGCTTGTACCAGCAAGCGGCCCAGAATGTCGATATGATGATTGTGGAAGGGTTGGTGCCTGATCAAAAGCAGGTGTTCTCCACTTTTCTGAATACTCGAATCGCCCGTAATCTACAGGCGCAAACCATCTTGGTTACTGCCGCTGATGATATGAGCAATCAGGATATTGCCGAACAACTGGAAATGAGTATACAGGCATTCGGCGGTGCCGAATCCAGCCAGATCGCCGGCTATATTCTTAATCGCTTGCCCAAAGAGCGCGATGGTAGGCAAATTGCTGACGATATTCGCGCAAGCAGCGTACTCAAGAAACAGACTCCTCTGAGCATGCTGGGCGCGATTCCGCATGAAGCAGAGCTGCTCGCTCCGCGCACGCTGGATGTTGCTAAGCATCTGCAAGCGGAAGTGCTGTATAGCGGTCAACTGGATAATCGACGTGTGCGCAGCATGGTCATTACCGCCCGTACCGTGCCACACATTGCCCACTTGTTAAAGCCTGGCGCGCTGATCATTACTCCTGGTGATCGCGAAGATATCGTACTCGCTACCGCCATGGCTGCGATGAATGGTGTCCCCTTGGCCGGGCTGTTGTTAACCTGTGACTACGCCCCCGATCCACGCATTATGCAACTCTGTCACCAGGCCTTTAGCAGCGGCTTGCCGGTGATGAGCAGCAAGCTCAACACTTTTGATACCAGCAGTGCTCTCAATAATATGAGCCGACAGGTACCGATTGATGACCAAGACCGCATGGAACATGTGATTGGCTATGTGGCAGAACATCTGGATGTCAGCACGCTGAAGCAATGGGCAGGTAGCCCGAAAGATGTGCGTTTGCCTCCGCCAGCCTTCCGTTTTCAGCTGATGGAACGGGCTCGCCATGCCAACAAACGCATTGTGCTGCCGGAAGGTAATGAGCCGCGTACGATTCAAGCTGCTGCCATCTGCCATGAGAAGGGTATTGCCCGTTGTGTCTTGCTGGGTAAGGTCAGTGAAATTACCCAAATCGCCGAAGCCCAAGGAATTACGCTGCCGGATTCTATCGAGATCATTGATCCTAATGAAGTCCGTAGCCGCTACATTGCCCCAATGGTAGAACGCCGCAAAGACAAGGGTTTAAACGCCCCCATGGCAGAGCAGCAACTGGAAGACAATGTGGTGATGGGTACCATGATGCTCGCATTGGGCGAGGTGGATGGCCTGGTTTCCGGTGCAGTACATACGACTGCCAATACCATCCGTCCGGCTCTGCAACTGATTAAGGCCGCTCCTGGCGCCAGCATCGTCTCCAGTGTGTTTTTTATGTTGATGCCGGATCAAGTGCTGGTTTATGGCGATTGTGCCGTCAACCCTGACCCCAATGCCGAACAACTGGCTGATATCGCCATCCAGTCTGCCGACTCGGCCGCAGCCTTTGGTATCCCGCCGCGTGTCGCTATGATCTCTTACTCTACTGGTGCCTCGGGTAGCGGCTCGGATGTAGAGAAAGTTCGCGCTGCCACCTTGATCGCTCGGGAAAAACGGCCAGATCTACTGATTGATGGCCCGATGCAATACGACGCCGCCAGCGTCGCCTCCGTCGGCAAGCAAAAAGCACCGGACAGCCAAGTGGCCGGCCGTGCTACCGTGTTTATTTTTCCCGATCTCAACACTGGCAATACCACCTATAAGGCCGTACAGCGTTCGGCCAAAGTATTGTCGGTTGGCCCTATGCTGCAAGGTCTACGTAAACCGGTGAACGATTTGTCACGTGGCGCGCTGGTGGATGACATTGTTTACACCATTGCCCTTACTGCTTTGCAAGCTGAACAAACTACCGCTCCCTCCAAAACATCGGCGGTATAAAAAACCGCCCGGTTAACCGGGCGGTTTTTAGTTCAGTCTCAAGCAGTGCGATTAATCACGCTGACCGCCAAACGCCAGCAATAGCCGCAACAGGCTAGTAAACAGATTGTAAATACTGATGTAGATCGATAAAGCAGCGGAAATATAGCTAGTCTCGCCCCCATCCACAACCGTCTTCACCTGCCATAGAATCATCAATGAGCTAAACAGCGCAAAAGCAGCCGAGATCATCAGGCTGAATGCAGGAATCCGCAAAAAGATATTGGCTATCACCGCTACCATCAATACGATGCCACCTATCATTAGGAAGTTACCTAAGCCGGTCAGGTCGCGTTTAGTCGTGCTGGCAATACCGGCCATCACAAAAAACACCAGCGATGTTGCCGCACCGGCCACCATGATTAACTGGCCGCCATTGGAAAAACGTAGTGCTACCTGCAATAAAGGCCCTAGCAAGATCCCCATCAACAAGGTAAAGCCCAGCATCAGAAAGACACCGAGCGAACTTTCGCGATTTTTTTCAATCGCAAACACCAAGCCATAGAACACCGCCATCATGATCAGCATGCTCATGATCGGGCTACCAGCCATAAAGCCAAAGTTTAGATTAGTACCGATGATGGCCCCCATTACGGTAGGAATCATCGACAAGCCCAGCAAACCATAAGTATTGCGCAGCACTTTATGTCGTGCGTCTGCCATATCAGTAGATTGATAACTTGTACCTAAATTAGGATTCATGCATTTCACCTTTCTCGACTAGTAAACTCGTTTAACAATCTGTTGGATTGTACACACATACCTACCCAAGACAGCGAAAATTGAAATAAGTTTCCACTTCGGGCTTGTCTAATCTAAAAGCTTATTGTAGTATCGCACTCCTCTGCAAATGCGGCTAATTGCCGAAGTTTGCAGTATTCACCTAATGCGAGAGTGGCGGAATTGGTAGACGCACTGGATTTAGGTTCCAGCGCCGTAAGGCGTGAGAGTTCGAGTCTCTCCTTTCGCACCAAAAATTTGTAGCTGAAACTATGCAAGTGTCAGCAAAACAAAAATCAAAGTATTTACACATCCAGTACTGTTGTTAACGCTGAATCCCTACTGTAATTTGAAAGCCCTATCTTAGCTTACGGTATCTCTGTCAGTCCCTCATATAGTACGAAAAACCAACCCTCCCACTGCTGTTTTCATCAAAATCACTGCATTTTTCTTTCTATGCGAAACAACTCCATCCTATATCAGAAATTTCTTATAGAAAATCATCCATTTCCTATTTCAAGTCATAGGGTTCTAAAGTTAAATATCTCCTAGTAATGCATTACCTCTAAATTTAGCTAAATCATGAGATATAACTAGCATACCAAAAACATATTGACTTTAAACAACAGGACAGTTGCAATGGAAGAAATAAAATTAATTAATCACAAACTATTAGACACTAGTTCTGATCAGTCTTTAAAAAGCGCTGCCGTATTCTTGCTCAACACTCTAGCGGATCGTATACAGTCTCGCCAACAAAAGGGAATGGAAGAGATAGAAAAGCTGGCTACTGCCTATGGCTTAATTCTACCCAAACTCTATGTTAAAAACGGCGTAGCACCACGTTATCAGAACCCAAGTCTTCCTCACCAGACCTGGTCGGGCCGAGGACGTCCTCCTGTTTGGCTGGTAGAAGCAGAGGCACGTGGAGAAGATCGTGAAAAATTTGCTATCAAAAACCCCAACAACGTTACTGAATCTTAAAGATAATGTTGAAGAAAAAGGGTTTGTTTTTAATAAATTCTAAATAATTAATTATTTAATCGGTAATTAAGCCAAAATCCCCCCACGTTTTAAATCAAATTTGCAAGCGAAAAATAACAAGTATCACTGCCGCCGTAATGGCGGCAGCTGAGTTTTAGTGATCATTTAAATATTTTGAGCAAACTAAATTTCGCGTAATACTTGTACAGGGGAAATACGCGTTACCTGCCCTATCAATGGCCAACCGGCAATAGTCACGATTAATACTCCAGCAACCACGCCCAACGGTAGCAACCAGAAATTCACAAGCAATGGCAAACTAAATAGTTTTACCGCTGCTAAAGCCCCAATCGCCATGGCTCCCAAGGCTGCCAGCAAACCAGATAATGCCCCTAGGCACACCAACTCAGATAACACCACACTACGGACTTGACGCCGAGACGCACCCAAGGCCCGCATCAGACCTACATCAAGCAAACGCTCATCACGTGTTGCCGCGAGCGATGCCCACAACACCAAAATGCCCGCAGCCAATGCCAAGGCAAACATTGACTCAATTCCTTTGGCCAGCTTATCGATGACACTTCGTACCTCCAGCAAGATCGCATTGACATCAATCACTGTGACATTAGGAAACTGCGCTACTAGTTGATTAACAAAGCCCTCATCTTTCGACTCCAGACGAAAACTGGTAATCCAGCTTGCTGGTTGCTGCGCAAACACCCCTGGCGTAGCAATCACAAAGAAATTCACCCGAAAGCTATCCCAAGCCACCTCGCGTAAACTGGTTACTTGTGCCTGATAAGTTGTGCCAGCCAGATTAAAAGTCAGCATATCCCCCAAAGCAATTCCCAAAGTCTTAGCCAAACCCCGCTCCACCGAAAACTGTGGCTTGGCACTTTCCGACCACCATTGTCCGGCAGATAAGCGATTTCCTGGTGGCATCTCCTGCCGCCAAGACAGATTAAATTCCCGCTCAGCCAGCCGGCGTGCGCGCTCATCTTCATAACTGGCCGGGCGCACTGGCTGCTGATTAATCGCCACCAAACGAGCACGTACCATCGGCGCCAACTCAGGAACCGGCCGACCGGCCGCCGTAAACACCTGTCGCATCGCCGTTAACTGATGTGACTGAATATTGATGACAAATTTATTAGGCGCATCAGCAGGCACACTACTCTGCCAAGCACCGATTAAATCCTGCCGCACAATCGTCAAGGTCAACAAAGCCATCAGGCCGATCGCTAGCGCAACAATCTGAATCACCGCCAACCAAGGCCGACTAGCCATATTGGCTATTCCAAAACGCCAACCCACCTGCCGACCACGCGGCAAACGACGCATCAGATACACCGCGGCCCATGCCACCGCGCCTACGACGACAAAGAAGCCCGACATACCCGCCAACAACCAACCGGCCAAACTCAGTTCACCTACCTGCCAGGCAGCTAGGCCCAGTAAAGCCAATAAGGCCAAGGCAGGAGCCAGAAAACCTTGTCGGCTTGCCATCTGTTCCCGGCGTAGCACCGCCAATGGTGGCACATGACGCATCGCCAGCAATGGTGGCAAAGCCAAGCCCAGCAACAGTACTAAGGCTGCCAGCGGGCCAAGCAACCACGCCCCCCAACCAGCACTCGGCAGCAAGTCGCCCATATATGTGCTAGCCAAGCGCATCAACAGAGCCTGTAAACCAAACCCCAGCAGGCTGCCTACTATTCCGGCCAATAAACCAACTAGCAGGAACAAGCTGGCAAATAAACGCCACACCTCACCAGAAGTCAGCCCCAAACAGCGCAATACGGCCACCTGCTGCCAATGCCTGGTCAAATAGCGTCGTACCACCAAAGCCACTGCCGATGCGGCTAAAGCCACCGTCAACATCGCCGTCAAACCAAGAAAACGTCGCGCCCGCTCCAGCGCACTTCGCACCTCCGGGCGAGCCTCCTCAACATTTTCCAGTCGCGCCCCCTCTGGCTTACGGGTTTCCAGCCATGTTCGAAAATCGGCCACTTTGGCCGGCTCACCAGCAAATAACAAACGCCAACGGGCGCGGCTCCCCTCTTGAATCAGACCGGTAGCCGCCAAATCGGCGCTATTGAACATCAAGCGTGGAATAAAGTTGTACAAATCCATACTGCCATCCGGCTCACGGATGATCTCGCCACTCAAGCGCAACTGCGTTTTACCTACCCCCAGGCTATCGCCCAAGCGCAAGTTCAAACGCGTCAGCAAACGCGAATCTGCCCAAGCTTCCCCCGCAGCTGGGCGCAAACGACCTGTTTGCACCGCACCATTGACCAACTTAACCGTCACCTCGCCACGTAAAGGATAGGCATCACTCACGGCTTTATATGTCGTTAACGTCGTCTGACCCGCCACAAACGACATAGAAGGAAAGCTGATATTGTCTGCCATCTGCAAACCACGCCTGCTGGCCTCCTCACGGATCACTGCTGGTGCCGAAGCATTGCTGTTCAGCACCAAATCTGCTGCAAGCAACTGTGTGGCCTGAGTCGTCAGCGCCTGATTCACCCGATCAGAAAAAAATGCCACACTACTCATTGCCGTTACCGCCACCAACAAGGCCAAGGCCAAAATTGTTAACTCCCCGGCCAACAATTCACGGCGAATAAAACGCTGCACTAAGTTAAAACGGTTCTTCCAATTCATGCACATGCTCCGCTCAACTCACCGTCAACCAAGCGATAAGTCACCTGACAACGGCTCGCTAGCTCATGATCGTGTGTTACCAGTACCAAAGCCGTTCCTTCTTCCGCATTCAACTGAAACAACAGCTCAATTATCTGGCGACCAGTATTGGCATCCAGATTGCCTGTCGGCTCATCCGCAAACAACAAACCTGGGTGAATCACAAAAGCTCGAGCCAAAGCCACCCGCTGTTGCTCGCCACCCGACAAATGGCGCGGATAATGCTCCAGCCGATGGCTCAAACCCACACGCTGCAACATCTGCTGCGCAGCCACACGTGCATCCTCACGCCCGGCCAGCTCCAAAGGCAACATCACATTTTCCAGAGCGGTGAATTGCGGCAGCAACTGGAAATTCTGGAACACAAACCCCACCTTATCTCGACGCAGCAAGGCGCGGCCATCCTCACTTAATCCGGATAAAGTCTGGCCAAACAGCACTACCTCACCAGTCGAAGCTTGATCCAGGCCCGCCAGCAGCGACAATAAAGTAGACTTACCCGAACCAGATGCACCAACGATAGCCACACTTTCACCGGGATAAACCGTCAACGAAGCATGCTGTAAAATCGTTAATGGCTCCCCCTGAAAGACTACTTGCTTGACCAATGCTTTCGCCGCCAACACTGCTTGTTTTTCAATTGGATTCATATGCGCTCAATATTGACAAAAATTCTACTAGCCGCCCTGTGCGGATGCCTGATGTTACCAGCCAGCGCCGCCACCATACTGGTCTTTGGCGATAGTCTATCCGCTGCCTATGGCCTGTCCCCAGAACAAGGCTGGGTTGCACTGCTGGCTAAGCAGTTGGGGGCACAACACAAAGTAATCAATGCCAGTATTTCCGGCGAAACCAGTGCTGGTGGGCTGGCACGACTGCCAGAAGCCCTCAAACGACACCAGCCAAACATCGTAATACTGGAACTGGGCGCCAATGACGGCCTGCGCGGGCTGCCGCTAAAAGAGATGCAAAACAATTTGCAAACAATGATTGAGCTAAGCAAACGATCACAAGCCAAAGTGTTACTGGTAGGGATGGGCCTGCCTCCGAACTATGGCCCCGACTATGGCAAAGCGTTCCGCCAAGCTTATGTCGAGCTGGCCAAGAAAAATAAACTCAGCCTAGTTCCGCTATTGGTTGCCGGCTTTGAGGCCGATCTCAACCAATTCCAAGCAGATGGGCTTCATCCCAAAGCCAGCGCACAAGCACGGATGATGCGTACTGTCGCGAGCAAGCTTGCTCCACTGCTGAAGTAAAACAGAGCTGAGGAAGATCTTGATATGTCTGCTAGCGTGTTTTCCCTTGCCGCCTGGCCGATAGTGGCGGCATCATTGTGCGCTTTGGCGACCTGCAAGGGCTGGAACCACAGCCACTGACAACAATACGCAGTGGTACTGGAAAATGCAGGATGGCGGTGAATTCGAGTCTGCTCGCGACAGTGGCCAGCTACGTATTAGCACCACCAGCAGCATCCATCCCCACACGCCCTTGGTGAAAATCAGCGGCGATGTCGAAATCAATTCATCCGTCGTCTCACCGCGGTTCTTTTATTGGAACGCTATTGTGAACGGTTCCACGACCTATCCGTGTCTGTGAGACGTTGTTGCATAAGAGCGGCTAACCAAGCCCCTGAGCCAAGGCGCGCCGACGCAGACAGTACCAGTGGTACGGCAAGGAGGCACAACGCTGGATCAGGGGCTTGGTTAGCCGCTCTAAGCCCTTAGAAGTTGGCTTGACAGGGTCGATAGACTGGCATCACGCCGTCCGGAACGGTCAGTGGCAGAAGTGCATGTATGCTGTGCCATTCTGAATAGGTTCAACTGGCTGGGCATGCTGGTGACGGTGGCTCGCACCTGAAATCCGTCCCGGCTTGGGGTAGCTTTGCCCTTCTCGGGAGTGATGCAACAACGCCCATCTGGTATCAACCCCCTTTTGACGGTCGGTGTGTAAAATTCTTAAAAGCGCGATGTACAAGGCCAATATTTTTATATTTTTTGTGCACCCATACCAGGAAAACAAGGCAAAATATAGAAAAACTAGGCAAAGCCTTTTTGTTTGTGCACTCTTCAAAATCCCATAAAATCAAATGATTACTAAAAAACTCCCCCCTAGAACATTGTCCGTTGCACCGATGTTAGATTGGACTGATCGACACTTTCGTTACTTTGCGCGTCTGTTGACGCGTCATACCTGGCTGTATACCGAAATGGTGACTACCGGTGCGTTGTTGTATGGGGACGTGGCGCGACATTTGCGTTTTGATGAGACTGAACACCCATTGGCTTTGCAATTGGGTGGCTGTGAGCCGACTGAGTTGGCGCGTTGTGCCAAGCTGGCTGAGGAGTGGGGCTATGATGAGGTTAATTTGAATGTGGGTTGCCCGTCTGAACGGGTGCAGAAAGGGGCGTTTGGTGCTTGTCTGATGGCGGAGCCGCAGTTGGTGGCCGATTGCGTCAAGGCGATGCGCGATGCGGTGAGTATTGATATTACCGTCAAGCATCGTATCGGTATTAATCAGATTGAGCATTATGGCTATTTGGCCGACTTTGTCGATATTGTGGCCGCGGCAGGTTGTAAAACCTTTATTGTGCATGCGCGTAATGCGGTGCTGAAGGGCTTGAGCCCTAAGGAAAACCGTGAGGTACCGCCGCTTAAATACGATTATGTGTATCGTTTGAAACAAGAGCGCCCGGATTTGGAGATTTTATTGAATGGGGGGGTGAAGAGCGATAGCGAAATCAGTGCTCACCTGCAGCAGGTAGATGGTGTGATGCTCGGGCGCGAGGCTTACCATAACCCCTGGCTGATGGCGACTTGGGATCAGCAGTATTATGGCACCGACCCGATAGCCTTAAGCCGCGAGCAGGCAGTGGCGGCGATGTTGCCTTATATCGATGCCCGTTTGGCAGAGGGTCATAAACTGCGTAATATTGCTCGTCATATTTTGGGTTTGTATCAGGGGGTTCCCGGCGCTCGCCAGTGGCGGCGTATCCTATCGGATGCCAAAGAGTTAGAAGGTGCCGATTCTGCTTTACTATTGCGTGCGATGGCGGCAACAGGCGCAGCCGTTTAGAGTCGCTAACAAACCCCTGATCCAGCGTTGCGCCTCTTTGCCGTACTACTGGTACTGTCTGTCTGCGTTGGCGCGCCTTGGCTCAGGACCTCTTCGAGGTTTTGTTAGCCGCTCTTAATAGTTGATTCGCAAGGATGTATGGCTTGTCAGCGCATGCGATATTTGTGTTGGAGGAAGGTTTAATTGAATAAGTTGTTGTTCTGCTTTGGTTTTTTGGTCTGGTCTGCGTTGGTTTGGGCTGGGCCAAATGATGTGTTGCGACTTTATAATTGGAATGGCTCTTTGTCGGATGCCACGATCAAACAGTTTGAGAAGAGCTGCCAATGCCGGGTGCAGCAGGATTTCTACAGTGATAATGAAGAGATGCTGGCAAAACTGGCGGCTGGTGCCAAGGGCTACGATATGGTGTTTCCCTCCAGCTTTGTGGTGTCGGCGATGACCAAGCAAAAACTGTTGCAACAGCTTGATCACCGTAAGCTTGGCAATTTAAAGAACATCCACCCGGCTTATCTCTCGCAGTCTTATGACCCTGCTAATCACTATACCGTCCCCACGGTGCTCACTCTCACCTCGGTTGGCTACAATGTCGAACGCTTGCAAAAACTGGGGCTGAATCCACAAAGCTGGTCGGTGATTTTTAATCCAGCGGTACTGCAAAAAATTAAAGGTAAGGTTTCGGTGCTGGATAGCTCACGTGAAGTATTTGCTGCGGCACTGTTTTATCTGGGTAAAGACCCGAATACTGCCACCGAAACGGATTACCGTGCGGCACGCGAGGCAATCAAACGGGCCAAGCCCTATTGGGCGACGTTTTCTAATGCCAGCTATATCAAAGAGCTGGCTACCGGCAATTTGTGGGTATCGCTGGGGTATTCTTCCGATTTTTTCCAGGCGGCGGAAGATGCAAGGCACGCTAAACGCCCCTTTCATATTGCTAATGTGGCGCAGCAGGAGGGTAATGAACTGGGCGTGGATACTATGGCGATTCTTGCCAGTGCCAAGCGCCCGGACCTAGCGCATTTGTTTATCAACTTTATGCTGGAAGGTAAAAATGCTGCGCAGTTGACCAATCTGAATGGTGCCACCAATCCTGTGATGACCGCGCTGCCATTCTTTCGCGCAGACCTGAAGAACAATCCTATTATTAACCCCAGCGAACAAACTATTAAGCGCTGGACAGTATTGCGTGAGCTAACACCACCAGAGCGGCGCAGCCTGGCGCGCATGTGGACCGAAGTTAAAGTCAGCCGTTAATCGGCTATTTCCCCTTACTCGTAGATGGTTGTCATGTTTAAAAAATTGGTATTGGCCAGCAATAACGCTGGCAAGTTGGCTGAGTTTTCTGCTTTATTGGCGCCATTATCTATTGAGGTGCTGCCACAGCAAGTCTTACAGGTGCCGGAGTGCCCGGAGCCTTATCCCACCTTTTTGGAAAACGCCCTGACAAAAGCGCGCCACGCCAGCCGTTGCACCGGGCTGCCGGCACTGGCGGATGATTCGGGGGTATGTGTGGAGGCCTTGGGTGGGGCGCCAGGGGTACTGTCGGCACGCTATGCCGGTGAGCCCAAGTCCGATGCGGCGAACAATGCCAAGCTGCTGGCGGATTTGCAGGGCCAGCTCAATCGTCGTGCCTGGTATTACTGTGTGCTGGTGCTGGTGCGTCATGCTGATGATCCACAACCGCTGGTCGCCGATGGCTTATGGTTAGGTGAGGTGAGAGATCAGCCTAGCGGCAGCGGTGGCTTTGGCTATGATCCATACTTCTGGCTGCCAGAGCAGGGTTGTAGCGTAGCGGCACTACCTGCCGAGCTCAAAAATCGTCTCAGCCATCGTGGTCAGGCGCTGCAGGTGCTGTTAAAAAAATTGCGTACGCTGGTATGAGCGTGATTGATTTATCCTTACTTAAAGGTGGTTTGCAGCTATTGCCGCCACTGGCCTTGTATATTCATTTTCCCTGGTGTGTGCGTAAATGTCCGTACTGTGACTTCAATTCGCATCAAGTCAAAAATGGCTTTGATGAGATGGCTTATGTCGATACGCTATTGCGTGATCTGGAGTACAGCCTGCCGGACGTTTGGGGGCGCTCGCTGACCAGTATTTTTATGGGTGGTGGCACACCTAGCCTGTTTTCTGCTGCGGCGCTGGATGTGTTGCTGGCTGGAATACGGGCGAGGCTGCCGCTGCAGCCAGAGGCTGAAATCACCATGGAAGCCAACCCCGGCACCATCGAAGCAGATAAGTTTAAAGGCTATCGCGAAGCCGGGATAAACCGCTTGTCGATCGGCATCCAAAGCTTTAATCCTCGGCATCTGCAAGCTTTAGGCCGTATTCATGATGGTGATGAGGCCAAGCGTGCTATTGAGATTGCGCTTGGCTGTTTCGATAATATCAATCTTGATCTGATGTATGCGCTGCCAGAGCAAACGCTGGCCGAGGCACAGACTGATCTGCAAACTGCCTTATCTTTCGGCCCCAGCCATCTTTCCGCGTATCATCTGACCATAGAACCCAACACGCTGTTTGCCAGGCAAACCCCAGCTAATCTGCCTGATGATGAACTATCGGCTGATATGCAGGAAGCACTGGAGCAAAGCTTGGCGCAAGCTGGTTTTAGCCATTACGAAACCTCGGCTTTTGCTCATGGCGGCCAATATGCCCGTCATAATCTGAATTATTGGCAGTTTGGTGATTATTTGGGTATTGGTGCCGGGGCGCATGGCAAAATCAGTAGCCATGATGGTATCGTGCGGCAACTGCGCTATAAGCAGCCGGCTGCTTATATACAGGCGGTGGCCGCTGGTCAGCCTTTACAGCAAAGCGCTAAAATTGCCCGCCGGGATTTACCATTTGAATTTATGATGAATCTATGCCGATTGACCGGCGGCTTTGAAGCGCGTTTGTTTGCCGAGCGTACCGGTCTGCCTTGGTCCGTAGTGGAACCCTTGGTGCAGCAGGCTGAGCAGCGTGGCCTACTGGCACGTGACCTAAGCCGCGTTTGGCCCACCTTAAAGGGGCAGCGCTTTCTGAATGATTTATTAACCTTGTTTCTGTTAGAAGGAGATGAATGATGGCAAAGCATATTATTGAAACCGATAAGGCACCTGCCGCGATTGGTACTTACTCGCAAGCTGTTAAAGTAGGTAAAACTATTTATCTATCTGGTCAGATTGCGATGAACCCAGAAACCATGATCCTGGTTGACGATGACTTCGTTGCTGAAGTCAAGCAGGTGCTGCAAAATCTGAAGGCTGTTTGCGAAGCGGCGGGAGGCAATTTAGATGATATCGTCAAGCTCAATGTTTATCTAACAGACATGGAAAACTTTGGCACTTTCAACGCTGTTATGGGGCAGTTTTTTAAAGCCCCCTTCCCGGCGCGCGCAGCGGTAGGGGTAGCCAGCCTGCCACGCGGGGTACAAGTGGAAGTGGATGGCATCATGGTGATTCCGGAAGTTCCGCAATAAGTTAGGATGAGTCATCAGTGAGCAAGGCAGCTGTGTGCTGCCTTTTTTATGGTTAAGGGGGGTAGTTAATGAGTCAATATGTTTTTGAAATCGTTAATGTATTTGCCGAAACGCCTTTTGGTGGTAACCCGCTGGCGGTATTTACCGACGCCCGTGGCCTGAGTGATAGCACCATGCAATTACTGGCCCGGCAGATGAATTTATCCGAAACCGTGTTTCTGTTTCCGCATGAAAGCAGTGCGGCACAACTGCGTATTTTTACCCCCAGTTACGAATTGCCTTTTGCCGGTCACCCCACGATAGGCAGTGCCGCGGTATTACACCGCTTGCGCCAGCCGGGTGATCGTTTTGAGTTACACACTAATGTCGGGCCGATTGCGATTAGCTATCACGCTGGCTGTTACACGTTGCAAGCCAATGCGCCGCAGCAGCGGCCAGCCGGGGTGTCTCGACGCTTAGCTGCACAGATGCTGCACTTGAACGAAGCGGATATTGAGCTGGAACCACTGTGGCTGAATACCGGGACCGAACAGCTACTGATTCGGCTAGCTAGCAAGCAGGCGGTACTGGCCGCACGCCCAGACCCGGCTTTGTTTGTCCAGCACGCCACGCTCAAGCCAGGGCGCAGCATTGCCTACCTTTGGCATCAGCAGAATGATGTGGCCACGGTACGGTTGTTTTTTGAACAACTGGGCGCAATTATCGAAGACCCCGGTACAGGCTCAGCCTGTGCGAATCTAGGCGGCTGGTGTGCTCTCAATACTGCGTTGCCAATTAACTGGCGGGTGGAGCAGGGGGAGGCTATCCAGCGACCGAATGTCCTGTATCTGACTGTGGATGAGGCGGCGCATATTTATGTGGGGGGACGGGTGCAGCAGATAGGAGAAGGGGTGATTCACCTTTAGAGCGGCTAACAACGCCTCGAAAAGGTCCTGAGCCAAGGCACGCCGACGCAGACAGTACCAGTGGTCTGGTAAGGAGGCGCAGCGCTGGATCAGGGGTTTTGTTAGCGGTTCTCTAGCTAACTCCAAGTTAAATCATGCAAAACATTACCTTAGCAACACCCGTAGCCAGTGCCGGGTCGCCAGTTCGTTTCTGGCGCGATCCCGATCTGCCGTTTATTGAAGCACGTGCGGTGGCGGATGGGCGGCAGGTCTGTTATGCCCGGCATGCTCATGCCTGCTTTTCGATTGGTGCGATCACTGCCGGACAGAGCACGTATTGGCATGGAGATACTCAGCAGCAAGTGGCCGCAGGAGCGGTGGTACTGATGAATCCACAGCAGGTACATGCCTGTAACCCTATCGCTAATCAGCCGTGGTCTTATCTGATGTGTTATATCGATATCGATTGGCTGAGCCAGTTACAGCATGAACTGGGGATAGGGAATGGCACCGGCTTTGTGCCCTTTGCTGCGCATCTGAGTATTGATCCCGCCTTGTATCGCGCTATCAAACGACTGTACTGGCAACTGGTGGACGTAGAGGCCGAAGCCATCCACAAACAAGAACAGGCGATTGGCTTTTTTGGCGAATTGCACCAACGTTTGCAGGTAAGCACTCGTCCCTTACCGCTTGTTAAAACGCAGCTCAAACGTGCTGCGGAGTTTATTCAGACACACTACACAGAAAATCTGACGCTGGAGCAAATTGCCCAACAAGCAGGTTTGAGCGTATCCCGTCTGGTACGCGCTTTTTCCCAGCAATATGGCATGACGCCACATGCTTACCTGCTGAATCAACGTATCCAATATAGCCAGCGCCAGTTGCGATGCGGTTATAGCATTGCTGAAGTGGCCGCCGCCGCCGGTTTTGCCGATCAGGCGCACTTTCAGCGTACCTTCAAGCGTTTATTGGCAGTGACTCCAGGTCAGTATCAGCGTGCTTAGCGCCGCTAACTAAACCCCTGATTCCGCGTTGCGCCTACTCTTCGAGGTTGTGTTAGCGGCTTTCAGTGTGATGCTTACAATAGATAAACCGCACTACCCACCAGCAAAGCAGCCAGCACACGGTTAAATAAGCGCATGCGCCCGCTGTGGCGTAGCTGGTGTTGCAGCAGGCTGCCCGCATAGCCCCAGCAGGCAAGCGAGCCATAACACACCACAAAGTAAATAAGTGCAAACTGGCCAACTAATAGTGTGCTGCCGCTGGCTGCATAAGCCCCCATGCCGGCCAGTGAAGCTAGCCAGGCTTTAGGATTTAACCATTGCATGATCGCGCCATGTAAAAAGGACGGGGGCGGGGCTGAGGATTGTTGAGCGAACTCACCATCACTACGTGCCAGCTTGTAGGCGATGAATAGCAGAAAAGCCATGCCGGCATAGTGAATAGCCTGATCTAAATAAGGCAGTTGACTGAGTAAGGCATGCAAACCCAGACCAATGAGTAAGAGTAATAAGGTAAAACCGATGGTGGCGCCGCTGATATGGCGCAGACTGGCGCTAAAGCCATAACGTGCACCGCTGCTCAAAGCCACCAAGTTGACCGGGCCGGGAGAGAGGGAACTGGCCAGTGCAAAGGCAACCATGGAAAAGTAGAGGTTCATTGCTGGTCTCGTGAGTATCTATAGAAAGTAGCAAGATAAATACGCAACCCGCTTTTGTATTGAAGAAAATGCGCTAGTTAATCTATCTAGGCTGACCTGAGTGTGGGTGCCTGCCCCCTCAACGCAGCGCCGGCAACTGTGCTAGAATACCGACATTATTTTTCATGCTTTACTGCTCCGCTCTCGGGCCGATGTTACGGGCTCATCCTCATGGAGTGGTTTACTCATTGTTACCCATCAAGAAACTATGACCGATACCCAGTTCGCCAAGGAAACGCTCCCCATCAGCCTGGAAGAGGAAATGCGCCGCTCCTATCTAGATTACGCGATGAGCGTGATTGTAGGCCGTGCCTTGCCCGATGTGCGTGATGGTCTCAAGCCGGTACACCGCCGCGTATTATTTGCGATGCACGAGTTATCCAATGATTGGAATCGCGCTTACAAAAAGTCAGCGCGTATCGTGGGCGATGTGATCGGTAAATATCACCCGCATGGCGATACCGCCGTGTACGACACCATTGTGCGCATGGCGCAGAACTTCTCCCTGCGTTACCCCTTGATTGACGGCCAAGGCAATTTTGGCTCGGTAGATGGCGATAACGCTGCGGCGATGCGTTATACCGAAATTCGTATGTCACGTATTGCTCACGAGTTGCTGGCGGACATTGATAAAGAAACCGTAGATTTTGGGGCCAACTATGATGGTTCCGAGCATGAGCCGCTAATTCTGCCGGCCAAGATCCCTAATCTGCTGATCAATGGCTCCTCCGGCATTGCCGTGGGCATGGCCACCAATATCCCGCCGCATAATCTGGTGGAAGTGGTGGATGCCTGTCTGGCGCTGTTAGCCAATAGCGATTTGACCATTGATGAACTGATCGACATCATCCCCGCACCGGACTTCCCCACCGCCGGTATCATCTATGGCACTGCGGGTGTCAAAGAAGGTTACCGTACTGGTCGTGGTCGCGTTATCATGCGCGCGCGTGCGCATTTTGAAGAGATCGGCAAGGGCGATCGCCAGGCCATCATCATCGATGAAATCCCCTATCAAGTGAATAAATCACGCTTACTGGAACGCATTGGCGAACTGGTACGCGAAAAACTGATTGAGGGGATTTCTGACCTGCGTGACGAATCGGATAAATCCGGTATGCGCGTGGTGATTGAGCTTAAGCGTGGCGAAATGCCGGAAGTGGTGCTCAACCATCTGTACAAGCTCACCCAGTTACAGGATAGCTTTGGCATCAATATGGTGGCCTTGGTGGATGGTCAGCCGCGTCTGCTCAATCTCAAGCAGATTCTGGCCGAGTTCCTGCGCCATCGTCGCGAAGTGGTTACCCGCCGTACCATTTATGAACTGCGTAAAGCACGCGAACGTGGCCATATTCTGGAAGGCTTGGCGGTGGCCTTATCCAATGTTGATGAAATCATCGCCTTGATTAAAGCCTCAGACACCCCACCACAAGCCAAAGTGGCACTGATGGGGCGTGAATGGCGCTCGGCGCTGGTGGAAGAAATGCTGGCGCGGGTAGACCTGAACAGCGCCCGCCCGGATGGTCTTGGTGAAGAGTTTGGCCTCAAGGCCAGTGGCTATCGCTTGTCCGAAGCACAGGCACAGGCGATTCTGGAAATGCGTCTGCAACGCCTCACCGGCCTGGAGCAGGACAAGATTGTTGGCGAGTACCGCGACATCATGACGGTGATCCTAGACTTACTCGACATTCTGGCGCGGCCAGAACGTATCAATCAGATTATTTCCGACGAACTGAACGCCATCAAAAACCAGTTTGGCGATGCTCGTCGCTCCGAAATCGAACCCTTCGGTGCCGATATCAATATTGAAGACCTGATCACGCCGCAGGAAATGGTAGTCACCATTTCGCATACCGGCTATATCAAGGCACAGCCTATCGACGACTACAGCGCGCAGCGCCGTGGCGGACGTGGTAAGCAGGCGGCAGCCACCAAGGATGATGACTTCATCGACACCCTGTTTGTTGCCAATACCCACGACTATATATTGTGCTTCTCCAGCAAGGGCCGTTGCTACTGGCGCAAAGTGTATGAATTGCCGCAAGGTGGCCGCGCCAGTCGTGGCAAGCCTATCGTCAATGTGCTGCCACTGAGCGAAGGCGAAAAGATCAATGCGCTGCTGCCGGTGAAAGCCTTTGGCAGTACCGAAGTGGCCGAGTTGGAGGATGATGCTGAAGTCGCTGGCTTGGAAATCGCCGAGATGGACGAAGAAGTCGAGACGGAGGATAAGACCAAAGGCCCATTCATCTTTATGTGTACTGCCAGCGGTACCGTCAAAAAGACCCCGCTGCTGGCCTTCTCCAAACCCCGTAAAAATGGCATTGCCGCTGTGACGCTGAACGAAGGCGACAATCTGATTGGGGTTGCCCTGACCAGTGGCGATGATCAGATCATGCTGTTCTCGGATGCAGGCAAGGCCGTGCGCTTTAGCGAAAGCAATGTGCGCGCGATGGGCCGTACCGCCACAGGCGTGCGTGGCATGATGTTGGGTGCAGGACAACAGGTGATTTCGCTGCTGGTCACCAACTCGGAAGAACAGATCGTCCTCACCGCCAGCGATGGTGGTTACGGTAAGCGCACCAGAGTAGGCGACTTCCGCCATACCAGCCGTGGCAAGCAAGGTGTGATCGCGATGGATCTCACCGATAAAACCGGTTTCAAACTGGTCGCAGCCAGCTTGGTGGAAGAAACGGATGATGTGATGCTGATCACTACGGGTGGCGTGCTGATTCGCACCAAGGTGGCACAGATTCGTGAAACTGGTCGCGCGGCACAAGGCGTTCGCCTGATCAATCTGGATGAAGGCGAGCATCTGATTGGCCTGGAAAAAGTCGCCGAAAGCGAAAGCGAAGATGATGTGCTGGATGAGTCGCTGGGCGATGATGAAGCACCGGCAGCGGACGAGACCGTATGATGCAGCAGCCGGCTAATCCAGCATTATTTGATGCCATCAGTCGGCTGTTTGTTTCTTTGCCGCACTGTCAAACACTAGGCATACGCTATGTAGGCATCACCGGGCGTAAACCGACGCTTCAACTGGACTGGCGCGCCGACCTCGTCGGCAACCCCGCCAGCGGCGTCATCCATGGCGGGGTGATTACCTCGCTGGTCGATACCTGTAGCGCCATCGCTGTGGCTGCCCATCTACCGGAAGGGCAAGTCATCGCGACACTGGATTTACGCATTGATTATCTAACAGCGGCCACCACGGGCAAGCCGATACTTTGTACCGCCGAATGCTACCGCCTTAGCAGCCAGATCGCCTTCACCCGCGCGGTGTGTTATCACGACGACCCGAACGAGCCGATTGCGCATGGCGTGGCGACCTTTATGCGCGAATCCAGTCCACTACCCGCTGTCGCAGGGGTGTCGCATGAATAATCTCTTTATGCAGAACTTTGCCCGCTGGCGCGAACAAAAAGCCTATCAGCAGATTGTTGACGCGCTGCCCTATGTCAAACTGATGGGGGTGACGATGACGGAAGACGCTGACGGCGACTTACGCTTCAGCCTACCTTTTGCTGCGCGCAACCTGGGTAATACCGTCTTACCGGCGCTGCATGGCGGCCTGATTGGCGGCTTTCTCGAAAGTGCCGCGATGATCTACCTGATGTGGCATCGGGAAGCGCCGGAAGCCCCCAAGATTATTGACTTCTCATTAGACTATCTGCGTCCAGGTCGCCCGCAAACCCTATTTGCCCGTTGTGAAATTACCAAGCAAGGCAAGCGCGTTGCCCATGTGCTGATTGAGGCCTGGCAAGATGACGAACGTAAACCGGTGGCGGTCGCCCGGGCCCATTTCTTACTGAATAGTTAGCCTTACTTAAGCAGGCGTGCTGCTCACGCTGCTGATAATGGAAGTCTCGGTCACCCCCGAGCTCACTTTGGTGAACTCGGCGACTAAAACAGTCTGCAAACCCCCTATAGAGGAAAACCATGGCCAAGGTATACAACTTCTCTGCCGGACCGGCCGTTTTGCCACATCAGGTACTGGCTGAAGCGCAAAGCGAAATGCTCGACTGGCACGGCTCCGGCATGTGTGTGATGGAAATGAGTCATCGTGGCAAAGAATTCATGCAGATCATTCACGATGCCGAACACGACCTGCGCGCGCTGATGAATATCCCGGACAACTACAAAGTGCTATTCCTGCAAGGTGGCGCATCCATGCAGTTTGCGATGGTGCCGCTGAATCTCTTGGGCGATAAAACCGGCATCGACATCGTCAACACCGGCCACTGGTCGAAACTGGCAATCAAAGAAGCGCGCCGTTACGGTAAGGTGAATGTGGTGGCCAGCAGCGAAGACCGCAATTTTGCCTATGTCCCGGAGCAAAGTACCTGGCAATGCGACCCTAAAGCTGCCTATCTGCACTACACCTCTAATGAAACCATCGGTGGCTTGCAATTTCCTTATGTTCCCACCAGTTTGAAAGACGTACCGTTAGTGTGTGATATGTCATCCGACTTCCTGTCGCGTGAAGTAGACGTCAGTCAGTTTGGCCTGATCTATGCCGGTGCGCAGAAAAACATCGGCCCCTCTGGCCTGGTGGTGATGATTGTGCGTGAGGACCTGCTCGGTAAAGCCCGTGCCGACCTGCCTACCATGCTGAATTATCAAGTTCATGCCGATGCCGATTCCATGTACAACACCCCGCCCACCTTTCCGCTCTATATTGCCGGGCTGGTGTTTAAATGGCTGCAAGAGCAGGGCGGGGTCAAAGGCATTGCCACCCGCAATGCCGAAAAATCCGGCCTGCTCAATCATGTGATTGAAAGCAGTGCCGGTTTCTATAGCACGCATATTGACGCACCCTATCGCTCCAAGATGAATGTGGTCTTTCGCCTCCAAGAAGAAGCGTTGGAAGAAGCATTTTTACTAGAAGCCCGTAAAAACGGCCTGATTCAGCTCAAGGGCCATCGTGCGGTGGGCGGCATACGTGCTTCCATCTACAACGCCATGCCGATAGAAGGAGTTAAATCGCTGGCCAACTTTATGCAGGATTTTGCCCGCCAGCACGGCTAGTCTTTAAATCACACTCTAAATAAGCCGCCGTTCACTTTAGAAAGTGAACGGCGGCTTATTTTTTGTATGTGTATTGCATTGTAATCGCGCGATTTGTGTATATGCTTTTTATATAAACAGTTTTGTTGTCGGCACTGAGAAAGCCATCACTGTATTCTCTATTCGTTCTGGAGGTTGGTATATGAAAACCCGTCATGCCCTTGCTGTAGGTCATCATCCGTTTTGCCCGCCTTTTACCCCTTCGCGCTTACCTCATTTATTGGACAGTACCTTCGGCAAACCGTTGTGGCCACTGCTGCTGAGTGGCGTGATGCTGGCGCTTAATCCGCTGACCTCGCAAGCGCTAGATTTTACGACGGCAGGAGGGAGTACCACATCCACTGGGGCCACGTCTGGGCCGGGTGGACAGGGAGGCTTAGCGGGGGGAGGTGGTGGGATTGATAATGCAGTTAGTGCTGGACGTGGTGGTAATGGTGCCCTACTCGCTGCTGATGGCTTGACGGTGACTAGTGCTACTGCCGGCTCAGGCGGTGCTGCTGGTGCCGGTACGGTGACGACTAATAATCTCAGTGCGGGCGGTTCTGGTACCGGAGGGCAATCAGTCAATACCGGTGTGGGTGGTAATGGTGCAGTGGGAACGGTCAGTAGTGTGACATCATTGACTATCACCAACACCAATAGTTATCAGGGAGGCAACGGCGGCGTATCCACGGCAGGAAGCGGTGGTGCTGGCGGTGGTGGCGGTGGTGGTGGTGGTGGTTTGGTGCTGACGGCTAATGGTGTTCAACTGAGCATAGCGAGTAACGGGCAGGTGGTCGGTGGTAATGGTGGTGGCCCAATGGCGTTTGGTTCCGGTGGCGGCGGTGGTGCCGGTCTGGTGCTGACTACTGCTGGCACCGTAACCAACTCCGGTACGATCCGTGGTGGTGATGGCGGTGTCAGTAGCCATGGTGTGGGTTATGGCGGCGGTGGTGGGGCGGGGCTGTTTTTATTCAATGGCGGAACCGTGGTCAATAATGCTGGTGCCACGATCAATGGCGGTGCTAGCCGTTCTGCTGCCGCTACGGCACCGGCAGCAAGTGGTAGTGGCATGATCAGTAATCGCGGCACCATAACAAATAGCGGCACCATTCGCGGAGGGGATACGTTCAACACAGCTGCCGCCGCAGGGGGGTACGGCATTCAGGCCAATGGCTCAATCATTACCAATAATGCTGGAGGCCAGATTATTGGTGGGAGCAATGCAGTGGCTTCCTCGACTAGTGCAGCGGTGGCGCTGAGCAATGATGGCGGGGCAACGCTGATTAATATGGGGATAATTACCGGTGGTGTAGGTAACCGTACTGGAGCACTGGGTACGACTGGGATATTGGTGAACAGCAATAACAATATCATTATCAATACTAATGCCATTAGTGGTGGTCTCGCGTTTAATGGTACTACCCGAGCCAATGCGATGACCATTTCAGGTGACAATAATCGCCTGGAGTTACAGGCGGGTTATGCGTTTACCGGCAATGTGGTGTCCACCGGTAGTGGTAATGTGTTGGCCTTGGGGGGCGATAGTGCCGCGAGCTTCGACTCTTCTCAGATAAGTGCAACGGGTCAGTTTCGGCAGTTAACAAATATTGAAAAAACCGGCAATAGCACCTGGACATTGAGTAATCAGTCTTTCGCAGTGCTGAACTGGACTTTAAAAAGCGGTGTCCTGGCCATTTCCAGTTACAGCCTGGGTGCCATTGGTAGTTCGCTCACCTTTGATGGCGGTACGTTACAGGTGAATGGCTCGCCCTTTTTCTCTGGACACCCGGTGACGTTCAATACTGGGGGTGGCACGATTGATATTTCTGGTTCAAATCTGGTTTGGTTCGATGCCAATATGAGTGGCGTGGGTGGCCTGACCAAGACCGGAAGCGGTGTGCTGCAAATTAGGGGTAATACTAGTTATGCAGATGGAACCACTATTTCTGCTGGTGTGCTGCAAATTGGTAATAACGATGCTTCTGGCAGCATCAGCGGTAATATTGTCGACAACGCCGAATTACAGTTTAACCGCAGTGACAGCTTCGCCGCCGCCAACAACATCAGCGGCAATGGCATTGTGACTAAATATGGTAGTGGCGTCCTCACGCTCAGTGGTAACAACACTTACAGGGGTGGCACGGTCATCAACGCGGGCACCTTGGCGTTTGCCGCCGGAACAGCGCTTGGTAGTGGTCGCCTAACCCTCAATGCTGGCACCACCTTGGAGAATACCGCCGCCACCAACCTAACGAATGCGCTGCTGCTCAATGGTAGTAGCACGCTACAGACCGATGCCAACCTGGGTTTGAGTGGCATTATCAGCGGCACTGGCGGCTTCAGCAAGACCGGCACTGGCACCCTCACCCTCAGCGGCAATAATACTTACAGCGGGGCCACCACCGTGAGCAATGGCACGCTGCAAGCGGGTGCTGCCAATGTGTTGGCCAAAAGTAGTGCACTGACTCTCGCGGCGAATACCACCCTGAATCTCAATGATTTCGATCAGACCATCAATCAACTCACCGGCCTAGCGACCAGCAGTATTACGCTGGGCACAGCTACGCTGACGGCCAATTACGCTAGCGGCACGCATACCCTTGCCAGCGCCATCAGCGGGCAGGGTGGCCTCACTAAAACCGGTGCTGGCACGCTGATACTGAGCGGCAGCGATAGCTATACCGGTGCCACCAATATCAACGAAGGCACCCTACAACTAAGCTCCGTCAATGAACTACAAAGCAGCAGTGCCATCGGTATAGCCGATGGGGCCACGCTGAATACCGGGGGGGTTAATCAGCAGCTCAATAGTCTATCCGGTGCTGGCTCCGTCCAAATGGGCACAACCACGCTTACCGTCAACAACAACATCAATAAGGACAGCACCTTTAGTGGCGTGATTAATAGCAGTGGTGGCACCCTCAATAAAATAGGCCTAGGTGCGCTCACCCTGGCTAACCATAACAACCAGCTGAACAATATTAATGTCAACCAAGGCAAGCTTGTGCTGGACTACGATGGCACGATGACGGTAGCGGGTAATTACACGACGGCTTCCGGGGCTAATACCGTCATTTTCGGCTCCCCAGCCTTGTTACGAGTAAACGGTACCTTCAAGCAAAATGATGGCTCCAGATTAGACATCACCACCGGCAATCCCGCCGACATCAGCGCCCAGAGCGTGGAGCTGGGGGGTGAACTGTTTTTTAACGGCTTCAACGGCAGCGACACCTCCAACTTGGTTAAGGCGAGTGAAATTACTGCCGGGCTTAAGCATGTGCTGATCGCTAGTGACACACCGATTACCGGTAGTTTCACCAATATAGTGAATGACACTATCGATTACCTGCTGGTGACCCCTAGTCTGGGAAGCGGCAATCTCAGCTACGAGATTGGTACTCGTCTGGCTTGGACGGAAGGAGGAACCGGAGCCGGAAACGGTACTTTTACGATGGCGACGGGTTCCGGTTTTAATGTGGATATCGTGTTGGCCAATCAGGCTGGCCCTTTCGTCAAAGCATGGGATGGTATGAGTTTGACCAAAAATGGTGGTGGGCTGTTACAGCTCTCCGCCAAAAATACCTACTCTGGCGGCACCACTATTAATGGCGGCACAATACAAATTTCGGAAGACGACAATCTCGGAAACGTCAATGGGGTGCTGACCTTCAATGGTGGTGCGTTGCGTACTACCCAAGGTTTCAGCACCGCCCGCAGCCTGAACGTAGCGAGCGGTGGTGGCACGCTGGAGTTGCAAAACGGTGACCTGACGCTGACGGGTAGCCTCAGTGGTAGTGGCGATTTGAGCAAAACTGGTGTTGGCACCCTCAACTCCCAAGGCAGCAGCAGCGCTTATAGCGGTACGCTCACCGTGGCAGAGGGGCTGATGAACAGCCTTACCCCGTTTGGCGGCTCGCTGGCCGTGACCGGCACGGGCTCACAACTGAATGTAGACGCCAATGTCACCGGCAATCTCAGCACCGCAAACAGTGCCGTTCTCAATATCAATCCTAACGCCACGGTAGGGGGCAATCTTAGCGCCCAAAGCAATGGCATTGTCAACGCAGGGGGCAGCGTTGGTGGCAACCTCAGCGTACAAAGTGGCGCTTATCTTGTGCTCACCGGCACCACAGCACCGCCACTGCTTGCGCAAGCCAATTCCAATCTGCCTAGCAGGAGCCTGAGCAATAGCACCTTGGGCGGCTTGAATACTTTGCAAGTTGCAGGTGATGTCACTATCGGTAGTGGTGGCACCTATCAGGTTAAAACCGACCCCGGCAACAGCGCCGACCACCTGTTTGCTAACGGTAGCGCCAGTGTGGCGGGGGGTAAAGTGGCCGTCAAAGTCGGGGTAGGCGACTACAACCGCTCCATCACCTACAATATTCTTACCGCCAATGGGGGGGTGAATGGATTATTTGATGGTTTTGCTCGAGCTTATTCCTTACTGAATTTTACCCTGACTTACGACCCCAATAATGTCTATCTGACGGTACAACGCAACGATGTGGCTGTTGGCAGCTTGGGTGGCACCGGTAATCAGCGTCGTGTTGGTTATGCTATCGACAGTCTTGGGGGGGGCAACCGTCTCAACCAGGCCATTGTGGCGCTGTCCTTAACAAACGATGTAGCGGCCACGCGTGACGCGCTCAACCAAGTCTCCGGCGAATTGCACGCCTCGATCAAAGCGGGCCAGATCGAAGACAGCCACTTCATCCGCGATGCCGCTAACGACCGCTTACGGGCGGCGTTCAACGGCGTCGGTGCCAATCTAGGCGCCTACGACACACAAGGCCAGGCGGTCGCTGCTAACAGCTCACAGCGTCTATTCTGGGCGCGCGCCTTTGGTGGCTGGGGCAGTGTTGATGGCAACGACGAAGTCGGCAAACTCAAGCGTAATAGCGGTGGGGTGCTATTTGGTGCCGACCTGCCCGTTTCCCGCTGGAAACTAGGCGTACTGGGCGGCTACAGCCGCAGCAGCGCCGATGTCGANTCTGACGGCCGACTACCAAGCCAACACCTTGCAAGCGTTTGGCGAAGTGGCACTACCGTACCAGTGGAAAAACACCGCGCTGGAACCGTATCTCAACCTGACCCACGTCAATCTACGCACCGGCAGCTACCACGAAAGCGGCCAGGAAGCGGCGCTGGTGGCCGATAGCCAAAACACCAATACCAGCTTCAGCACGGTAGGGCTGCGCGCCGCCTGGGACCTGCAGGCGAAGAACACGCCGATCAAGCTGAACAGCCAACTGGGCTGGCGGCATGCGTTTGGTGATACCACCCCGCAAACTAAGCAGCACTTTGTTGGCAGCAGCGACTTCACCATTACTGGCACCCCGCTGGCGAAAGACAGTGCCATCGTGTCACTGGGGGCGGAGTTGCAACTGAGCCGCCGCAGCACGCTGGGGGTATCGTATATGGGGATTCTGAGCAATAAGGCTCGTGAGAACGGGCTGACCGCGCAGGTGAACTGGGTGTTCTGAGCAAGCTGCTGGCCAGCCGAACCAATGCCGTTGACCGCTGAGGGTGAACGGCATTTTTTGTTAGCCTTTGACGCCGCCACTACTCAGCCCGCTCACCATCCAGCGTTGCGCGATCACAAACAGAATGGTGATGGGTAGGCCGGACAGAATGGCCGCAGCGGCAAAGTCTCCCCATAGGTAATTTTGTGCATGCAGATACAGTTTGGAGCCTACCGCCAGCGTCATGTTTTCTTCCTGATGCAGCAGGATGGAGGCGACCGGGTATTCAATAATGGCGCTGATAAAGGCCAGTAGGAAGACGACGCAAAGAATCGGCAGCGCCATGGGCAGTAGCACATAGCGAAATGTTTGAAAATGGCTGGCGCCATCCATCAGCGCCGCTTCTTCAATTTCTTTGGGCAGGGTGTCGAAATAGCCTTTGATAGTCCAGATATGCATAGCGATGCCGCCGGTGTAGGCCAGGATCACACTACCTAGATTGTCTATGCCCAGCCACGGTATCACCCCACCAATTTTTTCAAATATTAGATAAAGCGCCACCAGCGACAGCACTGCTGGGAATAGCTGTACCAGCAGCAGCAGCGTCAAACCGATTTGCTTGCCACGAAAACGTAAGCGCGAGAAAGCGTAGGCGCTGGTGGTGGAGAGCAGCAGCATCAGGCAGGCGCTAATACTGGCCACCTTGATGGAGTTCCACAGCCATAGCAGCACCGGAAATGGCGGGTCGACGCGCTGGCCATTGGCGTCGGTGTAGGAGAAGCCCAGCGCCAGTTTCCAGTGTTCCAGGCTGATGCTGTCCGGCAGCAGGCTACCGGCTGCAAAATTACCGGGGCGCAGTGAGATGGACAGAATCATGAAGAAAGGAAACAGAATCAGCAGTAGCAGACAGAGCAGCCCGGCATGGGCGAGCAGCAGTCGCAGCGTGTGGTTTTTATCTTGCACCATGGCCATGAGCGGCTTCCTTAAGCAGTGCCTGCCGCATTGGCGCGGGACAGGCGTAGGTTGAGCAGGGAGAGTAGGGCGATCACGATGAAAATCAGAGTGGAAATGGCTGCGGCCAAACCAAAGTTCTGGCCGGAATCCTGAAAAGCGATGCGATAAGTGTAGGACACCAAAATATCGGTGGTACCGGCTGGCGCGCTGCTGTTGAGGAAGTCCGGGCGACCATCGGTCAGCAGTGAGATCAGCACGAAATTATTGAAGTTGAAGGCAAACGTTGCCACCAGCATCGGGGTGATCGGTTTGAGTACCAAGGGCAGGGTGATACGGGTGAGTTTGGTCCAGGCCGAGGCACCGCTGATGGCTGCGGCTTCGTACAAGTCCTGTGGAATCGACTTCATCAGCCCCTGGCTGAGCAGCATCATATACGGATAGCCCAGCCAGGTATTGACCACCAGCAGCATGATTTTGGCCAGCCAGGGATTGGAAAACCAGTTGGGCTGAATGCCAAATAAACCCGCGAGTATGGTGTTGATCTCACCGAAACTCTCATTGAACAGACCACGGAAAATCAGGATGGAGATAAAAGCCGGCACCGCATACGGTAAAAACAGTAGCAAGCGGTAGAGGCCGCGTCCTTGCAGCGATTCCCAACTGAGCACATTAGCCAGCACAAAGCCCAGGCTGAACACAAATAAGACAGTTAAGCCGGCAAACAGCACCGTCCAGATAAAGACGCTGAGCAGCGGGGCCTGTAATTGGCTGTGGCTGAACAGATTTTGAAAGTTCTGCCAGCCGATATTGACTTGAAAGCCGGGGGCAATGGCGGTGCCGCTTGTGGTGCGGTAAAAGCCACTGTTGAAGTCGGGCAGCAGCCGCTCGCCATTTTGCTGGTTGAACAGGCTGCCATCGCCTTGTTGCAGATAAAGCGGGGCGGCTGGTTTGACACTGCTGAGCGCGGCAAGCCGATATGGTGTGCTGGTCTCACCCAGATAGAAGACGAGTTGGCGCAATGCAGCGAGCTGGGCGACCACTTCACGCTGGCTGAGCCGACTGCCGCCGAGCTCGCTACTACTGCGTTGCAGGCGCAGGTTTTGCCGTGCTGTATCGGATAGCGTAATCGGCTGGCTGTGCCAGCGCTGGCCGTCGTCGTCGCTCAGTTGTAACTGGTAGCGCTGCGCGCCTTGGTGAAACACCGCTAGTTGTAGCGGCTCACCATTGGGGGCATAGGTCTGATTGAGCAGATATTGCGTGGCATGATTAAAACTGAGCAGATTGGTGGAGCTGTAATTGGTAAAGCCTATCTGCATGGTGTAGAGCGCAGGTATGGCAATAAAGATCAGCACTGCCGCAACGCCGGGGTAGAGATAACGCCAGGCATAAGCACGGCTGGAGGTGAACACCACCCCGGTGAGCGTGAGCAGGATCAGGGCGACGAGGGCGACGCCATGATGGCCGGCCTGATAAAGCTGGAAAACCAACCAAAGACTCATCAGTAGCGACACCGC
This sequence comes from Neisseriaceae bacterium TC5R-5, assembly GCA_020830965.2. Classification (GTDB taxonomy): domain Bacteria; phylum Pseudomonadota; class Gammaproteobacteria; order Burkholderiales; family Chromobacteriaceae; genus Chromobacterium. The sequence goes on from JACCFC020000014.1 coordinate 83,100, forward strand.
CCCTAGCACTTTGGCGACGGGTAGCGCTTTTATTCTGTGCATATTGCTTCTCCTGTGTAGCAACTCACTCTATCTTTTTTAATCACGAAACCAACGGAAAAGGACGGCAACAAACACTTAGCCAAGGGCTTGTTGCGCTATTTGCGGGTATTTTTTTGTGGATTTCACCGCCAAAAAGTGTGCTTAAACCCCAGCCATCTCAACGACTCAACATCCGCTCTGCCGCCGCATCCAGCCCGGCCTGTACACCCTGGCGACCCTGGGTGATGTTTTCCAGCGCAGTCAACATGCTGGACCAGAACTTGCCCATTTCCGGGTTGTTGGGCATAGGCGCACCGTTCTGCGCGCTTTGCATGGTGGCGCGGATGTGGGGGTTGACTTGTAATTGAGCATAAAAAGCTTTGTTCGCCGGTACACCTAGTGGCACGTCAGCATTCATGGTGCGCAGGCCGGGCAGGCTGAGCAGATGGTTTTCGATGAATTCGGTGGCCAGTTCTTTGTTCTGGCTGCTGGCGGTAATCATCGCGCCCATCACACCGACAAAAGGTGCTGCGGCTTTACCGGCCACTCGGGGAATGGGGGCGACGCCAAAGTCGATATGGTTTTTCTTTAGATTATCCCAGGCCCAAGGGCCGCTAATCATCATCGCTATCTGGCCCTGATTCATCGCGGCTTCCATATTGGCGTAGGAAACGCTTTTCGGCATCGCACCGTTTTGGATTAATTTGACCAGAGCATCCACGCCCGCGACTGCGCCGGCATGATTGACGCCAACATCACGGGCATTATAAGAACCATCTGCTTGTTGTTTGAACGGATAGGCGCCACCCGCCGCCAGTAGTGGCCAGGTGAAGTAGGTATTGGTGAAGTCCCATAACATGGCTTTTTTACCACTGGTTGCCAGTTTCTTATCCAGCGCCAGCACTTCGTCAAAGCTTTGCGGTGGGGTGGGGACTAAGGCTTTGTTGTAGATCAGCGCGATGGATTCCAGTGCCAGCGGATAGCCCCAGGTTTTGCCGCCACTAGTGAAGGCCCGCCAGCCGATATCGTCGATTTGCTGGCGCAGTTTGCTGCCCGGATTGATCGGTGAAATCAGGCCGGAACCGGCCCATTCACCCAGACGGTCATGTGTCCATATCCAGATATCCGGCCCTTTGCCGGCACCGGCCGCCTGCTGGAACTTGCTGGCGGCACTTTCTGGATGTTCAACGATGACGGGCACGCCGGTTTGCTGGGTAAACACTTGGCCAATTCTGGCGATGCCGCGATAGCCCTTATCGCCATTGATCCAGATGATGAGCTTGCCCGGTGCCGAGGCTAGCGTCAGCGGGCTGCTCAGGCTGAGGGCGAGCAGGGTGGCCAGTGTGGCCCACAGAGACGATTGCTTCATCTTGTACTCCTTGCCGGTGAGGGGAATCGCTATTCGCTATACAGCAGCTCGGGCTGGGCTTGTTGTAAGTATTTAAGTGGGTTCAAGCGTGGCAGGCTGACGCCGGCGTGGTTGAACAGATAGGCATCACCGGCATCAAAGCTCAGCAGACAAGGGTCGCCAGGTACAGCATGGGTGAGCGGGGGCAGGCGGGTGGCCACCGGCTCGCTGCTGCCAGCCACTTGCAGATACAGCACCGAGCAATCGCCCAGATGCTCAATCGCCAATACCTGACCGCGCAGCTTATTGTTTTGTCTGTTCAGGCCCAGGTGTTCGGGACGAATCCCGATGCTGACGGCGTCGCCCAGTGTTGCGCTGCGACCATCCACGGCCACTTGCAGCGTCTGGCCATCGGCCAGCGTCACGCTGACCCCGCTGGCGGTGATCGCGCTGATGTTGCCATCGAGGAAGTTCATGCCCGGTGAGCCGAGGAAGGCGGCGACGAAGCGGTTGCCAGGCTGAAAGTAGAGCTCGGTGGGGCTGCCCACTTGTTCAATTTGCCCGGCACGCAGTACCACAATGCGGTCGGCCAGCGTCATGGCCTCAATCTGATCGTGGGTGACATAAATCATGGTGGTGCCCAACTCGCGGTGCAGCCGTGCCAGTTCAATACGCATTTGTACGCGTAGCGCGGCATCGAGATTGGATAGGGGTTCGTCAAACAGAAACACCTGCGGGCGTTGCAAAATGGCGCGGCCAATAGCGACGCGCTGGCGCTGGCCGCCGGAGAGGTCTTTGGGTTTACGTGTCAGCAGGTGCTCGATTTGCAGCACGCCGGCCACCTGCCGGATGGCGGCTTCGTAGTCGGCTTTGCGTTGTCCGGCCAGCTTCAGCCCGAAGGCTAGGTTCTCCTGCACGCTCATATGCGGATACAGCGCATAGGATTGAAACACCATGGAAATGCCGCGTTTGACCGGCGGCAGTTCGTTGACGCGCTGGCCGTTGATCTGTAATTCGCCAGCGCTGATTTCTTCCAGACCAGCAATAGTGCGTAGCAGCGTGGATTTACCGCAGCCGGAGGGGCCGACAAAGACGATGAATTCGCCATCGGCAATTTCAAGGTGGATATCATGCAGCGTTTTGACGCCGTCAAATTCTTTGCTAATCGCTTGCAAACTGACTGAAGCCATGCAATTTCTCCTCTTTGCTTGGTGATTAGGCAGGGTCTAGCCGAGCAAACCAGCCGCCCCACGCATCCAAAATCAGGGTGTCGTTATCCAGGCTGGCGCCATCCAGTCCGTGGCCATGCAGTGCCTGTGCCTTGGCCGCTAGTGGGTAGCGGCAGCGGGTATTGCTCAGATTGAAGACGCAGAGTAGCGAGTTATCGCGAACAAAGGCTAATACAGACGCGGGCGCATCTGAAAAGCGGATACTACCGTCCAGCAGCGCTGCTTGCTGGCGGCGCCAGTGAATGAATTGTCGATAAAACGCCAGGCAGGAGTGAGGGTCGGCTTCTTGCACATCCACGGCGCGTGCCAGGTGATCGCTGGCAATCGGCAGCCAGGGATTCGCACTGCTGAAGCCGGCACCCGGTGCCTGCTGTTGCCACGGCATAGGGGTACGGCAGCCGTCGCGACCTTTAAACTCCGGCCACATCGCAATCCCATATGGGTCTTGCAACTGTTCAAATTCGAGCTCGGCTTCAGGTAGCGCCAGCTCTTCGCCCTGATACAGACAGGCTGAACCGCGCAAAGACAGCAGCAGTGCCAGCACCAGGCGTACAAAACGCGGGTGCTGGGTGTTATTGCCCCAGCGTGTCAGTACGCGGATGGCGTCGTGGTTGCCGGTGGTCCAGCAGGCCCAGCCATCGCCCAACTGCGCTTCCAGCGCTTCTACCTGCTGACGGATGTGCTGAGCAGAAAACTCCGGGGTAAGCAGATTAAAGCTGTAAGCCATATGCAGCTTATTGTGGTCGGCGGTGTATTCCGCCATGCGGGTCAGGCTGTCATCGTCACCGATTTCCCCCAGCGCAATCGCGCCATATTCATCCAGCAGTGCGCGTAGCTCTCGCAGGAAAAGCAGGTTTTCCGGCTGGGATTTATCATAACGGTGCGCCTGATAGCTGTATGGATTGTCGGCGGTGACACTGGCGTGATCGCGCTGCTGTGCTGGCGGGTTATTGCGCAGTTGCTGATCATGAAAGTGATAATTGCAGGCATCAAAGCGGATACCATCAACACCCAGCTCCAGCCAGAAGCGTACTTCTTCCAGAATCGCCTGCCGTACCGCCGGATGATGAAAATTCAAATCGGGCTGGCTGGCCAAAAAATTATGCAGATAATACTGATGGCGCCGTGTATCCCACTGCCAGGCCGAACCGCCAAATACTGATAACCAGTTATTGGGTGGGCTGCCATCAGCCTGTGCATTGGCCCATACATACCAGTCGGCATGGGCATTGTCTCGGCTTTGGCGGCTGTGCTGAAACCAGTTGTGCTGATCCGAGGTATGGGACAGCACCTGATCAATCATCACTTTCAAGCCTAATTGGTGTGCCTGGCTGACCAGTTGGCGGAAGTCTTCCAGTTGCCCAAACAGTGGGTCGACGGCGCGATAATCGGCCACATCATAGCCAAAGTCTTTCATCGGTGATTTGAAAAACGGGCTGATCCATACCGCGTCCACCCCCAGTTTGGCGACATAGGGGAGTTGTTGGATGATGCCAGGCAAATCGCCGACACCATCGCCATTGCTATCGACAAAGCTGCGTGGATAAATTTGGTAAATCACACCACCACGCCACCAGTTGTTGCTCATACTGTCCAGTGCTCCTCTTTAGAACGAATTAAGCAGCTCACCACCACGCCTCCGCCTGTGCGCCGATGGTGGTGCCACTGCGACGGCCACCAAACGGGCCGTTAATAGATAAGGGATTGTTGACGTCAATACCGGCCGCCTGCTGTGCCGCTTCATTCCACCTGGCATAAGTGGCAAATAAGCGTAGCTGTGGCCGACTCCAAAAGCCGGGTTCTGGTGAAATTAGCAGTGCGACCGTGGTTTTCAGCAGGCTGCGGGTGGCTGCGTTATCGGGTTTGACCTGGTCATAACCCACTTCCAACGCCGCGCCTAAATGTTTAGTAAACGAATATACCGGGCGCGCGCCCAGCGAAAGCCAAGTTTGTTTATCGCCATACACGGGCTTTTGCTGTTGCCAGATGAACACTCCCATGCCGGAAAAACGGCTATCGGCGCTTTGCCATTGCAATTGCTCTACCAGCCGGTATTGCTTGTCACCGCTGTCGGCATTCGGATTGGGATAGGCATAGCTGCCGACGATGCTGCCCTTGCTGTATTGCAGGGCCAGCTTGTTATAACCGCCCAGCACCTGCTGCTGGGTATGCATGGCATTGAGGGCCAGGCCGCTACTGCTTTTGTTGGCAGTGTCAGCCTCATCTTTCTTGGTGGAGCGGATATCCAGCCCCAAGGTCAGTTCACCACCGGGGTTGACGGTCAAGCCCGACCAGCGAAAATCATGACCACTGATGCCGAGACGGTGATCCAGACCATCTACCGAGGTGTTGCCGGTATCGACGGTATTTTCACGCCAGGCATAGGCTAACTTGCCCAGGCCGACATCGATGTTTTCGATACCTGCACCGGGGCCGGAGTTGTCCCAAAAATAGAAGTCATTGATATGCACGTCCTGGCGCTGATAAAAGCGCTTACCGGCCCAGACTTTGGCCTCACCCAGGCCGATGTTCTCGGCGGTGACAAACATTTCGCGCAGTGCAAACTCGCTATTGGAGCGGCCATCTTTATCGGTATTGCTGCCTTCCCAGTCCTGCCATTGCCGGGCTGACACGGCCAGGCGTGAGTCAAAGCGAAAGCGTGCGCCGCTGGCCTCGGCTTCCTGATACAGGTTTTTCCCCAGCGCCAGTTCGGCATAGGTTTCGCATTCATTACCTAGTCGGTACTTGGCCGCCGCGCCGGGTAACTGGAAGCAGGCTTGGGAATTGCCGCCATTTTGCGAACTGCCGACGCCGCTACGCAGATAGCCGCCAAAGTCAAATGGCAGGGCATTGTCAGCAGCGCGCGCAGGCTGGTTTAAACCGCTGACCAAGGCCAGAGCGGCCACGGACAGTAGGCGTAATCGTTTCATAAGGTGATCTCTCTTTGTGTTGTTGTCAGCTAGCCAACCGTTAGCAAAGCACAGTCTCCTTGGCTGCGTTTTGCCGGTTTTTGAGTATGAGCAGGGCTAACAAAATCGTTGTTGCGTTGTATTTTCTGCTGTTCGGCGCAATGCTGAGTTTGCTTAGCCCTTGTTTAACCGCTTATGTTTTTTTTAATTTAAACCGGTTTAAATCAAGCAATAGGATGATATTAGCCTAAATGAGATTTAGATATACCCATTAAGGAAAAAGGCAGGAAATCGTTAGTTTATTGTGCTATTGCAGCAAAAGTAATTTGGTAGGTTTTTTTAATGATTTTATAAATCAAGTGCTTACCTGATTTGTTTTTGATCGGCAGAGATTTTTGTGTTGCGAAGCAGCAATTTTGTTGAGGGTTTTGTTGTAAATTTACGACGTTAGTAGAAATGATCAGCATGCAGCACCGAGCGATTTGGTGAACGTCTGCTTGCAATGAGGCCTTGAGGCTGTGGTTCTCAACGAGGATAATGGATTTCTTTTACTGTATCGCCACTACGCAAGTCACATTCTTGTCGGAAAAAGCGGATACCGGAAAGAAAAAATCATAATTTGTATTTTAAATCAATGGTATGGGTTAAATATGCTGCTAATGATCGATAACTACGATTCCTTCACCTACAACCTGGTGCAATATTTCGCCGAGTTGGGACAGCAGGTTGAGGTGTTCCGTAATGATGAAGTGACGCTGGCGCAAATAGAAGCTTTGGCCCCGCAGTATCTGGTGGTATCACCCGGCCCATGTACACCGAATGAAGCCGGTATCTCGGTAGCCGCCATCCAGCATTTCGCCGGCAAATTGCCCATTCTGGGCGTCTGTCTTGGCCATCAAAGCATTGCCCAGGCTTTTGGTGGGCGTATTATCCACGCCAAACAACTGATGCATGGCAAGGTGTCGCCAGTCTGGCACCATAACATGGGCATGTTTACCGGTCTGCCTAATCCCGTTACCTGCACCCGTTATCACTCCTTGGTGATTGAGCGAGAGACTTTGCCGGATTGCCTGGAAATCACTGCCTGGACTGAAGACGGCGAAATCATGGGAGTACGTCATACGAGTCTGCCGCTTGAGGGAGTGCAATTTCACCCCGAATCCATTCTGACTGAGCATGGACATGCCATGCTGAGCAACTTTCTGAAAACCTACGCCTGATAGTCGAGGATATCTGATGATCACGCCCCAAGCTGCGTTGAACCGCCTGATTGACGGTAATGAGCTGTTTTACGATGAAATGCTGGACTTAATGCGCCAGATCATGCGTGGTGAACTGAGCCAGGCACAAACTGCCGCTATTTTGATTGGTCTGCGCGTTAAAGTGGAATCTGTGCTGGAAATCGCTGCCGCCGCAACAGTGATGCGTGAGCTGGCAACGCCGGTGCCGGTGGCCGAGCACCAACATCTGATTGATACCTGTGGTACCGGTGGCGATCAATCACATACTTTCAATATCTCCACCACCTCGGCTTTTGTCGCCGCTGCAGCCGGGGCGCGGGTAGCCAAACATGGCGGGCGTTCGGTGTCTTCCAGCTCCGGCAGTGCCGATGTGCTGGAGGCCTTGGGCGTGAATCTGGCCTTGAGTGCCACGCAGGTTGGGCAGTGTATTGACGAGATTGGCCTCGGCTTTATGTTTGCGCCTAATCACCATAGCGCCATGAAGCATGTCGCGCAGATTCGTAAAGAACTGGGTGCGCGTACCATCTTTAATATATTGGGGCCGTTAACCAATCCAGCGAATACCGATAAGCAACTGATGGGCGTGTTCCATCCTGATCTGGTCGGCATTCAATCACGGGTGTTGAAACAACTGGGCAGTACCCGGGTAATGGTGGTACATGGGAAAGATGGTCTGGACGAAATCAGCTTGTCGGCCCCTACGATGGTGGCCGAGTTAAAAAATGGCCAGATCGACGAATACGAATTAGATCCGCGTGAATTTGGTTTTGAATTTTTCGAGTTAAAACAGTTGCGCGCTGAAACGGCGGCGGCGTCAAAAACCTTACTGCTATCGGTCTTGGATAATCAGGCTAGCCCAGCACGCGATATCGTGCTGCTCAATGCTGGCGCGGCGATTTATACCGCCGAGATCGCCGCGACGCTGCCCGATGGTATCGCGATGGCGCGTGAGGCTCTGCAGTCAGGTAAGGCCCGCCGCAAGCTGGAGCAACTGGTTGCACTGAGTCAGAAGCTGAGCCAGTAAGCGCTGCCTCCCTTTCCCTTTATTTTTCTATGAAAACGCGATGAGTAAATTATCTAAAGACATTTTCAAGGCCTATGACATCCGTGGCGTGGTGGGTAAAACACTGAACGAGGCGGTGGCAGAGCAGATAGGGCAGGCGATTGCCTCAGAAGCACGTCAGCACAATATCAGTGCAATAGTGATTGGGCGCGATGGTCGTTTGTCCGGGCCGAGTTTGTCTGAGGCACTGGCCCGCGGCATTCAGGCCGCTGGGGTTGATGTGATCGATATTGGCCGTGTTGCCACGCCAATGCTGTATTTCGCTGCCCACGAACTGGGTACTTTGTCTGGGGTGATGGTGACCGGTAGCCATAATCCACCCGACTACAACGGTTTTAAAATGATGCTGGCCGGTAAAACGCTGGCGGGTGACGATATCCAAAAGCTCTATGCGCGGATTCAGCAGAAAGAGCTGAGCAGCGGTGCCGGCAGCTATCGCAGTCAGGATATTACCGAGGCTTATCTCACGCGCATTACTGGCGATATCAAACTGCAGCGGCCATTAAGTATTGTGGTGGATTGCGGTAATGGTGTCGCCGGCGCATTTGCCCCGACCTTGTTCCGGCGTTTGGGCTGTCGTGTCCGCGAGCTGTTCTGTGCTGTCGATGGTACCTTCCCCAACCATCATCCCGACCCAGCCAAGCCAGAAAATCTGCAAGATCTGATCGAAGCCCTGCAAAAAACCGATGCTGAGATCGGCCTGGCCTTTGATGGTGATGGCGATAGACTGGGTGTGGTCACCAAAGATGGTCAGATTATCTGGCCGGACCGTCAGTTAATGCTATTTGCCGCCGATGTGCTGGAACGTAACCCCAAGGCCAAAATCATTTACGACGTCAAATCTACCCGCCTGCTCAAACCCTGGATTACCGAAAATGGTGGCGTGCCAATCATGGCGCGTACCGGCCATAGTTTTATCAAGGCCAAAATCAAGGAAACCGGCGCCCTGCTGGCTGGTGAGATGAGCGGCCATGTGTTTTTTCAGGAGCGCTGGTATGGCTTCGATGATGGTATGTATGCCGCTGCACGCCTGTTGGAAGTGCTGGCGCGGGTAGAAGACCCCAGCGAATTACTGAATGCGCTGCCTAATGCGCTATCGACACCGGAACTGAACCTGAAAATGGACAAAGAAGGTGATAATCACGAGTTGATCGGTCAGTTGCAGCAGACTGCACAATTCACCGATGCCGAAGAGGTCAATACGCTAGATGGTTTGCGTGTCGAATACCGCGATGGTTTTGGTCTGGCGCGCGCATCTAATACCACGCCAGTCATCGTGTTGCGCTTTGAAGCCGATAATGAAGCCGCGCTAGAGCGCATCAAGGCTGACTTCCGTCGTGTGCTCGGCCAGGCTACCAGCTTGGCGCTCCCGTTCTAATTTTTCGGTCAGGCCCATCAGCGATCAGACCCACCCCGAAAGGAAACCTAATGTACGGCCAGGCTGCCAGCAGTTTTACCACCGTGCGCGATTTACTGCGCTTTGCCGTGTCCCGCTTCACCCATAACGATCTGACCTATGGCCACGGCACCAGCAATGCTTTTGACGAAGCGGCTTACCTTATTCTCTCGGCACTGGCGTTGCCGGTCGATCAACTGGAACCCTTTCTGGATGCCAAGTTGCTGCCGGTAGAGGTAAAAGATGTGATCGATTTGATTCAGCGACGGGCGGAAGACAAAGTCCCCATCGCCTACCTGACGCATGAAGCTTGGCAAGGACAATTCAGCTTTTATGTCGATGAACGCGTGCTGGTGCCGCGCTCCTTTATATATGAGTTATTAGGTGAACCGCTGACGCCGTGGATTGAACATCCGGAACTGGTGCATCGTGCGCTGGACTTGTGTACCGGCTCCGCCTGTCTTGCCATTCAACTGGCTCATCATTATCCGGATGCGCAAATCGATGCTGTGGATATCTCGCTGGATGCCTTGGAAGTCGCCGGGATCAATGTGCAGGGCTATGATCTGGAACAGCGTATTCAACTGATTCATACCGATATGTTTGAGGGCCTGGAAGGCGGCTACGATCTGATCATCGCCAACCCCCCATATGTGGATGCCGAGTCGGTTGCCACACTGCCAGTGGAGTATCTACATGAACCGGAGCTGGCGCTGGGCTCTGGCGAAGATGGTTTGGATGCAACCCGGGTGATTCTGCGGCAGGCCGCCGATTATCTGAATGAGCGTGGTGTTTTGCTGGTAGAAATCGGTCACAACCGTGACATGCTGGAAGAGTGCTTCCCCCATCTCCCCTTTACCTGGCTCAATACCCAAAGCGGCGACGGTTTTGTCTTTTTATTGACCCGCGAAGAATTGCTGGCAGGTCTGATCGCCGATGCGCAAAGTTAACGTTAATTCACCATGTTAAGAATCACCGAACTCAAGCTCCCCTTGGAGCACACTCCCGCCGAACTACAGCAGGCAATTGCCGATTACTTGGATCTTGCTGTTAGCGATATCCAGCACTACACCGTCTTCAAGCGTAGCTACGATGCGCGCAAAGGGATGCTCAATCTGGCCTATATCGTCGACGTCGCCGTTGCCGATGTCGAGCGCTTGCTGTTGCGTTTTAAAGCCAATCCTCATGTTCTGGTAACACCAGACACCCATTACCATTATCTGGCACAGGCACCCGCATCGTTGCCACAACGCCCCATCATTGTCGGTTTTGGCCCCTGCGGTATTTTCGCTGCGCTATTACTGGCGCAAATGGGCTTCAAGCCAATTGTGCTGGAACGTGGCAAACAGGTAAGAGAGCGTACCAAGGACACCTGGGGTCTGTGGCGTCAGGGCGTGCTCAATCCCGAATCCAATGTGCAGTTTGGCGAAGGGGGAGCCGGTACGTTTTCCGATGGCAAGCTCTATAGCCAGATCAAAGACCCGCGCCATCTTGGGCGTAAAGTGCTGACCGAGTTTGTTAAGGCCGGAGCACCACAAGAAATCCTCTACGTCAGCAAGCCGCATATCGGCACATTTCGCCTGGTAAGCATGGTGGAAAAAATGCGTGAGGAAATCGAAAGCTTAGGCGGAGAAATCCGCTTTGAGCAGCGCGTCGTGGATATTGAACTGGAACAGGATAAGGACGGTCATCAAGTCGCGCGCGGGCTTCTGCTCGCCAGTGGAGAAACCCTGCGTAGTGACTACATCATCCTGGCGTTGGGACATAGTGCACGCGATACCTTCCACATGCTGGAACAGCGTGGCGTTTTTATGGAAGCCAAACCCTTCTCGGTGGGTTTCCGTATCGAACACCCACAAACCGTGATCGATAAAGCGCGCTGGGGCAAATATGCCGGTCATCCCTTATTAGGTGCCGCCGACTACAAACTGGTACATCACGCCAGCAATGGCCGTACCGTTTACAGCTTCTGCATGTGTCCCGGCGGGCAGGTGGTCGCCGCCACCTCCGAACCTGGGCTGGTGGTCACTAATGGGATGAGCCAATACTCGCGTGCTGAGCGTAATGCTAACTCTGGCTTAGTCGTGAGTGTCTCGCCGGAAGACTATCCCGGTGGCCCGCTGGCCGGTATTGCCTTTCAGCGGCAACTAGAAAGCCAGGCTTATATTCTTGGGGGCCGCAACTATCAGGCCCCAGCCCAGCGCGTGGGAGATTTCCTGGCGCGGCGTGCATCGACGCAAGTCGGTTCGGTCGAACCCTCCTATCAGCCTGGAGTGTGCTGGACGGATCTGAATCATTCACTCCCTGCGGTCTGTATTGCCGCCATTCATGAAGCGCTGCCGCAACTGGGCAAAAAAATCCGTGCCTATGATATGGACGATGCAGTATTAACCGGAGTCGAAACCCGCACCAGCTCACCACTACGTATTACCCGCGGCGAAGATGGACAGAGTCTCAATGTACGTGGGTTGTTCCCTGCCGGGGAAGGGGCTGGCTACGCCGGCGGTATTCTTTCGGCTGGTGTCGATGGCATCAAAATGGCCGAGTGGGTCGCCCAAGCCATGCTGACCAACCATATATGAGAAAGGGGAGTGTCCTCATGAAGAAAACCCGGTTTTTGCTATTGCTTAGCATCATGCTGCAGCCTTTGATCGCTAACGCTGACCGACTGGAGGACATCCTCCAGCGCGGTAGCGTGCGGGTTGGCACGACGGGAGACTACCGTCCCTTCAGCTATCTTGACCCGCAAACCAGTCACTACCAAGGGCTGGATATTGAAATGGCAGAAAATCTGGCCAAAAGCCTGGGCGTAAAATTGACGCTAGTAGCCACCAGCTGGCCGACCTTGATGCAGGACCAGGCCGCAGATAAATTCGACATCGCGATGAGCGGGGTATCTATTAATCTGCAACGACAGAAACAGGCGCTGTATTCCATCCCTTATCTTAACGATGGCAAAACACCGATCAGCCGCTGTGAGAATCAACAACGTTTCCAGACACTGCAACAAATCAATCAGCCAACTACACGCCTCATCGTCAACCCCGGCGGCACCAACGAACGCTTTGCCCGTGAGCGACTGCCGCAAGCCACGCTGACCGTACACCCGGACAATGTCAGCATTTTTCAGCAAATTATCGATGGCAAGGCCGATCTGATGGTAACCGACGCACTGGAAACCCGTTATCAGCAAAAGCTGCATCCCGAATTGTGTGCCATCCATCCGAACCAGCCGTTTGATTTTTCACAAAAAGCTTATTTGCTGCCGAATGACTGGCGCTGGAAGGCCTGGGTAGATCAATGGCTCAACCAAAGCCTGCAAAATGGCAGTTTTACTAGCTTATCTGCTCACTGGTTAGGACAGTAAGAGGGCTGTGATAGAAATAGTTAGCCTATTTGTAAATAAATGAAATCCATTAAGTTCATAAAAATTAGTGGCTTAGTGAAATTTTTTCCAAATTCTTTGGTTTTTTCTGATAAATGGTGTTGACGTGATTCATTGGTGTGGGTATAGTTCGCCACCTCAGCAGAGACAGGCCAGCAGGAAGGGTTCTGGGAACTAGCTGAAACGCTCTTTAACAAACTGAATAACCGATAAGTGTA
>JACCFC020000140.1 GCA_020830965.2 Neisseriaceae bacterium TC5R-5
AGTGCTAAGGTGTTGACGAAGAAGCCAATCAACGGCTCCAACTCACGTCGCTGTCGGTTCGCTATCGGGCTGCCGATCACTACATCATCCTGCCCGCTCAGTCGCGCCAAGACTACCGCCCAAGCAGTCAGCAAAGTCATAAACAGCGTTGCGCCATGGCGCTGGCTCAGCGCTTTGAGCCCGCTGCTCAGTGCTGCTGACCAATAAAAATCAACATGATCTCCCACATAGCTCTGCTTCGCTGGCCGTGCTCTATCGGTGGGCAGTTCCAGTAAGGCCGGTGCGCCCGATAAGTGTTCACGCCAGTAACTCAGTTG
>JACCFC020000141.1 GCA_020830965.2 Neisseriaceae bacterium TC5R-5
ACAGCCTGAACAGTGTCAGAGCTTCTTATTATTGGAAGCGTCGGACTACGCCAGCTTGCAAACCTCCGCGGCCTTGTGGGAATCCGAACCGGCGCAAATGGCCAGCTTCTTTGGCTTCAGCTTCGGCTTGGTGTTGACGTGCTACCTAGCCGCCTTTGGCTTTGGGGTACTTTTTTCGATGTTTAAGAAAGGGTTTTAACATGACAAAACTAAATCTGTTTTTCACTGTTGTGTTCGCTTCTTTGCTGTCGATGATTCCGGGCTTAGCGGCGGCGGCGGGTGCTGACTATTCCGGGCTGGTTAGCGTGGTGGATGC
>JACCFC020000142.1 GCA_020830965.2 Neisseriaceae bacterium TC5R-5
CTGTCCCAGAACAGCCTGATGCGAACTCGCGCCCATTGATCGGTCCAGATTTCTTCGCCTTCAGGTGTAACGACTACCGCGCTTTGTACGCCTTTGATCACCGGCTTGGGCTGGCTGCTCGGGTGGCGATAAAGCACATCGCTGGGGTGCAGCTTTAAGGCATTGTGACAGTGGTAGTGGCGCGACTGACCGCTGGTTTCGGCGATTTCCTGCAAGATGAGCTGTGAACCCAGCACAATATATTCGGCATTGGCATCCTGTTGCGGGTGTTCTTGCAGCGTAAACTTATCGCCACAGGCTATCCCCCGTACCGC
>JACCFC020000143.1 GCA_020830965.2 Neisseriaceae bacterium TC5R-5
TGGATTTGGGTACCGGCATAAGCGCCCAGGTGGTAGTTGTTGCTGGTGCTGTCTGAATTCCGCACGTCGACATCGGCGCTGCTGCGGCTGTAGCCGCCCAGTACGCCTAGTTTCCAGCGGGAAACGGGCAGGTCGGCACCAAATAGCACCCCACCGCTATTACGCTTGAGTTTGCCGACTTCGTCGTTGCCATCAACACTGCCCCAGCCACCAAAGGCGCGCGCCCAGAATAGACGCTGTGAGCTGTTAGCAGCGACCGCCTGGCCTTGTGTGTCGTAGGCGCCTAGATTGGCACCGACGCCGTTGAACGCCGC
>JACCFC020000144.1 GCA_020830965.2 Neisseriaceae bacterium TC5R-5
AAAAGAAAGGCTATGGTGGTTCTGTACGAATAGCAGCCAAATCGCCAACAGGCCAACTACCCCTGTGAGCAAAAAATGGCGGCGTGTCATTGCTGTTTCCCTTGCACAATCATCTTACGAGTCTCGCTTAAGCTTACTGATAAAGTTATCGATGAGCGCCAGATTCTCGCCATGCCATTGCCAGACGATGGTGTGCTCACGATTGGCCAGCATGGGCGGGCTGAAAGTCGGCATAGGCTGCCCGGCTTCTACCCAACGTGGTGGCTGTTTGGCCATGGCGTCGACATTCCAGAGCCGGGCATCGGTCGA
>JACCFC020000145.1 GCA_020830965.2 Neisseriaceae bacterium TC5R-5
GCGCGCACCCGGATGGAGCAATTACATAGTGCTGGTCGTCGCCTTTCGGCAGAAGGCGCAGTACGGGGGATAGCCTGTGGCGATAAGTTTACGCTGCAAGAACACCCGCAACAGGACGCGAATGCCGAATATATTGTGCTGGGTTCACAGCTCATCTTGCAGGAAATCGCCGAAACCAGCGGTCAGTCGCGCCACTACCACTGTCACAATGTCTTAAAGCTGCACCCCAGCGATGTGCTTTATCGGCACCCGAGCAGCCAGCCCAAGCCGGTGATCAAAGGCGTACAAAGCGCGGTAGTCGTTACACC
>JACCFC020000146.1 GCA_020830965.2 Neisseriaceae bacterium TC5R-5
AACGGCGGCATCGCCGACTGGCAATACGATGTGCAGGGTCGCGAAACTCGCCATCAGGAAGCGGCGTTTGTCGACTACCAAGGCCAGAGTGTGCGCCCGACCACCGACAGCGAATACAACGCCCTCGACCAGCTCAGCCGCAGCCTCCGCCGTGGCCTCGACAACGATAGCGAAGCCGACGACCAGATCCAGCGCTACCAGTACGGTACCGGTGGCCTGCTGCTCAGCCACACCGACGCCAAGGGTCAAACCAGCCACTACAACTACGACATCGCTGGCAACATCAGCCGCACCAGCCGCGC
>JACCFC020000147.1 GCA_020830965.2 Neisseriaceae bacterium TC5R-5
AAACGAACAGAATGTACTCCCCACCGCCTAGGAAAATGTTTTTAGGTTTATCGCGCCGCTACTATAGCCGACATTTTTTAAATGGCTTACTACCGGCCATGTTGTTGGTCGTGCTCTTGATTCATCACGATTACCGGATATTGCTTGGTCTGGCGGTAGCGATAGCCATCCATACCGGCTTGTATCCTTATGCGCGTTTTGCTTATGAGGATCTGGCTATGTGTATTTTTCGCACACCCGTGTTCACGCATCCGGTGCTGGTGTCTGTGGTTAACGCCTTGGCGACCTTGCTCTGCTGGAT
>JACCFC020000148.1 GCA_020830965.2 Neisseriaceae bacterium TC5R-5
AAGCGGGTGCTGCCAATGTGTTGGCCAAAAGTAGTGCACTGACTCTCGCGGCGAATACCACCCTGAATCTCAATGATTTCGATCAGACCATCAATCAACTCACCGGCCTAGCGACCAGCAGTATTGTGTTAGGCACGGGCACACTGACGGGCAATTACGCTAGCGATACGACCACCCTTCTGAGCGCCATCAGCGGGGAGGGTGGCTTCACTAAAACCGGGGCCGGTACGCTGACACTGAGCGGCACCAATAGCTATACCGGTGCCACCAATATCAACAACGGTACCCTACAACTAAGCTC
>JACCFC020000015.1 GCA_020830965.2 Neisseriaceae bacterium TC5R-5
CCACCAAACTTCTTCGACAGAATCGTCGTAATCGCCGCTGTCAGTGTGGTTTTACCATGGTCAACGTGACCAATGGTGCCGACGTTTACGTGCGGTTTGGTCCGCTCGAACTTTTCTTTTGCCATGGCAATTCCTTAATGCGTAAAAATTAATTGGTGCCCATGGGCAGAATTGAACTGCCGACCTCTCCCTTACCAAGGGAGTGCTCTACCCCTGAGCTACATGGGCTTACATTGATACGTAATGGAGCGGGTGAAGGGAATCGAACCCTCGTCGTAAGCTTGGAAGGCTTCTGCTCTACCATTGAGCTACACCCGCTTGAACAACGCTGGACGATTAACACACTCGCCCCGAAACGCTAAAATTTGGTGGAGGGAGAAGGATTCGAACCTTCGAAGGCAGAGCCGTCAGATTTACAGTCTGATCCCTTTGACCGCTCGGGAACCCCTCCTGAAAGAGAGCCGAATATTATAGATAGCCGTTTGTGCAGTCAACTGCTTTTGTGAAAAAGAAAGGGCCTCTTCAGCCAGCAAAAACCTGACTTGACCATACTTAGATTTAATATCAAACACTTAGCCAGATTAAATCATCAACATTGATTCACTTTATTTTTCATTCCGCCTAGCTGACGTATAGCTTTTCAAATAAACATATCGTCTTTAACAGCCAAGCAGTCGCCAGACTCGCCGACTTTCGTTACCATGAGCCCACAATCTATAAGCCACGCACTGGTTTATATCAACCATTAAGCACCTTGCCCGTGTACAAGACTGAGCGCTTAGCATCGGTTCGCAATACGCACACTAAACTTATATGAAAATAGCCCACCTTAGCTCCGCCCATCCACGCCACGATATTCGTATCTTTGTGAAAGAATGCATCACCTTGGTCAATGCAGGCCATGATGTCACGCTGATTGTTGCAGATGGCCTAGGTACCGAGATGAATCACGGCGTGCGCATTCAAGACGTCGGTGCCAAAACTGGTGGGCGCTTGGCTCGCATGACGGGCACCGTCAAACGTGTTTATGCGGCTGCACTCAAGCTGCAACCCGATATCGTGCACTTCCATGATCCAGAGCTGATTCCAGCAGCGCTACGCTTACAACAAGCTGGCATACGTGTTATTTACGATGTGCACGAAGATGTACCCAGACAGATTCTCAACAAGCACTGGTTACCTGCTGCCACTCGTCCACTGGTTTCCCGCACAATAGAAAGCCTAGAAAATTGGGCAGCGCGACGCTTTGATGCTGTTGTGGCCGCTACACCCTATATACGCAAACGCTTTCAACATCTGGGCGCAAACGCGATAGATGTCTGCAATTACCCGATACTGGAAGAATTACTACGTGATACTCCCTGGCAGCAGCGGCGCAATGAGCTGTGCTATCTGGGTGGTATCTCCCGTATCCGTGGTATTGAACCGATTGTGCAGGCACTACCCCATACCGACACACGCTTGAACCTAGCCGGTCCATGGAGTGAAAGCGATTTACGCAGTAGCTTGCAAAGCCAGCCGGGCTGGAATCGCGTCAACGACCTCGGCATACTGGATCGCGTCGGTGTCGCCGAGGTGCTGGCCAGAAGCAAGATAGGCTTGGTCACTTTATTCCCCACGCCCAGCTATGTCGAAGCGCTGCCGATCAAACTATTTGAATACATGGCCGCCGGCCTGCCGGTGATTGCTTCTGACTTCCCGCTATGGCGGCAGATTGTCGAAGAAGCCGCATGTGGCCTGTTAGTCGACCCGCAAGATCCGAGTGCGCTTGCCAATGCCGTGAATCAACTTATGGCTGATGAGAACAGCATGCAGGCAATGGGAGCCGCCGGGCAGCAAGCGGTGTTGCAGCGCTATAGCTGGGCAGCCGAGGCCGATAAGCTATTGGCCTTGTATCAGTCTTTTGACCATTAAGAAACTCATGAATATTCTCTATATCAACCACTATGCCGGCAGTCCGCAATACGGCATGGAGTTTCGCCCCTACTATCTGGCTCGCGAATGGGTAAAAGCGGGACATCAGGTCACCATCTTGGCAGCCGATACCTCACACCTGCGCCAGCATAAACCCAATCTACACAGTAATTATCAATATGAAGATATCGCTGGCATCCGCTATTGCTGGTGCCGTACCCGTGCCTATCAGGGCAATGGCGTGCAACGAGTATTGAATATTTTTAGCTTTCTCGCTCGCATCCTTGGCTGGGCGTGGCGCGATTTGGCAAAGTGGCGGCCCGACGCGGTGATTGCTTCGTCGACTTACCCATTGGACACACTGCCCGCCGCCTATATCGCACGCAAAACTGGCGCGCGCCTAGTGTATGAGGTACATGATTTATGGCCGCTGACTCCGGTAGAGGTGGGTGGCATGTCGCCCCGCCATCCATTTATTCGGCTACTGCAATGGGCCGAGAATTTTGGCTACCGTCGGGCCGATACCGTGGTGTCGATGTTGCCATGTGCCAAAGATTATATGGTGCAGCATGGTATGGACCCTGCGAAATATGTGGTGATTCCGAATGGTGTCGATGTGACGGAATGGCAAGGCAGCAGCGCGGCCTTGCCAGCAGAACACCACGCCCAACTAACCTCTCTCAAAGCACAACAACGCTTTTTAATCGGCTATGCAGGTGGTCATGGCCTAGCCAATGCGCTGGACATTCTGCTGGATGCCGCCGCACTGAGTCAGCACTTGCCAATCAGCCTAGTGCTGGTGGGAGATGGCCCGGACAAAGTGGCACTGCAACAACGTGCACAACAACTGGGCCTGGATAATGTGTTGTTTCTGCCTAGCATCACCAAACACGCGGTTCCCACTTTTCTGGCGCAGATGGACGCTTTATTTATCGGCTGGCGCAAACTACCCATTTATCGCTTTGGCATCAATCCGAACAAACTATTTGATTACCTGATGGCCGCCAAGCCAGTCATTCATTCGGTCACAGCAGGCAACGATATGGTAGCGGCAGCCGGTGCAGGCATCAGCGTCCCGGCGGAAGACCCTAGGGCCATTGCTCACGCGCTGGAACAAATGCTGGCCTTAAGCCCTGAACAGCGCGAATCAATGGGCGCCGCCGGGCGGCGATATGTGCTCGACCAGCATGACTATGCCTTGCTGGCCCAATGCTTCTTGCAGGCAATCACCAGCTGATCAGGGCATCACTGGCCAATCTGTATCGGCCAGTAACGGCCACTGTGTCAGTTGTGGTAACCGTGCCAGCTCTACGCAGTAGTGCTTCCATTGTTGTAATTGTTCTTGCTCCCGCGCATTAGCGACCCCCAACTCAGCCGCATCCTCCAGCGGCCGGCGCTTGGCATAGGCATTGGCCAGCGCTTGCTGCAACGCTTGCTCGGCCTGTTGGCTGTGTGCGGCTTGTTGCGCAGTTTCATCAATGCCCCAATGGTCCTCTTGCCAGCAGGCAAACTGCGGCGGTTCTAGTGTTGTCGCTTGTAGGCTATCAGGGGTGTCGCCGATTTGTGGCTGTAAGGCTTGGGCGCTTTGTGTGCTCCACAGTTTCACTGCGCGCCAGTCGGTTTGCAATTTCCACGCACCGTCCTCGAAGACGGCAACTTCTTGCTCCATGACCAGCGGCGGTGCCAACTCGGTAGCATGCGCTGGAATCAACCAGACTTCGTTCTGTTCTAGCGGTGAATGGTCGGCCACAGTTTCACCGAGGTATTCGCCGGTTTGCGGGTGATAGGCGTAAACAGTTTTTTGAGTAGCCATCTTGTTCTCCTTAGTATTTGATGCAGGCGAGTAGGGCGATGTTACGGGGGCGGAAAGAAACAGCTCCCGCACCACCAGTCAGTTGATAGGTGGTAGAGCTGAGATCGCGCTTTATCTGCCCGCTAGATTGTGGGTAACCATCAGCTGGCACAGCTACTTCCCCAAGATTCCAGTTTTGTGCTGCTGGCTCAATAAACCTGAATTGGGGGTAGGCGTTACTGCCATTAGTCAGAATATTGGCAGCTATTTCTGAAGCCGGCTGCGCAGCAGCCAGCAGCCGCCCCCCATCCACCCCTCTTCTATCATCCCAGCCCCGCACAAACTCGCCGCGCAAGTCTGGCAGATAAAATTCGTTGCGTGCTGACATATCTAGTTGATAAGTCGTCGGTGTCGTTGGTGGAGTGAAATTGGCGCTATAGCGGTTTTCTTTGCTTACTTTCCAGTCTTGGTAATAGCCTACTGCACTACCAGATGGGTTAGCTAAACTAGCCTCAACCCCAAAAAATAGCGTACTTGCACTGCTTATTTTTCGACTCTGTGCCTGGCTCCATACCACCTTACCATCTACCCATAAACGATAAGTCGTGCCATCGTAGCCAAAAGCAATGTGGTACCAACGAGAGCTAGCAAACACACCAGCCTCACCGAAAGCTGTATGAATAAAAATATCAGTGTAGGAGTTACTTACCCAAATCAGTGGTGCTTTAGTAGCCTTATCAATAGCTAAACTAATCCCTGCACTTGTTATTGCCCCATTCCCCACAGATGTAATCCATGAACAAGAGTAACCATAGGAACTGCCACTACCCTCAAATGTCGGATAATGCCAGCCCTCTATCGTGAACGCATTGGGGTTAAACGCTTCCGCTAGCACAAAACTCGCATAGCCCCCATTCGTTGCCGTTTTCAGACTGAGGCTACCAAACTTAGCCTGTCCATTAGACAGGTTAGCGCCCCCCAACAAGCTCACAGCACCACCACCAACCCGGTCAGATAAACCGTCGGCAGCATCCAGCCTTAGCATCGCCTGCACATTGGCTTGTTTGGGCGTAAAGCGATCTCCCAGTGCTTTATATAAGTCTGCATACTGGCTACGACTCACCGTTGCACCATTAGCCTTCAACCAACCGGCCGGTGCAGCCTCCATCGCAAAATGGGCCACCTCACCGGCAGGAGCCGCTGCTTTGACCTCAGTCTTGGTTGCACCATCCGTCACCCCATATGCGGCCAGCGTTGTCGGCCGTACCGTATCACCCCAGGCAATCTGCTTGATCGCCTGCAGCAACTGGTCTTTGCGCTTGGCATCAATAGCCTGACCGCTATCGTTCAATATGCTCAACAATTCTTCCTGATTAGCAATCACCGCACTTTGTACGCTATTGAGCCACTCGGCAGTCACGATCGTGCCGGGGTCGCCGGTATAAGGGTTGCCATCGCGGAAACTACCACCGCTTATCGGTTTCATTATTGTTTGCATCTGTTCATCTCCTGTTAATCCTGCTCTGAACTTGCCGCTGACTGACGGCGCTAGTGAAATACTGGCGACCATTGTGACGAAAAAAGACAGCAATACGCAGACGACAGATGTCAGTAGGGACAGGTAATATGCAAAAACAAGTCCTATCTATTTGATATCAAAAAAACTTTCCAATAGCATACTTACTGACTCAAGAACAGGGTCGCCTTAATTCGCTGACTACTTAGGAGAAATAGATATGAGACAAAAACAGCAGGGTTTTACTTTGGTTGAGCTGATGGTGGTGATTGCTATTTTAGGCATCTTGGCAGGGGTGGCCATTCCGGCCTATCAGGATTACACCAAACGCACACAAGTGATGACCGGCTTGCAGCTGGCCGCACCGGTCAAGCTGGCGGTGGTGCGTTATCACACCATACATGGCGTTTATCCAGATGCCGACGATGCTCATACTATCTTGGGCATTTCAGCCCCGGAACAATATAAATCGGGTGCCATTGATAAAATTCAGGTAGGGGAGGAAGGGGAAATCACCCTGACTTATAACGATAAAGTCACCGGCAACAAGGGCACTACGGCCAATTTATTGCTAACCCCCAATCTGGATGAGAGCGGCGGCGCACTCTATCAGTGGAAATGCACTTTACCCAGTGGTGTGGAGGTGAAGTATGCGCCTAGTGAGTGCACTGCACCCAAGCAAACCAGCTAATACAACGAATCAGCGCGTACTTTGTGGGCGCAGCAGGTCAAAGCGTTGCGCTTCGCTGATGCCGTAATAAGCCGAAGGGCCGCCAGCACGCAAGATCGGCTGGGCCAGCGCCGTCTGATACACACCGTGTTCATCTAGCAAATGGCTGGCAATATGTACTGCAATCACCTCCCCTAACACCAGCCAGGTCGGAATCACCTCGCCAGCACGGTTTTGCAGTTGCACACACTGTGTTAATTGACATTCAAAACTGACCGGGCTTTCTGCCACCCGTGGCGGACGAATGTGACGGCTGGCCAGCGGAGTCAAGCCGGCGAACTGAAATTCGTCGGCATCACTGGGCAAGGCCGCCGAAGTTTGGTTCATTGCCTCTGCCAGCGGTCTGGTAGCGAGATTCCAGACAAATTCCCCACCGGCACTAATATTAGCGACGCTGTCCTTCCAGCCTACGCTGGCAAAACCGATGATGGGCGGGTGGTAGTTGAAGCAATTGAAAAAGCTATAGGGGGCAAGATTGAATTCGCCCTGGGCACTGATTGAGGAAATCCAGCCGATAGGGCGCGGTCCAATAATGGCATTTAATGGATCATGCCCCAAACCATGCCCTACTTCCGGCTGATAGTAATAGAATTCTGACACTGACAAGTAACCCACAGTACGCTAGGTGAACAATACTAAGATCGCTTGATCCAGAACTTGCGCCCCGCTTGCCATAAGAACCACGCGCGAGCGCCAAGCTTCAGCCAGCGCTGACCGCGTTGATCTCCTGGCAGCCAGTCATTTAGCAAGGTTAGCACTTCACTAAGTCGCTTATTACTAAACCAAGCCTGTAAACCCACTTTAGCCAGCTTGAGCGGGTGCCGGCGCAGGCTGTTCAGTTCCAGCTGCAATTTGATGCGTAACGCTTCACCTTTGATGATGAGCAACTGTTTTTTAATGGCACGCTCATTAGCGGTCATAAGGACTCCTTACGTCGCAGTGCGGCCCAGTCTTTGCGTACTTCTTCTCGCGTCATCGCAAAAGCAGCTTGTTTTTGGCGCTGGCGGCGGAGCAACTGCTGGATAAGCAACAGGCTACTAGCAATCAACAGCATGGCAATACCGCCCATCACCCAGGCCCGCATATCAGCCGGTGTCAGCGCCCAAATCAACAGCAAACCAGCCACCAACCCTAGCAACA
The DNA here is from genome assembly GCA_020830965.2 of Neisseriaceae bacterium TC5R-5. Classification (GTDB taxonomy): domain Bacteria; phylum Pseudomonadota; class Gammaproteobacteria; order Burkholderiales; family Chromobacteriaceae; genus Chromobacterium. The sequence goes on from JACCFC020000015.1 coordinate 7,093, forward strand.
ACAATAGAAAGGCCAGTACCGCTAGCAGCAGATTAATCAGCAACTCATGCTTCAATTCCTGTGCTTCGAGGCTAAGCAATTGGGCACGCGTTTGCAGCAGGGCAAACAGGCCGCCTGCAAACGAGCGCAGGCTGCCGGGACGGGGCGAGGACGGTTTTTCCGACATAATAAGCTGAGCTTAGCGACGAGAAACGAGCATACCCAGCAGGAAAGCCACACCTGCGGCGATCCCGACGGATTTCCACGGATTGTCATGCACGTATTGGTCGGTAGCTTTAGCCGCTACTTTAGCCTTACCTACCATTGCCTGTTCCGCTTCCCAGAGACGAGCTTTAGCGATTTTCAGTTTTTCTGCCACGCGCTTACGCAACTCTTTGCTGTGCTGGCTACCTTCATCAGCAGTGGCATTAATCAGTTCTTCAGTACTGCTGAGTACATCGCGTACATCATCCAGTAATTGTTCTTTCTCTTTAGCGATTCCAATGGGGGACATAAAACTCTCCTGATAGTGATGAGGGTGTTAAGCATAAAACATAAACTATCGCAGTGCAGCAAGCATGCTGGCTAAGACGGAAGCTAACAGGCTGACGCGTTGCCGTCAAACCTGGGCTTGCATTTTTGCTGACCTAGGCTTGATGATAGGCCACCATTGCGGCCTGTGTTTAAAACTGATCTGTTCTCGCCATTTGCCACATGCGCCCATAAAATTCGGATTTCATTTCCGCTTGCAGCAACTCACCTGGCTTAAGAAAAACATGCAGTTGTGATAGTAGGCGAATCTCTGTTTCGCTAACGCGACGCACCAAGTGGTGCGCTTTCAATTGTGATGGGTGCTGCAAACCCGCTGCTGCCAGCATTTCTGCCAGCGCTTTCAGGGTATTGCGATGGAAGTTATACACGCGCTCAGCTTTATCCGGCACCACCAGTGCCCGCTGCCGTAGAGCATCTTGTGTGGCGACACCTGTAGGACAGCGGTTGGTATGACAGCTCTGACTTTGAATACAACCAACAGCAAACATGAAGCCACGTGCCGAGTTAACCCAGTCGGCCCCCACCGCCAGTACGCCGGCAATATCAAAAGCGCTGACAATTTTACCACTGGCGCCAATTTTGATTTGATCGCGCAGATTCAATCCTACCAAGGTGTTATGCACAAACAGCAAACCTTCGCGCAAGGGCACGCCAATATGGTCGGTAAATTCTAATGGGGCAGCACCGGTACCGCCTTCTTTACCATCCACCACAATGAAGTCGGGCAAAATACCGGTTTCCAGCATCGCCTTGGCTATGCCCATAAACTCCCACGGGTGGCCCATACACAGCTTGAAGCCCACCGGCTTGCCACCGGATAACTCACGTAAGCGCGCAATGAAATGCATCATCTCCAAGGGGTTGTGGAACGCACTATGGCTGGCTGGCGAGATACAGTCCTGGCCCAGCGGTACACCACGGGTAGCGGCAATTTCCGGTGTGACCTTGTGTTTGGGCAAAATACCACCATGACCTGGCTTTGCACCCTGGCTAAGTTTGATTTCTATCATTTTGACTTGCGGGTCGCCCGCTTGCTCGGCAAAACGGTCGGCATCGAAGCTGCCGTCTTCATGACGACAACCAAAATAGCCACTACCCAGCTCCCACACCAGATCGCCACCATATTCGCGGTGATAAGAACTGATGCTGCCCTCGCCGGTATCATGGTAAAAGTTGCCCTGCTTGGCCCCCTGATTCAAGGCGCGGATCGCATTAGCACTGAGTGAACCAAAGCTCATGGCGGAGATATTAAAAATAGATGCCGAGTACGGCTGGCGACACTGCTGGCCACCGATAACAATACGAAACTCTCGATAATCACTCACCGCGGCAGGGCTCATGGAGTGACCAATAAATTCAAAACCCGGCCGATAAACATCAATCAAGGTGCCAAATGGTTTATCCGCGCCCTCGTTTTTGGCACGGGCATACACTAAGGAGCGTTGTGCACGCGAAAACGGCAGCTCTTCCCGGTCTGATTCCAGTAGATACTGCCGGATTTCCGGGCGAATTTTTTCTATCAAATAGCGAAGATTACCCAGGATTGGATAGTTACGGCGTACTGCGTGACGGCTTTGCAGCAGGTCAAAGATGCCTAATAGGCTTAAAGCTCCGACGAGCAGCGTGAATGTTCCCAAGCCGGGGTGGTTAGCCATGAAAGGCACACTGACTACAGTCAGCAACACACAAGAAACAAAGAAGGCGTAACGGCTAAGCAGACAAAAACTCATGCGAACTCCAGCAAGCGGTAGGGTGGCCTGAATTATCAAGACCAATCACTTGCAGAGCAATGGAAAAATCCAGAATTAACAAAATCGCGTACTGGTAAGGATGAAAATCAAACATCCTACCCCCCCGCTAAGCGGGGGTGGGCGATAAACGCACAGCCATTTACAGATGGTATTGAGATAGGGTTTCTATCTGACAGCGCGCTAGTTTATCTAGCTGCTGCGCATTATTGGCGGTTTCTTGTGCGGCAGAGCTGGCCTCTTCCGACATTTGTGCAATGCTTTCTATTTGTACGGCAATGCCATTGGTAGCGGCACCCTGCTGTTTGATCGCCGAGGAGATGTCCGCCACCATATTGACGGTGTCGCCAGTTGACTCCCCGATGCTCTTAATCGCCGAATCCGCCGCATCGGCACGCTCAACACTGTTTTTGACCAGCGTCTCAGCGTGACCCATTTGCGTATTCGCTTGTTTGGAGCGCTCCTGCATCGAAGAAAGGGTGGTAGAGATTTCTTTGGTTGAGCTAGTAGTACGCTCTGCCAGCATGCGCACTTCGTCGGCCACCACAGCAAAACCGCGCCCCATTTCTCCTGCACGTGCCGCCTCGATAGAGGCATTGAGTGCCAGCAAGTTGGTCTGATCGGCAATATCTTTGATGACACTGACCACTGCATTTACCTGAATGCTGAATTTATCCAGTTCCCGAATACTCATGGCGGCCTCATCCACTGCGCGTGATATCTGGCGAATGTCGTTAATGGTCTCCGCTATTGTAGTCGAGCCATCACTTGCCAACTTGCCGGCATTAGTCGCCAGATGGTGAGTTTCCTGCGCGCGATCGGCCACATGGTTCACGCTGACGGTCATCTGCTCAACGCTGGCAGCCACACTGGCGGAAGAGGCGCTTTGCGATGCCGCTGCGCTGGCGACCTGCCCAGAGGTTTCATTGAGAGCTTCTGACGCACGCGCGACCGAATGCGCGCCTTGCAGCAGGGACTTTAGATTATCTTGCAGACGGACGAGCAGACTATTAAACGCCGTAGCGGTATGCCCAATTTCATCCATACGCAGAATCGGGGCCCGCTGGGTAAAGTCCAGCGTTGTGCTGACTTGCTGCAAAGTATTTTGGATACTGGCCAGCCCGCGCTTTACGCCTCTAAATATTTGGGTACCAATAGTCAAAATCAGCAAGCCAACGACAAGGATACTAATCCCCATACTCCATAGCGCAGCATTGAAAGCATCAGTATTGGCTTGTTGAAACTCCAAGGATAATGCGTAGTTAAATTCCATATGCTGATCTATAGCTTGGCGAAAATCACGAGTAGCCATCACGATAGCGCCGTTATTAAACTCGTTATTGGTGGCGATTGGATCATTTTGATCGGCAACGGCCAACAGTTTTTGAATAGCCTCACGCAGCCTCACTAGCGCCTGACCGTCCTTTTGTAAAAGCTCTCTATCCTTATCATTAGCCAGATTATTTTTTTCATAGTTCTCAAGACGCTCATCCATTGCTTTATCGGCTTTTTGGATCGCACTGAGAGCTGCTTGCTTGTCTTCTGCAGATCTGGCGAGCGTATAACGAATAAGGCCGCTACGGATGTCAATAAAGGATCCTGTCATCACGTTTAAATCGCGAATACTGGGAATCAAATTGTTCAGCGTATTATCGAAGCGGGCTTTAGCCTGCTGCTGCTGCCACAGACCATAGCCCCCTAGAGCCAGTAAACTGCTGAGACTAACTAACAACAGCAGCATAATACGTTGACTAATGGACATACGCGTATCCCTTCTACTTAGCATTGCTTGATTCAAGCAGTATAGAAAAGGACGCCGACAACACAATCTCTTTAATCTACGCCAAATAGCATAAGCACATGATTAGCCTAGAGTAGCACCCGCTCAATCCCGCCATTACGCGCCTGCTCAACATACTCCTTCATCCAATTCGGCCCCAGTAAGTGCTTGGCTATTTCTACCACGATGTAATCGGCTTCAGTTCCGGTGTCCGGGCTGTAACGACTAAGGCCTTGCAGGCAGGATGGACAAGAAGTCAGAATCTTGACCGGCAACTCCGGTACTTTGCCTGCGGTCAGCGCTTGCAGGTTTTTGTTAATTTCTTCTTCTTTGCGTGAGCGTACTTGGGTGGCGATGTCAGGACGTGCCGCGGCGAAAGTGCCGGACTCGCCGCAACAACGATCAGTCAAGGCCACGCCACCGCCCATTAGCTCATTCACCACTTTCATTGGCTGATAAGCTTTCATCGGCGTGTGGCAAGGGTCGTGATACAAGTATTGCTGGCCGCTGACGCCATCCAGTTTGATGCCTTTTTCCATCAGGTACTCATGGATATCGATGATGCGGCAACCCGGGAAGATGTCTTCAAAACGGTAATTAGCCAGTTGGTCATAGCAAGTACCACAACTGACCACCACGGTTTTGATATCGAGATAGTTCAGCGTAGTGGCAAGACGATGAAACAGCACCCGATTTTCAGTGGTAATGGCATCGCCTTTGTCCTGATAGCCAGCACTGGTTTGCGGATAACCGCAGCATAAATAACCGGGTGGCAGCACAGTCTGCGTGCCGACATGCCACAACATCGCCTGCGTCGCTAGACCGACCTGGCTAAACAGGCGCTCAGAACCACAACCGGGAAAATAGAACACTGCTTCAGCATCCTCACTGGTTTGTGGGTTACGAATCACCGGAATGACATTGGCGTCCTCTACATCCAGTAAGGCGCGAGCAGTTTTCTTCGGTAAACCACCCGGCATCGGCTTATTGATGAAGTGGATGATTTGCTGCTTGATCGGCGCCGGCCCCACAGTAGCCGGCGGTTGTCGTGTTTGTCTGCCGATCAGTCCCAGGTGTTTGCCCAGGCTATAGCCCAGCCTTTGTGCCTTGTAAGCTACACCCAGCAGACCGGTACGCAGCGCTTTGATCGTAGCGGGGTCTTTTGCCGTCAGAAAGGCCATCCCCACGGTAGTGCCAGGGTTGAAGCGCTTATTGCCTGTTTTGCGCAAGAAGTTACGCATCGCCACCGATACATCACCAAAGTCGATTTTGACCGGACAAGGGTTCAAACAACGGTGGCAAACAGTGCAGTGATCGGCCACATCGGATAGCTCAGCAAAGTGCTGGAAGCTGACGCCACGGCGGGTTTGTTCTTCGTACAGAAACGCCTCGGTCAATAAACCGACGCCCAGAATCTTGTTACGTGGACTGTAAAGTAAATTGGCTCGCGGTACATGGGTAGAACAGACTGGCTTACATTTACCACAGCGCAGACAGTCTTTTATCGAATCGCTAATCGCCCCGATATCAGACTGCTCCAGAATCAGTGATTCCGCACCCAGCAATGAGAACGATGGCGTGTAAGCCATGCGCAAGTCGGCACCTGCCAACAATTTGCCACGATTAAAATGACCGTGTGGGTCAATACGCTGCTTATAAGCGCGGAACGGCGCGATTTCTTCTTCGCTCAGAAACTCCAGTTTGGTAATGCCGATACCATGCTCACCGGAAATCACACCATCCAGTGAACGTGCCAAGGCCATGATGCGCTCTACCGCCCGATGTGCGGTTTGCAGCATCTCATAGTCGTCGGAGTTAACCGGGATATTGGTGTGCACATTGCCATCGCCCGCATGCATATGCAGCGCAACAAATACGCGGCCACGCAGAATTTTTTGCTGAATCTGCCGAATCGCACTCAGGATGGGGGCATCGGTATTGCCAGAGAACAACTGCTCCAACTCAGATTGAATTTCCCGCTTCCAGCTGACCCGCACCAGCAGGTCACGTAGCGCGACGAACACGGTATCCGCCTGTCGGCTGCTATCAGCAATCGGTGCCTGCGGCCATTGTTGCTGGTACAGCGTAAATGGGCTGTCCAGATGCTGCAGCAACCACTGCCAGCGCTGCTGCGTTTCTGCCAGCAAGGACAGCGCCGAGTCACGGCGATTACCGATCAACTCTTCCGATGGCAGATTGGTATCCAGCTTATCTACCGGCAAACGGCCATGAAAGTATTCGCTCAGCGCATCAAGCAGACGTAGTTTATTTTGAATCGACAGCTCAATATTGATGCGCTCAATGCCGTCGCTGTAATCGCCAAGACGTGGCAGCGGAATCACCACGTCCTCATTGATCTTGAACGCATTAGTGTGTTTAGCAATGGCAGCAGTGCGACTGCGATCCAGCCAGAATTTTTTGCGCGACTCCGGCGTCACCGCAATAAAGCCTTCGCCATGGCGGGCATTAGCCAGCCGCACGACCTGGCTAGCTACCTCCGCGACGGTATTGTCATCATCCGATACCAAGTCAGCAATCAGCACCATTTTTGGGCGGCCTTTGCTTTTCGCCTTGGTCACATAAGACACCGCGCGCACATAACGCCAGTCCAGATGCTCTAAGCCGGCCAACTGCACTCCAGCGGCTAATGCCGTACCACCCGGCTTGAACAGATCGGTAATCTCCACAATCGCCGGCGTGGCCTCAGCCACCGTGCCAAAAAACTCCAGGCATACCGTACGAACCGCGCTGGGCATGCGATGCAAGACAAAACGCGCACTGGTGATAATGCCGTCACAACCTTCTTTCTGTACCCCTGGCAGACCCGCTAAGAACTTGTCGGTGACATCCTTACCCAGGCCCACCTTACGAAACACACGGCCGGGGATGTCGAGTTGCTCGCTGCTGATAATCGTCTGGCCATCATCCTGCAAACGGCTGATACGAAAGTGAGCAGTGGCGACATCATGAATTTTGCCGTAATGATGGCCCAGTCGCTCCACCAGCAGCCAGTTACCCTGAGGGTCAACCATTTTCCAGCTGGCCAGATTGTCCAGCGCCGTCCCCCACAGCACAGCTTTTTTCCCGCCGGCGTTCATCGCCACATTGCCACCGATACAAGAAGCTTCCGCCGAGGTGGGATCGACGGCAAACACCAGCCCGGCGGCACTCGCCGCCTCCGCCACCCGCGCCGTCACCACCCCGGCACCGCAATGAATGGTGGCGTGGTGTCCGGTCAAACCCGGCAACTCGATATGTTCGACACCGCTATTATCTAGCAGCTTCTCAGTATTGATTACTGCGCTCATGCGCTCTAGCGGCACGGCCCCGCCGGTATAGCCGGTACCACCACCACGCGGAATAATGGTCAGACCCAGCTCGATACAGGCGCGCACCAGCGGTGCGACTTCGGCCTCGCTATCCGGACAGAGCACCACAAACGGGTACTCGACACGCCAGTCTGTGGCATCGGTCACATGCGATACCCGCGAGAGGCCATCAAACTGGATATTGTCGCGACGGGTAAGGCGGCTGAAGATTTTCAGAATCCGACTGCGCAAATCGCGTGTTGTGGCAAACTGCTGCGCAAATCGCTCTACCGCCTGACGCGAAGCCGCCAGCAGCGTGCCGACTTGTTCATTACCCGCCCGGCGCTTTTCTACCTCATTCAAACGGTGATACATCGCCTCGACCAGCGCAGCCAGACGCTTGGGATTGTCCAGCAAGTCATCCACCAGATAAGGGTTGCGATCCACCACCCAGATATCGCCGAGCACCTCAAACAGCATCCGTGCCGAACGACCGGTGTTGCGCTTGCTCCTTAACTCTTCCAATAGCTGCCACATGGGCTCGCCTAACAGGCGGATGAAGATTTCACGATCGGAATAGGAGGTGTAGTTGTAAGGAATTTCGCGTAAGCGTTGTTGAGTATCTGTCTGCATGATGGGCGCGGCGGTCATGAATGAGAAAAATGATCATCAGTGTAGCGTAATTGCTGCGCTGCGAAAAACAGCAACGATTATTTCCTGTAAATAGCTGACAATAGTACAAGAAAATGCCACTTAATCGATTCAGACTAAGTGGCATGCGATTCCGGCATCAGGCATTGCTAAGCGCTATTGGCAAATCAATGCTTGCTGACGGCCATCCTTACCCAGCGACACGCTACACTGTTGCAATGGCTCTGGCAGTTTCTGCACATAACGCGCTGGCGTACCGGCATATTGACATGCCACCCAAGCCCCATTAGCCGACACCAGCGTCTGCAAATCCCAGACCTGCTTGTCACCATGCTGCTCGGGTTTTAACTCCATCAGTTCTTCCGGCCGCCCATCAAACAGATGCATACCCTCGCTCCAGTATTGCGACTGCTCATGCACCTTGAACTGCCACGGAGGCCGATCGGGGCTTAGCAATTTCACGGACTGGTGATCAAGAGCAATACTTTCTGGGCAGCTGAGTTCAAATGCGGTTGCTGTTGCAAACGGCGCCATTAAACTCAGCAAGCCAATAAGGACCTTTTTCATTCTATTACCCAAAAGGCGTCGCCATTATTACTGGGATCTATTGGCTTACCATCCTTGTTAAAACCTTTAAACGGTAATTTACGCTTTGTGATTTTTCCACCGGGCTTGTTATTCCATTGATCCAATACATAGATACCACTAGCGTCTTGATCCACATAAATGGCTGCATGGTTTCCGGTACTGTTGTTAGCATAGCTACCACCATGCAGCGTCGCAATTGCGGTACCTGGTGTGATATTGGGGGTTCCTTTAACCACAACACCCTTTTTCCACAGTGCCGTTTGCGGAGCGCCACATTTCAATTTGACAAGATCAACACACTGATGGGTACCTACCATATTGGTGTTCTCTAATGTGGCATAGTTTGTACAAACATAACTCATAGACTGTCTTCCCTAAGTTTTCTATTCAAGACAAAACTGATTTTTCAATTTGTTTGACATAAAGTCAATGTAAAAACTGCCATCACACCGGCTTTAAGCTCGCCCCTTGGCTTTGAATCACTTCGCGATACCAGAAAAAACTCTTCTTGCGCCGTCGCTGCAGACTGCCCTGTCCGGCATCATCTCTATCCACATGGATAAAACCATAGCGCTTGGACATCTGTGCAGTAGACGCACTCACCAGGTCTATTGGCCCCCAGCAGGTATAGCCGATCACCTCGACACCATCGGCCAATGCTTCACACACCTGCAGCAAGTGATCGTTCAGATACTGGATGCGGTAGTCGTCCTGAATACTGCCATCCGCCTCCAGCCGGTCATGCGCTCCCAGCCCGTTTTCGACGATGAATAATGGTTTCTGATAGCGGTCATACAGCAGGTTTAACAGATAGCGCAGCCCTTGCGGGTCAATTGGCCAGCCCCATTCGGAACGTTGCAGGTGCGGGTTGAGCGCCATATCGTAAAACTCGCCGCGCAGGCTTTCCTGTAAGGCTTTATCAGCGCTGGTACAGCCGGACATGTAATAGCTGAAGGAGATGAAGTCGACAGTGTGGCGCAAATCAGCACGATCCGCCGCGCTGATATCAACGGTAATACCGGCCTCCTGCCAGAAGCGCTGCATATAGCTCGGGTAGGCGCCGCGTACCTGCACATCACCCAGAAACAGCCAATGACGGTTTTGCTGCAGGCTTTCCAGCATATCAGCCGGGTGACAGGACAAGGGGTAGATCACATTGCCTAGCAACATATTGCCGATTTGGCTATCCGGGATAATCTCATGACAAGCACGCACCGCCCGCGCACTGGCCACCAACTGATGATGGATAGCCTGATAAATGGCTTGTGGCGGACTATTCTCTGGCAGCCCCACTCCAGTAAAGGGCGAGTGCAGCGACATATTGATTTCGTTGAAAGTCAGCCAGTACTTCACCTGCTCACGGTAACGACTGAACACAGTACGCGCATAGCGTTCAAAAAAATCTATGGTCTGGCGATTACCCCAGCCACCATACCGCTGCACCAAGCCATAGGGCATTTCGTAATGGGACAGGGTAATCAGCGGCTGAATACCGTGCTTGGCCATTTCGGCAAATAGCTCATCATAAAACGCCAGGCCGGCTTCATTTGGCTCGGCCTCGTCGCCTTGCGGGAAAATACGACTCCAGGCTATCGACGTACGCAGACAGCTAAAACCCATTTCGGCAAACAAGGCGAGGTCTTGCGGATAGCGATGATAAAAATCAATGGCCAAGTCTTTGATCGCATAGTCGCCAGCCACCCGCATTTGCTGTGGCCCGATAATGCCCTGGGTCTGGATGTCGGCGGTAGACAAGCCTTTGCCATCGCTTAAATAAGCACCTTCCACCTGATTGGCGGCAACGGCCCCCCCCCAAAGAAAATGCTGTGGAAACAGCGTCATCGTCACTCCTGTCTTGACGAACTACTGATCTGAAAACAAGCTTAACGCCGGGCCAAGATGTCGATAACCTTATCTTGCAGCGCTTGCGGGTCGGCCGTAATCCGCAGCAGATGACGCACTGCCGGGTGCGGTGGGCAATGCACGGCGACGCCAGCATCCCACAAGGCCTGCTGAATGGCTAGGCTACGCTCGCTACTTTCATAGCTGACCGCCACAAAATTAGTAGACGATGGCAGTACATTCAGGCCGCGGGTCATCAATTTGACGCTTAATTGCTGACGCATCGCAATGGTGGCCATAATCAATTGTAAAGAAAAATGGCGATCATCCAGCACCGTTTGCGCTGCCAGTTGAGCAAAGCTGGAGAGGCCGAATTGTGGTCGAATCTGATCAGCTTTATTGACGACATAAGCGGGTGCCAGTGCATAACCGACACGTAAACCCGCGAGCGCGTAGGCTTTGGATAAGGTGCGCACACGCAAGGTATTCGGCAGAATGCCCTGCGGGGGTTTATCTTGTGCTGCCACACAGAAATCGACATAGGCTTCATCCAGCAGCAGCCAGGTATCCGCCGGCAGTTGTTCCCGCAAGTTGAAAATATCCTGCGCCCCCCAGTAATGACCGGTAGGGTTGTCCGGATTAGCCAGATATAACAACTTGGCCTGGCTACGCTGAGCCAACTCGACCATCGCCGCCAGATCGGCACGCAGCAGGCTGCCCTCCTGCTGATAAGGCACCTCGGCCAGATTAACCCCTGCCCCCTGTGCAAAATAGCGGAACGTCGGATAGGTACCAGCGCTACACACTACGGTATCGCCAACATTACAGAATAAGCGTAAGGCCAGCAGAATCAGGCTATCGGCACCGCTATCGAACAAGACTTCTTCGCCCATCACGTCATAGCGGTCGGCTATACGCTGGCGCAACTCAAAAGCATAGGGGTCGGGATAGAGACGGGCCAACTCGGCAATCTCGCTGCCAAACCGTGCCGCCAGCGGCGATAGCGGCTCAGCCATGCTCTCGTTGGAACTGACGCGAACCGACAAGGGATGACCCAGCACCGCTTCCAGCCGGGTCATACCGGGAAATGGGTTGATAATGGTATGGTGAATCAGGTGATCGGCAAACTTGGCCATGAAACAGTCCTTATTGTGCGGCGGAAGCCGGGAGGGAGGGATTGCTCGGTGCACTGCCAGTGCGCTGCGCCGCCGCCTCTGGCTTGGGCAGATATAAGGGCCCCTTATAGCCACAGGCCACCAGCAACAGGCTCAAACTGATCATTAGCAATAGGATGCGCATACAGAAGCTCTCGTTATGGCAAAATCACGATACTAGCAAAGCCAAGCGGGTGTGTGTTGTACCACTAGCGGCATTAACCATGGAAAAGACGATGAATGAGAGCCAGTTTCTAGATTTAAGTGATGCGATTTTTAAGCGTATCGAGTCCGCAATAGACGACCATGCTATTGATGCCGACGGCCTGATCAGCGGCAATGTCATGGAGCTGGAATTTGCCGATGGCGGCAAGATTATCATCAACCGCCACACTGCCAACCAGGAGTTGTGGATAGCAGCCAAAAGCGGTGGCTATCATTTTTCGCACCAAGCCGGACAATGGATTGCCAGCCGGGATGGTGCCGAGTTTTTTCAGACACTCAGTACCGCCATTGAGACGGCCAGTGGTCAGCCCTGTCCTTTTTAACAGTGGATAGCTTGCTTGTTTGGGCGCTGGCGGGTCTGGCGCTATCGGCCTTCACTTCGGCCACTATTTTGCCAGGCAGCTCCGAATTGGCGCTGCTGGCCTTTCTGGCCAAATGGCCAGCGTATTGGTGGCAGGCTTTGTTGGCCGCCACCCTGGCGAACAGTGCCGGTAGCATGAGCAGCCTGTGGCTGGGACGCCTGGCACCACCCAAAACTTTGTCGCCGCACCTAGAACGCAGCTTTCAACGTTTTGGCCCGGCACTACTGGTGCTAAGCTGGGTGCCATTGATCGGCGATGCCCTACCGCTGGCTGCCGGCTGGCTGCGGCTGCGCTGGCTACCTTGTCTGTTGTGGTTGACGCTGGGCAAAGCCGCCCGTTATCTGCTCTTGGCCTGGGGTATGCTGGCATGGCGACATTGAAGCAAGACCCGCCTCGTCCATGCTCTACGCTTGATTTACCGTTACCCTGCCTTATTTACCAGAAGAAACCGAGCATGCTGTCTTTTTTTCTTTCCACTTGCACAAAGAATCGGTCTGCATGACTAACGCCGAATGGGTCGCGATCAGCCTGACGCTACGCTTGGCCGCCCTCAGTACTTTGCTGCTGATGTTATTGTGTATCCCGCTAGCCTGGTGGTTGTCACGCACCCGCTCATCGCTCAAGCCGATGCTGGAAGCGGCTGCCACGCTGCCGCTGGTACTACCACCTACGGTATTGGGATTTTATCTGCTGCTGGCTTTTGGCCCGAGCGGGCCATTGGGCCAACTCACCCACGCGCTGGGCTGGCCAAGCCTGGCTTTTACCTTTCAAGGGCTGGTGATCGCTTCTATCCTGTACTCACTGCCCTTTGTACTCCAACCGCTGATTACCAGCTTTAGTGCGGTACGACAGGAAGAAATTGAAAGTGCCCGGCTGTTAGGCGCCAATCGCTGGCAACGACTGCGCCGGGTGATTTTGCCAAGTTGCCGCGCCGGTGTACTAGCAGCCGCGTGTATGGGGTTTGCCCACACGATGGGTGAGTTCGGCGTCGTGATGATGATAGGCGGTAATATCGAAGGCGAAACCCGGCTTATTTCCATCGCACTCTACAATCATGTCGAGCAAGGCGATTACACTAGCGCTCATAGACTGGGCGCTCTACTACTGGCATTTGCTTTTAGCACATTGCTGCTAGTGTACTGGCTGAATGCACGGCAGCGACGTTTGTCCATTTGACCATGCCAGCACATCTATGCCAGCCTGCTAGCCTCAAACCGCCCAGCCGTGTATGCCGCTGCATCACCCCATAAAAGAAAGCTGTTGCATGTCCAAGCCCAAAATTATCCCGGATAACATCCCAGTTGATCATGTATTGATCGATGCCGAAATTGACGATGACGGCGTACAAAACACTCCACCACCCGCCTTGACTTGGCAACAACGCCTATTGCTCCTGCTAGGTCTGGTACTCGTCAGCATTAATCTACGCCCGGCGCTAACCAGCCTAGCGCCTATTCTCGAAGTTGTCGCGGCCAACCGTCAGCTCAGCGCCACTATGGCCGGTTTACTCACTACCTTGCCCGTCGCCTGCATGGGCATCTTTGGCCCATTGGCACCTAGGCTGGCGCGTCACTGGGGGGCAGAAAAAACGATCGCCATCATCCTTCTTCTCATGGCAGCCGCTATTCTGTTACGTACTCAATTGGGTCAAGTCGGGCTGTTTCTCGGCTCTGGCCTGGCTGGCGCCTGTATCGGCATCATCGGGGTGCTATTGCCTGGCATCATCAAACGCGACTTTCCCAAACAGGTCAGCCTGATGACCGGTGTCTACTCAATGGCGCTGTGCCTGGGTGCCGCGCTGGCTGCCGGCCTGACCGTGCCGGCACTCGCCCTGTTCCAGCAGCACTGGCAAACCGCCTTGGCCATCTGGGCCTTACCCGCCGTGTTGGCCTGCGCACTATGGTGGCCACAGCTAACGCGCCAGCAGGCTACTCATCGTGGCCATTGGCAGGTACGTGGCCTGCTGCGTGATAAGCTGGCTTGGCAGGTCACTTTATTTATGGGGCTACAATCTTCACTGGCCTATATCGTATTTGGCTGGCTGCCATCGATTCTGTTGGATCGCGGTCAAAGCGCGCTGCAGGCTGGTCTGATTCTCTCCACCTCCATCATGGTGCAAGTGCCCGCCTCGCTATTAATACCCGCACTAGGCAAATACTGCCGCGATCAGCGCTTGCCCATTGCCGTCTCACTCAGCCTGACACTAACCGGCCTATTATGCATGCTCTTAGCGCCGACCGATTACCTGCTGGCTTGGGCCATATTGCTGGGTCTGGGTCAGGGTGGTTCGTTCAGCCTGGCTCTGAGCCTGATCGCACTACGCTCACCCGACCAGCATGTCACCGCCCACTTGTCGGGCATGGCCCAAGGCATAGGCTACTCGCTGGCCTCAATAGGCCCACTGTCGGTGGGGCTGATTCGCGACCATAGCAGCACGCCTTGGCCACTGGCCGGGTTTTTTCTGCTAGTGATTAGCCTGGCTCTGACCATGGGCATGCTGGCCGGACGTAAACGGCTGGTACAGGTAGCGGCTTATCCTATGTAATAACTGGCAAACGCTATTCTCTGTCCTATAAAACATATTATTTTGCCTGAGACGTAGACTTTGCTACTTGATGCTATATCCAGTAGAAAAACATCAGCCGATCACTAGACAGAGGTGCTTATGGGATTTTTTAGCAAAATATTCAGAAACCATACACAACAAGTCCACCAGCAGTTACAGGAAACGCGCGACTTACTAGCCGCTATCGACCGGTCTATGGCCATGATTCAATTTTCACCTGATGGCACGATATTAGAGGCTAACCCTAATTTTCTAAAAACCATGGGCTATCAACGCGAAGAAATTGTCGGTAAAAATCACCGTATTTTTTGCGCACCGGATTATGTCAACAGTAGTGAATACAACGCTTTCTGGCAAAAACTTCGTCATGGTGAACACCAGATCGGTCATGTCTGTCGCATCAACAAACGAGGTGAGGAGGTATGGCTAGAAGCCAACTACACCCCGATCAAAGATGACAATGGTCACATTACCGGCGTGGTAAAGGTTGCAACAGATATCACTGAACAGGAAATTCAGGGCCAAAGTGACAAGGCGCTACGTACCGCGATTAACCGCTCCATGGCACAGATAGAGTTTGATCCCTCTGGCACCATTTTAAATGCCAACAACAACTTCCTCTCCGTATTTGGCTATCAGTTGTCAGAGATAAAAGGTAAACACCACAGCACGCTATGTGAGGCTAGCTATGTGAACAGCAATGAGTACCGTGACTTTTGGCATCGCTTAGGCAAGGGTGATTTCTTTCAGGGTCAATTCAAACGCCTCGCTAAAAATGGCCAAACAGTCTGGCTGGAAGCTACTTATAACCCTACTTACGACTCACACGGCAGAATTGTCGGCGTTGTCAAAATCGCCAATGATATTACCCGTCACATGCTGCAACAGGAAACACAGGCAGCCAACGCTCAAACAGCCGTCGATTCGGCCGTTCAGGTATCGGAACATACTGAGGAACTGGCGATGAAGGGAACAAAGGTTCTGCAAGAAGCGGCTGTTGAGATTGGCAAGGTTACCATCAGCGTAGAAAACTCATCGACCATCATTTCGCAGCTGGAGAATGGTTCCAAACAAATTGACACCATTATCAGCACCATCAGCGAAATTGCTGACCAAACCAATCTATTAGCACTCAATGCAGCAATCGAGGCTGCACGCGCCGGTGAAACGGGACGCGGCTTTGCCGTGGTGGCCGATGAGGTACGCAAGCTGGCCGAACGCACCAGCCAATCCACTGGCGAAATTTCAAATATCGTACGCAGCATTCAGAGTGACTCGAAAGCCGCCATCGGCGCCATGGCTGAAGTACGTAATCTGGCAGATAACAGCCTGCAACTATCAGAACAGGCCCGTGACTCCATCACGGAAATCAGCGCCGGAGCGCAAGAAGTGGTGCAAGTTATCAAGGATGTTTCTACCCTGCTACAACAACACTGATAGCCGTGTTTCCGGCAAGAAAAGTAAAGCCGCCGACCAACTGCTCGCGCGGCTTTACTTTGCGCCACCAACGTGAGGCGGTAGAATCCGCCTTTGACTTTTTCTCTTGGCATGTCCACCTATGCTTACCTTCCAGCAAATCATTCTGACACTACAACACTACTGGAACCGTCATGGCTGCGTACTATTGCAACCCTACGACACCGAAGTGGGCGCCGGCACCTCGCATACCGCCACCTTTTTACGCGCTTTGGGGCCGGAGCCGTGGAGCGCTGCCTATGTGCAGCCTTCCCGTCGTCCCAATGACGGCCGTTATGGTGAAAACCCGAACCGCCTGTTTCAGCATCACCAATTTCAAGTAGTGTTGAAACCTTCTCCACCCAATTTGCAAGACCTGTATCTGGACTCCCTCAGAGAACTGGGCTTGGATCCGACGGTGCAGGACATCCGCTTTGTTGAGGACGATTGGGAAAACCCTACACTGGGTGCCTGGGGTCTGGGCTGGGAAGTCTGGCTCAATGGCATGGAAGTGACGCAGTTCACCTATTTCCAACAAGTAGGCGGCCTCGATTGCAAACCGGTATTAGGGGAGATTACCTACGGTCTGGAACGGCTGGCGATGTATCTGCAAGGAGTGGAAAACGTCTACGATCTGATTTGGACCTATCTGCCTGATGGTCGCCCGGTCACCTATGGCAATGTCTTTTTACAGAATGAAGTGGAACAGTCAAAGTTCGCATTCGAATACAGCAATGTAGAGCTATTATTCCGCCAATTTAACGATTACGAAGCCGAAGCCAAGCAGCTACTGGTCGCCGAACTACCACTGCCCGCCTATGAAATGATACTCAAGGCTGGCCACAGTTTTAATCTGCTGGATGCCCGTGGTGCCATCTCGGTCACCGAACGGGCCGCCTATATCGGCCGCATCCGCAACCTGTCACGCGGCGTCGCTCAAGCCTATTACAGTGCACGCGAAGCGCTGGGTTTTCCGATGTGCCAGCCAAGCTGATGCGAGCAAGCCACGCAGCCACGACTGCTACCATCACCTATGCTTCTGCTAAAGGCTGCGCCGCCATCGGCAAAGCGCGCCACTTAGCAAGGAGTACCGGTATGAAAACCTGTCTTGGCCTGCTGTTATTATGTTGTGCCACCCCACTCTATGCCGACACACCAAACTGGGTGGTCTATCAGGAAGGTGGAGCACTGCAGTTGGCGATAGATGCCAACTCGCTATGGCTGGAGCAGGATGGGCTGGTGCACTTCGTCCACCAGGAACGCTTCAGCAAAAAGCGCTTCGAAAAAGCCTACCGACTCAGCTACAACATACGACGCACTAGGGCTTACGCCGATTGCAAAAACTATCAGTTTGTGTTTGTCAGCTCTGACTATTTTGACCGCAAAGAGAAGCGACTCTTCTCCACCCTGTTTCCGGTACCGCGTCACTCCTGGAAGTGGCAACCCGTGTACGATGATTCGGTTGCCGCCGCAATGATGAAGGTTGTCTGCGATGCCGCCGGAGCAGCCACCACTAAATAAATGATTGAGTGATATGAACGCCACCCTGCTAATCGAACTGCTAACTGAAGAACTCCCCCCCAAAGCCCTCAGCAAACTCGGGGCCAGCCTGGCACAAACGCTGACCGATGACTTGAAAAAGCAACAATTCATCGCAGCAGATGCCCAGGCCATCGTCTACGCCTCGCCACGTCGCTTGGCACTACAACTTCCCGCCGTACGCGCCATTCAGCCCGAACAACAAATCAGCCGTAAAGGCCCCGCTGTCACCGCCGGGATGAAGGATGGCCAGGCCACCCCGGCACTAAGCGGCTTTGCCCGCTCCTGCGGAGTAGAAATCAGCCAACTGACCATAGGT
This sequence comes from Neisseriaceae bacterium TC5R-5, assembly GCA_020830965.2. Classification (GTDB taxonomy): domain Bacteria; phylum Pseudomonadota; class Gammaproteobacteria; order Burkholderiales; family Chromobacteriaceae; genus Chromobacterium. The sequence goes on from JACCFC020000015.1 coordinate 25,161, forward strand.
AACGACGGCAAACAAGATGTCTATCTCTATGAAAGTATCAAGCCGGGCCAGCCTTTAGCTAGCATTCTTGCCGATAGCGTCAGCCAGGCCCTGAAAAAGCTGCCAGTACCCAAACTCATGCGCTGGGGCGCTTCCGATGTCCAGTTCGTGCGCCCGCTGCATGGCTTGATCATGCTGCATGGCGACCAAGTCATCCCCGGTGAAGTATTCGGCCTGCACAGCCGCCAGCAAACTCTGGGGCATCGCTTTCTATCTAATGGCCTGCTCACCATCGCCACTGCCGACAGCTACCCACGCACCTTGCACGAACAAGGCAAAGTGATCGCCAGCTTCGAAGCCCGCCGCGAACTCATCCGCTACAAACTGAATGAAGCGGCCACCAGGCTCGGGGCCACCCTGGCCGCTGATGAAGCGCTGTTTGACGAGGTGACGGGTCTGGTCGAATGGCCGGTGGTGCTAGAAGCCAGTTTTGACCCAGCCTTCCTGCAAGTCCCGCAGGAATGTTTGATTCTCACCATGCAGCAGAACCAGAAATACTTCCCGCTGCTGGATGCCAACGGCAAACTGATGCATCGCTTTTTGCTGGTATCCAATCTGGAAACAGCCGACCCCAGTTACATCATTGGTGGCAATGAACGCGTGTTGCGCGCCCGCCTGTCCGATGCGCAATTCTTCTTCGAACAGGATCAGAAAGTACGGCTGGACAGCCGCCTGCCACGGCTGGCGCAAGTGGTTTACCACAATCAGCTCGGCTCACAACTGGAACGGGTGGAACGGCTGCAAAGCATCGCCGGCAATATTGCGCAGCAACTAGGCGCAGATATCGCCCTGGCCAGCCGTGCCGCTTACCTGGCCAAAGCCGATCTGGTCAGCGGTATGGTAGGAGAGTTCCCCGAACTACAAGGCATCATGGGCATGTACTACGCCCAAAGAGATGGCGAACACCCAGAAGTTGCCGCTGCCATTGCCGGCCACTACCATCCACGCTTTGCCGGTGACAGCCTGCCGGCCAGCCCCATCGCCACCGCCGTTGCGCTGGCCGACAAACTGGAAACCATCGTCGGCATCTGGGGAATCGGTCTGATCCCTACTGGTGACAAAGACCCGTTTGCGCTGCGCCGCGCCGCGCTGGGCGTACTGCGTATGGCACTGGAACACGATCTTGACCTCAAGGCCCTGCTGGAAACCGTAGCAGCTACCTTCCCGGCCGGCAAACTCGCTGCCGATACCAGTGCCCAGGTTTTCGCCTTCATGCTGGAACGCCTCAAACACCTGCTGGCTAACGACTACCAAAGCGACGAAATCGATGCGGTGCTGGCACTGACCCCTAGTCGTCTACACCAGCTGCACACCATTCTCTCTGCTGTCGCCAACTTCAAAACGCTGCCAGAAGCCACCACCCTGGCCGCCGCCAACAAACGCGTCAAAAATATCCTGAAAAAAACTGAGGGCAAGCTGAGCGAAGTACAAACTGCGCTGCTGCAAGAAGTGGCTGAAAAAACTTTGTACCAGGCCGTCGAACAGTTGGCGCCACAAGTGGCCAGCCAATGTAGCGCCCATCACTTCAGTGCCGCCCTCTCGCTGCTCTCGCAACTCAAGGTGCCGGTAGATGCATTTTTTGATGAGGTGATGGTTATGGCCGACGACCCGGCGATACGCGCCAATCGCCTGGCCCTGCTGGCACGGCTGGCCGAACTGTTTAATCAGGTGGCAGATATTTCGCTACTAGCAGAGTAAAAATTTGATTTCAAGATCAGGTAAATTGCCACTGTTTACCTGGTCACCTGATGGAGCCTACCTGCAGAGAAAGGCTTAAATTAGCTTGCAATTAAAGGCACCTATGAAACTCGTCATCCTTGATCGCGACGGCGTCATCAACGCCGATCGTGATGATTTTGTCAAAAACGCCACCGAATGGGTACCGCTGGAACACAGCCTGGAGGCGATTGCCAACTTTACGCAAGCTGGCTGGCAGGTTGTCATCGCCACCAATCAATCTGGCCTGGCCCGTGGCCTGTTTGATGTGCATGCGCTCAACAGCATGCACGAGAAAATGCACCGCTTGGTGGGACAGGCTGGCGGCCGTATTGAAGCGGTCGTCTTTTGCCCGCATGGCCCCGAGATGGGTTGTGAATGCCGCAAGCCGCTGCCCGGCATGGTGCTGGAGATCGCCGAGCGCTTTAATGTCAAGCTGGAGGATTTACCACTGATTGGTGACAGCCTGCGCGACCTTGAAGCGATTGCTGCTGTGGGCGGACAGCCAATCCTGGTACGTACCGGCAAAGGTGAGGTCACGCTGGCGGCGGGGGCATTACCAGAAGGCACGCTGGTATTTGCCGATTTATACGATGCCGCCGAATATCTGATTCGTCGTTAACGTTTATTAGAAGCTGCTAACAAAACCGCAAAGAATCCCTGAGCCGAGGCGCGCCGACGCAGACAGTACCAGTAGTACGGCAAGGAGGCGCGACGCTGGATCAGGGGTGTTGTTAGCCTCTAAGTATGAATAGCTGGCTCTATTGGGCTGGCTGTGTCAAATTACCGCCTGATTACACATAGCGACAAATAATGAATTTACTGTTACGCAACCTGATTTACTGGCTGATACTGGTGTTGATTACCCCTATTTTTTTTACCGGCCTGTTTCTGCTATCGCCATTTGGGCGTCGCCCGCGCCACATTATGGGGGTCAGTTGGGCAAAAACCCTGCTGTGGTCACTGGAACATATTATCGGCTTGAAATATCGGGTAATCGGTCGTGAAAACATTCCGGCCATCCCATCCATTATCTGCTCCAAGCATCAATCCGGCTGGGAAACGCTGGCCTTGCAAAAGGTCTTTCCTTGGCAAATTTATGTCACCAAACGCGAACTGCTGTGGATTCCATTTTTTGGCTGGGGTTTGGCGTTGATGAATCCGATTGCCATTAACCGTTCACGCGGGGCCGAAGCCAGTCAGCGCCTATTGCAGCAGGGCCTGAATCGCAAGCGGCATCGCTTTTGGATTACAGTCTTTCCAGAAGGCACTCGCACCCGCCCTGGCATGGTGGGCAAGTATAAGCTGGGGGCGGCTCGCATGGCACAGCAGTTTGACATGCCGCTGGTACCGGTGGCACACAATGCCGGTGAGTTCTGGCCGCGTAATGCCTTTCTCAAATATCCGGGCGAGATCACCCTGGTCATTGGCACACCGATTATGCCTAATCTTGGCCCCCGCCCAGATGCCATCATGAAACAGGTTGAGCAATGGATAGAAGCACGCCAGCGTGAAATTGGCGGTGTTGGTCCCTTTGCTGACCCAGAGGAAAAACGTGCCCGTCTGGTTTCGTCTACCCATCGCTGAAGGAGAGCTGGTAGACGTCATGCTGGTGCGCCGTGTGCGCAAAAGCATCGCCATTCAGATACGCGCTGGTCGCGTAGAACTGATCGCTCACCCCGCCATTGGCACTGACCAACTTAAAGCTGCGCTGCTGCAACGCCAGCGGTGGATTGCCAAACATGTGCGGCAACAGCTTGCGGAACAGGCCGAACAAAATAAAAACTTACTCAATATCTGCTGGCGTGGTGAATCTCTGCCTTTGCTATTTGAGCCTGGCCACCGGCCCGCCACGCAACGCAGCGAGCAGGGCCTGCATCTGATCGGCGTAGCTGCAGACGATCACCCCACTATCAAGCAATTGCTCAGCCATTATCTGCGCCGTGAGGCCGCCTTATGCTTTCCGGCACAGTTGGCTACCTTCATGCCATTATGCCGCCGCCACCCCAGCGCTTGGCAGCTCTCTTCCGCTCGCACCCGCTGGGGTAGCTGTACCTCAGCCGGACGACTACACCTGAACTGGCGGCTAATCCAGGCTCCTCCAGCGGTACTGGATTATGTAATAGCGCATGAGCTAGCACACTTGGTGCACATGAATCATTCCCCGGCCTTCTGGGCCGAAACCGCCAGACTATTCCCTGACTGGCAGGCAGCCCGACACTGGTTAAAACAGCACGGCAGCAGCCTATTTCACTTTGACTAATGGAGAGAATGTAATGCGATTACTACACACCATGCTACGCGTAGGCAATCTGGAGCGCTCATTGGCATTTTATCAGGAAGTATTGAATATGCAGTTATTGCGCCGCCAGGATTACCCGGAAGGTCGTTTTACCCTGGCCTTTCTGGGCTATGGCCCGGAGTCCAGCCACACGGTACTGGAGCTTACCCACAACTGGGATAGCGACCATTACGAACTGGGCAATGCCTATGGCCATATCGCGATTGGCGTGCCAGATGCCTATGCTAGCTGTGAGGCAGTACGTGCTAAAGGCGGTAAAGTAGTACGTGAGGCCGGACCAATGAAACACGGTAGTACCGTGATTGCCTTTGTCGAAGATCCGGATGGTTACAAAATCGAGTTTATCCAACAAGCAGGGCAATAACAGCGCTGCCACAACCCTGAAGCTCACCCCTTAAGCATGTACTCACAAAAATAATGAGAAGGCCGGCCAGTTATTACTGGCCGCCTTATCAAAGGAGGAGACATTGATGTATCAGAAATTACTCATCTTACTGGCTTGTGCGCTAATACCCGCCCTGGCTCAGGCAGCCGAGCTGGATGGTGCCAAGCTCAGCCTGTTATGGGGCATGCCGTTTGCCGGCATTTTATTATCCATTGCTCTGTTTCCTATTTTTGCCCCCGTCTTCTGGCACCATCATTTCGGTAAAATTACGGCCGTCTGGACCCTTCTATTTTTCCTGCCTTTCAGCCTCAGTTTTGGCTTGAATATTTCTGCCGCCCTAGTCATCCATGCGCTGCTAACCGAATATCTGCCATTTATCATTCTACTGTTTGCGCTTTATACCGTTTCCGGCGGCATTCTCTTATGGGGCTCGCTGCACGGCTCACCCAAACTCAACACAGCCATTCTCGCCATCGGTACCTTGCTGGCCTCTATCATGGGCACTACCGGCGCAGCCATGCTGTTGATACGGCCGCTGCTACGCGCTAACGAAAAACGCCAGCACAATGTGCATGTAGTAGTATTTTTTATTTTCCTGGTTGCCAATGTCGGCGGTGGCCTAACCCCGCTGGGCGACCCGCCCTTATTCCTAGGCTTTCTGAAAGGCGTCAGTTTTGGCTGGACCTTGCAACATATGGCTCTGCCAGTATTAACGATGTCACTCGCCTTGCTGGCCATCTTCTACGGGCTGGATCATTACTTGTTCGCTAAGGAAGCCAAAGCCGGCACACTCGCTGTTGTTGATCGCAGCCACGATACGCCAATCAAGCTATACGGCAAAAGCAATTTGCTGCTACTGCTGGCCATCGTTGCTGCCGTGCTCTTATCCGGCTTCTGGCGACCTGGCATCCATACGGTGGTCCTAGGAACAGTGGTGGAATTGCAAAATGTGCTACGAGATATCTTACTGCTACTGATTGCCGTGCTATCGCTGTGGATAACTCCAAAACAAGTACGTGCCGGCAATGAGTTCAATTGGGGCCCTATTTTGGAAGTAGGCAAACTGTTTGCCGGGATTTTCCTCACCATCGCCCCAGTCATCGCCATACTACGCGCGGGCAACGAAGGGCACTTGGCCAGTCTGGTACAGGCGGTATCCGATAGCCAGGGCCAGCCGGTAGATCATATGTATTTCTGGATGACCGGCATTCTGTCCAGCTTCCTAGATAATGCCCCAACCTATCTGGTGTTCTTCAACCTGGCTCATGGTGATGCGCAGGTATTAATGGGCCCGATGGCCAGTACCCTACTCGCTATCTCAATGGGTGCGGTCTTCATGGGAGCCAATACCTATATCGGCAACGCCCCCAACTTTATGGTGAAAGCAATTGCCGAACAGCGCCACGTCAAAATGCCAAGCTTTTTTGGCTATATGGCTTGGTCTGGGGCCGTCTTGCTACCTTTGTTTGTCATGATGACTTGGCTGTTTTTCTAAGCGAGCAACAACGTTAGAAAAGCTGGTGCTGCCGCTAGCACACTCACCCAGTGGCTTATCGGCAGCACAGGGACTTCTAGGGCAAGCTTGCTTAATGCGCTACGGTGCAGCCAAGTCATACACCGTTACCGCTATGCCTTGGCTGGTGAGCATTTGCTGAATAATCGGCTCTATTTGTTCCCAGTTACCGCCCGCCAGGCCACAACCAATTCGCGGCATGTGGACAGAGGCAGCCACTTGTTTTGCATACCCGGCAACCTGTTCCAGCCCATACGCTACAGCCTGATAGCGTATGGGCGGTGTCTTTTCTTTATTGCGTGCATGGCTAATCCCGTGCTGGCCGATGATATTAGCCACCGTAATATCTGACTCCACCGCAACAAACTGCACCTCGCCAAGCTCGGCCTGATTGTGTTGTGCAAAAGCGGCTTTGTACTGTTTCTCCGGCTGCGGCCATTTTTTACTGACCGCCAGCACAAAACCTTTGCCCCATTTACCCAAATCATTACAAATATGGACGATGACTTTATGACCGTCACCCATTGGGCTAGTCGCATCACCTGTTACATAACGGATATTCATTTGGTAGCTTTAGCCCAAATTTCCTCAAAATCTTGCTTACTTATTTCCTTGATAGAGAAATCCGACTGGCTTGAAATTTCACCAAGACTTGGAACAGGAACAATACCCAACCTGGTTGGTGCTATAGCTTTTTGCTTTGAGGCATAAGTCATTTTACCTGCTGAAAAAATTTCAACCTTACGGGTTTCATACCGGCTGGCATCAAGCTCACTGTAAAACTCAGAAGGAAAACCGGCCGGACTATTTTTCCACTTAGAATAGATATAGACGCTCATAATTAACCTTATACTTTCCCATGACCTTTAAGTCTTTCAGTAATATCTAACGGATGAGCATTAGGTATGACATAAACGCCCTCACGCCCGTGCACAAGCTCTAAGCCTTGAACATCAACATTAATATGGTATTCAAATCGCCTTCCCGCCCAAGGCAGACCAAAGAAAATCATAGACAGCTGACCGGGGCGTTTTGTTTTGGGAACAATATCACTTACGTACTGCCCATCGCCGAATCTGGCATCTTTAGGATTATGGGCTCTCAAAGAAGGATTAATTAACTTACTCTCAAGAATCCCGTTATATCCTTGGAGGTTAGTGTAATGATATAGAATGCGTTCCACTTGCTTCCTTATTCTGCAATACGATTTAAGAGAAAAGCTTATTTTACAGAGTAAAGTCATGCCTTACCAATAAACCTAGCCAACCAATAGTACCGACCTATCCCTGCCAAGCTGGCCTACTACCACCCCTAAAGGGCTGCCGTCCATGCTTGACCTGCCACCGATTCATTGTTACCTTGCCTTCCGGTCTGAACACACCATCAACAGGCGCCCGCCGCTTCTGACACTTGCGGCTTTTTTGCGCCTATAGTTTTCTATGCAAGGGGAGTACAACATCCTAGTAGCGGGGAAAATCTATGAGCCATCCTGTTACAGTGTTCGAGTACTCGACCGCCTCTATGCACAAAAGGCTATCGGAACAATCAAGCCGAAACCAGCTGCCTCGCGATTAAGGCCATTGAATGATTCGCCCGATAGTGAAGGTCAAGCACAAGCTGTCCCAGCTGCCGCTGGGTGATGATAGCCAGCGCTCTCCTCAGTGGATAGAGCAAGCTAGGTAGCTGGGTGATTGGTCATTATCTGGGCAGCCTAGAAGAGATTCAGGCGTAAACCCAGCAAGGCTGGCTAGCGGTTCAATCAGGTTGTGACATCGCTCACACCAGCACACTCTTAAAAAGGATGTACTCATGTCTGACTTACTCACACTGTTCACGCAAGCACAAGCCGATATCAAAACGCTGGCCGAGCGTCCGGACAATCAAGTTCTATTGCAACTGTATGCGCTGTATAAGCAGGCCACGGCTGGCGATGCCAGCGGCGAGCGCCCCGGCATGATGGACTTTGTTAACCGAGCCAAGTTTGATGCCTGGGATAAGCTGAAAGGGCAATCGACTGAGACGGCAATGCAGACCTATGTTGATCTCGTAACCAAATTACTGGCCGAATAAGTGGCTGCAGTGACAAAAAAACCGGCCTTCACATGAGGGCCGGTTTTTTATTGGCATCAGATCTTAAACGCGCTTGAACACCAACGTGCCATTGGTGCCACCAAAACCGAAGGAGTTGGAAATAGCCACTTCGATCGGCATATCACGGGCGGTATTCGCCACATAGTCAAGGTCGCAGCCACCTTCAATATCCTGCTCAAACAGATTGATGGTAGGTGGAGAGACCTGGTGATGCAAAGCCAGAATCGAGTAGATGGCTTCAACACCGCCAGCACCACCGAGTAGATGGCCGGTCATGGACTTAGTCGAGTTCACCACCAAGCGTTTGGCATAGTCACCAAACACTAGCTTAAGTGCATTGGTTTCATTGGCATCGCCCAAGGGCGTGGAGGTACCATGCGCGTTCACGTATTGCACTTGGTCAGGATTGATACGAGCATCACGCAAGGCATTGACCACACCACGTGCAGGGCCATCCACGCTTGGCGCAGTAATGTGGTGGGCATCGGAACTCATACCGAAACCAATCAGTTCGGCATAAATTCGCGCACCACGCTGACGCGCATGTTCGTACTCTTCCAGCACCAGCACGCCGGCACCTTCTCCCATCACAAAACCGTCACGACCTTTGTCCCAAGGGCGCGATGCAGTAGCTGGATCATCATTGCGGGTGGAAAGTGCCTTCATCGCGGCAAAACCACCAATGCCCAGACCACAAATAGCGCCTTCTGCCCCTCCGGCCACCATCACATCAGCATCACCGTACTGAATCATACGCGCGGCATCACCGATACAATGAGCGCCGGTGGTACAGGCCGAGACAATGCCGTAACTTGGGCCCTGATAGCCTTTGAGAATAGTGACATGGCCAGCAATCAGATTGACCAAGGAACCGGGGATAAAGAACGGCCCGATTTTGCGCGGGCCGCCCGCGACCACTGCCGTATGGGTGTCTTCAATCAGCGGCAAGCCACCTATGCCGGAACCGATATTAACCCCCACACGGGTTTTGTCGAGATTGGGCAGGTCGTCCAAGCCGGCATCTGCCACTGCCTGTAAGGCTGCCGCGACGCCATAATGAATAAAGACATCGCTACGTCTGGCTTCTTTGGGCGAGATGTACTGACTGATATCAAAATCTTTGACTTCTCCAGCCACTTGACAAGCCAGCTCGCTGGCATCGAAGCGGGTAATCTTGCCGATACCACTCTTACCCGCCAGTAGATTGGCCCAACCTGTTTTCACATCATTGCCGACTGGGGAAATATGCCCCAGACCGGTTACTACCACTCTGCGTTTTGACACGAAGAATCTCCGTGAGAGATTAGGAGGCGATCTATTGATGATAGCCATCCACTACGTCTTATCAGGAAAAATCAATAGCCGGATGCGGCGTACTGTTAGCTCTCTTGCTTGACAAAAGACCTCTGCTGGCGAGCAATAGCTGCACCACGCAGAGGTCTTCACTCTGATTACAGAGATAGAGAGGATTACTTGTTCAGATGAGCAGTAACGTAATCTACTGCCTGCTGAACAGTGGTGATTTTCTCTGCTTCTTCGTCTGGAATTTCGCACTCAAACTCTTCTTCCAGAGCCATCACCAGTTCTACGGTGTCAAGCGAATCAGCGCCCAGATCATCCACAAAAGAAGAGTCGATCTTCACTTCTGCCTCGTTTACACCCAGTTGCTCGGCTACGATCTTTTTAACGCGCGCTTCGATATTTTCCATTTGTTTAAATCCTTCGACCTTTCTGATTCGGGATAACAAAACCCCGGTATTCTACAAAAAAAAACTAGCGTGGCCTATCTAAATTTTAGGCTGCTCGCAAACCTGGCGTCATGGCATTAACATGCCGCCATTAACATGTAAAGTCTGTCCGGTAATATAACTGGCCGTTGCCAAGAACAGAACGGCTTCTGCAATCTCATTTACCTGCCCCAAACGGCCCAAAGCAATCTGCCCCAACAGCGCGTCACGTTGCGCATCGGGCAACGCTCTGGTCATATCGGTATCAATAAAACCAGGCGCGACGCAATTAACGGTAACATTACGGCTACCCGCCTCACGCGCCAGCGATTTGGTAAAACCAATAATGCCGGCCTTGGCGGCTGCATAGTTGGTCTGACCTGCATTCCCTGTGATTCCGACAATCGAGGCAATATTAATAATGCTGCCGGCACGCGCCTTCATCATGCTGCGCAGCACCGCCTTGGATGCTTTGAACACCGATTTCAGATTGGTGTCCATAATGACATCCCAGTCTTCATCTTTCATCCGCATCAGCAAACCATCACGGGTAATGCCAGCATTGTTGACCAAAATAGCCACCTGACCAAATTCCTGCTCAATGCTTTCGATCAGCGCATCGATGGCGCCCGCTTCGGTAACATTCAACACTCGACCAGCCCCCCCACGGGCGGCTAAGCGCTGCTGAATACGGCTGGCACCCTCTACCGAGGTAGCCGTCCCAATCACCAGCGCACCGTTTGCCGCCAGGGTTTCGGCAATAGCTGCGCCAATCCCTCGTGAAGCACCCGTTACTAAAGCCACTTTCCCTTGTAGACTCATTTAAGTTTCTCCTTTGGGTATTTTCTTAGATCAACTCACCACGCGCTGCTTGCAACGCCGCTACATCAACCAGGGCCAGACAGGCAAGCTGACTATCTATACGCTTGGCCAAGCCGGCCAAAACTTTGCCCGGGCCACATTCTGCCATTTGTAGTACACCATCGGCCACCAGATGTTGGATGGTTTCAGTCCAACGTACCGGCATATACAGCTGGCGGCTTAGGGCATCGCGAATTTTAGCCGGGTCGCTATAACTAGCCACATCGGCATTGTGCAGCACAGGTATCGCCGGTGCATTCAAGTGAACGGTTTGCAAAGCTACCTTCAATTGTTCGGCAGCAGGCCGCATCAACGAACAATGCGAGGGGACAGACACCGGTAACAATAGCGCACGCTTAGCGCCTTTATTCTTGCACAGCACCATCGCACGTTCCACCGCGGCCTTGTTGCCAGCAATCACCACCTGGCCGGGTGAGTTGAAGTTTACCGCTTCGACCACTTCGCCTTGCGCCGCTTCGGCACAGGCAGCCTGGATATCCGCATCAGCTAAATTCAAAATGGCGGCCATCGCCCCCGTTCCGGCAGGCACGGCTGCTTGCATCGCTTCGGCACGCAAACGCACCAATTTGATCGCTTCGGCAAAAGGCAAGGCACCGGCTGCGACCAGAGCGGTATACTCGCCTAGGCTATGCCCGGCTAGCACCGTCGGTTGTTGACCGTTGAGTTCCTGCCAGGCCAGATAAGTGGCGTAACCGGCCGCCAGCATCAGCGGCTGCGTATTTACTGTCGCGTTAATATCATCGGCACTTTCCGCCTGCAACATCGCCCACAAATCGACTCCCAATGCATCAGAGGCTTCCTCAAAAGTATGCTGCACTACGGGCAGATCAGCAAAGCCATCCATCATTTTCAGACTTTGTGAGCCCTGCCCGGGAAAAAGAAACGCAAATGCCATAGCTGACTCCAAATAATCCGCCACCAAGAACCAGGCCGGCAGCCTAGCATTGACCTATCGTCACAAATTCAGAGCAACCGTTAAAAAGTCAACAGGACTGCGCCCCAGACAAAACCACCGCCTATGCCTTCCAACAATAAGGTTTGACCACGCTGTATGCGCCCATCGCGCACGGCATGATCCAACGCTAACGGAATGGAGGCTGCGGAAGTATTGCCTTGCTGCCCAAGGGTCACGACGACCTTTTCCATCGGTAACCCTAAGTGCTTGGCCGTGGCTTCGATAATACGCAGATTGGCCTGGTGCGGCACCAGCCAGTCCACCTGACTTTTGTCGACACCCGCTTCGTTTAGCGTTTTAACCGCAATATCAGACAAAGCCTTGACGGCAAACTTGAACACCGCTGGGCCATCCATATAAAGATAAGGGTGACCTTGAATCTGACCATCGGCAATGTGGGCTGGCGTATTGAGCAAACTCTGATAACGACCATCAGCCGCCAGTTTGGCGTGCAGAATACCAGGCTGGTCGGATGCGCCAATAATCACCGCTCCAGCACCATCACCAAACAGCACACAGGTACGACGATCATTCCAGTCCAGCAAACGCGACATAGTTTCTGCGCCGACCACCAACACTTTTTTGGCCAGGCCACTTTTTACATAGCTGTTCGCCGTAGCAAGCGCATAAATAAAACCAGCACAAACTGCCTGAACATCAAAAGCAGGGATACTGGGCAGGCCCAGTTTTTCCTGCAAAATACAGGCCATGCTGGGAAACAGCATATCGGGAGTCGTCGTTGCCACAATGATCAGGTCGATCTCGTGCTTATCGATACCCGCACTACTAATTGCCGCCTCTGCGGCACGCAAGGCCAGATCACTGGTTTTATCCTGTGCATCGACAATGTGGCGGGCATGAATACCAGTACGTGCAACAATCCATTCGTCGCTGGTATCCACACGTTCGGCCAATTGCACATTGGTCAGTACCTGAGCAGGTAAATAGCTGCCGGTACCAAGAATACGAGAGTAGCTCATGGTATTAATTCGTATCTGCCTCAGACTGCTTGAGGGTATTTAATTGTTGAGCCACACGTTCAGCAATATGGGCAATCACATCGGAGCGCGCCTCTTCACAGGCCTGCCCCAAAGCAAAACGGAAAGCCGTAATATCCGCGCCACCATGGCTTTTCACCACAATGCCACGCAAACCTAATAAGCTGGCACCATTATAGCGGCGTGGATCGACGCGACGCTTGAAGCGGCGCAATACTGGCCAGGCGGCCAGCGCGCATAAGCGAGTCCACCAGTTATGGCTGAATTCTTCGCGCAGAAAAGCCGCCAACATATAAGCCAGACCCTCTGCCGTTTTCAATGCCACATTACCGGTAAAGCCATCGCAGACCACCACATCAACCGTCCCTTTGCTGATGTCATCACCTTCTACATTGCCATAGAAGTTCAGCTCAGAACGGCGCAGCAATTCAGCGGCCTGTTTAATAGTGTCGCTACCTTTAATATCTTCCGAACCAATATTCAGCAGGCCCACACTAGGCGTGGTGCGATCGCTTAAACACGCCACCAACTCAGAGCCCATAATGCCAAACTGCAATAGCTGCTCCGGGGTGCAATCAATATTGGCACCCAGATCCAAAACACAAGATGTCCCTTTTACTGTCGGCAGCAGCTTGGCAATCGCTGGGCGATCAATACCAGGAATGGTTTTGAGGACAAAACGGGCAGTTGCCATCAGCGCGCCGGTATTACCGGCAGAGACAGCCGCCTGCGCCTCCCCGTCTTTCACCAGATTGATTGCCACGCGCATGGAAGAGTCTTTTTTATTTTTCAGCGCTAACTGTGGCGCCTCGCCCATGTTCACGACCTGGCTGGCGTGCCGTAATTCGATGCGCTCACGCGAGGCAACCGGATACAATGCCAACTCAGCCGCTAATGCAGCCTGGTCGCCAACGAGAATCAGGCGGGTATCGGAATGGTCTTGTAGGAATTGGATCGATGCGGGGACGGTAACCTTGAGACCAGCGTCACCTCCCATAGCATCAACCGCGACGGTGATAGTCATCAACGAGGGCGGTATAGAATGTAAAATTTACTGTTTGGGGAAGAGGGCGTACTAAAGAGAGATTCACTCGCCTTTGGTCTTCACAACTTTACGGCCACGGTAAAAACCGTTAGGACTGATGTGATGACGTAGATGTGCTTCACCAGTAGTCGACTCAACCGCCAGCGCAGGTGCCGTCAGAAAGTCGTGAGCACGGTGCATACCACGCTTGGATGGGGATTTTTTGTTCTGTTGAACGGCCATGATTCACTCCTAAAAAATACAAAATATACGGATTAATCCAAGCTTACTCGGTCTTGGACTTCTTGAGCGCTGCCAACACGGCAAACGGATTAGGTTTATCCGCCTTTGCCAACGCCAGTGCTTCGTTAGCACAGACATCGTGCTTTGGCGCCAGAGGCAGGCCCATAATAATTTCGTCTTCGATCAACGCCTTCACATCCAGTTCCGGTTCGGCAAGAATCGCATCCAGATCTTCATCCAGCTCACACGCTTGCTCCAGCTTTTCCTGCTGAGTAAACAAGGTGATCACAGCATCAGTCCGCAAGGGATAAGATAGTGTTTCCAGACAACGCTGACAGCGAAGCTCCAAGGCTACCGATAGGGTCAAGCGCAAAGACAAACGGTGCAGTTCGTCACGAAAACCCAGCAAGGTATATTCTAGTTCACCACCGCTACTGGCTAAGTCCGCCTGTACACGTCCGTCCAGACTGCTGACCAGCAACTTACCGGACAACTGCCTCGCTTCACGGGCGAACTTGAGTGGGTCGATCAAAATCGGATTAGACATAAACCCGGCATGGTACAATTCCTGCCCTTGATTTGTCAAAATAAACTAAGCGCATTATGGCACCCCACCCCCTCTCCATCGTCTTGGCCTCCACCTCGCCTTATCGTCAGGAAATGCTGACGCGCCTGAACTTGCCCTTTGTTACCGCGGCTCCCAACTGCGACGAAACACCGCTGGAGCATGAAAGCGCACTCGCCACCGCGCAACGGCTGGCTCGTGGCAAAGCACAATCGCTGGCTAGCGAGTATCCGCAGGCACTGATTATAGGTTGCGACCAAGTGGCCCTGCTGGATGGTCAGCAGATAGGCAAACCCCGTTCGCTGGAACACGCGGTACAAATGTTGCAATGGATGAGTGGCCGTACCGTGATCTTTCATTCCGCACTGGCGCTCTACAATAGCGGCAGTGGTCGCTGGCAAGAAAGTGTGGCCAGCAGCCACGTTACTTTTCGCCAACTGAGCGAAGCACAAATCCGTTACTATTTAGAACACGAACCCGACGCACTCCATTGTGCTGGCAGCGCCAAAAGCGAAGGCCTCGGCGGTGCTCTGCTGGCCAAAGTTGAAGCAGATGACCCCAATGCATTGATCGGCCTGCCCCTGTTCCAACTGGTCGATATGCTAAGCAAGGAAGGCGTGGATATACTCGCATGAGCGCAACTCTCTATCTGATCCCCACCCCCTTGGGGGATGAAAATACCGCGTGGCTGCCGGAAACTGAACGCGCGAAAATTCTCCATATCAGCCACTTTGTCGTGGAAGCCGAAAAAACTGCACGCAAACACCTGAAAGCCCTCGGGCTACACAGCAGCATCCGTGACTTGCAACTGCAAACGCTCAACGAACACACCCCAGCTAGCGACATCGCGGCGCTACTTGCACCGCTACAGGCGGGCACAGACTTGGGTCTGATTTCCGAAGCCGGCTGCCCGGCTGTGGCCGACCCCGGTGCGCAACTGGTAGCACTGGCACATGAGCACGGCTACCGCGTCGCACCGCTGATCGGCCCCTCATCCATTTTACTGGCGCTGATGGCCAGCGGCGCCAATGGCCAACGTTTCGCCTTTCACGGCTACCTGCCAATAGACAGTGCCGAGAAAAGCAAAACCATCAAGGCACTGGAGCAACGCTCACGGCAGCAGCAGGAAAGCCAGGTGTTTATCGAAACACCCTACCGCAACAATACCCTGCTACAACAACTACGCGATACTCTCGCGTCCTCGACACGGCTGACGGTAGCCTGTGACCTAACCTTGCCCAGCGAAACCATCATCAGCCGCCGCCTGCAGCACTGGCCCACCCCGGCCCCCGATCTGCACAAACGCCCGGCTATTTTCATTATTTACGCTGCCTGAAGCTGCCATCATGCCCAAAATTCCGCCGCTGATTCACTCGCTACTCGATACCGACCTGTATAAGTTCACCATGCTGCAAGTGGTGCTGCATCAATTCCCTGCCGCTGATGGCGAATATGAATTCAAATGCCGCAATCACCCGGACATGCCACTCACCCAGCTAAAAAAAGAGCTGGAAGCACAACTGAATTGGCTGTGCCAACTACAATTCACCCAACCGGAACTCAACTACCTGCGCAGCCTGCGCTTCATCAAAAGCGACTTCGTCGATTATCTGGAACTCTTCCATCTACAACGCCGCTTCATTCGGGTGGATTGCCAAGGCGAACAGCTCACCATCCATATCAAAGGCCCGCTAGTGCAGGCGATGTTCTTTGAGATCTTCGTGCTGGCACTGGTCAATGAGCTCTACTTCCGCCGCTTGGACAGCCCGGCAGTACGCGCCGAAGGGCAACGCCGTCTAGATGCCAAGATCGCCACAGTACAGCGCTTTCACGAACAAGAAAGCAGCCAGTATCGCTTTCCACTATTGATTGCCGACTTCGGCACCCGCCGCCGCTTCAGCCGCGAATGGCACCAGCAAGTGGTAGAACAACTCAACAGCGCCCTGCCAGATATTTTTCGCGGTACCAGTAATGTCTATCTGGCCTGGAAGCTGGGCATTACCCCGATCGGCACCATGGCCCACGAATTCTTCCAGGCCTTTCAGGCGCTGGACGTTCGCCTGCGCGACTTCCAGATCGCTGCCCTGGAAGCCTGGGTGCAGGAATATCGCGGCGACCTGGGTATTGCGCTAACCGACGTCGTCGGCATGGACGCGTTTCTGGCTGACTTTGACCTGTACTTTGCCAAACTGTTTGACGGCCTGCGCCACGACAGCGGCGACCCCTATCTGTGGGGCGAAAAAGCCCTGACGCACTACCGTAAGCTGCGTATCGACCCCAGCAGCAAGATGTTTACCTTCAGCGATGGCATCACCGTAGACAGCGCACTGCAGCTACATCGCCACTTCAGCAACGATATCCAGATCAGCTTTGGTATCGGTACCCACTTCACCAATGATCTGGGGCTGGAACCACTGCAAATCGTGCTGAAACTGGTGAGCTGTAATGGCCAGCCGGTTGCCAAGCTCTCCGACAGCCCCGGCAAGACCATGTGTAGCGATGCCACTTTCCTCGCCTACCTGCGCCAGGTGTTTAAAATAGCCGCCGTTTTGTGATATTCACAAGGTATATCCCTAAGCGGCTGAAGACCGCACCATGGAACAAGCCTCTGTTTTCATGAGCAACCGCAGTCAGGCTGTTCGCCTACCCAAATCCATTGCCCTTCCTACCGGCGACGTTATCGCACTTGGGCGCATCCGCATACTCACCCCCACTGGCGAGGCCTGGAGCAGTTGGTTTAATGAGCCGGGCTTACGCATTGAGGACTGGCTGTCACAGCAAGCTTAAATATTGAATATTGACGTCACCTGCCGCTCCGCGCGGGTTTAATGCTAGCATAGCGTCATTTTCCTACGCTTATGCTTACTCTGTGACGTTTCTCCTACATCGCTGCCGAAATGATGTACTGCCTAGGGCGCAGCCATGACCCATGCCCCGCGCCAACGCATCGCTGTTATCGGCTCCGGCATCGCCGGTCTGGCCAGTGCTTACCTGCTGGCACGTCGCCATCAAGTCACCCTGTTTGAAGCCGCTGACTATCTCGGTGGCCACACCCATACCGTCGATATCGACGTAGCCGGACAAGCGCTGGCAGTCGATACCGGCTTTCTGGTGTTTAACGAACGCACCTACCCCAATCTGATTGCGCTGTTTGCCGAACTGGGCATCAACAGTCACCCCACCAGCATGTCGTTCAGTGTCTCGCTGGAGCAGGGCCGGGAGGAATGGGCAGGCATGAATCTGGACAGCCTGTTTGCACAACGCCGCAAACTGCTCTCCCCCTCATTCTGGGGCATGTTGCACGATATTCTGCGCTTCAATCGCAGTGCCCCCATGCTGCTGCAGCAACTGGCGACACACCCGCTCAGCCTGGGCGAGCTATTACAACAACAAGGCTATGGCGCGCGTTTTCGTGAGCACTACCTGCTGCCGATGGCCGCCGCCATCTGGTCCAGTCCCAGCGGCGAGATACTGCACTTCCCCGCCGCCAGCTTTCTACAGTTCTGCCAGAACCACGGCCTGCTGCAATTACGCGAGCGGCCACAATGGCGCAGCATCCCCGGTGGCGCACGCCAGTATGTGGATAAAATCGCCGCCACCCTGGACGATATCCGCCTCAATCAGCCAGTACAACAGCTCAGCCGCCATGCCGATGGCGTCCTCATTCGCAGCGCCCAGGGTGACGAACATTTCGACGCTGTCATCTGCGCCACCCATGCCCCACAAACCCTGCAGATGCTGGCGGATGCCACCACACAGGAGCGTGCCATTCTCGGCGCGGTACGCTATCAGCCAAACCGGGCGGTGCTGCACAGCGACCCGCGCCTGCTGCCGCGCCGCCGCAAAACCTGGGCGGCCTGGAACTTTCTGGGTGAACAGCCAGCCGTTTCGGTCAGTTACTGGCTTAATCTACTGCAAGCGCTACCACTGACCGAGCCGGTCATCCTCACACTCAACCCCTTAGCCGCAGCAGACCCCGCCCGTCAGTACGGCCAGTTTGATTATGCCCACCCACTGCTTGACCAAGCCGCCATCGACGCCCAACAAGCGCTGGCGCAGATTCAAGGACAAGGCCGCTGCTGGTTTGCCGGTGCCTGGACCGGTTACGGTTTTCATGAAGATGGCCTCAAATCCGCACTGCGTATCGCTGCAGCCTTTGATCTTTTACCCGACTGGGCCCAAATCTAAAGCATGGAAAACGGCTATTTACTCACGGGTAGCATCATGCACCGACGCCTGCGCCCGGCCTTACACCGCTTTGTCTACCCGGTATTCTGTATCCGCGTGCGGCTAGCGGCACTGGCTCAGCTCAACAGCCGCTGGTTTGGGGTGGATCGCTGGCGCCCCCTATCACTGCGCAGCCGCGACTACGGCCCGCGCGATGGCAGCCCCCTGCTACCCTGGATACGGCGGCAACTGGCTGCCGCCGGCCTGCCTTGTGATGGCGAAGTCTGGCTGCAAACCTTCCCGCGCCTGTTCGGCTATGCATTCAACCCGGTCAGCTTCTGGTACTGCCACAATGCCGCCGGTCAGCTCTGTGCGGTGCTGGCCGAAGTCAACAACACCTTTGGCGAGCACCACAGCTATTTATTAAGCGCCGCCGACGGCCAGCACATTAATGCCAGCACGCTACTGCATTGCAATAAACAACTACACGTGTCACCCTTTTGTCCGGTCAACGGCCACTATCGCTTCCGCTTTGTCGAAAAAGCCCAGCATGCGCTAGTACGCATTGACTACCACGATGCCGCTGGCGCACTACTGCACACCGCGATATCGGGTCAGCTTAGCCCGTTTACCCCCAGCAACTTACGACGCGCCCTGTTTCGTCAGCCCCTGCTGATGCTAGGCGTGATTAGCAAAATTCATTGGCAGGCATGGAAACTATGGCGGAAAAAAGTCCCCTTCTTTGGCAAACCCCAAGCTCCTCAACTCCCGATCAGCCGCAATCAACCACCACCTTAAATTCAGCCAATAGCAAAGTGCCCGCCGCTGCACGCGCCTTCCTGCTGCTACTGGGCAGACTGCGCCACGGCAGCCTGCGCCTACTCACCCCACAACAGCAGTGGCTGCACTTTGGTCAGAGCAATGACACGCTACAGGCCGAGCTGCATCTGCACGACTGGCAAGCCTGCCAACGCATCCTGCGTAGCGGCGGCATTGGTTTTGCCGAAGCCTATCGCGATCAGCAACTCGACTGCCCCGACTTAAGCGCGCTGCTCCAACTGGCACTACAAAACGAAGGTCAACTGGGCAGTGGCCTGCTTGGGCGTAGTGCCAGCGCACTGTGGCACCGGTTACAGCACTGGCTGCGCCGCAACAACCGCTATGGTAGCCAGCGCAATATTCACGCGCATTACGACCTGGGCAATCACTTTTACCAACTGTGGCTGGACAAGAGTTGGACTTACTCCAGCGCCTGGTTCAACGGCCAACACCAGCAAACACTGGAACAGGCGCAAGCCGCCAAATACCAGCGCATCTGCGAGGTATTGCAACTGCGCCCGGGCATGCGGGTACTGGAAATAGGCTGCGGCTGGGGAGGCTTTGCCGAACACGCCGCCGCTCAAGGCATCGCCGTCCATGGCATCACCCTCTCCACCGCCCAACTCGAACACGCGCAACAACGACTGGCACAGCAAGCGCTGGTCGAACTGGAATATAGCGACTACCGCGATCTGTACCAGCAATACGATGCCATCGTCTCCATAGAAATGTTCGAAGCAGTCGGCGAGCGTTACTGGCCCGATTATTTCGCCACACTGCAACGCTGCCTCAAGCCGGGAGCACGTGCGCTGATCCAGACCATCACCATCGAACACCAGCGCTTTTTGCGCTATCGCCGCCGCAGCGACTTTATCCAGCAATTCATCTTCCCCGGCGGCATGCTGCCCAGCCCGCAGCGCTTTCAGCAACAAGCACAACAACAGGGCTTTGCTATCACCGACCAACTGGAATTTGGCCGCGACTACGCGGCCACCCTGCGCCACTGGCGCGCACGCTTTGAACAGCAACTCAGTGCGGTGCGCGCACAAGGCTTTGACGAGGTCTTTATCCGCCTGTGGCGTCTGTACTTCTGCTACTGTGAAGCCGGTTTTGAACACGGCAGCATTGGCGTCAGCCAATTGCTACTCAGCCGCCAGGAGCCCACACCCCATGCTGTTTAAGCCATTCAACCCACCGATTCGCCAATGGGCCGGACAACGCGTCTGGATTATCGGCAGCTCCAGCGGCATCGGTGCCGCGCTGGCACAACAACTGCTGCAACAAGACGCACAAGTCATCCTGTCAGCACGCAATCAAAGCAAGCTGCAACAAATCGCCGCCAACTCACCGCTCGCCACCGTGCTGCCGCTGGACATCAGCGACCCTGCCGCCTGGCAGCGAGCCTGGCAACAACTGCAAGCGCAGCACTGCCTGCCCGACCTCACCCTCTTCTGTGCCGCCGACTACCAGCCACAAAGCAGTTGGCAACTGCAAGCCACGCAAGTCAACCACACCCTGCAGACTAATCTGACCGGCGTCTATTATGGCCTGGAGCTACTGCTACCGGCGCTGTTAGCCCAAGGCCACGGCGGCATAGCACTAGTCGCCAGCGTGGCCGGCTATATCGGCCTGCCTGGCGCCTGCGTCTACGGCCCCAGCAAAGCCGCACTGATCAACCTGGCCGAACTGCTGTACGCCGAACTGCATCCACGCGGCCTCAGCGTCACCCTGATCAACCCCGGCTTTGTCCAAACCCCGCTCACCGCCAAAAACAGCTTTCACATGCCCGCGCTACAAACCCCGGCCCAAGCTGCCAGCCACATCCTGCGCGGCCTGCAGCAAGGCCGTTTTGAAATCCACTTCCCCTACCGCTTCACACTATGGCTGAAACTACTGCAACTCCTGCCCTACCGCCTGCGCCTGCCACTGCTGAGCAAGCTGAAACCACGCTAGACGCACTGCTTGACTGGTTCCAACAACTGAGTCCGAGCAGCCTGGCGGATATCGACCGCTACTACTGCGCCGATGCCACCTTCAAAGACCCGTTCAATGAAGTCCACCAGCGCGCGCACATTCAGGCCATCTTCCAGCATATGTTCCAGAATCTGCAGCAACCCCGCTTCGTCATTCAGCAGCGCCTGCAAGAAAAACAGCAAGTTTTCGTCAGTTGGGACTTTCATTTCGGCTGGCGTGGCACCACCTTTACCATACATGGCGGCAGTCACTTACAACTCGACCCGCAAGGCCGCATCCGCCATCATCGCGACTACTGGGACAGCAGCGAAGAACTACTGCAAAAGCTGCCCCTCATCGGCCCCTTATTGCGTGCGCTGCACCGCAAAATGGCCACCAAACAGGACAACACATGATGATTACCCCACACATCTGGCGCGCCCTTAGCCTGCTCGTCTTTACCACCCTGGGCCTGGCCGCCTGCTCCACCACCCCACCCGCTGGCGTCACCCCAGTCACTGGCTTTGAACTAACACGCTATAGCGGCAAATGGTATGAAATCGCCCGCCTCGACCACAGCTTTGAACGCGGCCTCGACAACGTCACCGCCCGCTATACCCCGCAAGCCAACGGCACTGTAGAAGTGCTCAACCGTGGTTACGACAGCAAAGAGCAAAAATGGCATGACGCCACCGGCACAGCCCGCTTTAATGGCGCCAGCGACGTCGGCTCGCTCAAAGTGTCCTTCTTCGGCCCCTTCTATGGTGGCTACCACATCGTCGCGCTTGATCCCGACTACCGCTGGGCCATGATCATCGGCCCCAACCCCGGCTATCTGTGGATACTCGCACGCGAACCCAAGCTGCCGGACAACATCCGCCAACAACTGCTACAACAAGCGAAAACCCTTGGCGTCGATACCCAACAACTCATCTGGGTAGAACAAAACCGTCAGGACAGCTAATACGGCACCCATCACCTGGCAGCCAAGGCTTTCTTGCCTGCCAGTCACAACTGTTCTACCGCTCCATCTATTTTTCCTGCACCGGCCCGGTGCTAAGATGCCGCCATTCCCACACATCAAGACCAATTCATCATGAGCAATATTCTGATCATCAATGCCAAAAAAGACTTTGGCCACTCTAAAGGTGCCCTCAACCAAACACTAAGCGATGTCGCCGCCGAAGTGCTGCAACAGCAAGGCCATAGCGTTCAGGTCACCGTCGTGGACGACGGCTACGATATTGAGGCCGAAGTCGCAAAATACCTGTGGGCCGACACGGTCATTTACCAGATGCCCGGCTGGTGGATGGGCGCACCGTGGATACTGAAGAAATACATGGACGAAGTGTTTACCGCTGGCCACGGCAGCCTGTATCAGAGCGATGGCCGCAGCCGTAGCGACCTCAACAAACACTATGGCTCCGGTGGTTTGATTCAGGGTAAAACCTATATGCTCTCGCTCACTTGGAACGCTCCGCTGGCCGCGTTTGACGAGCCCGATCAGTTCTTCCACGGCGTCGGCGTGGATGGCGTTTACCTGCCCTTCCACAAAGCTAACCAGTTCCTCGGCATGCAAGCGCTGCCTACCTTTATCTGTAACGATGTCATCAAAGCCCCGGCAATCGACAGCGATATCGCCCGCTACCGTCAACACCTCAATACCGTATTTGCCTAAAGCACCAATCTTCCGATTGCAGAGGGGTCTTTATTGGCCCCTGCAAACTCCGTCACAATCGCTGCATTCATCGCGTTTTTTCATCAAATTTCATTTATAACGAGGGCAGCCTGTTGCTTGATGCAGGCAGCGCTCACGCCCGCGCATCAGACGTGTTAGGTATACTGTGTTGTCATTCCTTTATTTGAAAGGCTATCTACCATGTTTCCAATTACCGCTGTGTTTGCTGCTGTCTTTACCATCATGTTTATTAAGCTGGCGTTTAACGTTATCCAGCTGCGACGGCAGCATAAGGTCGTCTTGGGTGATGGTGGGATAGATGAGCTGACAAAGGCCATGCGCGCGCATGGCAATTTTGCCGAGTATGTGCCGATCGGGCTGGTGCTGATGGCTTGCCTAGAAGGTAATGCTGCACCGTTTTGGCTATTAATCAGCCTAGGGGTGATTTTATGGCTTGGACGGTTGCTGCACGCCAGAGGGATGCACGATACGCCACCCAATTTTCGCCAGCGGGTAGGCGGCATGCAATTAACCTTTGCCTCCCTGGGCTTACTGGCAGCGTCGAATGTGATTTGGCTGGCTTGCCGGAACTGGCCAAACTAAGCGGCGGCCTCCCGTCACCCCCCACCGCTACGCCTGACGGTGTAAACTCTCGCTTTTCTTTCGCGCTTGCCGCGCTGTACTGGAGTCATCGCCATGTACTCTTCCCATGCTGAACGTCGTCGCCAATTGCTGTCCTCCATTGGCAATAGTCTTGCCGTGCTGCCTACCGCGCCGCAACAGTTACGTAATGCCGACACCCACCACCCTTATCGTGCGGATAGTTATTTTTTGTATTTGACCGGCTTTCATGAGCCGGAAGCCGTGCTGGTACTGGATGGGGTGCGCGGTAAAAGTGTGTTGTTTTGTCGGGATAAAGATGCGCAGCGCGAGTTGTGGGAGGGCTTTTGCTTTGGCCCGCAGGCTGCCGCCGAGGTATTTGGTTTTGATGAGGCTTATAGCCTGAGCGAGTTGGAGACACGACTATGTGACTGGTTGCCAGCCAGCGAGCAGTTGTGGTGGCCGTTGGGGCGGAATAATACTTTTGATCAGCAGGTGTATGGCTGGCTGCACAGTGTGCGGCAGCAGGTACGCCAAGGTGAGCAGCCACCGGCCTGTTATGGCGATATCTATGCTTTGCTGGATGAGATGCGGGTGGTGAAAGATGCGCAGGAGATCGCGCTACTGCGCCGCGCCGGGCAGATTTCTGCGGCCGGTCATGTCCAGGCGATGCGTAGCACGCGCCCAGGTCAGTATGAGTATGAGGTAGAGGCCGAGTTATTACATAGTTTTGTGCGTCAGGGCGCGCGCTATCCGGCGTATGAGAGCATTGTTGCCGGCGGCGATAATGCTTGTACTTTGCATTACTGTGCCAATAATGCCTGCCTGCGCGATGGCGATTTATTGCTGATCGATGCCGGTTGTGAATGGGAAGGCTATGCCGGCGATATCAGCCGCACCTTTCCGGTAAATGGCCGTTTTAGCGGGCCGCAGCGTGATCTCTATCAAATAGTATTAGCGGCGCAATTGGCGGCGATTGCCACGATCAAACCCGGTGCTTTGTGGCATGAGCCGGGCGATGCCGCCTTGCAGGTACTGGTACAGGGGATGCTGGATCTGAAACTACTGCACGGCAGTGTGCAGGGGGTGATTGATTCTGGCGCTTACCGACAGTTTTATATGCACGGCGTCGGTCATTTCATTGGCCTGGATGTGCATGATGTTGGCGCGCGCAAGCTGGCTGGCCAGTGGCGGCGCTTGCAGGCAGGGATGTGTACCACGGTGGAGCCCGGCCTATATATCCACCCGGACGATAAGGTACCGACAGCCTTCCATCACATCGGCATTCGTATTGAAGATGATGTACTGGTAACAGCAAATGGGAACGAGGTGTATACCGCCGATGTACCGAAAGAGATTGCTGATATTGAAGCGCTGATGGCGGAGGGAAGACAAGATGCCAAGCCATAGTGAGCACGCTGAGGTCATTGTCGTCGGTGGCGGGCCGGTGGGAGCACTGGCCGCGCTGCAGCTGGCGCAGGCTGGCCGTCAGGTGTTGTTATTGGAAGCCCGTGCCCGCGATGAAATCGTTGCCGATACGCGCGCGGTGGCTTTGTCTTGGCATAGCCAGCAGCAGTTGGCGGCGGCAGGGGCTTGGTCGGCAGCGCTGCCCGCGACATTTATTGATCGTGTGCATGTATCGCAGCAGGGCTGTTTTGGTCGCACCTTGATTCAGCGCGAGGATTTACAACTGCCGCATCTGGGGGTGGTGGTAGATTACCCGCTGTTGCTGGCCAGCCTGCAGCGCGCACTGGAGCATTCTGGCGTGCAGCTACGCTGGCAAAGCCGGGTACAAGCGGTGCAGAGTTTGAGTCAATACGCCAGCGTGCAACTGAGTTCGCCCCAAGGCAGTAGCACTCGCCTGACGGCACGACTGGTCGTGCTGGCCGAAGGCGGGACGCTGGCCGAGCAGTTGCCAGGCATTCGCCGTTTGCAACATGATTATCAGCAATGTGCGTTACTGGCCCAGCTCAGCACCGAGCAAGCACCACAGGGTATTGCCTATGAGCGTTTTGCCGATGATGGGCCGTTGGCGCTGTTACCACATGGCGATGGCTTTATGCTGGTCTGGACGCGGAGTGCCGCTGATGCCGCCGCGCTGCAGCAAGCCGACGAGGCAACCGTGCTGGCGGCCTTGCAAGCAGCAGTGGGCGAACGCCATGGCCGTTTATTGGCGCTGGGGGCTCGCAGCAGCTTCCCGCTAGTCTTACGCCAACTGAATCGGGTAGTCAGTGGCCGCGTGGTGATGATAGGTAATGCCGCGCAAACGCTGCATCCGGTAGCGGCCCAGGGGCTGAATCTGGGCATACGTGATGCCGGTGGTCTGCTGGCAGCACTGGCTGATGCCCGCGATCCTGGCGCGGCCACGGTACTGGCGCACTATGCAGTCAGCCGTCAACGCGACAGCCGCGCCGTGGTGGGTTTTACCCATGGCCTGATCAAATTGTTCGAGCAGCAGCCACCCTTGTTAAAAGGCTTGCGCGGCATGGGTATGAATGCGCTGGATCTGCTGCCGCCATTACGCCGCAAGTTTGCCGAGCATCTGGTGTTTGGGGTATCCGCATGAACGAGAATTTTTATGATGTGATCGTGGTGGGGGCCGGTCTGGTCGGCGCTAGCCTGGCCTTGGCGCTCAACCACGCTGGCAAGCGGGTCGCGCTGCTGGAAGGCAAGCCGCCCATGAGCGAAGATTTACAGCAGGGCTGGGATGCGCGCATCTATGCGATAAGCCCGGCCAATCGCCATTTTTTACAGCAATTATCCGCCTGGCCCGGCAGCGAGCGTATTGGCAGCGTGCAAGGTATGCAGGTATATGGTGATGCGGGTGGTGAGATTGCGTTTAGCGCCAGCGATGCGGGCACCCGTGCCGAAGCGCTGGCCTGGATAGTCGAGAATCGCTGGCTGCTAGCCACGCTACAACAGCAGTTGCAGGCCAGCAACGTAGATTGCCTGTTCGGCACGCAGGCCAGCCATTTGCAGACGGATGCACGCGGAGCACAGCTTGAGCTGGCGGATGGCCGCAGCTTGCGCGCGGCGCTGATTGTGGGGGCCGATGGGGCGAATTCCTGGGTACGACAGCAGTTGGCGATGACCACTCAAGTGAAGCCTTATCAGCAAAGCGGTGTGGTGGCCAACTTTAACTGCGAGCGGCCACATGGTCAGATCGCACGTCAGTGGTTTACCGGCGGTAGCATCCTCGCCTGGTTACCGATGGCCGGGAACCGAATCTCTATTGTCTGGTCAAGCCCACAACCGGCTGCTTTACTGGCGCTGGATGCTGGTACCCTGGCCAATACCGTGGCCGCCGCCGGTGCTAATGCGCTAGGTCAGTTGGAGCAGATCACCCCCCCCGCTGCCTTTGCATTACGGCTGCAGCAAAGTCAGAGCATGGTCGCGGAGCGGGTGGCACTGGTGGGCGATGCGGCCCACACCGTCCATCCGCTAGCAGGTCAAGGGGTCAATCTCGGCTTTCAGGATGCGGCACAATTGGCTTTACTGATACAAGGTGCGCCTGATGCTGGCGACTGGCTGTTACTGCGGCGCTATCAGCGCCAGCGCAGCGAAGCAGTGACGCTGATGCAACAAGGCTGCGATGGCTTGTACCAGCTCTTTCACAGCAAGCTACCGGGGCTGTCCTGGCTGCGTAATACCGGTTTAAGCCTTACCAACCGTTTAAGCCCGCTCAAACGGCAACTTGCCCGCCAAGCGATTGGCTACTGACTCTTTTAGGATACTCACAGATGAAGCAACACCTTAAAACCCTCGCCCTGGCCAGCTCGGTGCTGATGACATTGGCCGCTTGTTCCCAGGCAGCCAGCACCAGCAATACCGATGAGATCAAGCAGGCATTTGAAAAGCAATTTCCTAATCGCAAAGTCAACACCATCACGCCTACCCCAGTGGCAGGTATTTATGAAATCGTGGTAGAGGGTAAGCAGGTGGTATACAGCACCGCCGATGCCAATTATCTGTTTGTCGGTGATCTGATTGATGCGACCAAAAAAGAAAGCTTGACCGAAAAAACGACGGCCGAGCTCAACAAGGTGGACTTCAACAACCTACCTTTGCAGCACGCCATCAAAGAAGTGCGTGGCAACGGTCAACGCAAGCTGGCGATTTTCTCCGACCCGGATTGCCCCTTCTGTAAAAAGCTGGAGCACGAAGGCCTGAAAGATCTCAATAATGTCACCATCTACACCTTCCTCTACCCACTCACTGAGTTGCATCCGGATGCAATGCGCAAATCACAGCAGATTATGTGTTCTGCCAATCCACTCAAGGCCTGGAACAGTTTTATGCGCGAAGGCAAAGCGCTCAGTGGCGCCACCAACTGCAGCACCCCACTGGCAGAGATTCAAGCCCTGGGTAATAAGCTGGGTATTCGCGGCACCCCCGCGCTGATCTTCAGCAGCGGTCAGTTGATTCCCGGAGCAATTGATGGCGCACAAATCGAACAATTGCTCAGCAGCAAGTAAGTCGTACTCACGAGGCTGAGCGCAATGAACTGGCAGCAGCGGCCAAGCAGCGAGCGCCTGCAATGGATGCTGATCTGTGCGCTGCTCTTGCACGGCCTGCTGCTGTTTACGCCGCTACCGGCCGGCAAGCTGACCGGGCAAAGCCAGAGTCTGAGCGTGCGCTTGCTAAGTACTCCCCCTGCCGAACCCGCTATTAGCTCCCGCGCCATCATGCTCAGCCCAGCAGCCTGGCAGGGCGCCAGTGTCAGTGCCACCACTAACTATCCTCCCCCACTCAAATCAGCACCCCAGCTGGGCCTGGATGTTTACTATCCCGCCAGTGAGCTGCAACGACTGGCCGAACCCATCGCACCGATTGAATTTCCCGACTTACTCGGTGAATGGGGACGGCGGGTGGAGATTCAGCTGAAGCTCTACATTAATGAACAAGGCAGCGTCGATGCGGTTCAGTTGATCAGCGCCAAACCCGCCGGCAGCGAACAATCCATTCTGCCGCTGCTGCAAAGCACCCGGTTTACCCCGGCGCAAAAGGATGGCATCGCGGTGAAGAGCTATAAGATTATCCGCATTGAGCCAGAGAGAGCACTCGACCAGGCGGTGAGTGCGACGGGGAAGTAAGGTTCTTACGCTATATCGCGATCAGGCCTTAGAGCCGCGCTAACAAAACCTCGAAGAGCTCCTGAGCCGAGGGGTGCTGACGCAAACAGTTCAAGTGATACGGCAAGGAGGCGCAACGCTGGATCAGGGTGTTTGTAGCGGATCTAAGTCTGCGTGGTATCCCGTAGCAATACTGCCTGGCTGTATTGCAGAAACTCATCTAGATGTTGCGTGATGATGCTGACGGTAATGGGCAGTTGCAGCGCCTGGTAATCATGCACGGCGATATTGCGAAAACCCACCATGCGTTTCAGCTTATCGGCCAAGGCAGCATCAATCCAGGCACCTTGTGCCAACAGGGCAAACACATCGCGCGCACTCTGCGGCACGCCCAGTCGTTCACGCCGTATCAGATGTTGCCCCATATCCAGTGCTGCCTCGCAAGCGCGCTGGATATTAAGGATGGCAGCATCTTGCCGGGTAAAGTCCGTAGCAAACGTAGCGGGGTGGCGGGCATATTCTTCACGCGCCCGCGCCACGCAGCGTTCAATAGTAGCGGCTTTATTGATCAGTACATCATCGACCATAAATTGTCCCTTTAGCTTGAATATCGGCCAGCACTCCCGCGCGGGCAGTATCCAATGCCGTTTTTTCACTCAGTATCGCCACTTCAAAAAGCGTCGCCTGAAGCTCGTCGGCAGCCCACCAGCGTTGACCGGTGGTGACAATCTGGTATTGCATCACGGTACTGGCCGCACGCAGGTCGAGCAAATCGACAGCAACACCGATTTGATCAGCCAACTCGCCTGCCAGCTCAAACAAGGTCAGCGGCTCAGCATAAGCGGCTACCAGCACTGCCAGATCAAGATCACTATCCAAACGTGCGGTGCGCTGTACCCGGCTACCAAAAGCATAAATGGCTAATAGATTGGGGAGTTTAGCGCGCAGGATTTGTACCATAGCCTTCTGCTTCATCACACCACCTCTATTGTTATACCGCATAAAAAACGCCAGCAACCCTCTGTTGCCGGCGTTTGTGACAAGCGACCTCAAGGGAACGCTAAGCCGCCTTATTTCTTGCGTTGCGGCGGCAAGTCGGTACAGCTGCCACTGAAGACTTCAGCCGCCATGCCGATCGACTCCCCCAGCGTAGGATGCGGATGGATGGTTTTACCAATGTCTTCAGCATCACAACCCATTTCTATCGCCAGACACAGCTCACCAATCATATCGCCAGCGTGGGTACCGACGATGGCACCGCCAATGATACGACCCGTGTTTTTATCAAAAATCAGCTTGGTAAAACCTTCGTCACGACCATTGGCGATGGCACGACCAGAAGCCGCCCAAGGGAATACCGACTTGTCGATGGCCAAGCCCTGCTTTTTGGCCTCTTCTTCAGTAATGCCCACCCAAGCAACTTCCGGGTCGGTATAGGCCACACCGGGAATCACGCGCGCATCGAAAAAGGCTTTGTGATCGGCACAGTTTTCCGCAGCCACATGGCCTTCGTGTACACCTTTATGCGCCAGCATCGGTTGGCCAACGATGTCGCCAATCGCGTAGATATGCGGCATATTGGTACGCTGCTGTTTATCTACCGCAATAAAACCACGATCATCGACTTGGACACCAGCCTTGTCAGCGGCAATCAGTTTGCCATTCGGAGCCCGGCCGGTGGCATACAGCACTAGGTCGTAGCGCTGTGGCTCGCTAGGTGCTTGCGCGCCCTCAAATGTCACCCACACGCCATCGGCCTTGGGCTCCACCGCCACAGTTTTAGTATTGAGCATAATATTGTCAAAACGATGCGCATTATACTTCTGCCACACTTTGACCAGATCACGATCCGGCCCTTGCATCAGGCCATCCAGCATTTCGACCACATCCAGACGTGCGCCTAGGGTAGAGTACACCGTACCCATTTCTAGACCGATAATGCCACCACCAATCACCAGCATTCTTTGCGGTGCCGCTTTCAGTTCTAATGCGCCGGTAGAGTCCACTACTCGTGGATCATCCGGAATAAACGGCAGCTTTACCACCCGCGAACCAGCGGCGATGATAGCTTTACTGAATTTGATGATGGTTTTGCCACCGGTTTCTTCTCGGCCACTGCCGCTGGTAGCCGTCACTTCAATATGATGCGGATCAATAAATTGGCCATTACCGCGCACCACTTGCACCTTACGCGCCTTGGCCATACCAGCCAGGCCACCAGTGAGCTTGGCGATCACGCCTTCCTTATAGCCACGCAGCATGTCGATATCGACTTCCGGCTTGCCGAATTTGATACCGTTAGCCGCCAGGTGGCTGACTTCATCGATTACTGCCGCATTGTGCAGCAGCGCCTTGGATGGGATACAACCGACGTTCAGACAGACTCCGCCCAAGGTGGCATAACGTTCGACGATCACTACTTTTTGCCCCAGATCTGCTGCGCGGAAGGCAGCAGAATAACCGGCTGGGCCGCCACCTAGTACCATCACGTCACACTCGACATCCGCGCTACCGCTGTGGCTGCCGGCAAGCGGTGCCACGGCGGCGGTACTGACTGCCGGCGCAGCAGCGGCTGCCGCCGGTTTGGCACTGGCGGTGGCTTCTTCCAGCACAACGATGACACTGCCTTCAGACACTTTACTGCCAACGCTGACTTTAACCTCTTTCACCACACCAGCGGCTTCGGCGGGAACTTCCATCGTGGCTTTGTCGGTTTCCAGCGTAATCAGGCTCGCGTCTTTGGCAATCACATCACCCGGCTTAACAAATACTTCAATCACGTCCACATTGTCGTGGCCGCCGATATCGGGGACTTTCAGTTCAATCAAGTTGCTCATACCGATTTCAATCCATGTGGGACAGGTAGCACGATGGCCACCTGCCAGCATTCAGCTTGGTGGGCATAGCCCACCGCTCGACGAGATGCGGCTTAAAGAATTAGGCGACGCACATCGCTTAGCAGTTTGCCTAGGTGTACGGTGAAACGTGCCGCTGCTGCGCCATCGATCACGCGGTGATCAAAAGAAAGAGAAAGCGGGCACATCAGTCGCGGGGCAAACTCTTTGCCATTCCATACTGGTTTGATCTGCGATTTGCAGACGCCCAGAATCGCCACTTCCGGGGCATTAATGATGGGCGTAAAGCTGGTGCCACCAATGCCTCCCAGACTAGTGATGGTAAAGCTGGCACCCTGCATATCGGTGGGTTTGAGTTTGCCTTCGCGAGCCAGTGCCGACAAGCTGATCAACTCTTGCGCAATCTCTTTCAGCCCTTTCTGATCAGCATTTTTAATCACCGGCACGACTAGGCCATTTGGCGTGTCGGCAGCAAAACCAATGTGATAGTACTGCTTGAGGATCAGATTATCTCCATCCAGCGAGCTATTCATATTGGGAAAGACTTTCAGCGCTTCCGCAGCTGCCTTGATGATGAAGGCAAGCGGGGAAATCTTCAGGCCGGATTTTTCCCATTCCTTACCAATTTGTTTGCGGAATTCTTCCAGTTCGGTGATATCGCATTCATCGTTAAAGGTAACGTGCGGGATCCTCACCCAATTACGCGACAGATTGGCCCCCGATATTTTCTGAATACGTGACAGCGGTTTGCTTTCAATCGGGCCAAACTTGCTGAAATCAATTTTTGGCCATGGCAACAGATCAAGCTCCCCGCCACTTCCGCCTGCCGCAGAGCTCGCTACCGGATTTTGCATCACGCCTTTGACAAAGGCTTTCAGGTCGTCTTCACTGATACGCCCTTTGCGACCGGTTCCGCTGACACGCCCCAGATCGACGCCCAGCTCACGCGCCAGACGGCGTACCGCCGGGCCGGCATGCGCTTTGGCAAAACTGGCTTCATCAATAGGCGCGGTACTACTTGCCGGACGTGCAACTACCACCGCTGGTGCCGGGACAGGAGCCAATGCAGCCGGTGCAGCCACAGGAGCGGCGGCGGCAACAGCAGGGGCTGGCGCGGCCGCAGCGGCCCCTTCCACCACCACAATCACGTCGCCTTCGCTAACTTTGTCACCCACTTTTATCTTCACTTCCAACACTTTACCCGCCGTGGTAGCGGGGACTTCCATCGTGGCTTTGTCGGTTTCCAGCGTAATCAGACTGGCGTCTTGCGCAATCACATCACCCGGTTTAACCAAGACTTCGATCACATCCACGCCACGATGACCGCCAATATCCGGTACACGGATTTCACTGTGACCGCCTGTCGCCGCGGCGGCGGGTACGGCCGCTACTGGTGCTGGCGCTGCGACACTGGCCACTGCTGCTGGCGCCTCAGCCACCGCCCCCACTTCGAGAATGGCAATCACATCGCCTTCGGAAATCTTACCGCCTAGCACTGCTTTCACTTCTTTGACGACACCCGCCGCTTCGGCCGGTACTTCCATCGTGGCTTTATCGGTTTCCAACGTAATCAACGAGTCATCCACCGCAATGGTCTGACCAGGGGTGATAAATACTTCGATAATATCAACATTATTGTGCCCACCAATATCGGGCACTTTCAGTTCAATCAACTTACTCATGGCTGCATCTCATCTATAGGCAGAAGGTCATTGCTGAGCCTGATCCGGCCGGCTCAGTCAGTTATTGTTCAGCAGAGTTCTAGTGGCAGATGCCGACGACACCACTGCAAGTGCCCAGTGTCGTCGCATCCGGCTTATACCTTCCAGGAAGGCAGCTTATCGAGATTGATACCGTAGCGGGTAATCGCCTCGGCCACTTTGCTGGCGGCAATCTTGCCATCACGGGCCAGCGCAGAAAGGGCGGCTACCGCCACATAATGACGATTCACCTCAAAGAACTCGCGCAGATTGGCACGACTGTCGGAACGGCCAAAACCATCGGTACCCAGTACTACATAGCGCCCCGGTACATATTCACGAATCTGATCGGCGTAGTTGCGGATGTAGTCGGTAGCGGCAATCACTGGCCCCGAGCGATCGGCCAATTGCTGCTCAACAAAAGACAGCTGGCGCTCACCGGCAGGGTTAAGCAGATTGTGACGCTCTGCGGCCATACCATCACGACGCAGTTCATTAAATGACGTGACACTCCAGATGTCGGCGGCGATACCGAAATCCTGCTGCAACAGTTCGGCAGCGGCCATCACTTCGCGCAGAATGGTACCGGAACCCATCAGTTGTACTTTCAGTTCAGCAGCCCCAGCATCTTTCAACAGATACATGCCCTTGACGATGCCATGCTCAGCCCCTTGCGGCATGGCCGGATGCGGGTAGTTTTCATTCATCAGGGTGATGTAGTAGTACACATCTTCCTGTTCGCCATACATGCGGCGCAGACCATCTTGCAGGATAACAGCCAGTTCGTAAGCAAAAGTCGGATCATAAGACACGCAGTTAGGAATTAACCCGGCCTGGATATGGCTATGACCATCTTCATGCTGCAAACCTTCGCCATTCAAGGTAGTACGGCCAGCGGTACCGCCCAGCATGAAGCCGCGAGCCCGCATATCACCAGCCGCCCAGGCCAAGTCGCCAATACGTTGGAAACCAAACATCGAGTAATAGATATAGAACGGTATCATCGGCATGCTGCTATTGGCGTAGCTGGTAGCAGCCGCAATCCAGCTGGACATCGCGCCCGGCTCATTAATACCTTCCTGCAACATCTGCCCGTCTTTGGACTCCTTGTAGAACATCAGTTGGTCAGCATCCTGCGGTATATAGTTCTGCCCTTGCGTCGACCAGATACCATATTGACGGAACATGCCTTCCATACCAAAGGTACGCGATTCATCCGGCACAATCGGCACAATCTGTTTGCCGATATTTTTGTCTTTCAGCAGAGTACCCAGCATGCGCACAAAGGCCATGGTAGTGGAGAATTCGCGCTCACCGGAGTCACCCATCTGGCTGTCAAAAGTGGAAAGCGGCGGAATCACCAGCGGCGTTGTCACTGGCTTACGAGCAGGCAGATAACCGCCTAAAGCGGCGCGACGCTCACGCATATACTGCATTTCCGGGCTATCTTCTGCCGGTTTGTAATAGGGTGCATTGACGAGATCCGCATCAGAAATCGGGATGCCAAAACGATCACGGAATTGGCGCAGGCTGTCGATGTCCATCTTCTTGGCCTGGTGCGCAATATTCTGTGCTTCACCAGAAGCCCCCATGCCATAACCCTTGATGGTTTTGGCCAGAATCACTGTTGGGCGGCCATTGGCATGATTGGCGGCTTGATGATAAGCGGCATACACCTTATGCGGATCATGACCACCACGGTTCAGGCCCCAGATCTCGGCATCCGACATATTGGCAACCATCTCGCGCAACTCAGGATATTTGCCGAAGAAGTGTTCCCGTACATAAGCGCCGTCTTTGGATTTGAAAGTCTGGTAGTCACCATCCACGCACTCGTCCATGCGCTTTTTGAGCAGGCCCTTGCTATCCAGAGCCAGCAATGGGTCCCAACGACCACCCCAGATCACCTTCAGCACATTCCAGCCGGAACCACGGAAATCGCCTTCAAGTTCCTGAATGATTTTGCCATTGCCACGTACTGGCCCATCCAGTCGTTGCAGATTGCAGTTGATCACAAAAATCAGGTTATCCAGCCCTTCGCGTGCGGCCATGGAAATAGCGCCCAGTGACTCGGGCTCATCCATTTCACCGTCACCGCAGAAACACCATACTTTGCGGCCCATAGTCTTAGCCAGGCCACGGCTTTCCAGGTACTTGAGAAAGCGCGCCTGATAAATAGCCATTAACGGCCCCAGACCCATAGAGACGGTGGGGAACTGCCAGAAGTCGTGCATCAGCCATGGATGCGGATAGGAAGACAGGCCACCACCATGCACTTCTTGACGGAAGCTATCCAATTGCTCTTCAGACAAGCGACCTTCCATATAGGCACGGGCATAGATACCAGGGGAGATATGACCTTGGAAGTAAATCAGGTCACCATCCTGCTGTTCGTTCTGCGCACGCCAAAAATGATTGAAACCAACATCGTACAGCGTCGCAGATGACTGGAAGCTGGCAATATGACCACCTAGTTCCAGATCTTTTTTCCCTGCGCGCAGAACCATGGCAGCCGCATTCCAACGATTAATGGAACGGATACGGTGTTCCATTTCGTGGTTGCCATTAGATTTAATTTCCTTGCTTACTGGGATAGTGTTCTGATACGCCGTTGTTGCATCAAACGGTAGGTAAGCACCGCGGCGACGGGTACGCTCTACCAGTTTTTCCAGCAAGTAGTGTGCACGCTCGGGGCCTTCGGTATCTAATACCGACTCCAGCGCTTCTGTCCATTCCTGGGTTTCCAAGGGATCGATATCATCAGGGAAAGTTGCAGCCATTCTGGTCCTCACAGCAAGGTAGATCGGGGCCCGGGTATTGCTTGGCCCGTTATTTAGATAATTTAGTGATGAAGTTGACTAAATTGATTAATGTAAATGTTCGAAATCGAACGCGCTTTCGCATTAAAATATTCATTAGCGAAAAAACAATCATCTCTATGTGCCAGTGTACGGCTTTCCACTTTCATAAAGGAATAGGCTTTGCTAGTTAAGCGGGCTTATTCGCGATAAAACATTACTTATTGCGCTGCACCATGTTGTTTTTTTGCGATTTTTGCTGTTGTGCTGCTGTTGTCGGCATCATTTTTTCTGCTGCCGCTCTTCCTTAAGTAAACGATCCAGTTCCCGAACACGAGCATCAAGAGATGATCGCAGGTAAAAATCCTCACCTTTGGCCTTGCTGGCCAATTGAAACTGTTCCATTGCAGGGGAGTAGCGCTGCTCATAATAAAAAGCGCTGCCTAACGCAAAGTGATAACGCAACGGATCCTTGTCTACATACACATTTGCCTGGCGGCGGTATAGGCTGGCATCGGTAGGCCGGTTATTCAGTTGTACTCTGAGTAGCTCCAACGCCGTTTTGTTATCTCCACTGGCAATCGCCACATCAATCCGTGCCAGTTGCAAAGACATACTATTGGGAAAACGCTGTAAACCATTATCCACCGCCTGCCTCGCTAGCGGCCAATTTCGACTTTCACTAGCAATGGCCACTTCCTGTCCGTACAACATCGGGTGATTTGCCAGCTTACCACGTGCCTTATTTAAGGCCTGTAACGCTCCGGCCACATCATGCTGCCTTAACTTGGCCAGGGATAAGCCATACCACTGCGCTCCCTCACTCAGATATAGCCCACGAGCCAAGGCGCTCTGGTAATAGCTCACCGCCTCATCCGCACCCATGGTTAATACCCGCAATTTTTCACGTACCAGTAAATAACTAACGCTGTCTTCGCGCATTTTCACCGGGTAATCCAGCGCACGGTTTTCTGCTTCACTAATACGCTCCACCGTTACCGGGTGAGTGCGTAAAAAGGCAAAGGCTGCGCTATTACTGTAACGCTCCGTTTGCTGTAGACGCTGAAAAAACTCCGGCATATTGCGCACATCAAAGCCAGCCTGACTCATATATTGCATACCAATACGATCTGCCTCACGCTCAAAATCTCTGGAAAAAGCCAGTTGATTGGAGACAGACAGACCCATACCAGCAGACACAGCCCCCATGGCCGCATCACCACCGCCGGCTTTACTCGCCAAGGCAGCAGCAAGAATGGTACCTATCAGCAGAATGGGGCTCGTTGCGCTACTGGCCGCTTTCATCCGGGCAATGTGTCGCTGCGCGACGTGCGCTGTTTCGTGCCCCAGCACCGAAGCGAGCTCACCCTCACTTTGAGTTGCTAGAATCAAGCCGATATTCACACCAACATAGCCGCCAGGCATGGCAAAAGCATTGATGGCATTATCGTTGACCACGAAATAGGTAAAGCTCACGCCCGGCAGTTTCACGCTGCTGGACAGGCCCCCGCCAATATCTTGCAGATAGGCACTAACTTCGGCATCGTCCAGAATCACGCCGGCTTCCTGCATCTGCTGCCAGGCTTGTCGGCCAATTTTGTTTTCTTCCACCAATGTAAGGGAGGCATCCGCCACCTCTCCCAAATCCGGCAAATCCGCGTAGCTGTTCACTGGATGTAATAAGCTCAATGCCAAACAGGTAATTAATGTGGTCTTTTTCATCATGAAGCTATGATAGCCAGTAGTAGAGCAAAGTTTCACACCATCTGACAGATGGCCCCCATTGGATCAAGCAAAGTCATTTATAGCAACTTCTCCAGCAGGAAAGCGATACCACCCAGCCTTCCCCGCGAGTGCATATTTTTTAATACCGACACGGCGATGATCAGCGACATCATCTGTGAAACGCATATTTGTCAGGCACCGCAGATTTTCAAGCCTATTTTGCCATTTGGCCATTTATGCAGCGATAAAGGCTGCTTTACCATCGGTCAGCTAAGCACTCGCCTCTTGTCGCTGCTCAGTCACATATCAGCAGATATTACCTACCAGAGTGCCGGATATTGGCAGTACGCATTGCGGCCTCCCTTGAGGAGGTGTCCGCGCACTATATCACTCAGCACATATCGATTACTGCTACATGCAGTCCGTTGCCACCAACGTTGGCTTGCATCAAACGTGGCCCTAGGCTAAATTATGCCTTTGTAATTTAAATAAATCATAATAACTACCAGTACAGCCAGCGTTTCTGCGACAACAACTCTGCACCCCAGCAGCCTTGAGTATCCGAGCCCTTTCAATCAAAGCAAATAAGGTGAGATTACCTATGCGACAAAACTTTAAGTGGCTAGCCATCGCCCTACTGATTCCCATGCTGCTCACGGCTTGTCGGGAAGAGCATATTGCCAAGTCAAGCAGCAATCAGCAGGAGAGCACATCCTTAGTCGTTACCGAGACAGCAATAGAGACGCAAGCAACGGAGACGATACCCCCTGCCGAGCCTAAGCTTGGCGAAAACTGGTCTGCTACCGCCTTGAATGACCCGGAGCTAGTCGGTAAAGAGCCAAGCATGCCCAGTGTATGCCAAACCGTCCCAGCCACCCTGACACAAAATGCAAAAGGTTTGCTCGACGATGCGGTTGACAGCACCCCGACCAACTCACAACCCGATGCCAAGCGCATTCAGGCCGCTATTGATGCCTGCACTAGCGGTGCGGTCAAATTAGTGGCGGGTAATGGCGGAGAAAATGCCTTTCTTTCCGGCCCGCTGAACCTGAAAAGCGGTGTGACACTTTGGCTTGATCAGGGCATCACTTTGTTTGCGTCGCGCCGTCCGGCCGACTACCAAATAGCCGGCAAGAACCCATGCGGTGAAACCGCCAGTGCCGACAATGGCTGTAATGCCTTGATCACCGGTATTGATGTAGTCAACAGCGGCGTGGTGGGCGAAGGTATTATCGATGGCCGTGGCGGCGCTATCGTCACCTCCGGCAAATATGCCAATACCCTTACCTGGTGGGATGTCGGCGCACTGACCAAAACCGTGTCAGGAGCCAATCAGAATAACCCTCGTTTGATACAGGTAAGCAATAAGAACTCAGCCAAACCAGGTAGCAAAAATTTCACTCTGTACAAAATTACGCTACAGAATGCCCCGAAATTTCACTTTGTCCCCAGTGGGGTGGATGGTGTCACGGTTTGGGGCATCAAGGTACTCACCCCCTCTCTGGCCTACTCCGTACCAGATTATGCTTGTGCTGCGGGAACCACTCCGGTCACATCCGGCCCACCTAATTACACTCGAGCCAGCACTTGCTTTACGCCAGACACCACCAAGAATACTGATGCAATTGATCCTGGCCAATCACAGAATGTATTGATTGCCTACAACCACATCAGCACCGGTGACGATGGAATCGCCATCAAGTCCCATAACAGCAATGCTTGCGTGCCCCCTATTGCCACGCAGTACATCGGTCAAAAGCCTATTTACACGGTGAAAAATGTGCGTATTCTGCATAATCGCTTGTATTTCACCCATGGTATGTCTATCGGCAGCGAAACTGATTGTGATATCCAGGATGTCGTGATCAAAGACTTGAGCGTAGATGGCTACGATGCCAATTTTGCCGTCGGCATACGCATTAAAACCGATATGAGCGTGGGTGGCGAAGTCAAAGATGTGACTTACGACGGCATTTGCATACGCCGGGCTAAAGAAGCCTTAACACTGGATGCCTACTACAGCAATAACAGCGGACAGGCCTATCCCAATATCCACAACATTACCATCAACAACTACCACTATCTGGACACCCCGGGCTCCATTTATAACGGCGCCAACGCCGCGCTCACCTTCCGTGGTTTCAGCTCAGCAGGCCAAAGCCTGCCCTTGCAGGATATCCGGCTGAATAATGTCGTCTTTGATAGCGACCCGCAGATCAAAAGCAAAGCCTCCGGCAATCAGCCGGCGGTGCCCTCCTACGCGCAGATTTTCATGGGCCCAGGGCCAGTATCCATTGCCAACTTGCTGTTAGGTGCGGTTGGAGTCAATGCACCTGAATTCAGAGTACAGGACGAGCGTAGCAATAGCAGCACGCCGTATGATTGCAGCACAGCCTTTGTGCCTTTCCCTTCTCCAAGAGCTCCAATCTAAGCCTGTGACTCTTATCACTCAACTGCTGGATGGTTATGTTGGGCCATCCAGCAGTTTTCTACTTTGTCATCGCGTAGCACATGCCACCCACTACATACCCGCAAAACCTTGTGATTGTTGGCACTAAGCAAAACTCGGTCAATGGGGGTAGCTCGTGGGCTTGCCTGAGCAGCTTATCCTCCGAGCTATC
The DNA here is from genome assembly GCA_020830965.2 of Neisseriaceae bacterium TC5R-5. GTDB lineage: Bacteria > Pseudomonadota > Gammaproteobacteria > Burkholderiales > Chromobacteriaceae > Chromobacterium. The sequence continues at coordinate 65,589 of JACCFC020000015.1, forward strand.
GACACCAGCCCAGCCTTACCCCATTAGGACTTCTTAACTACACTAAAGACACAGCCTAGTACGTATCACAAAAACCTAAGACCACACCAAACAACAGTGGTAGCATTCGCCCTGCTTAAAAATATCATCTAACCCAGCCACAGGAGCCCTCGTGCATGGATAGATTAAGTGCCTTACTTGAACACAATCGAGCGTTTACAGAAAATCGCGAATATGAGCAGTTCAAAACCGACCGCTTTCCCGACAAAGGGCTCGCAGTTTTGGCCTGTATGGATGCGCGACTGGTAGAACTCCTTCCCAAAGCCATGGGACTGAAAAATGGCGATGCCAAACTGATCAAAAATGCCGGAGCCCTGATTACCCACCCTTGGGGATCGGTCATGCGCAGCTTGATCGTGGCGATATATGAACTACGTGCCGATGAGGTTTGCGTGGTTGCCCACCGTGATTGCGGTATGCGTGCGCTCAATCCAAACAAGATACTGCAACACGCCATGGAGCGCGGCATCAGCGAAGAAACCATCGCCACCTTACGCGCCGCTGGTATAGACCTGGACAACTGGCTAAAAGGCTTTGAGAATGTCTGCGACAGCGTTCGCCACACTGTACAGACCATACGTAACCATCCACTCATGCCCAAAGACATCCCGGTACACGGCCTGGTCATCCACCCCTCCACCGGCCGTCTGGAAGTGATTGTCGATGGCTACCACTGTGATATCGACCCTGCACTATGAGCACCCGCCTAGGGCTGTTTGGTGGCACATTTGACCCGATACATCTGGCTCATCTACGCATGGCGGAAGCTTTTGCCACTGAACTGGAGCTGGATCAGGTCAAACTGATTCCAGCAGGTCAACCCTACCATCGTCAGCAACAGCCCGGGGCCAGCCCGCAACAAAGACTGGAGATGGTCACGCTCGCCATTGCCAACCACCCGCAGCTAAGCGTGGACGATAGAGAAATCAAACGACCACATGCAGCCTATACCATCGATACCCTCACGGAGATACGCCAGGCAATCGGCCAAGAGGCGGAACTTTGGTTCCTGATCGGCTCCGATTCTTTGGCAACACTGCATACCTGGCAGCGCTGGCAGGAATTATTGACCCTGGCTAATTTAGCTATCGCCATGCGCCCAGGCTTTAATCCGCAGCGGCTCGCCCCACCAGTGCAACAACTTTGGCAGCAGCGACAAGTGGCTGATTTCTCAAATAGAAGCACTTCCGGTACAATTCGCCCACTCGTCTTGCCAGCTATTGAAATGTCAGCCAGTAACATCCGCCAACGTCTGGCACAACAAGACTCTGTAGAAACGCTCATCCCGGCGACTGTCTTAAGTTATATTCGCCAACACGGGCTATACCAAACAATCTAAGTCTGCCATCTACAGCATGGCATGCTGACCATCACTTGCCTGGCAAGTGATCACGAAACTCAGGACAACCACATGGATATTCAAGATATTGCCAAGCTAGCCATTGAGGCCTTGGAAGACATCAAAGGCAAAGACATTATTGAGCTGGACACCAGTACGCTCACCCCCTTGTTTCAACGCATGATCGTCGCTACCGGAGACTCCAACCGCCAAGTCAAGGCACTCGCCAACAGCGTACACGTCAAACTCAAGGAAGCTGGGGTCGATATTATAGGCAGTGAAGGCCATGAGTCCGGGGAGTGGGTGCTGGTAGATGCTGGCGATCTAGTAGTGCATGTGATGTTACCAGCGGTACGCGACTACTATGACATCGAAGCCCTCTGGGGCGGCCAAAAGCCTAGCTTTGTACCAGTAGGTGGCCGCCCATGGCAAGCAGTCTAACCATCCCTAGCTAAATTAAGCCACAGCAAAGCGGCGGATATCTACTCGGTCTGCCGCTCCTCTCTTGCCCACTCTGTATGAAAATCACCATTCTTGCCGTTGGCAGCAAAATGCCTGCCTGGGTCGATCAGGCTTATGCCGACTACGCCAAACGCTTTGGTCGCGATATCCAATTGGAACTGAAGGAAATCAAACCGGAAAAACGCGGCGCCGGCGTGTCTGCAGCTAGGGGTATCGCGGCCGAGCATGCTCGGCTGAGCAGTGCCATCCCGGCACGCAGCAAACTTGTCGTGCTGGACGAACGCGGCCAACACTGGACATCTCTCAAACTGGCAGAAAATTTGAAACAGTGGCTGGGCGAGGGTGAGGATTTGTGCGTGCTGATAGGCGGGGCAGATGGCCTAAGCGCGGAACTGAAACAACGTGCCAATGTTTTACTACAACTCTCCGCCATGACCTTACCCCACGGTATGGTACGCGTCATCTTGGCAGAGCAGCTCTATCGTGCCTATTCCATTCTGAACAATCACCCCTACCATAGGGAATAAGTGTCTGCACTTAAGCCGCTAACATACTCACCAGTGCCCGCATGCTTTGCCAAGCATCACCATGCTCCACTCCTTTAATCTGCCGATCCACCCGTGCACATTCCGCCAGCGCCGCCATCAATTTACGCGGGCCAATTCGACGCAAAGCAGGCTCCGCCAGCCGCTGCTTCTCGCCCCATAAGCGCAGCTCACGCACAAGGTCTCGTAATTGCCGCCCCTCTTTCAAGCCTTGGCGCAGACGCAACAGCGTGCGCACGTCCTCAGTCAATGCCCATAACACCAGCACTGGGGCTTCACCTTCCGCCAGCAAACCATTCAGCATACGCAACACACGGGCACTATCACCCGCCAACCAGGCTGCAGATAACTGAAACACATCAAAGCGCGCCACATTAGCCACCGCCTGCTGCAATTGCTCCAGGGTCAATTCGCCGGGTGGATACAATAAGGCCAGCTTATCCAGCTCTTGCCGGGCTGCCAGCAGATTACCTTCCACCCTATCGACAAACAAGGCCAAGCCTTCTCGAGATAACTGCTGTCCCTGGGCTTTGAGACGACGGCTAATCCATGCCGGCAACTCTGCTCGCCCCACTGGCTTGGCTTCGATTATCTGCGCCATTTTCTCTAGCGCCACAAACCATTTAGCCTGCTGCTGTACACGCTCCAACTTAGGTAGGGTAATCAAAGTGACGGTGTCTTGCGGTAGTTGCGCGGCCAACTGTTGCAACGCCTCTCCTCCCTCGGTACCGGGTTTACCACTAGGAATACGCAGTTCTAACAACTTACGCTCAGCAAACAAAGACACACTACTCATTGCAGCCCGCAGCTGTGACCAATCAAAACCAGCCTCTACCGTCAACACCTCGCGCGCTAGATAGCCCTGCTCACGAGCCGCTTGACGCAAGCTATCCGCCGCCTCCAAGGCCACCAGCGTCTCTTCACCGTGCACCAGATACAGCGGTGCCAGACCCTTGCTCACTGCTTGGACAAGTGTCTCAGCGCTGAGGACTGGCATCGACGGGCTTTACACTCTGTGGGCCACTAATCGGCGCATTGGCAGGCTTGGTCAAAAAGCTCAAACGGCGCACAATCTGTTCAGCGGCATCACGCCGGGCATCAGCCCATAATAGATTTTCCTCCTGCTCTTTCCCTAAAATGGCGCTGTCCGAATAGTTCATACTACGCCGCACTGTCACCACCATATCTGGCTCCACCGGCACGCCATACAATACAGTACGCACAGTGGCGGTATAGGTCAGTTGGAACTCATTGATTTTGCCCCCCACATTCAAGGTCAAAATATCTTTTGCCTGATTCTCGCTCAACAAACTCACCGTAGCCTGTGTCTGTTGTGCCGAAGGCAATAACTGCACCCGCTGATCACGCGCCAGCACCTGCCGCAAATCATTCCCGATAGCATAGCTACCCGTCTCCAGATACAGCATATTAAACGGCAGGGGTCGATCTACTCCGCCCAAGCCACGCAAATGGAAGCCACAGGCTGCCAGTGCCACAGACAAGGCTAGCAATAGCCAGCACAGTACAACTCGCTTCATGAACTTATCCCCAAACAAAAACAGGCCCCGTGATCAAGGCCTGTTCAACTCATTTTTAAACGACAATATTGACCAAACGCCCCGGCACCAGAATGATTTTCCTGGCGGGTTTGCCTTCCATGAATTTCTGCACATTCTCGTGCGCCAAGGCCGCTGCTTCAATGGTTTCCTTACTGGCATCCGCCGCAACCAGAATACTGGCACGCAACTTACCACCGACTTGCACCATCAGTTCCAGCTCGCTCTTCACCAACGCCGCCTCATCTACCTTAGGCCAGCTTTGCGCCAATAACTCACTACCCGGTTGCAAAGCCGTCCACAAAGCATCACATATGTGCGGCACAATAGGCGCTAGCAAAATCACTACTGCCTCCAGCACCTCTTGTGCAACAGCTCGCCCTGGCTGATCACGCTTATCCGTCTTGTCGTAAGTATTCAGCAACTCCATAACTGCCGCGATAGCGGTATTGAACTGCAGGCGACGATCATAATCGTCCGCCACCTTATTGATGGTGCTATGCAGTTTAAAACGCAAAGCTTTAAGCTCGGCTGACAGCTCGCCACTGCGATAAGCAGGCAATAAGCCCGCACTAACATGCTCATGCACCACTCGCCACAAACGCTTCAGAAAGCGAAACGCTCCCTCTACACCAGTATCAGACCACTCCAGGCTCTGATCCGGCGGTGCGGCAAACATCACAAACAAACGTGCAGTATCCGCACCATATTGCTCAATAAAAGCCTGCGGATCTACGCCATTGTTTTTGGACTTGGACATTTTCTCGATAGCACCCACCACCACCGGTAAGCCATCCTGCTTATGCTTAGCTGCAATAATCTTGCCCTTGCTATCTCGCTCCAGCACAACATCCTGCGGGGCTATCCAATCCTTGGTACCATTAGGCAGATCACGATAAAAGGTTTCACAAATCACCATGCCCTGCGTCAGCAGGCTTTTGAACGGCTCATCGCTAGACAACAAGCCCTCATCGCGCATCAATTTATGAAAGAAGCGGGCATACAATAAATGCAGGATGGCATGTTCGATTCCTCCGACATACTGGTCCACCTCCAACCAGTAATCCGCAGCCGGCTTATCTAGCATCGCCGTAGCGCACTGCGGCGAGGCAAACCGTGCGTAATACCAGCTCGACTCGACAAAGGTATCCATCGTATCCGTCTCACGCTTGGCAGCACCACCGCACTTGGGACAATGAGTCTGATAAAACTCCGGCATTTTAGCCAGCGGCGAGCCGGCGCCATCTGGCACCACATTCTCTGGCAAAACAACCGGTAATTGATCTTCCGGCACCGGTACATCACCACAGCTTAGACAGTGGATAATCGGGATCGGACAGCCCCAATAACGCTGACGGCTAATTCCCCAATCACGTAAGCGGTATTGCGTTTTCTTTTGACCCGCCGCTTTTGCCTCCAGATCCGCCACAATTGCATCAAATGCTTGCAGAGGATCAAGACCATCATATTTACCAGAGTTCACCAACTGCACGCTGGCATCCTTAAGCGCATACCAGTCCTGCCACTGACCATGCTGATAGCCATCGCCACCAGCACGCAAGGCAATCACCTGCTGGACAGGCAAACCATATTTATTGGCAAACTCAAAATCACGCTCATCATGTGCAGGAACAGCCATCACCGCCCCTTCCCCATAACCCCACAGCACATAATTCGCAACCCACACCGGCAGCTTGGCTCCTGATAAGGGATGAGTCACAAATAAACCAGTATCCATGCCCTTCTTTTCCATCTTGGCCACATCTGCTTCAGCCACCGAGCCGGCCTTGCATTCAGCAATAAATGCCTGCAAAGCTGGGTTATCCGTCGCAGCCTGTGTCGCCAATGGATGTTCGGCCGCGACGGCCACATAAGTCGCCCCCATCAGCGTATCTGGGCGCGTGGTATAGACCTTAAACTCACCTGCCTGCCCAATACTGGCGACATCATAAGCGAACACCACATCGGCGCCATAGCTCTTACCTATCCAATTACGCTGCATGGTTTTCACTTGCTCTGGCCAATTGCTCAGGCCATCCAAACTAGCCAGCAACTCCTCGGCGTACTGTGTAATCCCAAAGTAATACATCGGGATCTCGCGCTTCTCCACCAGTGCACCAGAACGCCAGCCACGACCATCGACCACCTGCTCATTAGCTAATACGGTTTGATCTACCGGGTCCCAATTAACCACACCATTTTTCTTGTAAATCACACCTTTTTCGAACAGTCGCGTAAAAAACCACTGCTCCCAGCGATAGTAATCTGGCTGACAGGTAGCCAATTCCCGATCCCAATCCAACGCAAAGCCCAACACCGCCAACTGAGACTTCATGTGCTCGATATTGGCATAGGTCCAGGCCGCAGGTGCGCCGCCATTTTTCATCGCCGCATTTTCTGCAGGCAAACCAAATGCATCCCAGCCCATAGGCTGCAATACATTAAAACCCTGTAAACGCTTAAAACGTGCCAGAACATCAGTAATCGTATAGTTACGCACATGCCCCATATGCAACTTACCGGAAGGATAGGGAAACATAGATAAAGCATAATATTTAGGGCGGGAAACATCCTGAACGGCTTTGAACGCGGCAGTCTGCTGCCACTTTTCTTGGGCAGAAGCCTCCACTACGGCGGGATTATATTGTTCTTGCATGATGATCTTTATTAATTAGGGATAGCTTACAAACTGAACGGAAGCCGCTCTATTACCACAGCAGCCTGCAAAATTAATCGGCCATTATAACGGCCAGCCTGCCTTCCCGATAAGGCCTAAAAACAAAAGCTTGGCACAAGGCCAAGCTTTAACAAGGTTTATCAGTACACAAGCACACTCAAGGGCAAGGCTTCACACTCCAGCCATTACGGCCTCTGCGACAGGAAAAATCCTCCCGAACTGAATTGATCGTCCACACACTGCCATCACGACTCAATCGAAGCTGTAAACGCACACCTTTAATACTGTCATCCATTAGCCCCTCATAAGACAAGGAAATATTGGCTCGATCAAACGCCTCAGGCTGGCTGTGCTGTAACACGCGGAGTGTCTGGTAGGCAAACTTACCATCCTGGCCTAAACGGGGCTTAGCAAACCTCATCACCACCTCTAGCGGCAACTCCCCTGCTTGGCCGACAAACGGCAGATTCAGCTCGTTTGCCTGCACCACAGCAGCAGTGAGCGAGAAGCCCAATAAACAACATCTAAGCAGATTCATTAGCGTAACTCCTGAATGGAATAGCACACTACTTCTCTTTCGGCCTAATCAGCATTACTTCGACCCGTCGATTAGTCGCCCTGCCAACTTCATCCGCATTACTCGCCAGCGGCCTAGTATCACCATAGCCTTGAATTGCAAAACGGGTTACCGGCAACTTTGCCTTACGCATCAACCAATCGCGAACGGCCAAGGCTCTAGCCACAGACAATTCAATATTACGCGCCGAATCCCCCAAATCATCGGTATGTCCGGCAATCAACACATTCATTTCGCTATTTGACAAAATCAGATCCAGAATCTGCTGCAAAGACTGATCAGCTCCAGGCAACAACACCGACTTACCTGGAGCAAATAGCATTACCGCATCTACCGTCACTGAATCTGGCTTCGGAGCGACATAGCTATCAATCATCTGAGTGAGGTTAGGCAATAACTCATAGCCTCGATACAAGCCCCAATCCAGCCCACTACGTCCCACTTGGGCATCATGCAGCAAACGTTCTCTATCACGCTCTAGCTGCCGTAAGGCATTAACCTTTGCTTCTTGTTGCAGATTATCAATCTGCGCATAAGCGGCCAAATGACTACCAAGCTCCTCAAGCAAAACTCTGTTACGCCAACCCGCAACACTGACACTCAAACCAACAGTCAATACCGTTAAAGCCATCGCATAAGCAAATGTTCGCCCAACTCTACCGGTACTTAAGCGCTTGGCCAAAGATGGCGGATCAATCTTAGCCAAAATAGGTAAAGGCAATGGCGCAGCGGCAGAGCCGGTTGGATTGGGCTGCAGATTAGTTTTTTCAGTCAACCAGCGCGACCATGCTCCCAAATCGACCGCCGCGTGGTTCACATCGGCCAATAACACACCGGCAGGAGCAAAAGGAGCCGTCGACAAGATTGGGCTCACGCTGGACAAAATAGACTGATCTGTCAGCCAATCCAATAATGACTTACCTAAGGCCGCCCGCTTAATCGTAGCCACATCCGTCTGCTCCACTCTGGCCAATTGCAATTGCTTGCGCAAAGACTGGGTACTACGCTTCAGGTCTGTCGTCACCGGGTGCAACAAATTAAACTCATCGCCATGCCAACTCGCCGTATCAGCCTGATAGACTCCACTTTGCCCTGCCAACTGGGCATAAATAGTGAGATAACACGGTAGCTCTACCTCGTCCAAACCGCCCTCATCTGCCAACAGCTTACGCCACTGTACAAACTGCTGACGCATCGCCATACCATCCACATGACCGTCTGGCAAAAAAGGCAGAATAGCCGCATATAGAACATTTCCGTCTTTGCCTAAACGGCCAAGCAAAGGCCTCAACTCTGCAGGAGTTGCGGCTAATAACCACAGCGCACCTTGCTCCTGTCGCACCGAAGCAGCCACTCCGCTACGCGCAAACAGACTTTTGGCATAAGGCCCCACCACCAAAATAATCGGGGTACCAGTGACCACTTGCTCCGGCTCACCTTTGGTCAACACCTGCATGTCTTCCTCGACATGACGGTACCACAACCAGCCCAAACAAAGCAGCAACACCAAGCCACATACGGCAGGCAACCAGCGCCACCAGGCCTCCACTCCAAGACTCAAGGATAGGCCCAGCAACAAAAACGCTGCCCATAATATTAATAAATAACGCAGATATGCCTTACGCATTCGCCACCCATAAGTTCATAAACGAGCAGCCGACTGATTGCTTTCCGCCAAAGCCAAATCAACAGTCCAATACCAACCAGCCCATATAACTAATAACACCACAACGCAAAGTAACAATGTGCTCAATAGCACAACATCTCTTTTTCTACTAAGCACAACACCGTTTTTTACTTCCCGCTTATTTTGAACTACTAGTGGTACCACATTTTCAACCTGACCCCCCTCAGTTAGCTCAATTGAACCTTTTAACTGAAGTAATAAATCATGAGCTTGTTTTTCACGCCGTAAAAATCGACCCAAATCTAGCTCTAGTAGCAAACGATAACAATAAGCTAATTGGCTATTTTTGTGTTGCCGCAGTGCCAACTCAATGTTTTTTAACACTACTTCCGTACCATCAACGCGGTTGAAAAAAAATCGCTCCAATCGTTGGCTATTCCATTCATATTGCTGTCCGGCATCCACGAAGTGATTTGCTGCAGCATCTAATAACACACATTGCACCAAGGAAATATCACCCACCTGATCGGCAGAAAAGCCGGCAGACTCCAAATCAGCCCGTAACTGCTTTACTAAATCAATACAGCGACTACGCCAGGTAGCAACAGAGGGCACTAAACTGCCTTTGGCAAGCAAAGCAATATGCAATACAGTCCCTTCAAAATACAACTGAATCTGCTGTTGCTTCTCAAGACTTATCATTACTCCCCCTAAAAAACTACAGACAGGCAAAAAATCGTTCAAACCAGTTTAAATAATATAATTTACTCAACTCTCTTTTCTTAAACCATGATCATAGTGCTCAAATCTATTATGTTCTGTTGGTGTTGACAACAAAACTGCAGGCTTAATATTTCCTTTCAACGTTTCCTGAAACATGAAGCTCATCCACGTTTGCTCATAAGGGTGAGCCCACTTGGTTTCTAAAAACATTTTCCTGTTGCCTGAGCGGCTAACAACTTGCGGCCAATTACAGTAATACACCTCCCCTGTTGCGAAAGGAAGGCCGTCCTCGATTTGAATATTTTTAAAATTTGTTTTAGGTGGAGAGACTGAAAAACCTTGAACAGGCAAACTAGCATTTTCCGGCCAAAGGACTTCCCTCACATCTTGAGGAACATTGTACCAAGCCCACTGTGTTTCATTACAACCAAAATACTCTGTAAAGTTCAATTTCAAAAAATCAAGTTCATTCTTTTTGACTATTGCTATGGATTTTTGATAAATATTTCTCACATATCGATTAAAACCATTTTTACAAACCGTATTTTGACCTAAATAAAACAACATATCATCTTCGAAAAAAAAATAAACATCAAACGCACTATCTTCTGCATGTTCAGCAATAAACTGCCTACCCCCATTAATACCTAAATTATTTTTTTTAATATATTGAAAGCCATAGACATGACAAAGCTCCTGATATTTACCAGTAGTTGTAAGATCAGTTGAATTATCAAGTAAAAATTTATTTTTTATTCCAATAATAAAATTATCATCATATGCCAGCATTGACAAAAGCAAGGCATGAAACTGACTTGGGCTGTTAAACGACAAAACATACAAAGCTGTATTTTCTGAATCTAACTTACTTTTTAATGAATCCACCGTATTTCATCGCCATATTGTTTATTGAACATTTCTATCTGTAATTTTCATCCAACCTTTTTCTTTATGTACAGGCCAAATTCGGTAAGTTTTCAACTCACAATCTAAGGGGCTACAAAATTGGATACTATACATAACCCAATCTTTATGGCTTTTATCTAGTAGAGAAAACATTTTCTCAGGCCATAAATCCTCACGGTATATCTCAACGCGATCCTTATCATGCACACCCACATACCAAAACTTATAATCCTCTAAAGGACCATCACCTAATTCATTTCTATGAATAGCAATAGATACTGTATTAGGTCGAATTAAGGAGTTGCGCCAATCGACATCAGAATAAGATCGAACATAATCTTTCTCAGGAATTTTGCAATCTAAGACAGTCTGCTGTACTGCCCTATATTTAAAGCTAATACCGGCATAAGCCTCATACTCTGCAAGAGTGCGAACAGAACCAAGGCCATATTTGTCAAAATCAGCTAAAGAGTCATTACTCATACCAAGCAAAGCTCTATTTTTCTCAAAGCACTTTATATCACGCTCATGCCAAGCAAGCTTCACCTCTCCAGCTTCTTTTCGCTCGGTGCTATGGTCATCCCAAACTTTCGTTCTATTCTCTCTAGTATATTCATGCCACGCCAAAACTTTGTAAGGATGATATAAGTCATAGCCATGGGTAAATGCTCTAACTGCAATAGAAATTTCTTCACCGTGAAAAAAATACTCGGGATCGTGTTGCACTTCAACGGCAAAGCTACCATCAGCAAAAGTAAAGTGACCGCTATAAAATCGAGACCGAACTGGCTTTTTTAATTTCTCCCAATCACCTATATAATTTGGTTTAATCAGCAATACCCCAGCAGGAGTAAAATAATCAAAAGAAAGATAGGAGGGTTTACGGTTACGTCCTTCAGGATCATTATTAGGATTGTATGCCGGCAAATAAGCAGTTAGCACCGGTTTGGCACTTTCATCACGCATACATTCGAGCATTGCAATAACATCCTCATCCCAACGTGCAATAAAGCGATGATGTGAATCAAGCTGTAAAGTGTACTTTTCGCCGGAGTAATACTGTTGAACTTTATTTCTAGCCCAACAGGCACCCTCGGTTGCCAAATAATCGACATCTATCAACTTAATTGAAGCACCCATATAACTAAGGCTGTGTAATAAATCATCACTTTGATTCACTTCTCCAATATGTAACTTAAAACTGGCTTGAATAAAATCACCAAGACTCTGCTCGTCACCATGCTGCCAACAGACAACTATCTGTAAATTTTCTGGTTTACCCGCCTGCTCAATCAGATCTAAAAGCGTAGGAACTAGCTCAGGATCTCGGTAACTAGCGATTTGCACGAAAATACTATTACTCATTTTTCACTCATATATATTTTGAAATAAGTGACCAAGCTCAACATAATGGAGAATGCTTTAGTCACTTAAATACTTAAAATTGATATAAAACTCTTTGCCAACCAAACACTAATCAACGACAAACCTGATCGTCGCCTGCCCCGTTAACCGACCTGGCTGAGCAGAAATTCCAGTATTTTTCACAAGAGTTGCATCAAGAGAAAAATTATATTCATTAATCTGAACGCTATCTCTATTAACTTCGCTATTGGTAGGTGCGTTTCTTACTTCTTTGACAGTTCCATCTGGCGTCAAAACACGACCAGGTGACAATTGGGGGATCAATCTAATTCCAAAGCTATTATTATCATTAGCATCATTGACATTGCTAAGCGACACTAAGTTCGCACTAAAACTAGATGCCGTTGTATTAACCAAAGAAGCTGTTACTGAGGCAATGTTACTACCCATGCAGGTATAACTTAACGGAACTGTTATCGTAGGGCCAAAGCCAGTAGTCGGCAAAAAACTAGAGGGAAAAACATCTCCAAAATCAACAATATTGCCTGGTGGGCCACTTACAGAACAGACAGGCACCTCTCTCGCTGTAGCTAATGCACGAACAACAGCAATCGAATGAGCAGTTTCAAAATACATACGCCCTTCTAAGCCAGCTAAAATATTCGCACCCAGGTTCGTTGGGTTGGTTATAGTTCCAGTTTTATATAGATCCACTGTAGCAGAAGAGTTATTAGCAAAAAGTATTGAAACTCCAGCAGGATCGAATGCAATCAAAGATGCCTTTTCAGCAAAACGAAATGGGTCAGAAAAACCATTGTTGACGGTCACTGCCATACCTACGCCCACCATAGCTGTACTATATAAATCACCACCAACATCAGCAACACTACCAAGAACATCGGCTGCACCGCCATTATTGAAAACCCTATATAATCTAGTTAAACGAACATTATTAGCTATTACAGCTACAGTAGTGTCTCCATATTCTAGATCGTCAAGATATCTTGCTTTATTACTCTCAAATCCTGCGCCATCTAGTACCCGATTATATGCTCCATTCGCAACAAAAGGACCCACAGTTCTTGTGGCAACTCTTTGACCACTCTTCGCATCTCCTCTAATAAGAACATTACCAAGATCAACCGTTATCGGTGTTAAACTCGGATTTCCATATGGGTATACAATATTCGGCGGAGCATTAAAAGCATGTGCTATAGATAGCATAAAAAAAACACAAATGCCTGTAAAAAAAATCCCAACACATTTCATTTTCACAACCTCTCAAAAATATTATTTATATAAAAATCACAAATCAGCTAAATATCAAAACACTATCACTATTCATCTCCGGATTGATCCCATTTGGCTAATACCTCTAATGGCACCATATCAATTAACTCAGAATAGCGCTTACCCACCATACGCTCCGCTTGCCGTAACAAGATAATCACCGGGCTACTCGGCTCATTATCTTCAAACCAAGTACGAATTTGCTGAATTTTGCCCAAAGCAGCCCAACGATCCATACTTGACGATATCACTACTGATGATTTTTCGATAGTAACACCTACCGTTTCTGGAGCGTGGTTAACAGCAACAAACTCATTCCCCTCGACGGGCATAGTCACCGGGGAGGAGGTAAGGTCATGCTCAACACGCTCGACCATATCAGAAGAATGAGCAATCGCGACAGTTGACTCAACTTCCTCGCTGGCAAAAGGTTGCAAAAGCTTGACCAGTTCTTGCAAATCCGGAGCATCAGCAGTCATCTCCGTCTGCAAGGTATTCGACAGCGCCAATAACTCTGCATATGCTTCTGTTAGCGCCACTACAGTCTTATCCCGCTTCGCTTTTAGCTCTTTCAACACTCGCAATACCGCCTCGCCGGTCAACGCATCTTTCACACGCGGAATAGCAAAAGCCTTTTCGACATCTTTCACCTGCAATTGTAGGCCCGCTGCTTTAGGTAAGTTAATATTGCGAACATCCAACAACAAACCACTATGATCGACTAACTCAGTAAAGGCATTGGCACGCATTATCGGATCATATTCACCATCTATTACCAAAGCGGGATGTAAGTAGTCTGGATAAATATCTAACAACGATTTCAATAACACGACTCCATCACGCAGCCCTTCGGCCCCTACCTGCCGCAACCTGCTACGCAACAGAATAATAACTAAACGAATATCTTTAGTTCGCAGTAATAAAGTACGGGAATCTCGCTCAACCTCTGCCCAGTTGACCGGTTCTGCCAAACCGACAAAATCACCATATTGGGCATCCATTTTTGCCGCTATAGATGACTGTAACATTACAAAAGCTGGGTCATACTCTAAATTCAAACCACATGGCGCCTCAGTAGAGATCGCTTCTAACAATTCACTATATTTTATCTGCGCACCAAGGTGATTAGTTGGCATGATTTTTCCTTGTATTAACACGATACTGCTCTGGCTCAAATACCATGCCAGTTACCGCAATAGCCTCTTGCGGTTCCCCCAACCAAGTAGTATGTCCCAGGTGTTGTTCATCACCTATAATTAAAGCGGGTACCTCATCAGGCTTAACAAGCAATTTAATTTCCCACTCATATTCGAAACCGATAAACGACCTCACCCATTCTACCAACACAGGTAAATCTGCTCCTTGTGGCGTAAGCCGTAAATACTGCGCAAGACTCAAAGGCCCAATAACTAAGCGAAATTTATGCTGTCTATCTGCAATTTTCTCCCCTAGTATTGCCCCCTCTCCCATAATTGCAGAGGCGCTAGCAACACCGAGTCGAGCATGCTCATCAGGAGAAAGTACAATCCAGTGATCAACAAACTCATCTAGAGCCACATTCACACCGAAATAGTGACTTAGAGTACCAACCAAACCATCCGGGTTACGGGCTTCGCGTACCAGATGTACAGAGGAAGATAAGCGTGCATGTGTTGGCAAGCAAGAGTAGCTTAGCTCTTTCGGCTCAATGCCAACCAAACTACCAATATAAAAAGAAAAGGCCTGATCATGACCACTATCCAGTGAAACCGTAGATTGCGCAGACGCCCACGCACGATAAAATAGCGCTAACGCACGATGGTGAAAGATATCAACAAAATCAACCAACGTCGTATCCTGAAAACTCTCAGTCCGGTTGTAGGCAAACTCTGTCATATGCAAAGGCATTGCCCCTTGCGCACCCCAAATGCCTAAGCCAAACAAACCAATCTTCAATTGACCGTGCTGCCGCCTAAGAGAGGCCACCTCCCTAGGAGAAAATGCCATAGTAGGGCGCTGACCGATACGAAAGCACTCCTCCTGCGGCAAACTTGCAGTACCAATCGCAGGAGAGTCACGGGACTCACGTGCAGCAATTGCTCTTAACAAGCTTAGAAAGCCGGCGTTCCAAGGCCTTTCTTCATCAAACCAGGCCTTTAACCCAGCAAGTTGTAAGCTGCCATCCTCTCTATGCTCACGTTTAATGGCACTTTCCTGGCTCATTACGCCACCCCTCTGCCACCCATTCTACCTGGCCAATGTGCAACCTGCCCTCTTTGCATAGAATGCAAGGTAGTTTCAGTAAAAACATTAATAGCAACATGCCTTGCCAAATAGTGCTCTAAAATCAAACCAAACAAATAAGGGCTCATACCGGAAAACCCCACCTCATCCACAGTTAAATTACACTGAATACCTCGCCCGTAAACTAAAAGACCATGCCCAGGTAAACGCCTTACAACAGGCTCAGTTTTTGCCCCCACTAAACTATCAATTTGAGCACTTTGCTCTCGATCACCTTCACCGATAAACAAGCGCAACATATTTCTTAATGCCTGTCCCCCATCAACATGATCAAAATCCGACAAAGGCATGTAGTTAAAGCTCAATTGACGAATTAACCTCCATGCAGCCTCACCAATAGCAAATGGAGGTCTAGGGGCACTTGGTGCGTGCATTAATACCACCCCATCAACAGGTATAGATTCGGGCATACTTAAGTCATCCACCCCGTTTCTTGGAATCAACTTAGGTAAATCTCTATTCGTTACTAAAGCCTCGACAGAAAGGTAGCGGATATCATCAGCATAAGGAGCCTCTCTTTGGTCGACCAAGGAAACAAACACTTCAGTGCCAATATAAGGTGTACGTGTGTCGTATTTTCTCACATTATTGCTTTGTAATCTCTGTTCTCTCCGAATGGAGAAATAACGACCATAATTACCCGCATCGCTATGCAGCGTCTGATAAAGAGGGTTAAAAGCAACCTCTTCAGCATTTTCAGCATTTTGACCGAAAATTCTAGAAACAGAAAAAACTTCAAAATCAAGTGGCCGACTACGATCAGGAAGAAGATGAAAATCTGTTAGTGCTCGATTTACTTCGACCCTATCGGTGCGCTTAGGAAACAAATTAATTATTGGAGTGCAAAATAATTGAAATCGAGAGGCACTAATATGCGTGGCCAACTCCAAAGGTAAACGATCAAGCAAAATAACAATTTCTGCCTCGTTACCATCAATTTTAGCCAAGCCATTACGTAACTGTGTCAGCGCAAAAAAATAAAACCTATTCCGACAGGTGAAGTACTCATGTAATAAGTTATGTCCATGAAAAGCTCCCCACGAAAGTGGCAATAGGCTATCGCTTGGTTCTAAACCTTCAAATGCCACCGCTTGCTTACTTACCACTACACCCTCACCACGCAAGCCATTATATGGCCTTATTACACTCGCAACGCTTGCCGCATGCACCAGTTCAAAAAGATGAGAAGCAATACGCTCATCTCCACCTATATAAATAGGCAAGCGGTCTAAACCCTTTAATTGCGAGAATTTAATTTCACCAACAGTACGTAAGCGTAAGCGCAAAGCACCACGTAACACTTTATGTGGCAGTAGATACCTACCCATATTCGGAATATCTGGTGGCACTGCAGTTAAACTTGCATCGACAATTTCCAATGGCCATAAAGTGACTGCTTGGCTACTGCGAAATTCACAAGCAGTTTGTTCTGCAACAGGAATAGCTGCTTTAAAAACACTATTTCGCGGAACATCAAAGCCTTGACTAAAATTCCCCTCTTTAAGACTCGGATTTAATTTTGCTACTGCAATAGAAGGTGTCGGTGCTACATAATTAGGATAAATCACTTCAAGCAAGCGCTGAGTAAAGCGAGGGAACTCTGCATCTAACTTAATTTGAGTTCTAGCAGACAAAAAGCAAAATGCTTCAATCAACCTTTCAACATAAGGATCTGCAATATCAATTCCTTGCATTCCTAAACGGCTGGCAATTTTTGGGTGTTGTGCTGCAAAATCACCCGCCATTTCTTTCATATATGTTAATTCACGGCTATAATAATCAAGAAATTTCGGGTCCATTTTTTAACCTTAAGCTATTTTAATAAATGTTTTTATATTCACACTAACGTTCAATAGAAAATATAACCCCAAATGGTTATATAGCACCAAGAACATCAAACTTGCTGTAGTCTTACTTGAGATGTCTCAAGATCAAAGTGACTTTTCAACCGAAATTCAATAGGATAGGGCGACCATTGAACAAGTCCTTTAATCTCAAACATTAAAATATTGTACTGGCAAGAACCTTTTGAATTGACAGAAGGCATAATCACCAGAGCATCACTAATCAGTCTTGGTTCAAAGCGTATGATAGCCTGCCGTATCATAGCCTCAACCTTGGACCAACTTCGCTCTGCCATATAACTACCAGATAAAGCGGGAACACCATAATTCACCACAGAACTGGCAACTACACTAAACCGCGACTCATCTAATTCATCGCTAATATTGGTAGTATTCAATAATAAAGCTAAGTCACGCTTTATTATCTCCCGCATTCCTTGTGCATCAAAAGTATATACTTGTGACGTTTCAAGCCGCTTGGTTGGCTCGTTATCTACCAACCTATCAAATAATGTTGGTAGAAATGCCGCTTTCGAATGCGATTGCTGATCATTCTTCATCATTATTCAAGATCTCTTGACCAAACTGAATCTCTCCAATTTCCAATACACCATAATCCTTAGCATCAGTACTCCATGTTTTTTGCCCAACCCCAATAATGGTAGTCTCCCCGACATCCTGCCAACTAGTTTCGTAACCTAATTTAAACTTCTCTTCTGCCAATTCAGAGCCTGGATAACGAGAAGGAATATAGCCCTTCAAGACAGTATGATCATGAGTAACAACAACAGCAGGGCACCACACCATATCTACTAAACTTGATATAGGAGCAATGCTAATTTTTTCAATTATTTCAAAAGGTAACCACCGGTAACCGCCAGCAACTATCATTTCGCATATCGGACCCAAACGAGTATCACTATCAGACAACCAGGTAAACTGGCCAATATTACTACCTTGACCTTCACTAATCGGCGCCATATCAAGTGCCTTGATACGTAATCTATCTGCTTCTTGCAAGTTTCCTTCACTAAATAAGGAGTTCGCATTCTGTAAACAAACCGCCCACTCCGGCAACGGCTCAATAAATCCAGCCTGTCTCTTCCCTGCAAAAACCTCAACTCTAAATAACTCCGACTCAATTAAATTACGATACATCTGTGCCTTGGCCACACCAGCCGACTCTAATTTACCCCATGCAGCCAATTGCTTAAGTGCACGCTCCCAAGCACCATTAACACATAAAATTTGAAACAACAACCAACGCTGCTCTGCATTGTTCGGTTGTTTTTTTACAGCTTCAGAAACCTCGTCAAGCAAGGCTTCTAAATTTTTTTCTTTCAAAAACATCTTAAGAGTTAAAGTAGCAGCATCATCACTTTCAATTAAATCAATTTTATTCTTCATTTCTGGTTTCCTTATTGTGCAAGTGTGCATCTTTTATAGTAAAGTGACTATCAATACTTAGTTGATGGTGTCCATGTAATGTTAATTGTCCGGCTCGTTCTATTTTTTTCAGCACCATTCCTTCTGGGGCCAGAACCTCTAAAACATCTACATGTTCATCAGGCATAAAGATACGCTCTTGTCCAAAATCATCTAGTTGTGACAAGAACTCATCAATCATTTTTTTGCCATCAAACAAATCATCCAATAGGAAACCATCTTTAGACCCTGCGTATTGAGCAAATGGGTTTTTTGGTAGAGGGCTAGTTAATTTAGGTGTATTAGAAGAAAAAGTATAAGTCTCGCCTCTATCAAGATTTAATAAAACACGACGATATTCATCTGCAAGCTTTCCTAGGGGGTTATCTGCGTCAGAAAACTCATTATTTGATACTTCTTTTTTTTCAAAACCATCACTATCGTTTAAGACAGTTAAGTTACCCTCCGCCTCCTGCAACATATCAGAAATCGACTGCGAACCAGCCAAAGCGACAAGGTCATTTAATGCATCATCCACTGTTTGCTTTGGTTGTTGCTGCATATTTTGTATGGGATCGATATCCTGCGCACTGTAGGAAGCAAATAAGAGCGCTAAGCCAATCTCGACTTCTTCACTATCGGAGATTTTGACAGCCGAACCCAAAGCAATCAGTATCCCTTTTATTGAGCATGCAAACTGCTGGCAATGATTTTCTAAAAATATTTCGCCATTTATGTTTTTAAATAAAACATAATCTACTTCATCATCAATTGAGTCTACCGATAACAAACTAAACGTTGCCATCTCAGGAAAAAAAACAACAGGGTCAATCGAGGAAATTTCTTTTCTTATCGGATAACTCAGGTTATCTCCAGCATAAGCCACAAGTTCAATCCACATGGATATACCCTCAAAGCCAGACAGGCCTATCAGTAAAAATTAAAATTCGGAACCGTACAACTCTGACAAAACAACTAACTCATGATCATATAGATCCGGAAAAACCAATTTGGGAAGCTGACGCTGAGCCTCTATATTCGGCATAGTAAAGTCCAACATCTCCATACTTGATGAAAACTCACTTTTTTTCACTAACAAACAAGGATCAGTCCAACCCATTGGAAACTTAATATTAAAATACTCATTAAGACTCTGTTTAAGACTAGATAATATAGGCGATATCCAACGTCTAGTATCTAAATCAACATACCCCAATAAACTGTAGTTTATATTTGACTCTTCATCAAAATATTCACCAGTATTTCTGATATTTTGCTGAATACTATTACCACTCTTAGAAAGAGCAGCATTTTTAGCTATTTGGGCACTCCATAAAATTTCCGCATTTTCATTTGTAACATCAAGCACCTCACCCCAAGTCCCAGTATGATAATAATTCAGTAAGATATTTTTTTGCTCTTGCTCATTTCGAAGCTGGTCTATTCTCAACATCGGGACAGCATAACCAGCAAATGATCGGGACTCATACAAGTAAGTGCTGACTTGTTTATTATTTATTTCCTGTATTAGTCTTGCACCATGCCATATATAGCTTGTTTCTTCAATTACTGGCTCCTTCTGTTGCCATAACATATTGGCAGGGGGAGAGGAAATATATAATTTTTTCACTCTTCGACCAAGAACATCATAGCTATAATAAGTAACTGTAGTATCAGTTATTATTTTAATCAATTTATCGTCATCGTTCCATTCATAATTAGTTTGATGGCCACCTTTATTTTTTTTGATTAACCGACCCCAATGATCAAACTCGTAACTGATGTCTTTATAGCTATGTACAATATTATTTTTTGATAAGGAAGCATCATAATCTACTAAATCTTTTATATTTCCAGTCAGATCCCAACTAAACCTTTCTAAATAAGAATCCTTAGAAAAACGTCTTAATAAGCGGCCACTGGCATCATAATCATAAAAATTTTCTCCTAACACAAAACTAAAATCGGATATTTTATGACCGGCCTTATCAAACTTAGCATCATAAATTAATAGCACATTCTGAGGATCGAACGGAACATCTTCGGCATTGGCAAATGGAATGGTGCGCCGCCATGCACGCAGACCTTTAGAACTATATCCTGAGATAGTTAACAAACTACCATATTTACGTAAAATCTCTTTTCCATGCTCATTATAAGCCATTTCAAAAACAGGTTCGCCATTTAGATTTATCTGCGCTTCATACCCCATAGAGTCATACAATCGCGCGATTTCTATATTATTCGGTAATTTGCTTAGAATAGGATGACCAGTTTGATTTCTCACCAAACTTATCTCACCGTAACTCCCCTTTTCAGAGATTATTTTACTTAAGCGATCATACTCAAATTCAAGCCGATCTGGCTCTAGCCCCATAAAGTCTTGGGCATTAGTTATCTCACGATCAACACTTACCAATTCACCAAAGCTATTATACTCATATTTTATATTGTAATTATCGGTAATTTTCTCAATAACTTTACCATTGATATTACACTTATAATAACTTACTTGTTCTTGATCTACGGCAATTTTTTTTATTTCAGATAAGTGTCCAAATTTATCATAATTATAATAATAGCTAACTCCATTCGGCATTCTCGCCACTGAAATGCAGGCCGCAGCATTCCATTCAAAACTATAAGTTAAATCTCGAGCATCTTTAATCAAAATCACACGCCCATAAACATCGTAACTATATAAAGTTACACGGCCTTCTTCATCAATATATTTGACTATATTTCCATATGCATCACGCTGCCATTGCTGACGGTAGCCCAATGCATTGGTATAACCTATTAACTCTTCATTTGAATTCCACTCATACTTTTCAAAACTTCCATCAGCATATGTGATTTTTTCTAACTTTCCTTGAGAAGTATTCGTTAACCGACGATTTCCACTTAAAGAGTCGCTCATTTCAATCAAGTAACCATTTTGATCATATTGAAATTTTTTAACATTCATTTTTGAATCAACGCAAGATATCACTTGGCCCCAAGAATTAAATTCCCACGTTTCAGCACCACCTTCCGCATCTACAATTTCTTTTTTTGAACTATCTTCAGATATATTTATTTTTAAAATTTTGCCGGCTGGATTTGCAATAGATATTAATTGGCCAAACTGATTCCTTTGCAACATCCAATAGCTATTATTAGGCAACACCGTCATTAATGGCAGCAAGCTATTGTCATAATAAGCTATTCTTGTTTTCTCACCATCCGGATCAGACAGATTTATCAACCTGCCCATCGCATCATATTCAAACAGAAAACAACTATTATCAGGCAAAAATAAATGCGTTAATCTATTAAAATTATCATAATCAATATTATATTTTCTACCGTAAAAATCTTGATAGGTTTTTACTTTCCCATCACGGGAAAATTGCCAAATAGCAATATTTCCAAAATTATCTTTTACTTCTGTTTTTAATTTAAAATAGCTTAAATTAAGCTTAAGTCCCATATTATTCGTTTGCTCTACGACTTTATATTGAGCATCAATTTTCTGCCAAATATTACTATATATAAGCCCAGACTTAAGCTCCAATTGAGTTATTAAACCTAAATCACTGTATTGATAACTTGCATTTTTCTGATCAAACCCATCTCTTACCAAAGCCAACCTAGCATTTGAGGTGTAATTATACTGGGTAATGCAGCGCGTATTTTTTTCAAAAACACAATTTATTTGAGACAAAAATCCAAATGAATTGGCATACATGAACTGTAATTCATGCCCACAAGAACCCGTTACTCTTAACAAGGTACCATTGCGTGCCCATACAAATTTAACCTGCTGTAACTCTATATTTTCTATCATTGCCAGCCTTGCAATGGCTCGCTGATCAAAATCAAAAAAAACATAGTAAATTCCATTGGGTTTTTCAATAACAAAACGCCCATCTTTCAAATGGGCGAAATATAATTTCTCAATGGGGTCATAAATTTTTGAGCCGATATCCAAACACGGAAAAATTACTATTCGACCTTGTTCATCACAATATTCAATTTCGTTACCACGCTTATGTAAACTAACTTCCCATGAGCACCTCCACCCCTTCCCCAATATTCCTTGCAAATTCATATTTGAAATATAAAATCGCGAAAATTGAATGGGGAAACGACCTGGCAACGCGAAGTCTTTTACAGACTCTCCAAGAATGAGCTGCTGTCCATTTAAGACATCTATAAAATAACCAGCAAAACCACTAATAGCATTAGTTATTTTGTAATGGCTTACTGGTTTTAGTGTGCAAAGCTCATGACTCATCAAAGTAGACAATGAGTTACCTTTTAAATTTAAATTGCAGTAAAATTTTACTTCGCAAAATATACTCGGCATTAACCATAAATATAATTGTAAATTTATGATTTATTTTTCAATTGTTGATTTTTTTGATCATATACCTGATACGACTTAATCGTACCAGGTAAGCTTTTCATTAAGCTAGCAATTGAAATCATCGGTTTGCGCTTCTCCGTTTTTTTATTTTCTCCTTTATCATTAACCGATAAAGACATTTCCAGATCCTCCAACAATCGCACAACCACAACCGGCAACATCCCCAGCACGTGCCGCGGGTATACCATTAATGGTTACCGTCGAGGAGCCCACCGCAATACAAGGACAAGCAGGGTGAATAGCACACGACGCACCACTTATACTCACTAATCCTGCGGGGATACTGTTGATAGAAACGTTGGGCGATCCGCTGGTAACAGCCCCACCACTAGCAATTGGATCACCTACTCTTGCTGCACATTGCATGCTAATACCTCCTTCTTATTACTTATATCAACATGGGCAACCTAAGTATAAGTTACCCATATTTTAAAAATGTAAATTTACTGTCTGGTAGGGCGCGGGGCTCGGCTTGGGCTTGGGCTTGGGGTTGGCTCTGGGCTTGCGCTCGGGCTTGGCTCTGGGCTTGCGCTCGGGCTTGGCTCTGGGCTTGCGCTCGGGCTTGGCTCTGGGCTTGCGCTCGGGCTTGGCTCTGGGCTTGCGCTCGGGCTTGGC
>JACCFC020000016.1 GCA_020830965.2 Neisseriaceae bacterium TC5R-5
TTTGGTTGGCTGGAGAAATGCAGACGTTTGTGGAAGAACTGCGAGCGTAAGCTCAACTCAAGTTTGCAACTCGTTCATCTGGCATTTCTCGTCCTGCTTCTTCGAAGATCGTGAACAGGCTCTTATGAAAATCAACTCGCCGCTTAACCCGTTGGACTCCACTATTGCCAACCGACCTCAGTCGACGCCCGCTGAACCGAGAAACACGGCAAGCAGACCTTCGGCTACAAGCTGTCCGCGTCGACCGACTGCCGTTACAAGCTGGTCCGTGCCGTGCATATCAGCCCGGCCAATGAAGGTGACCAGACCCATCTACTGAAGGTGCTCGACCAGAACAATACCAGCCGTGCCCTGTACGCTGACCGTGGCTACACCGAGCTGACCGAACTCGAAGTAGGCGGCTGGCGACAACACATCCAGAGCCGTGCCAAGCTCAAACAAGGGATACCTAACACTCAGGCCGGGCGTAACCGGCGCATCGCCAAGATCTGTGCACGTGGAGAACATCCTTTCGCTGGCCTGCGCGCTTTGGGCGGCAAGTTTCTGCGCTGCGTGGGGCTGCCGCGGGCGACCTTGCAATTACATCTCAAGGCACTAACCTACAATCTGAAGCGGATGTGCTGGCTGAAAAACCATGGGGTCGCCGCGTTCTGACGCCCGAAATGCGTTCGGAGCCCAAGAAAGGCTGGCTCCGGAGGCAAAAATAGCAGGGCCAGAGGCCTAACAACCGTTGGTCTGATCAAAAAATCATCAAATTAGACCACCGGCTATTTTGCAGGCTGCCCTGAACCGGTTTCTAGAAGTTCCCTTAAGCTCTGGCCTTATTCAAATTTTGTCTATCTGAAACAGATAAGTATCAGTGTAAATTTTGTTGCGATAAGAAGCGCAAATAACCGAGGCCTTCTAACCAGAATCCTCCATCGGCTAATGGCGTGGCATCCTCTAGATCGGCAACCGTTAAGATCAACTCTTGCCCATTCAGAGTTGCTTCCAGCACCACATCATCATCATCAGAAAACTCTTCGGAAATATCATGAAAATCTGGTTTGATAAATTGATTATTAACCTGAATGTAGTCGGACTCATTCAACAACCGCAGGATATTCATAATGAGCTCCCCCGTAATATGGTGATCGATCCTTACTCTATAACAACAGACTGTCATTACCCTGTCGGCTCACAGCCAGCCACGCTCAGCAAACGACTCCGCATACTGCCCGGTTACGATAAAATGATCTAATAAACGAACTTCCACCAAATCCAATGCGGCTTTAAGTAAATTGGTTAGGACACGATCTGAATGAGAGGGTTCAGACACCCCTGAAGGATGGTTATGAGCAACAATTACCCCCACCGCATTATGCTCTAAACAACGTCGCACAATTTCACGAGGATAAACCCTAGCCTCTGCCACACTTCCTTTAAAGAGCTCCTCTACGGCTAAAACGTGATTTTGTATATTCAGGAACACCACAACAAATACTTCTATATCGCGCCCGCCAATGGCTAAACGTAAATAATTGCGCACTGTGAGGGGATCACTCATGATTTCACGCTGTTCCATCTCCTCAATCAAAGCTCGTCGCACCAACTCTTTACTAGCCATTAACTGAGCATACTTAGCTGAGCCCAAGCCACGACGCGCCTCGAAATCTTTCTGCGAAGTACTTAGCAGATTAGAAAGCGAGCCAAAGTCCTGTATCAATTGCCTAGCAATATCCACGGCACTGAAGCCCTTCATGCCGGTACGCAAAAAAATGGCTAACAACTCCGAGTCCGACAGAGCAGCAGGCCCATGAGCAAGCAACTTTTCACGTGGACGCTCCCCTTCTGGCCATCTCGCAATCGACATCTTTATCCCCTCATCTGGCTATAGCACTTTTTTTACCAAGTAGCTCAAACAAAGCTATGCAACACCTATCGAGTAACATAGCATTTAAATGACCACCAAAGTTAAGCAGATGTACTATCTAACAGTTATGAGGGGATCGATAAGCCGCTTTAGATCAAATTCTGTTCTGCAACATTCAGGTTAAGGTCTATCATTTGCTCACCTTCCCCTTCATCCTTATTGCCTTGCTTATACAAACGGTCAGCTTCAATGGCATCTAAATAGGCATCATCGATATCGCCAGTGATATATTTTCCATCAAAGCAAGATGTTTCAAAAAACCGCAAGCTCGGGTTAACTGTAGTAACTGCTTGCTGTAAGGCCGCAAGATCCTGATAAATAACGGCATCGGCACCAATTTCAGTGGCTATTTCTTCCTCGGTGCGACCCGTAGCTAACAACTCTGCTCGTGTGGGCATATCAATACCGTAAACATTCGGAAAACGTACTGCTGGCGCAGCAGAAGCAAAATAAACTTTTTTGGCCCCAGCATCACGTGCCATTTGCACAATTTCCTTCGAAGTGGTGCCACGCACTATAGAATCATCCACCAGTAAAACGTTACGGTCTTTAAATTCATATGGCAATGGGTTAAGTTTTTGCCGCACTGATTTTTTACGTACCGCCTGTCCCGGCATGATAAAAGTACGACCGATGTAACGGTTTTTAATAAAACCTTCACGATACGATAAACCTAAATGATTCGCCAATTGCAAGGCACTGGGGCGGCTGGTATCAGGAATCGGCATCACGACATCAATATCCAGCTCAGGCAGGACGCGACGAATCTTTTCCGCCAGCTTTTCACCCATTAAAGTACGAGCCTGATAGACCGAAGCACCGTCAATGACTGAGTCTGGACGTGCGAAGTACACGTACTCAAACAGACAAGGCGCATGACGGGCCTCTGCCGCACAACTACGTGCATGAAAATCGCCATCAAAGCTGATGAAAATACCCTCTCCCGGTTGTACATCTCGCAACAGAGTAAAACCCGAACAATCAAGTGCCACTGATTCGGAAGCCAACATATAGTCGGTTTTTCCTTGCTGGTTCTCACAAGTACCAATCACCAGAGGGCGAATACCATTAGGATCACGAAAGGCGATCAAACCATAACCTGCAATCATCGCTACGACCGCATAAGCACCACGTACTCGGCGATGTACCGCCGCAATGGCACCAAATACCGCATCAAGATTCAATTGATAACCATCTGTGCGTTGTGCCAGTTCGTGGGCTAGCACATTCAGCAGCACTTCCGAATCAGAGTTAGTATTAATATGACGTAAATCACGACGGAACATATCCACTTTTAACGCTTCTGCATTGGTCAGATTGCCGTTATGCGCCAGCACAATACCAAATGGGGAATTCACGTAAAAAGGCTGAGCCTCCGCCAAACAGGAAGCCGAACCGGCTGTGGGGTAACGAACATGAGCAATACCAGCATTACCCTGCAAAGAGCGCATATTCCGTGTGCGAAATACATCACGCACCAGACCACTGCCTTTGTGCATGTGAAACGTTTTGCCGCTACTTGTGACAATGCCAGCAGCATCCTGACCACGGTGCTGTAACACTTGTAAGCCGTCATATAACAACTGGTTAACCGGTGCCTGAGCAACCACCCCTAAAATTCCACACATCGTTATGCTCTCTTCCCTAAGGGCATGAAACTAAAACAAATACCGCGCCAATGACAGCGCACTTTATCAATTAGCTAGCAATAAGACAGGCAAAGAAAAAGGTGGAATCTTGAAGTAAAGATATCAAGAGGTTCCACCCTATTCATTATGCTGCCCTGTGTAACGCAACTTGTCGGCTAGTAGCGTCGGCAGCCAAGGCCTTGACGCTAGGGCCACCGACTCGAATGGCTCCGAGAGCACAGCGTTCCTCCACATCGGTTTTTGCGGTAGGTCACTCAAACCAGCGAGCAAGACCAGTACCGTCACCACCATCAAACCACGCGCCAGACCAAACACAGCACCAAATAAACGATTGATACTGCCTAGTCCAATACTGTCCATCATGCTGGTCAAGCTAAGTCGCAACAAAACTGTAACCATCCATGCTAATAAAAAAACTGCCACAAAGCCGCCCAGCCATTGTCCTTCTTCCGAAAAAGACGTTAGCGGCAAAAAAACCACGGCTAACGAAGCAAACTGTTTAGCAGACCAAAAAGCAATCAACCAGGCGGACAAAGACAAAACTTCCGCAACCAAGCCGCGCATCATGGCTACCAAGATAGAGCAGACAATAATAGCAATCGCGATGTAATCAAATAAAGTCATCGCTAGCTACGGTGTAACGATCATGCCGTTAACTCCGGCCTGAGCAAGCTTCTGCAGACTAGCTTCTGCATCGCGGCGACTGGCGAAAGGCCCCACCCTCACTCGAGTCACTTCCCCTTTGCTAGTTTGTACCTTACTAAACCGTGCCACGATTCCCATACTAGTCAACTTGGTACGTAATTCATTGACCTTTTGCGGATCAGACAAAGCAGCCAACTGAATGACTGTTTTACCATCACTAACCGGAGCCGGCTGCGGTTCAACTGAATCGAAACGCCCCTCCAAAATAGCGGCCGGATCAGCATGCCGTGCAGGTTTAGCTATTTCCGTTTTGGCCGTTGCCTTCACCTCAGGCTTAGATTCCGGTTTGGGCTTGCTAGGGAGCTTGGGTACTGCTTCTACTGTCGCAGGCTCTGGAGTGAGTACCGACGATAAATCAGCCTTTAATTCGGTGGCACCGGCAGCAGGGCGAGCTATCACAGCCGGTGGCTCTACTTTAGCCTGCGGTGCGGAAGCAGGCAAAGTTTGCACTTGTGGCGGCAAGGCCGTATCGTCAGTTGCAGTTACTTCTGCAGCAGGTACTGTTGCAGGAACATTGAGTGGAGCGATATGAATCGACTCTGGTTTCATCGCCTGCTCAGGTAGGCGACTTACAACATTAAAAAGCACGAGGGTGCTAATCGATACCAAAACAATGGCACCCACTAAACGGCGGCGTGCGCGCTTTCTCAATAAAATCAATTCATCCTGAGTAGACAATGCCATGCAATTCCTCAAACCTACTATTTGCGCGCCTCAATAACTTCAGCCACTGTATGGAAAGACCCAAAGACGACAATTCTATCACTCTCCCCTGCTTGCGATAAGGCTGTCGTCCAGGCTTGCGCTACCGTGCCAAACACTTGCACCTGCTTCACCCCTAAATCAATCAGCTTAGCAGCTAGTTCTGAACCCGTTTGTCCACGCGGCAAATCCAAACCAGCCACAAACCAACCATCAAACTCTTCTCGACTCAGTTCAACAATAGTGGCTAGATCTTTGTCCGAGAGGATAGAAAACACAGCATAACGCTTCTGCGCAAATGGCAGTAATAACAAACTGGCCAACATCGCTTTGACTGCATGCGGATTATGACCAACATCCAAAACCACCATAGGCCGACCTGGCAATACCTGAAAGCGCCCAGGCCAGTCCACCTCCAACAAACCCTGCTTTACCGCTCCGATACCTACCGGCAAGGTTTCCTTTAAACAGTCCAGCACGGCCAATGCTGCACAGGCATTCACCATTTGATAAGCACCACGCAAAGCCGGGATAGGCAGGGCATGGCGATAAGCCGACCCCATCTGAAATGACCATTGATTTTCCATACGCTGAAAGCCAAAATCCCGGCCATACAGTTTTAGATCGGCCCCAATGGTCTGAGCATGATTAAGCAAAGATTGAGGTGGCTGCGGATCAGCACACAAAGCCGGTCGGCCTGGACGAAAAATACCTGCTTTCTCAAAGCCGACTTGCTCACGACTATCACCAAGAATAGATTGATGATCCAGATCCACACTCACCACCAAGGATACATCCGGCTCAAAAATATTTACCGCATCCAAACGCCCACCTAAACCCACCTCAAGAATGATAACTTCCACCGCCTCGGCAACAAAGCGATGCACCGCAGCCAGCGTGCCAAACTCAAAATAAGTTAGTGAGATATCGCCACGAGCGGCATTAATCGCGGCAAAGCTGGCAATAATCTGCTCATCACTCACCGCTTGTAAATCAATTGCTATACGCTCGTTATAGCGTAGCAAATGCGGCGAGGTATAAGCCCCCACTTTAAAACCCGCTCGTTGCAAGATGGTTGCTAACATCGCACATACCGAGCCCTTGCCATTAGTACCGGCTACCATGATCACAGGACAATGCGGTTGCAGATTTAACGCTGCACGCACTGCCTCCACTCGTCCTAGCCCCATTTCAATAACATTGCTGTGCAAGCTTTCCTGCCAGCTAAGCCATTCGGCCAAGGTTGTTCTATCTGCTTGCTTAGTCACGAGCTACTCATAAAAAAGAAATGATTTTTCAGTCACGTCTATATCGCCGCACAGTACTTCAGCAAAAAATGCTCAACTCTCCGCGACGGTTGGCAGCTGAAACCAGCGCAAATAAACTCGCAACTGCCTGCGCGCTTCCGCTGGAGCCGAATCTGGCCACAACATCACGCTATGGCGACGACCATCAATATGCACATTCAACACCACCAGCCAAGCACTAATAAAACAGTCATCTAATACTTCTGCAGTATAAACATCAGCGGCCTGGTACCAGCGCAAACGACCTCGCGCATCGACCTCCAAGCGCCATGGCATATTACTCGCAGCAAACCAACCATTGGCACGCAGAGCCAAAACCGCCAAAGTTATTTCTAGTGGCAGCAATAATGCATACACCCAAGGCAAGTAACATAAAATCAGCATTATCGATGCAAATACAGTCAGCAACACCAAACCGAGCCACAGACGCGAGGGCTGCAAGTTCAAGGCGAAAGGTGATAGACGCTGACCCATATCAATGCCTCAATGCTTACAACTCATTGGCGGGCATATTATTGATATCCCCCTCTACGCTATCAATGACGGTCGAATGGATCTCGACATCAAACCACTCCCAAAATGCTTTCAAGGAAAAATCCTGCGGCCACAAGGTCTCATCCTCGTACCAAGATGCCAATTCCATTTTGAATACTTGCTCGTAAATTTCATCAATATGGGCCACCCCTTCTTCCGGATCGACAAACTCTGGCAGCAGAATCGCCGTGCAATCAGAACGCAGACTCTCCAACGACAACTCCAGGTCATTTTCCGGCACCGCATGCAACCAATCGAGAAACGGCTGCCTAGGCTTGATAATAGCCACCGAACGATCAACAAAATACATGCTCATCCTTTCTTATCAATTTGGCGCGCATTGTAGCAGCCCTGCTCACGCTTAGCGAAACAGGCTGCTAGCGCATGTTACAATCACCCTCCGCATTCTTCATTGACCGAATCAATTCCATGGCCCTTATTACCATCGACAAAGCTTGCCTGGCTTTTGGACACCATGCCTTGCTAGACAACGTTAACTTCACACTGGAGCCAGGCGAAGTGGTCGGCCTGATTGGGCGCAATGGTGCAGGCAAATCCTCGCTACTAAAGAGCATAGCCGGTACCGTCAAATTGGACGATGGTCGCATTCAGATCAATGCCAAAGTCGCCTACGTACCACAAGAACCAGAATTCACACCGACACAAAGTGTTTTTGAAGCGGTAGCCGAGGGACTGGGTGAACTTAGCACCTTGCTCAGCGACTACCACCACATCACGCAACTCAGTGAACACAATGCAGAAACGCTAGCACAAATGGAAGTGATTCAACATGAACTGGAAGCCCGCGATGGTTGGCAGTTTGACGCATTGATCACAGCCACTCTCTCCCAACTACAACTAACACCAGACACCCTGATCAGCGAACTCTCCGGCGGCTGGAAAAAACGCGTCGCACTCGCACGCGCGCTGGCAACCAAACCAGACGTACTACTTCTGGATGAACCCACCAACCATCTGGATGTCAGCGCTATTGAGTGGCTGGAAAACCTATTGAAGAGTTTTAGCGGTAGCGTACTGCTGATCACTCACGACCGCCGCTTTCTGGACAATGTCGTCAGCCGCATTATCGAACTAGATCGTGGCGTACTACGCAGCTACCCAGGCAGTTTCAGCAGCTACCAAAATCGTAAAGCAGAAGAGCAGGCAGCCGAAGAACACCAGAATCGTATTTTTGACAAACTGCACGCTCAAGAAGAAGTGTGGATACGCAAAGGCATTGAAGCACGCCGCACTCGCAACGAAGGTCGAGTACGTCGCCTGGAGGCCATACGCAAGGAGCGCAGTGCACGCCGCGAGCGCGTCGGGCAAGTCAACTTCCAGCTGGATGCGGGAGAACGCTCCGGCAAGCTGGTTGCCGAGCTGGAACAAGTCAGCAAAAGCTTTGCCGATAAAATGCTGATCCGCAACTTCACCACCCGCATCCTGCGTGGCGACAAAATCGGCCTGATCGGGCCTAATGGTGCCGGCAAAACCACGCTGCTGAAAATGATCTTGGGAGAGTTAGCTGCTGACAGCGGTAGCATCAAAATCGGCAGCAAACTCGACATTGCCTACTTTGACCAATTTCGCGAACAATTGGACGAAGAAAGCAGCGTTGCTGACATCATCAGCCAAGGTAATGATTTTGTTGAAATCGGAGGGGTACGCAAACACGTGATGAGCTACCTGGAAGACTTCCTATTCTCACCACAGCGCGCCCGCAGCCCGGTACGCTCCCTCTCCGGCGGCGAACGCAATCGTTTGCTATTAGCTCGCCTATTTACCCGACCTGCCAACGTATTGGTACTGGATGAGCCCACCAATGATCTGGACATCGATACACTGGAGCTGCTGGAGGATGTCATCGCCCAATACAACGGTACCGTATTTCTGGTCAGCCATGATCGCGCCTTTCTCGATAATGTTGTCACCCAGGTCATTGTGTTTGAAGGCAATGGACAGCTGGAAGAATACCCTGGTGGTTATCAGGATTGGCTGGACACCAAAGCACGTATGGCCAGTTTGCAAAATCTTCCTAGCAACACCTCGGCACCCTCTACCCCTCCCTCTCTCTCGCGACAGGACAAGCTCAAACCAGGCCGTCATAAGCTATCCTATAATGAAGGCCGGGAACTCGCCGCCCTACCAGATGACATAGCCAATCTGGAAGCAGAACAAGCCAAGCTCAACCAACAACTGCTTGAGCCAAACAACTACCGCGACAACCCTCAGCAAGCTATTAGCTGGCAACAACGAGTAGAACAAATTGATGAGTTGCTACTAGAAAAGCTCGCGCGTTGGGAAGAACTGGAGAACAAACAATAATGCCTCACCGCCTGCCACTGTCATCACCAATTGATCGTCGCCGCCTCTTACAAAGAGCAGCCCTTCTTTCTTTGGCAGGCCTGCTCACCGCCTGTGGCACCACGCCACCACGCAAAACCAGTCAACGCCAACCAAGCCGCCCCAGCGGCGACCTTTCCCTATCCAAGCTGCAAGCAGATGGTGCAGGTCGTGAAATCCTGATATACACCCTAAGCCTGCTTGACCTAGAGTATAAATTTGGTGGCAGCAACCCGGAGGCTGGCTTGGACTGCAGCGGCATGGTGAGCTACATCTACCAAAATGCTGTTGGCGTCAAACTACCCCATAACGCCGCCCAGATCGCCAGTTTAGCCAAACCCATTCCCAACAATCGCATGCAAGTAGGTGACCTAGTATTTTTCAATACACTAAATCGCCCCTTCTCACACATGGGCTTATACATAGGCGATGGCAAATTTGTTCATGCCCCACGCACCAATAGCGCCATCCGTGTCGCTCGGCTCGACAACAACTATTTTGCCACCCGTTACGAAGGCGCCCGCACCCTGTTCACAAAGAGCTAGTGCGGTAAAGATAAGTAGCGCATCGGCCATGAACCGGATTGTTAACCAACTCAAGCGGCTGTTTTTGCTGCAATTATGACAAATCTCTTTACAAATCTTGCAAATGACGTCAAGTTAACACCTTACGCGGCCAACTTAGGCTTGGTAATTCACGACGACAGCAAGAGGCTCCTGAATGATTTGCCGTATTCCTCTCAGTATTCGCAAAAAACAAGCCCGAGATCAGCATGAAAGCTTTTTATATGCCGTGGCTAAACCACAGTTGAGCGAAGCAGAAAGATCACGCCAGCAAAGAGTGCGTCGGCGTGCCCATGATAGAGACGATGCCCGCTTTCTGGCGGATCGTTGTGACGAATGGTTTGAAATTGATTAAGACTTAACCGCCCGTCATTGACATAAAGCGCACCAGCTTCAACGGCTTTTCTGAGAACTCATGCTTTTCCGGCTTCAACTCTATTGCATTGCGGATAGCCTGTTCGAGTTCTATATCGGAAATACCTGCGCGTAACAGCGGGCGCAACTCAAAGCGCTCTTCCTGCCCCAAACACATATACAAAGTGCCATCCACTGACAGACGCACCCGGTTGCAAGTGGCACAAAAATGTTGCGAGATCGGCGTAATTAAGCCCAAAGAGAAATCACCATCCGGTGTTTTCCAATAACGTGCCGGACCGCCGCCCAGCGTTTGCGCCTGCTCAATCAAGCCGAACTGCTGTTTCAACTGCGCCAGCACCGGCTGCAAATCCAGATAATTAGCAGCACGACCAGTATCCCCCATCGGCATCGCTTCTATCAGACGCAATATAAAACCGTGCTCAATACAGAATGCCACCATGGCACCGATATCTACCTCGTTAACCGCCTTCATCGCCACCATATTGATCTTGATCGGAGCAAAACCAGCCTGTTTGGCTGCCATCAGACCTGCCATGATTTTAGGCAGGCTATCACTGCCGGTAATATCGTTCATGCAGTCACGGCGCAGAGAATCTAGGCTGACATTAAGACGCGTCACCCCTGCGACAAATAGCGCCTCAGCATGATGCTGCAACTGCGTGGCATTGGTGGTCAGCGATAAATCCTCCACACCCGGCAAAGCAGACAAGCGTGCAGCCAACTGCGGCAAATGACGACGTAACAAAGGCTCACCGCCAGTCAGACGTACCCGCTTAGTCCCCAAACGCGCAAACGCCGCCACCACCCGCTCAATTTCATCAAAACTCAACCAATTAGCCGGCTCTTCAAATCCTTTAAAGCCTTTAGGCAAGCAATAATGACAACGCAGATCGCAACGATCGGTCACGGATAAGCGCAAATACTCGATAGAACGCCCGAATCGATCAATAAGCATACATTCTCCAACACAGCTGAACGCAAAGTCTAAAAACTAATAGCTGCTATTTTACCCAGAACCTCGGTAATAAGTTTAGATTGATTTTATCCAAAACCCACCCTCGGCCGCCAAATGCCAGCTCAGTTTACACGCCTGGGCAAAGCCACGCAGAGCGAACTATTGGCATTGCTATTACCCACCGGTCAGCCGTGGCGATGACTCGCGTTTACAATAGGAACTGGCTGCAGAAGGCTGTGCACTGGAGGTGTTTCAGGAGACAAAAGGAGCGCAACTCGGTGATAAGGTTTGTAAGCACCTTACATTAAGCGGGCGAAATGGCATAGCAAAACATTGTTTTACAAGGATAAACAGCGGGAATTGTTGGTGTGAGACACCTAGATTCTGGCTTAGATACTTAGTACTGGCGGAGAGGGAGGGATTCGAACCCTCGGTACGCTCGCACGTACGCCTGATTTCGAGTCAGGTACATTCGACCACTCTGCCACCTCTCCGCACAGAGAGGCGGATTCTAGGGGGTGTGCCTTAGGCTGTCAATATTAAAAAAACAGGGGGTATAATGCTTGGCGAATAGTCGGCCTGCCTGTTAGGCTCTGTACCCCTTTGCAAATGACTTGTTTTTAGGAAATACGATGCAGCAGTTAGAGGCTTTTTTAACCCGGGCCGAAGCCTTGTTAGCGCGTTTAGAACCCTTGTTACCCCCTGCTAGCGTAGAAACAAACTGGTCGGCACAGGCGTTTCGTTGGCAGCGACAAGGTCTGGCGGGCTGGTTGGAACCGGTAGAGCAACCGCATACTTTGGCTTTGAATCGTTTAACGCATATTGATAAGCAGCGCAGTCAGTTATTACGTAATACACGCCAGTTTGTACAAGGCAAGCCGGCGAATAATGTGCTGCTCACCGGTGCTCGTGGCACAGGCAAGTCATCGCTGATTAAAGCCTTATTACCCGAGTTTGCTGCTGAGGGTTTGCGCATTATTGAGGTAGATAAGGAGCATCTGGCGGACTTGAACCGCATTATTACGCTATTAGCTGCGCGCCCAGAGCATTTCATTTTATTTTGCGATGACTTGTCATTTGAGCCCGGCGATGATGCGTATAAGGCATTAAAAACCGCGCTGGATGGGGGCTTGAGTCAGCGCGTATCGAATGTATTGGTGTATGCCACGTCTAATCGTCGCCATTTAATGCCGGAGAAAATGAGCGAAAACCGCGACGGTTGGGTACAGGATGGCGAAATTCACCCCGGCGAGGCGATAGAGGAAAAAGTATCCCTGTCGGATCGCTTTGGTTTGTGGTTGTCGTTTTACCCCTTTTCGCAAGAGGCTTATCTGGCGGCTGCTAAGCAGTGGTTGGCACACTTTGACTTGACCTGGAATGAGGTGGCAAAGCAGGCTGCTTTGCAGTGGAGCTTAACTCGCGGCAGCCGTTCCGGACGCGTAGCCTGGCAGTTCGCATGTGATTGGGCAGGTCGAGAGGATGCTGAGCGTCAGTTAGATGATTAGAGTCCTTAGCGTCTTTAAACACAATAAGGTGCCTGGCTTAGCTTTACACTCTCGGCCTCGTCCGTTAGAGTTCTGCCCTATGAAATTGCCACTCCGCTTAATTGCCACTGTATTGGCTGGTTTTATACTGTTTGCGCAGGCTGCGCCAGAGACAACCTTTCAAGACGACCCCCCTTCAACCCAAGTCACAACCTCGGATGATGCCAAGCAGGATCGTGCTGCATCAGCAGAAGATGCCGTGGGGGGGTTATTGCTACAAGCGATGAGCTTATTGGGGGTTGCTTATCGTTTTGGCGGCAACTCACCAGAAACTGGCTTGGATTGCAGTGGTTTTATCCGCTATGTGTTTCAGCGTTCATTAAAGGTCAATTTGCCACGTACCGTTATTGAAATGGCTAAGCTAGGTCGTGCGGTCAATAAAAGTGAGCTGGTTCCGGGAGATTTGGTCTTTTTTAATACGCGTGGCTTTAATTATTCACATGCTGGCATCTATATGGGCAACGGTAAGTTTATCCACGCCCCACGCACAGGTAAGAATATTGAAGTTGTAAACATGAACCAAAGTTACTGGACTGCACGCTATAACGGAGCAAGGCGGGTGAATCGAACGACTGCATTGTTGTCGGCAGATACCTCGGATGATGTGTCGGTGGCTTCGCCAAAACGTACCGCCGCGCTGGCTCCGACTTGCCGCAAAGGTCATAAAAAATGCAAGTCGTCGAGCACAGCAGCTAGCACTAAAAAAGCCGGTACTCATCATAAAGCCAGTACTGCTAAAAAGAAAAAGGCACATCGTTAGTATGTTGTCCTAGTTATTTAGTCAATTAATGCCCGCGTTGCGGGCATTGCGTTTTCAGGAATGAAGCAATGGCATTAACTGTAACAATCCCCGTGTGGAAAGATCCGCTAGGTAATGTAGTCGCTTGTGCGGAAAAGTTGAAAGTGATGGAAGAAAACTTGGCTGAGCTGGCCCAACTGGCTCAGGACACCTTAGAAGATGCGGTGTTAATGGGATGCGATCAGCGACAGGTACGCGATTTTATGGTGCAAATTATGCAAAACCTAGATAGTCAATATGCTGCACGCTAAGGAACAGATTTGATGCGTTGGCCTTTCGAAGCCTTTATCGGTTTACGTTATTTGCGTGCCAAACGCCGTAACGGTTTTATCTCCTTTATTTCTCTTATTTCAATTGTTGGCATTGCCTTAGGGGTAGCTGCGCTGATTATTGTGCTATCGGTGATGAATGGCTTCCAAAAAGAAATACGCGGGCGCATTTTGAGTGTTGCGTCACATTTGGAAGTCAGCAGCTACGATGGTCGCTTGAATAACTGGTCAGAGATCACCACGCTGGCCAAACGCCATCCACAGGTATTAGCAACCGCTCCTTTTGTTTCCGGTCAGGCCTTGCTGTCTGCGTTTGGCAATGTTCGGGGTGCTCTGTTGCGTGGTGTAGAGCCGGCACTGGAGAACAAAGTGGTCGAGGTAGGGCAGCATATGGTTGTGGGCCAGCTTAGCGCACTTAAACCGGGTGAGTTTGCCATGGTCTTGGGAGTTGAGCTGGCACGCCAACTCAATGTAGCCGTCGGAGATAAAGTTACCGTGTTTGTACCACAGGGTAGCGTGACACCAGCCGGAATGTTGCCGCGCTCCAAGCAATTTACAGTGGTGGGTTTGTTCAAAGTTGGTATGTTTGAGTTTGACGCTTCGCTGGCGATGATACAGCTACATGACGCCCAGGTACTGGCACGCATGGGGGAGTCAGTCAGTGGAGTGCGTTTTAAGTTGCAAGACCCGCTGCAAGCACCGGTTGTAAAGCAAGCTTTGCAGCAAGAGTTAAAGCAGCGTTACCAAATAACCGACTGGACTGATACGAACGCCAATTACTTCCGTGCAGTACAAATCGAAAAGCGCATGATGACCATCATCCTCACGCTTATTGTGGCGGTAGCAGCATTTAATCTGGTCTCCACTCTGGTGATGGTGGTAACCGACAAGCAGGCTGATATTGCTATCTTGCGCACCTTGGGCGCCTCCCCTTTCAGCATTATGAAAATTTTTATGATTCAGGGTTCGGTAGCCGGTGTGCTGGGCACGCTATGTGGCGTGGTGAGTGGGGTGGTTATTGCGTTCAATCTGGATATCATTGTGCCGTTGATTGAGCGGATACTGGGCAGCAAATTGTTATCCAGCGATGTCTATATGATCGATTACTTACCTTCAGATGTTCAGTGGGCAGATGTTTCCAGCATTACACTACTGGCCTTGCTACTGGCCTTGCTGGCGACCATCTACCCTAGCTGGCATGCCGCGCGGACGCAACCAGCGGAGGCGCTACGCTATGAGTAATGTGTTGGCTTGCCGCCATTTGAGCAAAACTTACGATGAGGGTAAATCACCGCTAACGGTGTTGTCCGATGTTAGCCTGACGATTGCACAAGGGGAATATCTGGCAATTGTTGGCGCCTCTGGCTCCGGCAAAAGCACCTTGCTGCATTTGCTAGGTGGGCTGGATACTCCCAGCCAGGGTGAGGTGGAGGTGATGGGGCGGACTTTGTCCTCGCTGTCAGAAGCGGAGCGCGGGTATTTACGCAATCAGTCATTGGGTTTTGTCTATCAGTTTCATCATTTGCTAGCCGAGTTCTCGGCATTGGAAAATGTGATGATGCCTTTACTGATTCGTCGTATGGATCGTCAACAGGCACAGCAGCAAGCTAGCGATATGCTAACAAAAGTCGGCTTGTCCAAACGTTTACAGCATAAGCCCAGTGAGCTTTCCGGAGGTGAGCGTCAGCGCGCAGCGATTGCCAGGGCGCTAGTCACGCGACCTGCCTGCTTACTGGCGGATGAGCCCACCGGTAATCTGGATACACAGACCGCTCGTCAGGTATTTGAATTAATGCTCGAGTTGAATCAATCGCAAGGCACTAGTCTAGTAATTGTTACTCATGATTTAGAACTGGCAGAACGTACCCAGCGTGTATTACGGCTGAAAGAAGGCTGTCTGGTCTGAAGAACTGAGTTTGGCAATCCCCTTACACTGCATATTTACGGAGGGCTAAGCATTGTTATTTACCCGTGATGAAATTGAGTTCAGTGCCTTGCTGAACATTTTGCAAACCCCGGTAGGCTTGCTAGAGACTGGGATAGGTATTGTTTGTATCCTGATTGCGCTGCAACTGGCGCGCATGAGCTTCAAGCACTGGTTTAGCAGTCATCCCGAGCGCTACGAACGCTTTTTACCTTATATCGGCTTACGGCTGGTGTTGCCGGTATCCGCTTTCTTCCTAGTGTTATTGTCACGTCTTGTCTGGGTACATTTCTCTGGCGAGCGCGCGATGGTATTGCATCTATTTAGTGCCATGCTGTTCTGGCTGGCGCTGATTCGGCTTTGCTGCGCGATATTGCGTCAGGCTTTCCCTGATGGCAAATTCGAGCGCCATAGCGAACACCTGCTCACTAGTGTGTTATGGCTGGGGTTTATGTCTTGGGCAATTGGTTTTGATGTGATGGTCTTTGCATGGCTAGAGTCGATCTCTTTTTCCATCGGCGCCAGTCGTCTGAATATGCTGATTATCGTGAATGCCTTGATCTGGGTTTCTATCATTATTCTGGTGGCCTTATGGGCCAGCCGCTTAGTCGAAGCCCGATTGATGAATCTTAAGCACCTAGATCCTAATTTACGCATTGTGTTTGCCAAACTGACCCGCATTGGTTTATTGGTCACTGCGGTCTTGATTGCCCTGCCTGTCGTGGGGATAGACCTGACGGTATTGTCAGTGTTTGGCGGTGCGGTAGGCTTGGGCTTGGGTTTTGGCTTGCAGAAGATTGCCAGCAATTTTATTTCCGGCTTCATCATTCTGCTTGATCACTCTATCCGCATTGGCGATAGGCTGGTGGTTGATAATCGTACTGGCTACGTCACTAAAATGACTTCTCGCTATGTCGTTCTCAAAGGGGGGGATGGCTCCGAAGCGCTGATTCCTAATGACACGCTGATGTCCAATACCGTTATTAATCAGTCTTACTCAGATAAAGCGCTGTGGACCAGCATACCGGTACAGGTAGCGTATAACTCCGATCTGGAGCTGGCACTTTCGCTACTCAAACAAGCCGCAGAACAACCTAGAGTGTTGCACGACCCGGCGCCCAACGCATTTATTACCCTGTTTGCCGATAGTGGTATCAATCTGGAGTTGGGCTTCTGGGTAGCCGACCCAGAAAATGGTTTTATGGGTTTGAAATCTGATATCAATCTGGCAATCTGGCGTCTATTTGCCCAGTACAAGATTGAGATTCCGTATCCACAACGTGAAGTACGCCTGCTGGGCGATGTGTCTGTTGTGAGCAAATGAAGCGGAGCATTCCATGCCAGATCAGCTAGCGATTGTCGATGACGATGCCGCAGTCCGTCAGTCCCTAGTCTGGCTATTGGATGGTCAGGGCTATCAGACCAGTGGTTTTGAGAGTGCTGAGGAGTTTCTTGCTTATGCCGATAATAAACGCTTTAACGGCATTATCTTGGATGTGCGGCTCTCGGGGATCAGCGGCATTGTGCTGCTCGAAAAACTAGCCGCCTGGTCTTATTGCCCTCCCGTCATCATGCTTACCGCTCATGGCGATGTGCCGCATGCCGTAGCGGCACTGAAACTGGGCGCACTCGATTTTATCGAAAAACCCTTTGATGATGAGCGGCTATTAGAACGGGTGGCTGCTGCTGTCACGCGTGATCAGCAAAACCGCCAAGTCCATGACCAGCGCCGTAAAGTCTCTGCCGCCCTAGCGCTGCTGACCGAGCGTGAGCGTGAGGTGATGAAGCATGTTCTCACGGGTAAGTTGAATAAACAGATTGCCGAAGAACTGGGTATCAGCATGAAAACCGTTGAAGTACACCGCGCAAGGATATTTGAAAAAATGTTGGTGAAGTCGGCGGTTGAGCTGGCTGGATTGCTTGCCAGTCATGACCCTGCCACCGGAGAGTCTCGTTAATGGGCAATAAACAACCTGTCTCGGTATTAGTGCTTATCTACACGCTGGATGGACAAGTACTACTGATTGAACGTGCCGATAAGCCCGGATACTGGCAGTCGGTTACCGGGAGTCGCGAAGAGAATGAAATCCTGCGAGATACCGCGCGACGAGAGGTAGCCGAAGAAACCGGTATTATCATTGCGGCTGACAGCATGGCGCTCAGCG
This sequence comes from Neisseriaceae bacterium TC5R-5, assembly GCA_020830965.2. Lineage (GTDB taxonomy): Bacteria > Pseudomonadota > Gammaproteobacteria > Burkholderiales > Chromobacteriaceae > Chromobacterium. Next base: position 17,750 of record JACCFC020000016.1, read on the forward strand.
ACTGGCAGTTGTGCAATCGTTACGAAATCTACCCGCACTGGCGCCACCGTTACCCGACCGGCGTAACACATAACGAAGAGCATGTTTTTGGTCTGCAACTGAGCTCACCTTGCCCTGTCACCTTAGCGCCAGACGAACATCTGGCTTATCGTTGGTTACCCTGGTCACAAGCGGCGGAACAGGTTTTTTCTCCATCTAATGCAGCAGCCATCCGGCTGCTGCCACAACGCTTGCCTGCTGTACTTTGAGGCTGCATTTACTGTGTTACCCAGAGGGTACTCATGCCTGCTCAGAAAACTATTTTAATCACCGGTTGCTCCAGCGGGATTGGTTATCACAGTGCAAAATTACTACAGCAACGCGGTTGGCGTGTCTTAGCCAGTTGCCGCCAATCTGAAGACGTCGCACGACTGCAGGCCGAAGGCTTGGAATGTGTACAGTTGGATGTGGATGACTCTGCCTCTATTCAACAAGCACTACAGCAAGTGATGGCCCTCACTCAAGGCCGACTGGATGCTCTATTTAATAATGCTGGCTTTGGTCAGCCAGGTGCGGCCGAAGATATCAGCCGTACTGCGATGCGTGAGCAATTTGAAACCAATCTGTTTGGGGCTTGGGAGCTGACCAATGCCGTGCTCCCGATTATGCGTGCCCAAGGTCACGGCCGTATCGTGTTTAACGGCTCTATTTTGGGCTTTGCAGCGATGCGCTGGCGGGCGGCTTACAATGCCAGCAAATTTGCGATGGAAGGTTTGTGTGACACGCTGCGACTGGAACTGCAGGGTAGCCATATCTTTGTCTCGCTACTGGAGCCCGGGCCGATTAGTAGCGAGTTCCGTGCTAATGCGCTAGTTCGTCTGCAAAAACATATTAATATCGAACACAGTGCTCATCATCATATGTATCAACAAGAATTGGCACGCCTAGAAAAAGTGGGGGCCGCCGCGCCTTTTACCTTACCGGGCAGCGCAGTGGCTGAGGCACTGTATCAGGCAATAAGCCAGCGCCGTCCGGCCGCACGCTACCGGGTAACATTTCCAAGCAAATTATTCTGGATACTCAAACGTCTGCTCCCTAACCGCTGCTTCGATTGGATCGTACGACGAGCAGCTTAAAGCCGCTAACAAAATGGCTGATCCAGCGCTGTCTGGGTCAGTGCTAGTCAGGAATATTTGCAGCTACTGCGCACGTCTCTTTCTAGGTTGCTTCCACCAACGCCATAAGGCCCCGCCCCACACTGGCAGCAAGAGCACTAGAATCAGACCGCCCAATAACCAGGCCAGATTTTGCTGCACCCAGGGGATGCCTCCCAACCAGAAGCCAGCCAAGATCAGACCACCGCACCATAAACAGGCGCCAAAAATATTGAAGAACGCAAAGCGGCGTCTATCCATCTTGGACAATCCCGCCATAAACGGTGCCAAAGTACGTACCACGGGAACAAATCGCGCTATTGTGATGGTCACGCCACCAAAAGTATCAAAGTAATAGCGGGTCTTCGCGATATGGTGTGGTTTGATCCAGCTGACATTCAAGATTTTTTGCCCAAATCGGGAGCGTCCCAAAGAGTAATTACAGGCATCTCCGGCAATAGCCGCGCCAGTAATCAACAATAGTGGCCATACCGGCGATAGATCAGCCAACGCCAAAAAAGCGCCTGTGGCAAATAACATGGTATCCCCTGGCAAAAACGGGAAAATCACCACCCCTGTTTCCAAAAAGACGATCAAGGCAATCAATAGGCAACCCAATAGCCAATTTTGGGCCAATAAGTGCAATAACTCTGCATCATTCGCCAACCAAAGCAATAAACTGCTGGAAATCATGACTACTCCCGAAACAATAATCGATTGATTGATTGCCTAAAGTATAAGCACCGTGAATAAAATTGCCGTTCCAGAAGAACGGCAACCGCACACCATGCAAGAGCACCCTAAGAGCCGCTAACAAAACCTCGAAAAGCCCCCTGAGGCAAGGAGGCGCAACGCTGGATGGGGGTTTGTTAGCGGCGCTAAAATGATTAAGCTAGCAAACCACCCAGTTCGGACTTAGGCGATCGACTCAATAATTCCTGTACCACCTGCTGCGGATCATCGCCTTGGTACAATAAGCCACATACCGCCGCAGTAATCGGCATATCTACCTGTAGGCGCTCAGCCATGGTCAAGACCTCGCGAGCGGTCGCCACCCCTTCAGCCACATGTCCCAACTCCAACAGAATCACCGGCAAAGACTTTCCCTCGGCCAGTTTCAGCCCTACCTGACGATTACGCGACAAAGCACCCGTGCAGGTTAAAATCAAATCCCCCATGCCAGCCAATCCCATCATGGTCTGCTGGCTAGCACCAAGGGCCACCGCCAAACGAGTGATTTCGGCTAAGCCACGCGTAATCAAAGCAGCGCGTGCATTCAAACCATAAGCCAGACCATCTGCCACACCGGTAGCAATCGCCATCACATTTTTCACCGCGCCACCGACCTCTACCCCCACTAGGTCATCATTCGCATAGAGCCGTAAAAATGGGCTGTGCAGCTCTCGCACTACCCAGCGCGCAAACGACTCATCTTCAGAAGCAACAGTTACCGCTGCGGGTAGGCCCTGCGCCACTTCTCGCGCAAAGCTGGGCCCGGACAGCACAGCACAAGGATGATCTACTGGCAACTCCTCAGCCACCACTTGATGTGGCAACAAACTGGAACCCGTCTCAAAACCTTTGCAAGCCCACAGCAACGGGGGCAGTTTGATCGACAATGCTGTCAACAAGCGCAAGCTGGCACGTAAACCCGCCATCGGAGTAGCAATCAGAACTAACTCGGCATCCTGCACGACCTGCATCAGATCGGCAGATAAAGAAAGGCTATCAGGGAAAGGGCAATCTGCTAGATAAAGCTTATTCACTCGGGCCTGGCTAAGCTCGGCCAGTTGCTTGGGATCTCGTGCCCATAATGTCACCCGATGATGACGGGCAAAAGCAATTGCTAACGCCGTTCCCCAAGCACCTGCTCCCAGTATGGCCAGTTTCATGCGTTTACCTCATAAACCCCACAGATCGGTAATACGAGCATAGCCTAAGCTACCATCGCGATGCCTAACTTTAACCCAACCGGCACTGGGCGAATCCTGCAGCTCAAGCACGCCATCCTTGGGTACGGTAAAGACCAAGGAACTGACCCCAGATGCCGTGCTACGCACCTCGGCTTTGTCTGCTGTTACCAATAACCAGCGCTGCTTGGACAAAGCCGCAGCAGGTATCCAAGCAATACCGCCAGTGGCATCCCGCACTCTCTCCCAGTCTTTCTGACTGGAAAGCACTTCCACAGGATAGTAGCGGCTAACAACAAACAGCTTTTTAGCACTTAACATTGGCGCCTCGTACAGTGCCACACCCGTTTCTTTCACCGAGCGAAACTCCAGGGCAGCAGCCAACTGAGGCAGAACAGCTAAGACGAGCAGACAGACGAGGCGTTTCATATTATCTGCCTCAAGCGTTGCCAGCTTCAGCCTGCTGAGCACGTTGTTGCAAATAGAGTGCCTCAAAATTGATCGGCGACAATAAAACAGGTGGGAAACCAGCGCGATTAACGATGCTGGAAACGGTTTCACGCGCATAAGGGAATAAAATATTTGGACATGCCACACCCAGTAATGGGTCAAGATCATCTGCCGGAACATTAACAATTCTGAAAATACCCGCTTGCGTCACCTCACACAGAAAAATCGTCTTTTCTGGTAGTTTAGCGGTAACAGTAACCTTGAGACTCACCTCAAAATAACCATCGTCTAATTGTTTTGCTTCGCTGGCCAACTGCATATCGATTTCCGGTTGCGCCTGTTCTAAAAAGACCAATGGCGCATTCGGCACTTCCAAGGACATATCCTTGGCGTAGATTTTTTCAATCGAAAATACGGGTTGCTGCTCTTGCTGTTCGCTCATGTTTTCATCTCGCGCAGAGTTATCATAAAGACAACTTAAGTTTAGAAAAATAACCGGCCTGCATCATCGCACGAAAGTGCGTTAGGGCCAAGACTCAATCAGCCAACAATAAATCAAGCTTACCGGCCTGATTCAAAGCCACCAAATCATCACAGCCACCGATGTGCGTATCACCGATAAAAATCTGCGGAACCGTGCGACGACCGGTAGTTGACATCATTTTGTCACGCTCTTGCGGATCAAGATCAATACGAACTTCTTTGATATCGCTCACACCTTTACTGTTCAGCACTTGCTTGGCACGAACACAAAAAGGACACACCGCCGTGGTATACATCGTTACTGGTTTCATGACGATCTCAATAATAGACTGTGGGCAATCTGCCCACGAACAAAATAGAAAATTATAAACGCTCTTACAACTCTTGCGGGTCGACATCCAGCGACCAACGCAATTCACGACTGTGATGTTTGGCGATCTCCTTCACCAAGGGTAAGTATTGATCAAGAAATCGATGCAATAAAGCACGCTGTGATGTTTCCAGCACTAATTGTGCCCGTTCACGATTCGCCAGCCTTGCCATCAAGGCAGGTGCCGGGCCAGAAATCTGCACCTCGGATGCGGCGCGCTGCATGCACTGTCTTACTTCCTGCAAAAAAGCCATTGCTTTATCCTGACTCACACTGTCGGCTCGCAACAAAGCCTGAAACACACTGGGCGGAAACCCGGCCTTGCGCCTTTCTTCCAGCAAAGTTTGCGCATAATCATCAAAATCATGACGGACTAAAGCCTGGTACAGCTCATGCTCTGGCCAACAAGTCTGAATCAGCACCTCTCCACTCACGTCAGCCCGACCAGCCCGGCCAGCCACCTGCATCAGTTGGGCAAACAAACGCTCCGATGCCCGGTAGTCAGCTGAGTACAAGCCGCCATCCGCATTCAGTGCCACCACCAAGGACAATGCACCAAAGTCATGGCCCTTAGCCAGCATCTGTGTGCCAACCAGCACATCGACTTCACCAGCATGAACCTGGCGATAAACTTCATCCCAAGCCTGTTTACGGCTAGTGGTATCACGATCAATACGCAGCACCCGTGCTGCCGGCAACATACGCTTGAGTGCAGACTCTAAACGTTGCGTCCCCTCACCTAGCGGCTTGATATCCGGATTACCACAGTCCGGGCAAGCATGGGGTATTGCCTGCTCCCAACCGCAATGATGACAACACAGCTTACGTGCCAATAAGTGCAACACCAGTTTGGCGGAACAACGCGAGCAACCACTGGTCCAGCCACAGTCGGTACATGCCAGCACCGGTGCAAAGCCACGGCGGTTGATAAACACCAGGCTCATTTCACCGCGCTGTAGTCGCTGCCGCAGCGCCAACACCACCCCTTCGGCCAACCCTTCGGCCAGCTTCTGCCGCCTTACATCCAGTAAATGTATTTGCGGCAAGCTGGCCGCCCCATGTGCCCTTCGGGTCAGGCGAAGACGACGATAACGGCCAGCAGCCACATTGGCCATGCTCTCCAGACTGGGCGTTGCTGAACCCAACACTACCGCTACCCCCATCTGCCGCGCACGCCATACCGCCAAATCGCGCGCATGATAACGCAAACCATCCTGCTGTTTGAACGAGCCGTCATGCTCCTCATCCACAATCACCAGGCCTAAACGTGGTAGGGGGATAAATACCGACAGGCGAGTCCCGATCACAATATCCACCCGCCCCTGCCAGGCATCCAACCAGCCATGTAAACGCTCTTTATCAGCCAGCTGACTATGCTGCACCACAATATGACTGGCGGGAAAACGACTGATAAAGCGACTGATCAATTGCGGGGTGAGGTTGATCTCCGGCACCAATACCAGCACCTGCTGCCGCTGCCGCAACTGATCGGCAATCCCTTGCAAATACACCTCGGTTTTACCACTGCCGGTAATACCGTGCAGTAAGAAAGGCTGAAAACCCTGGCTGGCACGCAGCTCCTGCAGCACCTGTTGCTGCTCTTCAGTTAGTGCTGGCCCCGGAGTAACAAGCAAGTCAGGGGGCGCCAACTCACAACGTTCCAGTTGACCGGCTAATTCCCACTCACGTAATAACTTCACCGCCTGCGGTGTCACCTCTTTAGCTTGCGACAAACTTAAAGGCTGCTGCAAAGCCTGCCATAAAGCCAGTCGAGCACGCTGCCGAGCCGGTGGAACGGCTTGCAAGCCTGCTACATTCAAGCTGTAGCTTCGCTGATCCAGCGGGCTAATCTCACGTGGTTCACGCAAAGAAGTGGGCAAAGCGGTAAACAAAGTCTGCCCAAGCGGATAATGGTAATAATCGGCGGCAAAATGCACTAAATCTAAAAATGCTTGTGGCAGCGGTGGTAAGCCGGCCAAAACAGCCTCAATTGAGCGTAACTTGCTGGGGTTCACATCCTGCACCGTAGCTGTCACCACGACTCCGCAAAGAACGCGGGAACCGAATGGCACCCGCACCCGCTGACCCGGTGCTAGCGGCCACGGCGACAAATAGCTGAAACTGCCGGACAAAGGCGCATCCACAACCACTTGCACAATGCTTTGTGGCTCCACTTTATCTTGTCCTCATGAAGAAACCCCTGCTGCGACAAGGCTTTGTACCCACTGTACACAGATGCTGTTGATAACTTTGTGAACAACTTAGCGGACACATGAAAAAACGCCGCTAAATCAACACTTACGCCAAGTTGATCAAAAAATAATCAGCATTTTTATTGTTATTTTTCAACAACTTACAAAAGAAGAAAATATTGCTTAACAAACTTGACAATCTTTTAACAAAACGCTAGTGAGTGTGCATAACTTAGCGCCTTTCCGCCACAGGCAAGCATTTCAGAACACTCGCAACGGAGAAAACACCAAGCAGCTACGGGGAAAGTGATAACCGCTCACCTTACTTAGAGCCGCTAACAAAAGCTGGAAAAGCCCCTAAGCTGCACCGACCCAGACAGTACAAGTGGAGGCCAGCGATTTTGTTAACAGCTCTTAAATATCAACACTCAAACATGATAAGGACGAGATAAATGATGTACCGCCTCCACTAACGCCGCCGCATGTTCTGGCTGCACAAACTGCGAAATCCCATGCCCCAGATTAAACACATGACCACTACCAGAACCGTAGCTGGCCAAGATGCGACCCACCTCGTGCTCAATAGCTTGCGGCTGTGCAAACAAGGCATTGGGATCAAAATTACCCTGCAACGCCACTTGCTGACCAATACGCGCGCGCGCCACGCCCAAATCAGTGGTCCAATCCAGCCCGACGCAATCGGCACCGATCGCAGCAATCTCCTCTAACCACTGCCCCCCACCCTTGGTAAACACAATCACCGGGACTGGACGGCCGTCTGCCTCTCGTTTCAAACCAGCAATAATTTGCTGCATATAGGCTAAGGAGAACTCGCGATAAGCGGCATGACTAAGCGCACCGCCCCAGGTATCAAAAATTTGTATAGCTTGTGCGCCGGCATCAATCTGCGCATTCAAGTAATCTGTGACCGTCTGTGCATTCACCGCCAAAATGTGATGCAGTAAATCCGGGCGATCGTACAGCATCGCCTTCACATAGCGAAAATCATCAGAACCACCACCCTCTATCATGTAACAGGCCAAGGTAAACGGGCTGCCGGAAAAACCAATCAGCGGCACTCGCCCCTGCAAGGCTTTACGAATACTCGCAACGGCATCGAATACATATTGCAGCTTGTCCAATAATGGCACCGCCAGCGCCTTGATCGCTCTTTCATCACGCAATGGCCGTTCAAACTTAGGGCCTTCACCCTCAGCAAAATACAGACCCAAACCCATCGCATCCGGCACCGTCAAAATATCGGAAAACAAAATCGCCGCATCCAGCGGAAAGCGTTCCAGCGGCTGCAGAGTGACCTCGGTAGCGTAATCCGGGCTGGTACATAAACCCATAAAGCTACCGGCACGGCTACGCGTCGCACGGTATTCCGGCAAATAACGTCCGGCCTGACGCATCATCCAAATCGGGGTGTACTCAACCGGCTGACGCCGCAGAGCACGTAAAAAAGTATCGTTAAGAAGAGGGCTCATGGGCAAGATATCTGAATAAAAATTGAGCGCCATTATAGCGCAGCTAGCGCAACACTTGCCTTGGCAATCATCAGCAAAGCCCCTACACTGCCGCGATGAAAAAACCTACCTTACTTTCCTGGAGCAGTGGCAAAGACAGTGCCTGGGCACTGCATCAGTTACGCCAGGACCCAAGTATTGAGTTAGTCGGCCTGTTCTGCACCATCAATGAAGTGTTCCAGCGCGTCGCCATGCACGCCGTACGTGTGGAACTCCTACAGCAACAAGCCGCTGCCGTCGGCTTGCCGCTACGCCTGGTCAGCATTCCCTACCCATGCAGCAACGAAGACTACGCCAATCGCATGGGCGCTTTTGTCACGCAATGCCGTGCCGAGGGGATCCAGCAAATGGCGTTTGGTGATTTACTCCTGGCCGATGTGCGGCATTACCGTGAACAGAACTTGGCTGGCAGCGGTATCACGCCCATTTTCCCGCTATGGGGTACCCCCACCGAAGAACTAGCCCAAACCATGCTGCAAAGTGGTTTGCAAGCACGCATTACCTGCCTGGACCCACGCAGACTACCGCGCGAACTGGCTGGCCAGGCTTTTGATCAATGTTTATTAGACGCACTGCCCGCCGATGCTGACCCCTGCGGTGAAAACGGCGAATTTCATACCTTCGCCTGGGACGGCCCAATGTTTCAGTACCCGGTACCGTATCAACTGGGCGAAACCATAGAACGTGAAGGTCTGCTCTTTACTGATCTGCTGCCTGGCAGCAAATAAGAGCCGCTAACAACACCCCGGATCCAGCCAGATCACCATAGCGGTAAATCCTGCCAGCACGCAGGCTATCGTTTCCGGGCCCGCTCACAAGAAATGCGACTTAAGCATGCAAGCACAGGCTCATTTGCACTAAAATAGCGCCCTGATACGTCAATGCCACAAGGAAACCGCCATGGCGAAAGCCAACAAGGCCCCAGACAGCTTCGAAAGCGCACTGACACAACTGGAAACCATCATCCAAGCAATGGAAAATGGGGATATCCCGCTAGAAACTGCGCTGAATCAGTATAAGCAAGGTATAGAACTGATCAAGTTCTGCCAGAACACCCTCGCTGATGCCGAGCAACAGCTAAAAGTGCTGGAAAACCAGGAACTCAAAACATTGGAACTACCCAATGCTTAAGCAACCTTTTAATGAGTGGATGGAGCAGATACAGCAGCTTATGGAGCAGACGCTGGCACAGCAGTTGCCAAACACCGCTGCACTGCCCCAGCGTCTGCACCAGGCGATGCATTATGCCACCCTAGGCGGCGGCAAACGGGTACGCCCCTTATTGGTATTTGCTGCCGGCGAGCTCGTCCAAGCGCGACCTGCGAATCTGGCACACCTTGCCGCAGCACTGGAAATGGTGCATGTGTATTCACTGGTGCACGATGACTTGCCCTGTATGGACAATGATGCTCTACGTCGCGGCAAGCCCACCTGCCATATTGCTTTTGATGAAGCCACGGCACTACTGGTGGGAGATGCGCTGCAAACCCAGGCTTTCCAGATACTCGCCACCCCGCTGACTGATGTTACCCCTCAGACACAATTACGAATGGTCCACACGCTGGCACACGCTACGGGTCATGCTGGCATGGCTGGCGGCCAAGCCATCGACCTGGCCAGCATCGGCCATCGCCTCAGCCTGCCAGAGCTTGAGTTCATGCATCTACTGAAAACGGGCGCGCTGATCCGTGCCGCTGTGCTGATTGGTGCCATGGCCGGCCAAACGCTCAGCCAGGAAGCAAGCGAGCAACTTGATCGGTTTGCCAAGCGTATCGGCTTGGCTTTTCAGGTGGTCGACGATGTGCTGGACTGTGAGTCCGATAGCAAGACCCTGGGAAAAACAGCGGGTAAAGACGCTGCTAATGACAAGCCCACCTATGTCAGCCTGCTGGGCTTAGCCCAGGCTAAAAACTTTGCCCGTGAACTGCGTGATGATGCCTTTAGCGCGCTGGATGGATTTGGCAACTCAGCCCAACGACTTAAAGAACTGGCCGATTACATCGTCGTGCGCTCGTTCTAACCGCAAAAGAAGCTCCACTATGTACCCCTTGCTTGACACTATTGATACACCGGCTGACTTACGGCAACTCCCCCGCCCACAACTTCCACAACTAGCTTGTGAATTACGCGACTTCCTGGTCGACAGCGTCAGCAAAAGCGGGGGGCACTTTGCCTCTAATTTGGGCAGCGTTGAGCTGACCATTGCCCTGCACTATGTCTTTAATACCCCGGATGATAGGCTGGTCTGGGATGTCGGTCATCAGACTTACCCGCACAAAATCCTCACCGGACGGCGCCAGTACATGCACAGCATTCGCCAACAGGGCGGACTGGCAGGCTTTCCTAAACGCGAGGAATCACCCTACGACAGCTTTGGTGTCGGTCACTCCTCCACCTCTATCGGTGCGGCACTAGGCATGGCGGTTGCCGCCAAGCTTCAGGGCATAGAGCGTAATTGTGTCGCCATCATCGGCGATGGCTCCATGACAGCCGGACAGGCATTTGAAGCACTGAACAATGCTGGCGCGATGGATACCAAACTATTGGTGATTCTCAACGACAATGATATGTCGATCTCGCCAAATGTCGGTGCGCTGAATAATTATCTGGCCAAGCTGATGTCTGGTCGTTTTTACGCAGCGATGCGTGAGGGCTCCAGCAAGGTGTTGGGGATTGCACCGCCGCTCAAAGAAATTGCCAGCAAGGTAGAAGAACATGTTAAAGGTTTTTTCACTCCAGCTAGTTTGTTTGAAGCCTTTGGCTTCAACTATATCGGCCCTGTCGATGGTCACAATCTGGATACGCTGGTCGATACGCTGACCAATCTGCGTCATTTACCCGGCCCCCAGTTCCTGCACATCGTCACGAAAAAAGGTCAGGGCTATAAGCTGGCAGAAAATGACCCGATCAAATACCACGGCGTCACCAAGTTCGATCCGGTGAATGGTCTAAGCAGCAATAAACCCGCCAGCAAGCCGCAATACACCCAGGTGTTTGGCGACTGGATCTGCGATATGGCCAAACGCGACCCCCGTCTGGTCGCTATCACGCCGGCCATGCGTGAAGGGTCGGGCCTAGTGCGTTTTGAGCAGGAACACCCCGACCGTTATTTCGATGTAGCCATTGCCGAGCAGCATGCAGTGACCTTCGCCGCCGGCCTGGCCTGCGATGGCAGCAAACCGGTGGTAGCCATCTACTCCACCTTCTTACAGCGCGGCTATGATCAGCTCATTCACGATGTAGCAATACAAAACCTGCCAGTACTATTTGCGATTGACCGTGCCGGCCTGGTCGGTGCCGATGGTCCCACTCATGCTGGGGCATTTGATCTTTCCTATCTGCGCTGCATCCCGAATATGACGGTGATGGCGCCCTCGGACGAAAACGAATGCCGCCAGATGCTGTATACCGGCTTTATGCTGAACAGCCCGGCTGCCGTGCGTTACCCACGTGGTACCGGCCCTGGCGCACCGATTGAGCAGAATATGACGGCCATGCCCATAGGCAAAGGTGTGCTGCGCCGCCGTGGTCAGCGCATTGCTATTCTGGCTTTTGGCAGCATGGTCAGCCCGGCACTCACCGCGGCCGAAGCCCTCAACGCCAGTGTTGCCGATATGCGCTTTGTCAAACCGCTGGATACCAAACTGATTCGCGAACTGGCCAGCAGTCATGATTTGATTGTCTGTGTGGAAGAAAACGTGGTGATGGGCGGTGCGGGGAGTGCTTGTCTGGAAGCACTGCAAAGCATGAATCTAAACAAGCCTGCCCTGCTGCTTGGCCTGCCGGATAGCTATGTCGAACATGGCGACCCAGCAGTCTTACTGGCCAACTGCGGCTTAAACGCCGCCGGTATAGAGCACAGCATCAGGCAGCGCCTGGCTGAGCTGGAACAAAACAGCTAAACACAAAAAACCCTTAGCGTCGCTACCCCCTGATCCAGCGTTGCGCCTGCTTGCCGTAGTATGGGTACTGCCTGCACCGGCACGCCTTGGCTCAGGGGCTCTTTGAGCTTTTGTTAGCGGCTCTCAAGGGAACTTCCAGAAACCTACTTTTGGAAGAAAAAGACCCCACTAGAAAATCAATTGTTTACCGCGTTTTTGTTGCCGGAAATTACAATTTCTCGAAGCTTCCTTAAACATATTCGACCGCTAAAGCAGTCCAAATAGGCTCTTGATGGTCAAACAGAACTGAATGGCGGCATCGCTATAGCTCTGTGTCCGTCTGCGCTTGCCCTGTGCAGCCGCCTGCCATGACATGCTCGTGTCCAGCCAGACTGACAGAGAGCCGCGCTGGATCAGGGCTTGGTTGTAGGCGTTCCAGTTGGTCATTCGGTAGCGTTTTGGGGCGGGCTTGGTCATGCCGCTATCTTACCAAGCCGCGGTGCGCCGGATTTGTGCAACAACGCCCATTAGAATACTAAATAGCATGATTGTGGAACATAAAAAATCCCACCTCGGAATGGAGGTGGGCATAGGATCACAACAGAATGTGATGGTGGTTTATTCGTTGAATTCGCCCAGTATTCTGAACTCGGCCTGCGCCAGTTGTTCTGGGGTGCCTAGTAACACCATCGCGTCACCTTGCTCCAATTCAAAATTGGCATCCAGTTCGGTATGCCTTACTCGTTGGCGCCGCACGGCCTTGACTTCAATCCCTAGCTCGTGCAGCGCTAAGTAAGCGAGGGAGTGGCCAATGGCCGCAGCGCCAGTACACAGTTGCACACTGTGTAATCTGGGCACCAAGGCGTCTTCCAGTGATTCGCTTTCATCGCTGACACCACGGAAGAATCCACGGAACAGGTCATAGCGTTCTTCACGTACCGAACGGATACGGCGCAGCACGCGGCTAGGCGGCACACCTGCCACCATCAGGGCTTGCGATGCCAGCATCAGGCTACCCTCCAGCACTTCTGCCACGACCTGATCGGCACCGGCCTGACGCAGGGTTTCCATATCGGCATCGTCTATGGTGCGAACGATAACGGGCAACTCCGGACGCACTTCGTGTACCACATGCAGGATGCGCAAAGCGGCATGGGTGTCCATAAACGTAACCACCACGGCCTTGGCACGCATCAAACCGGCCGCCACCAGCACTTCATGCCGTCCGGCATCGCCGAACACGACGGGATCACCGGCCTCGCTGGCTTCGCGTACCCGTTCCGGGTCGAGGTCCAAGGCAAAAAACGGCACGTCTTCGGTTTCCAGCAAACGTGCCAGCGCCTGACCGCTACGGGCATAGCCACAAATCAGCACATGCTCATCCTTGGACATGCTTTCTACCAACACATTGTGCAAATCCAGGGCTTGAAACATCCAATCCTGCTTAACCAGACGGCGGGTAATTTTGTCGCCATGCATAATCAAAAACGGGGCGATCAGCATGGAGATGAGAATGGCGGCAATGGCCGCCTGTACTGTTGCGGTCGGCACCAGCCCCAGGTTCAACGACAAGGCGAGTAAAACAAATCCAAACTCACCCCCCTGCGCCAAGGCGAGAGCAGCACGCATGGCATCGTTAGATTTATGCCGAAACGCCCTTCCAATCGCAAATACCACTGCTATTTTTACCGGCAGCAGCAGGAACAGCAGTAGCAGCACTTCACCGAAGCGATCAAACAATACCGCCAGTTCAAGCTTCATACCGACGGTCACAAAGAAGAAGCCCATCAAGATATCGCGAAACGGGCGAATATCTTCCTCTACTTGATAGCGGTACTCGGTTTCAGAAATCAGCATGCCGGCAACAAAAGCGCCCAAGGCCAGCGATAAGCCAGACAGCTCGGTCAGCCAGGCAACACCCAGCGTGATCAGCAGCACATTAATCATGAATAATTCGCTGGAACGCTGCCGCGCCACCAGATGAAACCACGGGCGCAGTAAACGCTGCCCCAGAAATAGCAACAAGGCTAAGACCACCACAACCTTGATGGCGGCCAGGCCCAAGTCCATCGCTAAACTATCACTACCGCCAGCAAAGGCGGGCAGGAGAATCAGTAAAGGGACAACCGCAATATCCTGGAACAGCAGGACGCCGATGGCCAACTGACCATGGGCCTGACTCAGTTCCAGTCGTTCGTTCAATAATTTGCTGACAATAGCGGTGGACGACATGGTCAAGGCGCCGGCAACAGCAAAGCCAGTGAGTGGGCTATTAAATACCCAACCCGCTACCCCACCGATCAATAGCATGGTTACGGCAACTTGTAACAGACCAACGCCGAATACCAACTGGCGCATGGCTTTGAGTTTGGGCAGGGAGAACTCCAGCCCAATCGAGAACATCATGAAAACAATACCGATTTCACCCAGAAAAGCCGTTTCCTCACCTTGAGGAATCAGGCTCAATACACCGGGCCCGGCGATAAAGCCCACTACCAGATACCCCAGCATAGCGGGCACTTTCAGGCTGCGACAGAGGGTCACCGACAACACTGCCGCTAGCAAAACCAGAACAATCGGAGCTAATGAATGCATCGTTAGCCAGTACTCCTTTTTGTAGTAATTGGAAGAGAAATAGGGAATTGTTAACATCTGGCAAGCAAAAGATGCGCCAGCTTTCGTCAGTTGATTATAACCTTTGCTATACTTTTGCCTTATGGAAAATCCACAATCGTCAGCCAGACTCAAACTGGCGCAGGAAGTATTACAAATTGAAGCCGATGCTTTGCTGGCGGTATCGCAGCGTCTGAACAGCGAGTTTCTTAATGCCGTTGATGTGATTTTACATTGCCGTGGCCGCGTCGTGGTTACTGGTATTGGTAAGTCCGGCCATGTTGCCCGCAAAATCGCCGCCACACTGGCCAGCACCGGCACGCCGGCTTTTTTCGTCCACCCGGCCGAGGCGGCACATGGTGATCTGGGCATGATTACTGGCGATGATGTGGTGCTGGCGCTCTCCAACTCAGGAGAGGTTAATGAGGTGATCGCGCTATTACCGGCCTTAAAACGCAAAGGCAGCACTTTACTGGCAATGACCGGGCGTGCTGATTCTACACTGGCCCGCCAGGCCGATATCCTGCTGGATGCCCACGTTGCCAAAGAAGCCTGCCCCTTAGGGCTGGCCCCTACTACCAGCACCACCGTACAAATCGCCTTGGGTGATGCGCTGGCGGTGACACTGTTGCAAGCACGTGGCTTCAGCCAGGAAGATTTTGCGCTATCGCACCCCGGCGGCAGCCTAGGACGCAAACTACTGGTCTATATTCGTGATGTAATGAAAACTGGCGATGAGTTGCCCTGTGTATCACCGGGCACCACGCTCAAAGATGCCTTGCTGGAAATGTCACGCAAACGACTGGGCATGGTAGTCGTCATCTCAGCTGACCAGCACATACTCGGCATTTATACCGATGGCGATTTGCGTCGCACACTAGAGCACTCGGCCGATGTCTACAGCCTTACCGTGGAACAGGTCATGAGCGCCAACCCGCGCACTATTCCGGCAGACAGGCTCGCCACCGAAGCGGTGCGTATCATGGAACAGCATAAAATCACCTGTCTGTTGGTCAGCAATGCCGATCAGCAGCTACTAGGCTCAATACACATGCACGACCTGTTTCAGGCCGGTGTGGTGTAAGCAAAAGGATCAATATGCAAGCCCTCACCACCCAGGCCAGCAAAATCAAACTATTTATCATGGATGTGGATGGTGTCCTCACCGACGGCCGCATCTACTACAACCCGCAAGGCGAGGAAAGCAAATCCTTTAATGTCCAGGATGGGCTAGGTCTACGTCTGTTACAATCCACCGGTATCAAGCTGGCCATTATCTCCGGCCGCGCCGATCGCTGTGTCGAACATCGTGCTCAGGCACTGAAGATCGACTATTACTACGGCGGTGTCCACGATAAGAAAATCGCTTTGACTGAATTATTAAGCCGCACCGGCCTGCATAGTGAACAATGCGCCTTTATCGGTGATGATCTGATTGATCTGCCTATTCTGACGCGGGTCGGCTTGGCAGTAGCCGTCCCGGAAGCTCCTGCGCTGGTACGCGAACGCTGCCACCATATCACCAGCCGTTCTGGTGGTCAGGGGGCAGTACGCGAACTAGCCGAACTGATCATGCGGGCACAAGGCACGTTTGACGCTATTTTAAGCAGGTATCTGGCATGATTCGCTTACCCCGCTCCCAGCGCGTCTTCCCGGTCTTATTGCTTATCCTCACTGGCCTGCTGACCGTTTGGCTGGACCAAATCTCCAGCTGGGATAGCACGCGGCGAGATCTGGACCCGGACAAACCGGAATACGTGGCCGAGCAGCTGACCGCTACCCGCTTTGACATACAAGGTCAGCTCAATCAACGCCTAACAGCCAGTCGCATGTGGCAATACCCGGGCAAGGATGATGCTTTTTTTGAGACGCCGGAGCTGTATCAGTATCAGCAAGGCTTGCTGGAATATCAGTTGCTGGGTGAAGTGGGTCGTTACAATCGCAAAACCCAGCAGGCGTATTTCGACAAAAAAGCCACCGTGATCCAGATCGCCACCGCCAGCGTGCCAGAAACCAAAGTCATCACCAGCGCGATGCATGTAGACATCAGCAAAAAAATCATGCGTTCAACGGCACCGACTCAGTTCTATCATGGCAACTCACGCGGCAACTCGATCGGCTTTATCTATCAACAACCAGTAGGCTTACTCAACCTGCTGTCTACAACCAGAATAGTCTATGCCCAATAAACTACGCTTGCTACTGCTTGCCCTCTTACTCGCCAGCAGCTCATTCATCCATGCCGAACAGGCTGACCGCAACAAGCCATTGGAAATTACCAGTGATAATGGCTGCATCATGGATCAGATCAACGGTGTGTCCACCTGTGAAGGCAATGTGGTCATTATTCAAGGCACCCTGCGGGTCAATGCCGACAAAGTAGTGGCCTCCCAGAATAAACAAGGTCAGCAGACCCTGGTCGCAACCGGCCGTATCGTCACCTTTCGGCAAAAGCTGGATGGCAAAGAAGAATGGGTAGAAGGTCAGGCCAGCCGGGTGGACTACAATAGCGCGGCCAATCTGGCCGTGCTGACTGGCAATGCCCGCGTCAAGCGCAATGGTGATCTGGTTATCGGCAATGTCATCACCTACAACACGGTCAGCGAAACCTATCAGGTTACCGGCGGCACAGCCAGTGGCCCTAATAAAGGTCGTGTCACCGTGATTCTACAGCCAAAAAATACCGCCTCGCAGCCCACAGCGAGTAGCGGCGGAAATGGCAAACCATGACTATCAGCACCTTAAAAGTTGAGCATTTAAAAAAGCGTTTTAAAAAGCGCACGGTGGTCAAAGATGTTTCTCTGGACATCAGCAGTGGCGAAGTAGTTGGTCTGCTCGGCCCCAACGGCGCCGGCAAAACCACCAGCTTTTATATGATTGTGGGTCTAATTGGTGCGGATGGTGGCGAGATTACGCTTAGCGATCAAACCATCACCCACTACCCGATTCATCAGCGCGCCAGACTAGGTTTAGGCTACTTGCCGCAGGAAGCGTCAATCTTCCGCAAAATGACGGTGGCACAAAACATCACGGCCATTTTGCAAATTGCCCAGTTCAAAGGCGAAGAGCTAGAAAAAGAACTAGACTTACTACTGGATGATCTGAATATTGCCCATTTGCGCGACAGCAATGCGCTCTCTTTGTCCGGAGGGGAAAGACGCCGGGTAGAAATCGCCAGAGTATTGGCCACCCGTCCGCGTTTTATTCTACTGGATGAGCCATTTGCCGGGGTCGACCCGATTGCGGTCATCGACATCCAGAAAATCATCTCCTTTTTGAAAGAAAAGGGTATCGGCGTGCTGATTACCGACCACAATGTACGAGAAACCTTACGTATCTGCGATCGGGCCTACATTATCAGCGATGGCTCGGTGCTGGCCGCTGGCAAACCAGAGGAATTGATTAACAATGACAGAGTGCGCGAAGTGTATCTCGGCGAACACTTCCGTCTATAAACGATGAAACAGACCCTCCAGCTCAAAGTATCTCAACAGCTCACCCTGACGCCGCAATTGCAGCAAGCCATCAAATTGCTGCAACTTTCTACCCTTGAGCTACATACTGAGATGGAGCGTTTTCTGCTCAATAATCCCTTGCTAGAACGTAACGATAGCGAGGATGACGAAACCAGCACCCTCCATACACCTCACACTGATGAACACAGCGCAGAAACAAGCAGCACAGCAAGTGACCACAACGACAACGATCAGACAACCGACACCAGCAGCCATGCCGGCGAATTACTAGACTGGGGCAGCGGCAGCTACCGTGGCGATGGCGATCAGGAACTCGACCCTGTCTTCAACGTGCCCTGCCCTATCAATTTACGCGATTATCTGCTGTCGCAATTGGGTGAAGTCACCCTCGCTACGCGCGACCACGCCATCATGCAGATACTGATTGAAGAGCTGAGTGATGATGGCTACTTTCGTCAGGACCTGGACGAAATGGCTAGCCATTTGCCACTAGAACTCGCGATTGAAGCTGACGAACTGATGATAGGTTTGCGCCTGCTGCAACAGTTTGACCCCCCCGGCGTAGGGGCACGCTGCTTGCAAGAAGCCTTATGCCTACAACTGCAGCGCCTACCTGCGCCGCAACTAGGCCGCAATCTAGCGTTAAATATTGTCCAGCATCATTTGGAATGGCTAGGCAACCGCGACTACAACAAACTGAAACGTCAGTTAAATATCAATGACGACGAACTACGCGTAGCGCAGCAACTCATTGCCAGCCTTAATCCACGTCCTAGTGCCAGCTTTAGCTACGGCGAAACCCAGTATCTTATCCCCGATGTATCGGTACACAAGCATAAAGGGCGCTGGATAACCGAGCTGAACAAACAAGCTGTTCCCCGCCTGCGCGTCAATCAGTTGTACGAGCAAATGTTGACGGAACAGCGTGGCGGCAGTGAAATGTCATCACAATTACAAGAAGCTAGGTGGTTGGTCAAAAATATTCAGCAACGATTTGACACCATCTTAAAAGTGGCCGAAGCTATCGTAGATAAGCAGCAGTCATTTTTTGAACACGGTGACATCGCCATGCGGCCGTTAATCTTACGTGACATTGCAGAAAGCTTGGGCTTACATGAATCAACCGTATCTCGGGTTACCACTCAAAAATATCTTCTCTGCTCGCGTGGACTATTTGAACTAAAATATTTCTTTGGGAGTGCGTTAGACACCGATAGCGGTGGCGAATGCTCAGCGACAGCGATCAAAGCCCATATTCGCCATCTAATCGACAAGGAAAGCGGCGGCAAACCATTATCCGACAGCATGATAGCCACCACCCTCACCAAACAGGGTATACAGGTGGCCAGACGCACCATTGCAAAATACCGTGAAGCTATGCAGATACCTCCGGCAAGCTTGCGCAAACAGCTGTAGCGAGCCGGAATACCATGTCTCCCGTCCTAATCGGCGGAAGACCGTCAACACCAGAAGGAGCTAGGGTATGAACCTGAAAGTAACTGGACTACATCTGGAAGTAACCCCATCGCTACGCCAATACGTAGAAAGTAAAATGGAACGCGTCACTCGCCATGTCGATCATGTCATCGACGCCTCCATTACGCTCTCGGTTGACAAGCTGGTTCAGAAAGCTGAGGTCAATGTTCGCTTGCCCGGTAAAGATATCCACGTTGAGGCCACCGAGGCCGATATGTATGCGGCTATTGATGTACTAATGGACAAATTAGATCGTCAGGTGTTGAAACACAAAGAAAAACTGGCCGATCATCGCGTCCCTGTTCCTGAAACGCCACTGTAAGTCCATGATTTAACAGGCGGGGGCCTTAGGGTTCCCGCTTTTCTTTGCACTAAGCGGTTTTCAGTCCGTGCAAGGCAACGTAGAATTCGATAGTTTTCTTTAGCCGCATGTATAAATCAATATGAACCTCATCGGCAAAATCCTGGTTTCTGACCACGTCCTGCTGGATCTGGATGTCAGCAGCAAGAAGCGTGTGTTCGAACAGGTTGGCCTTCTGCTCGAAAATACCCGAGGCATTGCGCGCAGCGAAGTTTTTGACTGCCTGTTTGCTCGTGAAAAACTAGGCTCTACTGGATTGGGTCAGGGTGTTGCCATTCCCCACGGCCGGGCACGTGGCCTCAAGGAGGCGACCGGCGTTTTCATCCGCTTAAAAGCCCCTATTCCTTTTGACGCACCAGACAGCAAACCGGTGCAGTGCCTATTTGTATTACTAGTCCCAGAACAAGCTACTGACCTGCACTTGCAAGTCCTCTCCGAATTGGCGCAACTGTTTTCCAGTCGCCAGATGCGTGAACAAATGCTCAGTGTTGCCACGCGCGAAGAGCTATACACCTTACTAAGCAAATGGGTACCCAATGCCTAGCATTAGTGTTCGCAGGCTATATCAAGAGAATCAGCACAAACTCAGCCTGACTTGGGTTGCTGGTACCGGCGGCGCCGACAATATGATCAGCAACCAGGAACAGCGCCCCACCCAAGCCCTAGTTGGCCACCTGAACTTCATTCACCCTAATCGGGTACAAGTGCTGGGCCTGGCGGAAGTCGATTATCTTAACCGCCTAGAACAATCCGCCGCCAAAACCGCTCTGGATCAGCTATTTCATAAAAGCATGTCTGTCGTGATGGTGGCGAATAATCAAGCTGTTCCCAAGTTGTTGCGTGATTATTGCCACACCCATAATGTCCCTCTGATGACCACCAAGCTGGAAAGCCCCTATCTGATGGATGTCCTGCGTCTCTATCTGGCGCGGGCACTAGCGGTTTCTACCGTTTTACATGGTGTCTTTCTCGATGTCTTTGAAATCGGGGTATTGATCATGGGTGATTCCGCCATGGGGAAAAGCGAGCTGGCTCTGGAACTCATTTCACGCGGGCATGGCATGGTGGCAGATGATGCGGTCGAGCTTTACCGTATCGGCCCAGATACGCTGGAAGGACGCTGCCCGCCATTACTGCGTGATTTTCTGGAAGTACGCGGCTTGGGCATACTGAATATTCGTACCATTTTCGGTGAAACGGCCGTGCGCCCCAAAAAAGGGCTGAAACTGATCATCCACCTAGTCAAAGCGAACGATCAGGCGATGCAGGCCTTGGATAGACTCAATATTCAATCAGAAACCCAGGACATTATCGGCGTCACCGTGCGTAAAGTTGTACTGCCGGTAGCGGCTGGCCGTAACTTGGCCGTGCTGGTTGAAGCTGCCGTGCGTAATTACATTCTGCAACTACGTGGCATAGATAGTACCCGTGAGTTTATTGAACGCCACACCAACTTCCTCAAAGAGCAGGAACATGCGCCTGATATTGATTAGCGGTCTATCTGGTTCTGGCAAATCCGTCGCTTTACGCGCCTTGGAAGATTCCAGCTTCTATTGTGTCGATAATCTGCCAGCCACCATGCTGGATGAAGCCATGTCCCTGTATGCAGATTACGGCTACGAACACATTGCTATCAGCGTGGACACCCGCTCGGGCCCATCATTAGGTGCTCTGCCAGCCGAAATGGCCAAGCTCAAGGCGAGAAATATTGATGTGCGTTTACTCTTCCTGGAAGCCCGGCTCGAAACCCTGGTGAAGCGTTTTTCTGAGACACGCCGTCGCCACCCACTGTCTGGTTCGGGCAAAACCATAGAAGAGAGCATACGGCTGGAGCAGGACATGCTCGCCAATGTGCAAGAACTGGGCGTACGCCTTGATACTAGCGAATTGTCGGCCAATGCTTTACGCAGCTGGGTACGCGAGCTGCTAGAAGTAGACCATAATCGACTGACGCTGATCTTTGAGTCATTCGGTTTCAAACACGGCATCCCTCTGGATGCCGATTTTATGTTTGATGCACGCTGTCTGCCCAATCCTTATTACGAGCCACAGCTGCGCCCGTTAACTGGTCAGGATTCAGCCATCGCCAACTTTTTTCAAAGAGCACCACAAGTAGCCGACATGATCAACGATATCGAGCAACTGGTCAGAAAATGGCTGCCCGCTTTCTGCAGAGAAAACCGCAGTTATTTGACCGTTGCCATCGGTTGCACTGGTGGCCAGCATCGCTCGGTCTACATCGTCGAGCAACTGGCCCGTGCCTTTGCCAGCGAGCAGGTTCTGCTACGCCATCGTCAACTGACTTCCACTCCCTAAGATAGGCGGACTATGCGCCCAGTTACCACCGTTACGGTCGCCTTGACCGGTGCCTCTGGCCTACCCTACGGCTTGCGTCTGATCGACTGCCTGATACAAGCCGGCATCCGGGTGTGGGTGTTGTACTCACAGGCCGCCCAAATTGTCGCCAAACAGGAAATGAACATCACGCTGCCCTCACGGCCCACCGAACTGAAAACCTGGTTACAACAGCGTACTGGCGCAGGCGAAAACCAGCTGCAGGTTTTTGGCCGTGAAGAATGGTTTGCACCAGTAGCATCTGGCTCCAACCCGGCCGATGCAATGGTGGTTTGCCCCTGCTCCATGGGCACCCTGGCCGCCATTGCCCATGGTATGAGTGATAATCTGATTGAACGCGCTGCCGACGTCAGCATTAAGGAGCAACGTAAACTGGTACTGGTACCACGCGAAACCCCCTTTTCTGCCCTTCATCTGGAAAACATGCTAAAACTGGCCAGATTAGGCGTCGTGATCCTGCCCCCGTCTCCCGGCTTTTATACCCATCCCCAAACTGTGGACGATCTGATTGATTTTGTTGTGGCCCGTATTCTCGACCAACTCAATATCGAACATACGCTGCTGCCACGCTGGGGGGATACAACAGAGAGATAAACCCATGAGTGCACACCTAGACCGCATTCTCAGCCTGAGCGCCTTGCGCCAACTGGAACAGGATGCGGCAGCCGCCGCTTATCAACTGATGCAAACAGCAGGCTTAGCTACCGCAGACTGGGTAGACCGGCAATTACCGCAACATGCCATGCTGCTGATCTGTGCCGGGCCAGGCAATAACGGCGGTGATGCACTCTATGCGGCTCAAGAACTGCTACGACGAGGCTTTCGCGTCGATATTCTGCTACCCGCCCAAATGAGCAGCCCGGATGGACTGCTTGCTCTACAAGCACTACAACAAGCCCAGGCCAATATTCTGCAAGAACTGCCAGCCAACTACCCCTGCCCCGATCTGCTGATTGACGGCCTGTTTGGTGTTGGCCTGAGTCGCAGCTTTGCACCACAGTGGGTCAGCCTGATTGCACAACTCAACAAGCTGGGTTGCCCTATCTTGGCACTGGATTGCCCCAGCGGTTTGGATGCCTACACCGGTGTTGCCGCCAATGCGGTTATCCAGGCCAGCAACACGCTCACCTTTTTATGCCAAAAACCCGGATTGTACAGCGCCGCTGGGGCCGACCTGGCCGGACAGGTGGAACTGGCTACGCTGGATTATCCGCCACCATGCTTCCCTGCCGCGGAAGGCTGTCTCAACCATGTTAACCCCGCCGTCCTGGCTCGTCGGCACAATAGCCACAAGGGCAGTTTTGGGAGCGTTTGCGTACTGGGTGGCGCTCCCGGCATGCTGGGAGCCGCGCTATTAAGCGGGCGTAGTGCCTTATATGGCGGCGCGGGCAAAGTCTATGTCTGCCCGCTGGATGATCGCTTGGCGGTAGACCCGACGACGCCCGAACTCATGATCACCAGTCTCAACGATTCCACCCCCATGCCACAGGCTGACGTTTACGTTTGCGGGCCAGGTATGGGACAACAAGCACAGGCCAGGCAATTGCTGGCGCAGGTATTACAGCGCCCACAGCCTTTGCTACTGGATGCTGATGCCCTGAATTTACTAGCCAATGACCAGGCCATCGCCAGCAGCCTCACCCAGCGTACCGCCGCGACTATTCTCACACCGCACCCCGCCGAGGCAGCCAGACTACTCGGCATCAGTACCGAACAAGTTCAAACAGACAGAATACAGGCCGCACGTCGCCTGGCTGCTCATTATCGCTGTGTCGTGGTCTTGAAGGGTGCGGGTAGCTTGATTGTTACCCCGGCAGGCTACTACCACCTCAATATCAGTGGCGGGCCGGCACTGGCCACCGCAGGCCAAGGCGATGTCCTTAGCGGACTGATTGCGGCGCTGCTGGCACAGGGTATGGATGCTTTTGATGCCGCCAGCCTGGCGGTAGAACTACATGGTTTAGCTGGAAATGAATATGAAACGGCCAGCGGCGGGCCAATCGGGCTCTTCGCCTCGGATACCGCACGACGAGCCAGTGTGATCCTCAATCGCTTACTGCAGAAATGTTCTGTAACTAAGCCTAGTGGCGCGAATTAGTCATCATGCAAGCCGGGCACACGTTTTTCCTGTACCAGCGTCGTCAAGGCCTCCACCACATGTGGATCGAACTGCGTGCCCGAACGGCTGTTGATGTAATCCATGGTGTCTTGCAAGGTCCACGGCTCTTTATAAGGACGCTTATTCAATAAGGCATCAAACACATCCACCACAGCAACAATGCGGGCAGACAAGGGAATTTGCTGACCCTGCTGTTTTTGGGGATAGCCACTGCCGTCAAAGTACTCATGGTGGCCGCCGGCGATCTCCGAGCCTAAGGATAAATAGCTCATCCCCTCTACCATATTGGCCGCCTTAGCCAATATCTGCGCCCCGATAGAAGCATGCTGCTCCATAATCACCCGCTCCTCCACATCCAGCCGAGCAGGCTTGAACAGAATATGATCAGGTGTGCCTACCTTGCCTACATCATGCAGAATACTGGCCATACCCACCATTTCCATGAACTCTTTGGTCATGATGTCGCTATAGACACCATTGCGACACATTTGCCCGGCGATGGCATCGGTCAGCCGCTGTACCCGCAGCACATGCTCACCGGTATCGGTATCCCGAAACTCCGCCAGATCAGCTAAAGCCACGACAGTTGCTTCCTGAGCACTACGCAGTTGTTTATACAAATACAGATTATCGTAAGCCGCAGAAATACGCTGACAGAATACATCCAGTAAATCTTGCTCTACTTCTTCCAGCGGCCATGGCGGCATAAAGTGAACCACAAATTCACGACCATTTTGTGAAGCAAAATACAACACACCGAATGAATGCTGATAAATACTGCGCCGCTCATTGAACGCACTCAGAATCGTTTCTTTTAGCTCAGGCAGAGCTTGTAACGGATCGACACCATCCAATGATTCATAACTACCCGAAGCCGCCAGCACCTCCAACTCGGCTCTAGCAGTCTGCTTCGCATCATTACGTACACACAAAATGCCATCGGCACCAACATCTAGCAAGGCACTCACCTGCCGTAACACACCAGAAGCAAACTCCCGCAAGGAATAGAGCTTATATAAATCCGATGCACTTTCCAGAATTTTGGCTAAACCTTGGCGATTTTTTTCCAGCGATAGCAGATTCTCATAGGCTCGCAGCGAAGCAATGATGGTCGTAAAAAGCTTCTGTACGGTTAACTCTGTCTTGGTTTTGTAATCATTAATATCATAATTAAGAATTACCTCCTGCTCTGGTGCCTGCCCTGGCTGACCCGTACGCAACACAATGCGCACGATGCTGTTTTTTAACTCATTACGGATACGATGCACGAGTTGTAAACCGGCATCTTCGCTCTCCATCACCACATCCAGCACAATCAGCGCAATATCGGTATGCTGCGCAATGATGTCAAAAGCTTCTCTACCCGAATAAGCGTTAAGCAGTTCTAAGGAACGGTCTTTGTAATGAATATTTCGCAAGGCAATATCGGTCGCGGTGTGAATGTCCTTCTCATCATCAACAATCAGAATTTTCCAGGCCGGTCGTCTATTCTCTGGCACACCAGATGCAGGAGCATCATCATCATCTAACAGCCAGTCATCATCGGAGGAAGTGTCAATCTGGCTCATTCCGTACTCTCCATAAGCGGGTTAACTGGAGCCGTACACGGCATGGTAATTGTGAAGGTTGTACCCTTATTCAGTTCGCTGGACACTTCAATCCCTCCCCCTAGACGCTGTCGTACAATGTTATAAACGATATTTAAGCCTAGACCACTGCCCCCGCTGCCGCGACGGGTAGTAAAGAAAGGATCAAAAATTCGACCCAGATTTTCTGCCGGGATACCCTTACCATCATCACTGACAGTGAGGGTGACAGCTTGCTCGCTGCTACGATTGGCATTAATCACAATGGCACCATGATTACGATGCTCAAAGCCGTGTACCAACGCATTCACCATCAGATTGGTAACAACCTGGGCAAAAGCACCAGGATAACTATCCAACAAAATATCACTCTCGCAATGAACCGTAATATTGGTATTAGCGTACTTGAAGCGTGGCTTCAAGCTGGTGATCACTTCATTTAAATAGTCATCCAATTGGAAGCTGCGTCGCGCTTCGCTGGTTTGATCAACCGCTACCTGCTTAAAGCTGTGAATCAAATTGGCAGCACGTTCAGCATTGGACAAAATCAGATCAGTACACTCTTTGGCCGTCTCCAGATAGGTCTGAAAATCACTTTTTTTGACATTACCATTATCAAGTTTTTCGATAATCTGCTCAGTAGCCGAACCCAAATGCGATGCCGTGGTCAGCGTAATTCCCACCGGTGTATTGATCTCATGTGCCACCCCCGCTACCAGCCCGCCAAGCGAGGCCATTTTTTCGGTTTCAACCAGCGTTGTCTGCGCATCCCGCAGTTTTTGGTAAGCTTCTTCCGCTCTTTCCTTCTCTGCCGTCGCACGACTTTCTGCTTCAGTTCGTTTCTCCAGATCGGCAGCGGTACGGGCAACAATACTATTAAAGCCATTCACCAGCCGCCCCAGCTCATCATCAGCAATATGCGTCACTTTCGCGCCACTGGCATCCGGAGCATGAATCGCTGTATTAACCGCTTTCTGCAGTTGGCTTAAAGGATGAAAGACAAATCTGCGCAAATTAAATGACATAATAATGAAAATCAACACATCCAATAGGATAATCTGTGCCAACAGTTCTATCAGCTTCTCACGCTCGCGCTGTGCCAATGCCTGGCGTGACAGAAAAACTGTCACCGTCCCTAGATGCTCCTTGCCCTGATAAATAATGGGTACGCTCACACTATCCTCAGCCTTGGGTTGTTCTGATGGCAACAAATCATGCACCTGTCCGTCCATATCACGGCCACGCCCAATATTAAGACCAGACTCACCCTTGACCTTAATCGCCATGATAGAAGACCAGCTCAACTCGCTATCCAACGTCAAACGCACGAGTTCATCATCCAGTTGCCAGACACTATGTGGCAAAGACATCGACAAACGTGATTTGACTGCCGACCGCTGTGCTTGATAATCGGCTTCATCTCTAGTCTGGTTATTCATATAAGATAAAAACCCGGTAGTCCCCAAAATAACGGTAATCCAGGCCATCAACCAAACCATCAGCTTGCTCTTGATACTTTTCATTTTATCCGCAGCTTTATATCCCTAATCTGCATCGTAGGCACTGCAGGCCCGGAAATCCAAAATAGATTCGAAATTAATACATTACCAAGGCAAAACAAATAATGACGGTATAATCATTGCTTGCTTCGAATCACAGAAACTCATCTTGCATCGCTCAGCAAACCCTCACAAAATAAGCGGCATCTTTTCAAGGAGCCCATCATGAGCGCTAGCCGCCTTCCTTCCACTGAATCCATAGCCAACAGAATTCAAACCTTGCGCAGCACCATGCAACAAGCTGACGTCGCAGCCTGCTTGATCCCCTCTTCCGATCCACACTTATCCGAATATCTACCCAAACGCTGGCAAGCACGCCAATGGTTATCGGGTTTTAGCGGTTCGATGGGCACACTAATCGTTACACATGACTTTGCCGGACTATGGGCAGATAGCCGTTACTGGGTACAAGCCGAAGCGGAACTAGCTGGCAGCGGTATTCAGTTAGTCAAAACCAGTAGTCCCAGCAGTCATGAACACCTCAACTGGCTAGCTAGCCAGTTGCAGGCAGGACAAACCGTAGCGGTTGATGGCGATGTGCTCAGCCTAGCTAGTGCCAAAGCACTGCAAACGGCGTTAAGCGCCAATAATATTGTGCTAAAAAGCGATCTTGATCTGGTGGCTCAGGTTTATCTGGACCGCCCAGCCTTACCCGATGCAACTGTCTTTGAGCACCTCCCCCCCTATGCCACGCAGAGCCGCCGTGACAAACTGCAGCACATTCGCGCCGCCATGCAGCAAGCCGGGGCTGACTGGCACTTTATTTCTACGCTCGACGATATCGCCTGGCTGCTGAATTTGCGCGGTAGTGACGTCAACTACAACCCCGTGTTCATTAGCCATCTACTGCTTAATCAACAACAGGCAACGCTATTCATTGGTGCCGATAAAATCCCGTCAGATTTACAACACACACTGGCACAAGATGGCATCCAGCTTCGCCCTTACGAAGACACCAAGCACACCCTAAGCCAATTAGCCGATCAGCAATGTCTACTACTAGACCCACGTCGTATCACGCTGGGCCTGCGTCAGGCACTGCCCGCCAAGCTCCCGATTATCGAAGCCATCAACCCTAGCACCTTACTCAAGGCCATGAAAACGCCGGACGAGGCCACCCATATTCGCCAGACTATGGAGCAGGATGGCGCCGCGCTATGTGAGTTCTTTGCATGGTTGGACAGCCAGGTCAATCGCAGCACCATCACCGAGCTGGATATCGATGAAAAGATCACCGCAGCGCGTGCGTGTCGGCCTGGTTTTATTTCCGCCAGTTTCGGCACCATTGCCGGGTTTAACGCCAATGGTGCGCTGCCACACTATCGTGCCACGGTGAGTGCCCACGCTCACATTCAAGGAAATGGCTTACTGCTGATTGATTCCGGTGGTCAATATCTGGGCGGCACTACCGACATTACCCGGGTCGTAGCCATTGGCACACCCAGCGCCGACCAGAAACGCGACTACACCCTGGTCTTGAAAGGGACGATAGGGCTATCCAGTGCACACTTCCCGCGCGGCACCTTGTCTCCAATGCTGGATGCGCTAGCACGTGCGCCGATGTGGCAACACAATATAGACTACGGTCATGGCACCGGACACGGTGTCGGTTACTTTCTCAATGTGCACGAAGGCCCGCAGACTATCTCCCGCACCTTGCCAGAAGCACAAATGGCCATGCAAGCCGGGATGATTACCTCGGTTGAACCCGGCATCTACCGCCCCGGTAAGTGGGGAGTACGTATTGAAAACCTGGTATTAAATGTGGCAGCTGAACACAATGAGTTTGGCGATTTCTTACGCTTTGAAACCCTGACACTGTGCCCGATTGATACCCGCTGCATTGAGTTCTCGCTATTATCCCGTGGCGAAATCGACTGGCTAAATCATTATCACACTGAAGTCAGACAGCGCTTATTGCCACTAGTCAGTGGTCCCGCCCGTGATTGGCTATTAGCTAATACCGAGCCGGTGTAATCCCAACAGGCGACATTTGGTCAATCAGCACGAAATCACTTCAAACGCTCAACGACCAAATGCAGCTTGCTAAGAGCCACTAACACAACCTCGAAGAGTTCCTGAGCCAAGGCGCGCCAACGCAGACAGTTCCAGTAGTACGGCCAGAAGGCGCAACGCGGGTTCAGGGGTTTGGTTAGCGGCTCTAAGATAAGCCCCTTGGCTGGATATTGCCTCGATTCAGCCACATGTTTTTTTATCCATACAGGAGCCATCCATGCATTGCTGTTACCCGGCTTTCTTAACGCTGGCCCTCACCTTGCCGCTGCTGGCATGTAGTGATGAGATCCACAGCAATATCAATACCCCGCCTGATAACATCAGCCAGTACAGCATTAACTATTACCGGGCCAACAATCCCGGCACCAACAACCAAGACCTATTTACTGCCGGGCTTGGTAAAACTGGCTTAGCGCAGGCGACTCCCCCCACTTTTATCGACCCTCTCAATCCCACAGCGCAGGAATTGCGCCGTTATGCCATTTACAGTAATTACCGTGCGATGGCAGATATGAGTAGTAATGGGGGTTATGGCCGCTTATACGGCCCGAATATCGATAACAACGGCAACGATACCCTAGGTGAAGGGCTGATTCCTGGTGTCGAATACCTGGCGATAGCTGACGATGGCAGTGGCCAGCAACAAGTCACCATCGCGGTGCAGATTCCTGACAGCTTCAACGTCAACGCCCCTTGCATCGTGGCAGCCCCTTCCTCCGGCTCACGCGGCGTCTATGGTGCCATGGCAACCAGTGCCGAATGGGGGCTCAAACACGGCTGTGCTGTTGCCCTCACCGATAGCGGCAAGGGCATTGGCCTGTTCGATCTGCAAGACGATAGCGTTAATCTGCCGGATGGCACACGCAGCAATCGTACTCAAGCCGCTAGTCACAGCAACCTCACTCCGCAATTGAATGACAGTAGCCCCCCCTCGTTCAAAATGAGCGCACAACTGAGTGAAAACACCCGTAACGCCTTCAACACCACCTACCCTAACCGAGTAGCACTCAAACACGCCCACTCACAACAAAATCCGGAAAAAGACTGGGGTAGTCATACGCTGAATGCTATCCGCTACGCACTCTATGCATTGAATCAACAATATGGCAGCCCGGTACCACCGGGAGGAGAACGTAAATATCTACGCTATACCGCCAGTAATACGCTGATTCTTGCAGCGTCGGTTTCTAATGGTGGGGCGGCTGTATTACGTGCCACCGAACAAGATAGCAAAGGCTTGATTGACGGTGTTGTAGCCGGTGAACCCAGCGCCCAGCCGGCCAGCATCAGTGGTTTGAGTGTACGAGTCGGCGGCGTGCCGCAAAACAGTATCGGCAAACCCTTGCTTGACTATATGAGCTTCGCCAATCTCTATCAGCCATGCGCGGCACTAGCCCCTGCGGCAACGTTGAGCGAGAGCTCTTGGTACAACTACTTAAGCTTGGCAGGCATGAATCAACAGGCAGCCAATCGTTGCAGCGCCTTAGCAACCAAGGGCTTGCTCAGTGGCAACAGTCTTAGTGAGCAAGCTAGCGATGCCTTGCAACAACTGCACAACTACGGCTATAGCAGCCTCAATGACAGCATGCACAATGCCCATTATGGTCTGGGTAATGCACCGATTATTGCGATGATGTACAGCAATGCCTATGGCCGTTTCTCGGTAACTGACAATCTGTGCGGCATGAGTGCTGCTGCGGTGAACACCAGCGGTAACGTGATTGCATTGCCGGCTGCGCTCAAAGCACAAAGCTTTGCCTTGGGCAACGGCACAGCTAACGGCCAACCCGCCAGTGTGGTTTACAACGATTCGCTCGGTGGCGCCAAAGCCTGGCAATTCGCCATCTCCCCTTCCAGCACTCAGGCAGATTTCGCCCTAGATGCCGCCCTATGCCAACGCGCCCTAGTCACCGGGCAGAACCCCATCACCGGGACACCCTTAAACGAAACCACCACCCCAACACTGGCACAGAGCCAAGCGGTACAGCAGGGTATGCGTCAGGTCTTACTCAATGGTAATTTGCGTGGCAAACCCGCCCTGATCATCAGTGGTCGCAATGATGCGCTACTACCCATCAACCACGCCGCGCGCGCTTACATTGCCTACAACCACAGCGTTGAAGGGGACAACAGCCAATTGCGCTATATTGAGGTGGAAAACGCCCAGCATTTTGATGGTTTCTTATCCCTGCCTGGTTTTGATAGCCGCTTTATACCTTTAAATATCTATTTCAATCGCGCCTTGGATGCCATGTACGCTCACCTCCAGCAAAAGCAACCACTACCACCCAGTCAAGTGGTACGCACAACAGCGCGCGGTGGATTACCCGGTGCCGCCCCAGCATTACAGGCAAATCAATTACCCAGCCTGCTCTGGCAGCTAACAAACAGCGATGTCATCGAATTTATCAATCAGCAGACACTAAGCCTGCCCAATTAGCACAGCCCCCGTCTCTTATTTCCATCGTTTAATAGACCGAGGGGGTTCAGAAATAATAAACTCCGGCCTAGTTGGCCGGAGCTAAGGAACACTTGAATAGCTCTCGCTTTAAGAAATGAGTTTTGGCCTTGGTACAAGGTTTGCTTAACTGATCTGCCAGCGGTGCACTTGCAACGAGATGAATTGCAAGCTGGTTTTGAATTACAGCTTAAGCCTCGATACTTTTGTTCCCTGTAATGAGGCATTGAACATCAAACCGCCATTAGTCAGCACAAAACCGATAACCGGCGCCTTTGCCGTTTCGGTATCTACCGAACCACTTGCACCTAAGGTAAACAGCGCCACATTGGCATCGACACCAGCCGTCCAACCATCACCTTGACGGAAACGATCCAGAGACTCCTGCGTCATAAACAGAAAGATAACCGCCTTGGACTGGGCTCCAGCCTGGAAACCAACAGAGCCCGTCACCGTCTTGTAATAACCGGCTTGCTCGTTGCCAATACGCAACTCACCCTCCCCATAAGACCCGCCAACCACAAAACCTGCGGTCAATACCGATGGAAAAACCAGTACACCCTTAGCCTTGCTCACAAGCTCTCTTGAGCCTTTGGCCTGGCTGTAGAGATTACTCAGCGTCTCATCAACACTCGCATTAATTGTCTGTCGTTTTGACATATTGCTGCTTTGATGGTCTGGTGTGGTAGTGGAACAACTAATCAGTGGCAAACTTAATAGCAATACGATAAAGATGCGTTTAAACATGGCAAGTTCTCCTGTTAAACCGCGTAGAATATCTTTCGGCGGCATAGTGAACGATAGGGTAGTTTTATAGAAAAGTACGAGCAGGTCGGTACACTAACGCACTTATGCCAATCGCCTAATGGGATACTTATCTAACCCTTCTCCCACAGCAATTAAACAAGGTGTACGGCAACCATATGAAACATCTCTTTATAATCATGATGTTTTTGTTATTGGCTAGCAGTGCGAGCGCACAAGAAACGGGAAGTACGCTAGACCCGGGGCTGACACTCTGCTCGGATGGTACGGTTGCCGATGCTGGCTGTATTGATCTGAACCGTCATCCAACTATCGATCAGACCAAACAGTTACTAACGCTATTACTGAGCAAAGAAACCAAGCAAGCGCAAAAATTTTGCACTCAGGATAATCCACAATGCTTATCTCCGATCATTCAGTACTTTAAAAAAGTGCGTAGCTATGAATTAGTTTCAACGAAACTGATTGGTGCTGATGACTTGACTATTCGATCAACTATTGAAGCAATAGTGATTCTGGGTGACCCGCATGAAGATAATCAATATAACTTCATTTTTGAGTACCAACGTCATCCGGAAAATACATTATGGGGAGTCAGCCATATTGATTTAGAAAATGTCACACAGTCTACTAACAACGCAGAAGACCGGATGTTATTTCATTAAGCAGGTCAATGAGCAGAGGTGGCTAGACGATGAACGCCTTGTGGCAAATCTGACGGCGCCCGTAGCAGGGCGGATGACAATGCTTGCCACCCCTATCAAAGAGCGACAAGTTTTCCTAATTCATATCAGCCGATATGTGGCTTATTTCCAGTTATTAACAAATGCCGAAGCTTTTTTGCTAGGTGCCTGTGCAGCAGGCTCTTTGATCGGGCCACTACCACCTACCGGTTTAGCTGCGCCATCCTGCCCTTGCGCCGGCTTGGCTGCATCGGGGGTTTTGTTGCTATCGCTACTGGCTTGCTGGATAGGCTTGTTCATGGTGATATCCTCTTCATGAATGCCGCACTCGTAAAGTTACGGGTGACTGGCCAGGCCACTATGGCAGTCAGCCTAAATACCGTCCGTACGGTAAGTCGCATAGCGTAGGAACAGCCCCCACCAAGCATCAGACCATCAACGGCTGCTGCAAGCGTGCCAACAAGCGTGTCAGGCATTCCCGCACCGCCTGCTGTCGTACTGCAGCGCGATCGCCGCTAAAGTAACAGCAAAACGCTTCACTAAACTGCTGTGGGCCAGCAAGAGCAAACCAAACCGTCCCCACTGGTTTAGTCACACTTCCGCCACCCGGCCCGGCAATACCAGAAATAGCGATACTCCAATCCGCCTTGGCCAACGCTTGCGCGCCGGCCGCCATCTGTCGAACCACGGCCTCACTGACCGCACCATGCTCCGCCAACGTTTGCTCACTCACTCCCAGCAAGCGCTGCTTGGCCGCATTGCTATAACTGACCAGGCCATAAGCAAACCAGGCCGAACTGCCAGCGATATCGGTTAAGGCAGCCGCCACCATGCCGCCGGTACATGATTCTGCCGTGCTCAGCCACGCACCGTGTACTTGCAATTGCTGGCCCACTGCTGCGGCTAGTTTATTGATATCCGTCATGCTGCTGCTCTCGAAAAAAACGAATCAAGCCATTGGTGGAGCTATCGTGCTTGCACGCTGCGGCACTAGCCGTACTGAGTTCCGGCAGAATACGGCGAGCCAGTTGCTTACCGTACTCTACCCCCCACTGATCAAAGGAGTTAATCCCCCAGATAATGCCTTGCACAAACACTTTATGTTCATACAGCGCTAACAGCATCCCCAGGGTATAGGGGGTGACTTTGCTTAACGCCAAGGTATTGGAGGGCTGATTACCGGGAAACAGTTTGTGCGGCAGCAGCATGTCCAGTTGTTCGCCAGATAGCGCTGCCAGCTCCTGCATCACCTCAGCCTCACTTTTACCACGCATCAGCGCTTCGGTTTGCGCCAGGCAATTAGCAACCAATACCTGATGCTGCTCGCCCAGTGGATAATGGCTGTTCATCGGGATAATGAAATCACAGGGTACTAAACGGGTACCCTGGTGCAGCAACTGGAAAAACGCGTGCTGGCTATTGGCACCCTCTTCACCCCAGATGATCGGACCAGTGTCAAAATCCAGCAACTCGCCATAACGCCCTACCCGTTTGCCGTTAGACTCCATATCCAATTGCTGGATATACGCCGGCAAACGGCGCAAACCGTGGTCGTAGGGCATGATGGCGTGGGTATGTGCACGGTAAAAAGTGTTATACCAGATACCAATCAGCGCCAGCAGCACCGGCATATTGGCGGCAAAGGGCGCGCGGAAGAAATGCTGATCCATCGCATAAGCACCTTGCAAAAAAGCGCGAAAATGCTCGGCCCCTACGGCCAGCATTACTGGCAGACCAATAGCCGACCACACCGAATAACGCCCACCAACCCAATCCCAAAAACCGAACATATAGGCCGGGTCGATACCAAATGCCTTCACTGCGGCCAAATTGGTGGACACCGCAACAAAATGCTGAGCAATATCCGCTGTGCTACCTGCCTGCAAAAACCATTGCCGCGCCGCCTGCGCATTTAGCAGTGTTTCCGGCGTGGTAAACGATTTAGAGGCGATGATAAACAGCGTCGTGGCTGGATTTAAGCCTTGCAAGGTCTGCGCAAGGTGCTGACCATCGACATTAGAAACAAAGTGCACATTTAAATTGGACTGCGCATACGGTGCCAGGGCTTCCTTCACCAGCAAGGGCCCCAAATCGGAGCCACCAATACCTAGATTCACCACATCACGAATGGGCTCGCCAGTGAAACCCTGCCACTCACCACAGCGTATCTGCTCGCTAAAACGCTGCATTCTGCTCAGCACCGCTTGGATCTCCGGCACAACGTCACGGCCATCCAAGCATAGCTGCTCACTGGCAGGCAGGCGTAGCGCGGTATGCAACACCGCGCGATTTTCGCTGACATTGATGCGCGAACCTTGGCGCAACTGCTGCATCCAGCCGCTTAAATCGGCAACCTGAGCCAGTTCAAACAGCAGCGCCAGTGTGCGCTCAGTAATACGATTTTTTGAGTAATCCAGCAACAGACCATCCAGCTCCAGCGAGAAGTGCTGAAAACGCTGCACATCAGCGGCAAATAAATCGCGCATCAGTAGATGGCGGGTAGCACGCTGATGCTGGTGCAGCTTGGCCCAGACCTGGGTGGCGTTAATGTCGAAGTGACGGTTACTTGTCATGGAGCCTGTCAATACAATGTGAGATAACTAAAGATGAAGAAACATACAGTCCTGTCACCGGCTCACAACTTAAGAAAATGCTCCCGATAATAGATGAGCTCTTCAATCGACTCCAGAATATCCGCCAGCGCCTCATGCTTGCCATGCTTCACCACGCCCTTGACCACCTCTGGCTTCCAACGCTTGCATAACTCTTTCAGCGTGGAAACATCCAGATTGCGGTAATGGAAATACGCCTCCAGATGTGGCATCCAGCGCGCCATAAAGCGACGATCCTGATGAATGGTATTGCCACACATAGGCGAGGTTTGCGGGGGGGCATACTGCGCGATGAAATCAAGTAGTTGCTGCTCGGCCTGCTCCACCGTCAGCGTCGAGGCTTTAACTTTATCGATCAGCCCACTCTTGCCATGCGTATTTTTGTTCCAGTCATCCATCGCATCCAGCACCGCGTCGGGCTGATGAATGACCAACACTGGCGATTGCGCCAGCACGTTTAATTGGCTATCGGTCACCACCATCGCCACTTCAATAATGTGGTCGGTCTCCGGCTTTAGCCCGGTCATTTCCATGTCCAGCCAGATGAGGTTGTTGCTATCTTGTGCCATACTGTCCCGTCTTTGTAAAACTTGCCTATTTTCCTTCATTGCTGCCTTGGCGGCAAACTTCAAGAATAAAACGGAAATCCATGACCGAGGTATTTAGCTCTCTTTTCATCGCTGCCCTTGCTCTCAGCCTGCTACTAAAACTCTGGCTGGGCAATCGCCACATCCAACATATCGCGCAACACCGTGCCGCCGTGCCGGTTGATTTTCAGGACACCATCAGTCTGGAACAACATCAGTTGGCTGCCGATTATAGTACTGCCAAAACCCGGCTGGGCCTGTTCTCAGCCATCCTAGATACCCTGATCATCGTCGCGCTCACTTTCGGCGGTGTCCTGCAATGGCTAGCCGAGCGCAGTGCCGACTTCAGCCACTCGCCGGTGATTTCCGGCTTATTGCTGATTGTCGGCGTCAGCGTGTTAAGCGGCATCATTTCTTTTCCCCTCAGCCTATATAGCACTTTTGGTATCGAAAGCCGTTTCGGTTTCAATAAAACCACACCATGGCTATTTGTATTAGATCAGCTTAAGGGTCTGTTGCTGGGGGCGCTGATCGGCCTGCCCTTAATTGCGCTGGTACTGTGGTTGATGGACATCTCCGGCCCGTTGTGGTGGTTATGGGTATGGCTGGTCTGGTCCGGCTTTCAGCTACTGATGCTGGCGCTCTACCCGACATTGATTGCACCGCTGTTTAACAAGTTTGTACCGCTGGAAGATCGACAGTTAAAAAACCGCATTGAGGCGCTGCTAAGCCGTGCTGGCTTCCAAAGTCAGGGGGTATTTGTGATGGATGGTTCACGCCGTTCCAGCCATGGTAATGCCTATTTCACCGGCTTTGGCCGCGCCAAGCGCATCGTGTTTTTTGATACCTTACTCAAGCAGCTAAGCCATGCCGAAATCGAAGCGGTACTGGCGCATGAGCTGGGACATTTCAAACACCGCCACATCGTTAAGCGCATCGTACTCACTTTTATTCTGTCACTGGTCTTTTTGTTTTTATTGGGGCAATTGCTGCATGCCCCTTGGTTTTATCAGGGCTTGAACGTGAACATGCCAAGCACAGCGATGGCGCTCGTGTTGTTCTTTATGGTGCTGCCCGCCTTTACCTTCCCGCTCACGCCACTCTCCAGTTTATTGTCGCGCCAGCATGAATATCAGGCCGATCAGTTTGCCGCCAGCGAAACCCAAGCCAGCGATTTAATCTCGGCGCTGGTCAAACTGTACCGTGACAACGCCTCCACCCTAACACCTGACCCACTGCATTCTACTTTTTACGACTCACACCCCCCTGCTACACTTCGTATCCATCACTTGAAAGAGAGTAACTGATGAATCTGCTAGACATGTTCTGCAACCAGGAAGAAGGTGCGGGCGTCCTGCCCCGCGATACTCAGCAGCAGTTACTGGCCGATCTGCCGGATTGGAGCGTGCAAGGTATTGTGCTGGTCAAGGCCTTTAATTTTACTAAATTCCACGAAGTGATCGCCTTTGTGAATGCCATCGCCTGGATAGCACACCAAGAAGATCATCATCCCGATTTATCGGTGCATTACAACCGTGTCATCGTTAATTTCAGCACCCATAGTGCTAATGGCTTAACGCTGAACGAT
Source organism: Neisseriaceae bacterium TC5R-5 (assembly GCA_020830965.2). Lineage (GTDB taxonomy): Bacteria > Pseudomonadota > Gammaproteobacteria > Burkholderiales > Chromobacteriaceae > Chromobacterium. The sequence goes on from JACCFC020000016.1 coordinate 55,952, forward strand.
TTTATCTGTGCTGCCAAAACTCAAGCCTTACTAAACCATCCATGAGTACAAAGGCCGGACAAATTATCTGTAGTTATGGGCGACGCTTTATCGTTGAATCAGCAGATCAAACTTATGACTGCACCACCCGTGGCAAGCGGGTCGATTTTGCCTGCGGTGACTGGGTAGATATTCTGGTGCAAAACCAGCAGCAGGCGGTCATAGAGCGCGCCCACGAACGCAGCAGCCTGCTCTACCGGCAAGATGATTGGAAAACCAAAGTCATTGCCGCCAATGTCAGCCGTATCCTGTTTGTCACGGCAGCTGTACCCAGCCCGAATGAGGAACTACTGGGGCGCTGTTTACTGGCCGCCGAAGCCGGCAATATCGACCCGGTAATTGTGGTCAATAAAGCTGACCTGCCCGAAACCGCCGCGCTGCTCGACAAACTTGCGCTGTATACCAAGCTGGGCTACCAGTTGGTGACCCTGTCGGCCAAACAGGATATCAGCCCCTTGTTGCCGCTACTACAAAACCAGACCAGTGTGTTCGTAGGCCAATCCGGCATGGGCAAATCCACGCTCACCAACGCCTTATTGCCCGCGGCCAACGCACGCGTCGGCGAAATCTCCACCGCCTTGGATGCTGGTCGCCATACCACCACCAATGCCACGCTTTATCATTTGAACGAGCATAGCCATCTGATTGACTCCCCTGGCCTGCAGGAGTTTGGCCTCAAACACTTGGCCGCCACCGACTTGATCTACTATTTCCCAGAAACACGCCCACTCATTGGGCACTGTCGTTTCCACAACTGCACACACTGCGTGGAGCCAGATTGCGCCATTATCAATGCCGGTCAGCAAGGCAGCATTACCCTCAGCAGACTAGCGCTACTGCAAAAACTGACCAAGGAATTAGAAAAGCATCGATACAAATAAAGACAACAACACTGCATAATTTCTATTCACAGTCTAGATAAACTCAAATAAAATGAAAATCTCTACAAATTAGTGTATTGACATAAACAACAAAAAACATATCTAGAGGAGCTAGAAATGGCTAAACGAATTGCATTAGTGACCGGCGGTATGGGCGGCATAGGTAGCGCCATCTGCAAAACACTGGCCGAGGCAGGCCATACCGTCGTCACCACCTATAGTAAGCCGGGGCGCGAACAATCTTGGCTAGCCGATATACATGGGCTGGGCTGCCACGATGTTTATGCTTACCAGTGTGACGTTACAGACACCGATGCCTGCCAGGCGTTGGTTGCCAAAATCCATAAAGACCACGGCCCAGTAGACATTCTGGTGAACAATGCCGGCATTACCCGTGACGTGAGCTTCCGCAAACAGAGCAAGGATGACTGGGATCAAGTATTACGTACCAATCTGGACTCGGTATTCAATATGAGCAAGCCAGTAGTGGACAGCATGACCGAACGCAGTTTTGGTCGCATCATTAATATTTCTTCCATCAATGGTCAGAAAGGCCAGTTTGGCCAAACCAACTACTCCGCGGCCAAAGCCGGCATGCACGGCTTCACTATGGCATTGGCACAGGAAGTGGCGCGCAAAGGGGTGACCGTCAACACCATTTCCCCTGGTTATATTGCAACTGAAATGGTGATGGCCGTACCAGAAGATACGCGTGGCAAGATTATTGCCAATATCCCGGTAGGCCGACTGGGCAAGCCTGAAGAGATTGCCTCCTTGGTCAGCTATCTCGCTTCTGAGCAAGCTGGCTTTATCACCGGCAGTAATATCGCCATCAATGGCGGCCAGCACATGATGTAAACACATCGCCACAAACAAGCCCCATCCGGCGAAAACAGGGTGGGGCTTTTCATTTATAAGTGCCTTTAGCCCCCCACCTTTAACAGCCTTTCGGCATCTGCAAATACAAAATTAATATTATTAAATCAATAGCTTAATTTCATTTCTCGGCAATTTAATCTGACTTCTACGAATGTCTGCATATCGCGATGTCGTAACGCATCGCGTTAGCGCAGCATAGCCTCAGCAGGCAATTACGCAAAACGTAGGCTGATGTGCACACTTTACATGCAGGCAATTAACTGCATGTCATTCTTCTCACACAAATACAAAGAATGGACGCTGACAACCAATGGACGCTGACAAGATTTTCAAGGCGCTAAGCGACCCGACACGCAGAAAGCTGCTCGACCTGTTGTACGAGAGCGATGGGCAGACGCTGGGCCAGCTCTGCGAACAGTTCGACATAACGCGGCAGTAGGCCACCCAGCACATCGGGATTCTGGAGGCGGCCAATCTGGTAAGCACGGTCTAGCGGGGCCAGGAAAAGCTGCATTTCATCAATCCGGTGCCGCTACACGATGTCTATGAGCGGTGGGTGCGTAAATTCGAACGTCAGCGGCTTACCCTGCTGCACGACCTGAAGAAAGAACTTGAAGGAGAATGACGATGAGCAAAGAGAAGACGAGTTTCGTTTATGTGACCTACATTCGCTCGACGCCGGAAAAAGTATTCGAGGCCATCACCAGATCTGAGGTCGCGCGGCGCTAATGGCGCCACGAGAACGTTTCCGACTAGAAGCCCGGGGTGATTCAGCTAACAAAATATCGAAGAGCACCTGAGCCAAGGCGTGCCGACGCAGACAATACCAGTGGTACGGCAAGGAGGCGCAACGCTGGATCAGGGGTTTGGTTAGCGGCTCTTATTCACTGCCTATATCCACCCTGGTTGTAGTATGGCGAGCTAGGGCTCATGAATAATTCTCGGCAGCCCGGGCTCATTGAGTTGGCCGTATATACTCATGTTACTTAACCTGTCAGTGCGCTAGGGTCAATAAGCTATTGTTGCCAGGAAATAACATTTTAAGATCAACGGCCTCAGCCATCGCCCGGTTACCTTCATCGCCTGGATGGAGCCTGTCACCAGAATCAAAGCGCGCTGTCAGACGAGCGGGATGCTCGGGATCGCGTAACACCGCATCAAAATCGATGACAGCATCAAAGGTGCCACTGTGCCGTATCCAGTTATTCACCTGTTGGCGTAAGGCGTCTTTATCCGGCTGGTAGTAATTGTCCATCGGCGTACCAGGCAACGCGCCTTCGAATGGTGTCAGTGTTGCACCGATCACTCGCAGGCCGCGAGCATGAACCTGCTCAGCCAGTTGGCGATAGCCCGCTGTCAACGCCTCGAGTGTGGGTCTTGGGCTCTGCGGCGCGAAAATGGTACCCGGCCAGGCAATATCGTTAATCCCTATCATGACAATAACGCTTTGCACGCCGGGTTGCGCCAGCACATCACGCTCTAACCGTGCCAAGGCATTGACCCCCATGCCGTCAGACAGAAGCCGGGCACCGGAGATGCCAGCGTTGATAACACTGACACCCTGCGGGGCAAGGCGGGTAGCCAGAAAGTCTGGCCAGCGGCTGTCTTTGTCCAAACTGGCAGCATTACCATCAGTAATGGAATCGCCGAGCAGCACAACGGTTCGCGCTGCTTGTTCAGTTTCGACCTGAACCCCAACCAGCAGCGGGCGGGCCGTGGTGCTGTGGACAGACTCGTCTGTTACTTTAAGTGCCAGGGCCGTGGTCTGGTCTCCCGGAACAATCCAGCCAGTCTGACGGCCATCCCAGTGGAAAGTTCTCATCGGCGTTGCCTTCGGCACATAGAAGCTCACTGTCGCTTGAGTCAGTGCTGGGATGCGCAATGCCACAGGATCGCTGAGCAGCAAAGCGCCGGGGAGGATCGTCGCTGCTTCTTGGCCACCAAATGTCACCGTGCGTAAGCTATCGGCAGCAATGGCACTATTGCTCTGCGCCAACGCTAACGTTGCTTTACCCACCGTGAGTGGCTGGCTGCCATGGGTATTAGACAGCACGATACGAAACCGCTCTCCCCCTAAGCTGATGCGCGCCACCTGGCGTACCGTTTGGTCATGCAGCTCGGTGGGAATATTAGTGGAAAGCGGAAAACCCGAACCCCATACAGGCTGCGGACTAGCCCACCAAGTTGCCACCCAGGAAGGCGTAGCAGCAAGCGCAGTAGTGGTTATCATCGCTGTACCCACTACAACTGCCAATGCTAGAACTCTCTTAGATGAAGCCGTGGAAAATAATTTGAAGGAGTTTTTCATATTAGTGAACTCAAAAATAAATTGTGAATGAATTATGAATTCACAGACGCAATCACGATAGACTGCTTATTGGCATAACATTTATGAATTAAATTCATCAAGGAGGCAGATATGGCCCGCCAGGAAGTCAACCGATCCGGCGAATTAGAAGTGTTCGTGCGTGTTATTGAGCTAGGCGGCTTTTCTGCCGCCGCCCGTGCCTGCGGTATAACCCCTTCAGCCGTCAGCAAGCTGGTCGCACGACTTGAGCAACGGCTGGGTACGCGGCTAGTGAATCGCTCCACACGGCAACTGCAACTGACACCAGAAGGCTGTACCTACTACGAGCGCGTAGTGCGCATCCTTGCCGATTTAGACGAGGCAGATCGTTGCGCCAGCGAACACGCCACCCCACGTGGTCGGTTAAGGGTCAATGCCAGTGTGCCCTTCGGACATCACTTCCTGCTGCCGTTGATGCCTGAATTTCTGGCACGCTACCCTGAGGTCATGCTGGATATTATGCTGACCGATGAGGTCATAGATCTGCTGGAGGAACGTACCGACGTGGCCGTGCGTGCTGGGCCGCTCAAAAGCTCTAACCTGATGGCGCGTAAATTGGGTCAGACACGCAAGATGATTGTTGGCTCGCCTGACTATCTGGCTCGCCATGGTACCCCAATTACGCCAGAAGATTTATATCAGTACAATCGCCTCGGAACAAATTACGTGCGCGCCCAGCCTGGCTGGTTATTGCGTCACGGTGATAATGATATCGTGATCCCTATTAGTGGCAACGTTCAAGTCAGTGATGGCGAGGCTATGCATCGCCTAGCCTTGGCCGGGTTAGGGCTGGCGCGTCTGGCCGCCTTTCAGGTACGTGAGGACATCAATGCTGGCCGACTGACAGCAGTACTCGAAGATTGCAACCCTGGCAATATCGAGGAAATCCATGCGGTGTATGTCGGTCAGGGTGGTCATCTACCTTTACGTGTGCGTGCTTTTTTAGATTTTTTGGCCGAACGAGTCGATATCACTACCAGATCAATCAATTCAAAGCTGCCTTGAAATACAGGCCACATAGCTCAGTGCTTTTGCCGCATTGATAGACAAAAATCAATTAGCACTTGAGCCATCAAATGATAATGGTTATCATCTAGGCATGGGTAAACACACAGCTCCTCCTTCCTTCGTACCAGCGATACTTCAACCGCAAGCGGTGTTATTGCAGAGCGATAAGCTATTTGCTCAGAGTAAGGAAGTTTTGATTCAGCACCAGGGCGAGCTTTATCGTTTACAACTCACCCGTAACGGTAAGCTGATCCTGATTAAATAAACCAAGCACCTTTTACCGTCAGCCAGCCATCTTGCGTAGCCAGCCAGCGGAAACCTTTAAACTTTTGTTTTTGGAGTTTCCATGGCCTTATTGCGCGCCACCCCATTAATCTTCAGCCTGACTATTGGCTGGTCAAACGATGTTCTTGCCCAAGTAGAAAGCGAGTTAGCCACCGTACAGGTCACGGCTGATCGTAGCAGCAAGCCACTGGCGCAGGCCGCTCCTAGCAGTAGTGTGATTTCCCGCAAGCAACTAGATGCACAACTGAGCCGCGATATTGCACAGGCGATTAAGTACGAGCCCGGGGTGGAAGTGGCTAACGACCCATCCCGCCGTGGCAATGCTGGTTATACCATCCGGGGCATAGATGGCAATCGTATCCTGATGCTGTTAGATGGCGTTCGTCTGCCGGAGGCGTATGCCGGCGGCGGGGCCAATAGTGGTGCGGTTTCTGGTCGCGACTTTGTGGAGCTGGAAACCCTACGCCGTATCGATATCGTCAAAGGCCCGAGCTCTAGCTTGTATGGTTCGGATGCCATTGGCGGAGTGGTTGGCTATCACAGCAAGACAGTAGATGATTTCGTCGCTGCCGAAGAAGGCATCGGCGGCAGTATTAAAGGTTTTGGTGCAACGGCGGATAACTCCTGGGGCAGCAGCATGGGCTTCGGTATTAAAGGTCAACGTAGCGATGCCATGCTGCTCTACACCCAGCGCAACGGCCATGCCACCCGCAATCAGGGCGACGAAGATAGCCGCAGCACCAGCCGCACCACACCCAATCCGCAAAATTGGCACAGCACCAGCCTGCTCGGCAAGTTGGGGTTTACCTCGCAAAGTCAGCAGCGGCTGGAATTGACACTAGAACACTACCGCCGTACTAGCGATAGCGATTTACTCAATACCCTCAGCCCCACGCTGTTACAGCAACAGGCTAGTGATCGTGTGCAGCGGGACCTGCTTGCTCTCGGTTGGGAAGCACGGCAATTGGGTGCTTTTGAACGGCTCGCCATCAAGGTTTCGCAACAAAAACTGGATAATGGCGATGACAGCAGCGAATGGCGCAGCGGCAATCTACGTCGTCAATCCGAATACAATTTTGAACAAACCTTGAGCGGCCTGAGCTTAGAGGCCGAGCAGCGCTTTAAAACCGGGGACACCACGCAGCAACTACTGTGGGGGCTTGATGTCAACCGTACGGACAGCAGCCGCCCCAGAACCAAGACGCAATATAATGCCGACGGCAGCAGTACGCATATCATCGGTGGCGAAGTCTTTCCCAGCAAAACCTTTCCCGATAGTCGCTCGCAACGCCTTGGTCTGTTTATCCAGGATGAAATCAAATTTAGTAATAGCCTGACAGTATCACCTTCCCTGCGTTGGGATCGCTATACGATGACGCCGCAGCCGGATCAGGCATTTGCCAACGGTAATCCGCAAAACTACTCCATCCCCGCTTTCAAAGACAGCGCATTCTCCCCCAAGCTGGGCATCAGCCTGCCGTTTAATGACCATTACACCAGCTTTTGGCAGTTTTCTTCCGGCTTCAAAGCCCCGCCGTTTGATGATGCCAATATGGCGTTTACCAATAGCGTGCAACGCTATCAGGTGATACCGAATGCGGCTTTGCAATCGGAACATAGCCATGGGCTGGAGTGGGGGTTGAAAGGTCAATGGCAGCTATTCGACTTTACCGCCACTAGCTACTACAACCGCTACCGCGACTTTATCGACTTGGCTTACCTTGGCAAGACGAATGGACTGGACACTTATCAATATCAAAATATAGGTGCGGTCACCATCAAAGGCGTGGAGGGCCGCGCCACCTGGCGCTTTGCCACTGGCTGGCAGGCTATGGCGAACCTGGCTTACAGCCACGGCCAAGACACCCAGCATGATCAAGCACTAGCCACCATTGCACCGCTGAGCGCCACTTTGGGCCTGCGTTATGACCGGGCGGCTTATGGCGGCGAGGCTTTCTTGCGACTGGTGAAAGCCAATACCCGGCTGCCCGCACTCACTGGCCGCAATACCACACCGTTTAAAGCACCCGGCTATGCCGCTCTGGACCTGACCGCTTATTGGAAACCAGCCAGAGAGACTACCGTGCGTGCAGGCCTATTCAATGTCTTCGATCAGAAGTACTGGCGTGCGGCGGATGTTCGCGGCAAATCCAGCAGCGACCCCGCACTAGATCTGTTTACCCAGCCGGGTCGCAACTTGAGCGCCAGCATCGAATATCTCTTTTAAGAGCCGCTAAACCGAGTCGTTTTTGTAGATGGTCGCACCAGGCCATCATCTTGTTACCCTCACAGGAGTCTGATATGCAAAGCACACATTCCCTCTGGGATCGTTATCAAAATTTAAGCGCGGAATCAAACAAACTGCGCATGCGCGATGCAGCTGAACGGCTGGCAGTCAGTGAGTGTGAATTAATCGCCGCTCACCCCGGCAGTACCCGGCTTCGTGCCGAATGGGCGGCCATTCTTGGCCAGCTGGCCACTTTGGGGCAAGTGATGGCACTCACCCGTAATCACGCCTGCGTACACGAAACCACTGGCGATTACGACAATTTGACTATCACAGGCCCGGTGGGTTTGGCGATCAATCCCGTTATCGATATGCGTTTATTCCTCAATCAATGGCGTTATGGCTATGCGTTGGAAATTGACACTCCCCGTGGCACGCAGCGCAGCCTGCAATTCTTCGACCGGTTTGGCGAGGCAGTGCACAAGGTCTTTCTGACCGCGGATAGCAAGCTGGCCGCCTTTACTGCTCTGGCCTCTGACTTCACCGAACCGGCATCCACATTAATGATCGAACAAGCCGACCGGACTGTTAGCACCGTCAGCGAACCTGACGACAGCAATATCGACCGGGCAGCCTTTCAGGCTGAATGGCTAAACCTGCAGGATGTGCACGAGTTTCATCCTTTTCTGCATCGTTGGGGCCTGGGACGGCAGCAGGCGTTTCGTTTGGCCCCAGCCGGACATGCCTGGCAAGTACAGCCTCAGGCCGTGGAGCAGCTATTGCGGCGAGCGACTTATACCCAAACGCCAATCATGATCTTTGTTGGTAACCACGGAGCCATTCAGATTCATACCGGCCCGATTCAGAATGTAAAAATTGTTGGTGACTGGCTGAATGTGCTGGACCCGGTTTTCAACCTGCATCTGCGAACTAATTTGATCAGCGATGCCTGGATTACCCGTAAGCCAAGTGAAAACAGCGGAGTGGTGACCTCACTGGAATTATTCGACGAGCAAGGGCGCTCTATCATGACGATTTTTGGCAAACGACAAGCTGGCCAGGCGGAACGAAGTGACTGGCTCAAATTGCTAGGAGAGTTAACGCTGCTGGAGTACGCCGATGCTCACTAAGCGACTAGGGCTGACACTATGCTTGCTGGGCGGGCTGCTGGCCTTACCACTACAGGCCAGCCAGCGGCTGGTGGTGATGACACCCGATATTGCCGAGATCGTGGTGGCTTTGGGCGCGGCGGCGCAGGTGGTTGGGCGCGATCGGGGCAGCAGCGCCACCAGTCTCGCACAGGCACAAGTGATTGGTTTCTCCCGTAGTCTGAATGCGGAAACCATCGCACGCTTGCGGCCTACGCTGGTGCTAGGCAGTGCTGCGGCCCAACCGGCCAGCATCTGGCAGCAATTAACACAACTGCACATTCCCAATAAAGAAGTGTCCAGCCGCGAAGATGGCAGCGACTTTGCCGCAGCTATTCGCACTGTCGGCAAGTTGTTGGCGCGGGAAGGACAGGCTAATACCATTGCCGAGCGCTGGCAGCAGCAAATGCAGCCCAGACCGGCAACAGGTCGACGCTATCTGATCAGCTACGATGGGCGGCTGGTGGCCGGCAAAGATACCGCCGCCGACACACTGATTCGCGCAGCAGGGGGAGTTAATGTGGCAAGCGGATTCAGTGGTTTCAAACCCTTAAACCGCGCCGCCTGGCAGGCGCTGCAAGCCGATGTGATTATTCTGGGCAGCCATACCGCTGCTATCTATGGTGGCAAACAAGGCTTTGCTCAGCGTCCGGAAATTGCAAGCACCCCAGCCGGTAAACAGGGTCGCATCTATACGCTGGCACCACAGCAAGCCTTCCTGCTTGGACTGAATAGCCCGGCCATTGTTGAGCAACTGGTGACAATGTGAAGCCACTCTCGCACTCACCGCTATTGCTGCTCGGCTTGCTGGCCGCCAGCGTTGTGCTTCCCTGGCTGGCGCTAGTCAGTAGTGGGCAAGGCCTAAGCTGGCCAGACTTTAACGACCCCTTGATCACGCGACTACGTTTGCCGCGCATGATCGCCGCCCTGGCCGTGGGTGCGGCCTTGGCGGCCAGTGGCGCCGCCTTACAAGCGCTGTTTCGCAACCCGCTGGCCGACCCCGGCCTGATCGGTACCTCCAGCGGTGCCGCCTTGGCGGTCGTGGTGGTGCTGGCTCTTGGCGCCAGCGGCCTCTCGCTACCCCTGGCTGCGTTTGCTGGTGGCTTATTGGCGACCGGCCTGATTCTGCTGTTGTCACGGCTGCTAGGAGGTGGCGTGGCCGGTTTGTTAATGATGGGCCTGGTCGTCGCAGCCTTTTGTGGTGCGGTAACCAGTCTGCTGGTGTTTCTTTCTGATGACCTGACCTTGCGCGCAGCCACCAGTTGGCTGGCAGGCAACCTCTCTGCCGCCTTGCCACAACAACTGCTGGCCTGCCTTGCCATCATCGCACTGGGTTTACTGTTGTTATTCAGCCTTGGCCGTCAATTGGACTGCCTGCTGTTAGGCGAAGATACCGCCCGCTCTTTGGGGGTGAATGTTGGCAAGACGCGTTGTCTCACCGCTATTGCTACCGCCCTGGCCACCGGTGGCGCGGTTGCCTTATCCGGCATTATCGGCTTTGTCGGCATGATGATTCCCAATGCGCTGGCTTTATTACTGGGCGGCGGACGCCGTCACTTGATTCTGATGTCAGCCTGGGCGGGTGGCCTGTTTCTATTGGCAGTGGATACCCTGGCCCGCAGCATTGCCTGGCCGCTGGATCTGCCGGTTGGCCTGATGGCAGCCTTTGCCGGCCCCCCATTTTTTATCTGGCTTTACCGTCGTCAACAAACAGGGAGCCAATGATGGCCGCTAGCTTAAGCATTCGGCAACTGGATTACACGCTGTCCGGACACACCTTATTGCATGGTATTGATTTAGCGATACCCGCTGCTCAAGTCAGCGTCGTACTCGGCCCGAACGGCGCCGGCAAAACCACATTGCTACGTTTACTGGCCGGTTTGCGCAAACCTAGCCGGGGCGCGGTATTGTTCGATGACCAGTGCCTTGAACAATTGACAGAAAGCCAACGCGCACAACGGATTGCCTGGGTGGCACAACACCCACCCACCGGCATTCCACTGAGCGTACGTGAGTTTGTCAGCCTGGGGCGTCTGCCTTATCTGGGTAGCTTTCAGCGTATGAGTACACAAGACCGGCACCTCATCGACGAGGTACTCAGCAGTGTGGAACTGAGCGAGCATGCCGAGCATAAGTTGGCTAGCTTGTCTGGTGGTGAATACCAGCGCGCCGCCATCGCCCGTGCGCTGGCGCAACAGACCCCGATACTGTTGCTGGATGAACCCACCAACCATTTGGATATACGACACCAACATTGTTTGCAGGAATGGCTGCTAAAGCTCTCGCGGCAAGGAAAGACCATTGTGCAGGTATTGCATGATCTGACACTGGCTGCCGACTATGCCGATTATGCGCTGCTATTGCATGAAGGGCGGCTGCTTGCCACAGGCACACCGTCGCAAGTGCTGACACCGGAACGGTTATCAGCGGTGTATCGCTGGCCGATACGTTTACACAATCTGCCCAGTCATCACGATTGGCCCGGAACCTACCGGACTGCTTTGACACCTGACGCCTTGTCGTAAGGAATCAGTCAGCACAACTTAGCGTCGCTAACAAAACCTCGAAGAGCCCCTGAGCCAAGGCACGCCGACGCAGGCAACGACAAGCAGGCGCAATGCGGGATCAGGCGTGTTGTTAGCGGCTCTCTTACTTGGATCAACATCGGCCTGCTGTGACGGCGGGAACATCAGTGTTTCACCCTAGCAGTCTTGACAACTGCCGGTCATTGCGCATCAGCAAGCAGCAACGAGCGACTGCCGACAACTCTGCCGTCGGCTGAGTCATGTTACGTAAATTCGCACACGCGCTTTTGAAGTTTTCTTTAGCTACCGGGTTATTCCCAGCATCATAGCGGCTTTTTTCCCGATAAAAGTCTTCTATTAATCTAGTGACTCTTTGCCAGACCTTACGCCGCGCCTCGGCGAGGGCATTGTGCTCATTGAGCTTGAGGCGCTGCACAGTCTGCTCGACACGCGCCTGCTCCCAATCGGAGCTCCCCGGCATCGGAACCGCCCTGCCCTCTTCATCGAAAGCCAGCAAGCTCACATCAACTTCGTCAATCGGGTCTAGCAGATAGGGCGTTTCCGATTCTTCGCAGGCTTGCTCAGGCGTCATGGAGCAAAGTGAACCCTCCTTCAGCGGAAACCAGCCCCCTTTCTTGCGATTGCCGACATTGCCACATACACGAAAATTCATATAGTCAAAAGCCAGCCACCAATAGCCGTCACGCTGGGAGCCATCACTATTCTTGGCTACCTTCTTGGGGCGAAAATGTTCCACGTCATAGTGCGAGTAAAGATCACGCGCTTCTGAAAACCAACATTTGCCAGCCGACAAGGCCAATAGCCATTCTTTCAAGGCACGCCAGTGGGCGCTGTTGGCATCAATCAGTGCGTTACGTTCCTCACGTTTTCCCGCAGCATCCAGGGCAGCCAATTCGGCCAGCAATTGTGCAGATTGCGCCTGCCAAGCCTGCCACTGTTCTGACGTCCACGGCTGCCAGCCCGGAATATCGCTATCAGTAGGCCGCTTATTGGCCAGATCAATAAAGATCACTCCCTACCCTCCTCACGCAAGATTTCGTCGATGATGGCATCGGCAATGGCATCCTGCTCGGCCTGCTCCTCAGGCGTGAGCACCGGTTTGCGGAAGCGCCGATGCTGCGCCATCTTGCGCACAAACAGCGCGTAATCAGGGTCACGGAAGTCGGAGACGGCAAAGCCCAGATCGCTCAGCTCGGCCGACAGGCGGGTCAGTTCGGCTTCTTCTTCTGGTGTGCGTGGCGATTGCACGAACAATTCATTGCGGCGGAACAAACGCCGCTCGGTTTCGATGTCCAGCGTGGACGAGAGGCCAAATAGCTCGCTTTTCAGCAGCCCAGTCACACCCATGCCTTGTGGGTGTACGTCAGGTACATCCACCACCGTGCGCATACCATCATGCCGCAAAATGTGCACCTGCTCGCGCCTGAGGCTGCCCACCATCATGGGGTCGTGGGTGGTGATGAGAATTTGCGACTCCCCCTGCACCAGCGCGCCATCCTCCGAGTTCAACACGCCTTCGATATCGTCGAAGTAGCGCAGCTTCCAGATCGGGTTCAGATGGGTGTCCGGCTCGTCCAGCAGAAAAAGACAATGGTCTTCGCGGGTGATGCGCATCAGGCCCAGCACGGTAAGCATTTGCAGCTCGCCTTCCGAGAGTTGCGTGAAACTCACCTTGCCGTCGTGCCCATCGTTTTCAGGCATGCGCTTCTTAACCGTGATGCGCACTTCGTCGATCAGGTCGCCAATATAGGCCCCTTCGGCGTAGCGGAAAAAACTGTCGGTGCCGCCCACCAGTTCGCCCAGTTGCTTGAGCTTGTCCTGGCTAGGCACAAACAGATACAGCTGCCTTTGTTTCTCGCTGCGGCCCCGAAAGTCGATCTGCTTGGTGGCCTCCTGCTCGATCGGTGCCCAAGACACTTGCCACAGCTTGTCGAGGAATTCGCTCACTACATTACCGCGCGCATACCAGAAGCGCGGGTCGCCTTCGTTGAGCTCCTGCTCGTCAAACTTGCCGCTACGGCGCTTTTCGCGCAGGCGGTGCGGCTCCTTCAGCACAAACAAGGCAGACTCCAGCGACTCGATGTGCAGGTTCTTCAGCACCTTCTGAAACACCGGGTCGTCAGACAGCAGGCAGGCCAGCAGCACCAGCTGGCTATGGCCACCGCGACAGTAAAACAGGCGGCGCAGGCGGTCGTCGCCAAGTTGCGCAAGTCGCCCTCGATTGCGGGCTTCGGCCCTTTCCAAGAATTGTGCTCTTTGCTCTTCAAATGGCTTGAGTTCCAGCTGAATTTTTTGAAGCTCAACAAGCTCCTCGCTGTTGAGATCTTTTTCTTGCTTCCCTTCGAACTTACGTAGCTCTTGCTCTAGGTCTCGAAGCCTTGCCGAGTCGGTGAAAGCACTCAGCGTTGCACCTGACAAAACCTCATCCGTTGTGATTTCCTGGCGCAGGTTGAAGCGGCGCTGGTGCTCCTGAAACAAGGCTTCGATGCGTTCATTGCGCCCCGAGTAATAGGCAAAGATGTGTGCGGGCAGCAGTTCACGGTTTTTCAGCAGATGGCCTTGCGATTCGGCCTTGTCGTCCACCCACACATAGGGCCGTTTTTGTCTAGCGGTGTCGGCCTGGATGCGCACGGCGTGGCCGCGAATGCTGTACTCCAGCGTGTAATCGAAGGCCGCTTCGCGGTCCAGATCCACATCGCGAAAGATGGTGATCAGCGCCTCGATCAGGTTGGATTTGCCGACGCCGTTCTGGCCGATCAGCGCGTGGCTGCGGATGGGCTTGCGCGGAGCAGCCGTAGGTGCGCCCTGAATAGGCTGCAAGTGGGTATCGAACGTGATGTCAAGATCACGCAGATTGCGAAAGGCCGGGATACGAATGCGCTGCAGCTGCATATCAGGCGCTCACCGTGTCGGCGGGTTTTTCACGCATCTCGGCAGGGGCCGGTTCCAGAACCCAGCCGTGCGCCACCTCGGTTTTCAGCTGCGCGTAAAACGCGTCGATCTCACCGCCAAAGCGCTGCCATAAATCCTTGGCGCTCATTTCACCGTTGTGGCGGGCCAGAATGGTAGCCAATGGCGCTTGGGCTTTGATGTCGGGTGCGGTGCCCAAGCGTAGCGGGGCGATCAGTTCGGTGTGCGGGGCTTTCATGGGTTCCTCGTCTTGTTTGACGGTGATGCCGGTGAGGTTGGAAACTGCCGTAGTCGCAAGTCGCTCCCCTATCACCGCCACATGTTTTAAACTCGCTTCCAACACATCACAGAAGCGCATTAACTCTGAAACACGAGTGACAATGCGGTATTGCTCGTTTATCGGTGCAAAAGGAAACCACATAGAACGGATGATCTCGGTATTGAGGTTTGGTTGCCCTTGGCCTCTGGATGCAATGTCCTGAAGCCACTTTGTTTTTGACTTTAGGAATAAGTACAGGTACTCATCGAGAACTGCGTCATTCAACTCAATGAATGCAGCAATTCCATCATTGAATGTCGTTCTAAATTCACAAATTGCAGGCACGCCCAACGTGGCTCCACTATTTGTTAAGAGAACTGTCCTTTTGGAAATTTCCCGAGTTTTGTTTAGCCCAGCTTCAGTGATGGTAGAGGTGAAGTGCTCAATAAACATTCCTTTTGCCGCCGTAACGTCGGCGACCTTGAGAAATGGAATACTTCCTCCGTAAAATTTAGGATCGCCAGCAGGCCTTGGCGAACCGCCACGCACAACACTTGCAATATCATTAAGTCGTACCCATGCCCATTGGTCAGGGATGCTTCCGAGCATCTCAGCAATGCCGGGGAAGTCAATCACGGGTGTTTCTCGTTTTATCCGTTTTTCCTCAGATAACTGAATTTTTCGCAGATGTAATGACCCGACAAGATTCGAGGTAACTCTTTCTGATTGTTCTGAAATATTGCCTGTGAACGCAAGATCCAAGATCGCTTGCCGCAGATCGGTCACATCACCCGGCGCATGAAACAACTGCCCGAAATTGTCAGCCAAGCGCGTCCAACTGGCTTGCAGTTCGTGCGGGCTGGTGGCGCTGGCGACGGCTTGCAGGGTGGACTGGCGCAGCTTGTTTTGCAGTTTGCGGCGGGCTTGCTGCTGTGTTTCCAGCTTGTCGCACAAGGCCATCAGCTCATCGACTTTGGCGACGATGCGGGATTGCTCTTTGAGCGGTGGCACTGGAAAAACTGCAAGAACAAGATCATCCCTTGAGAACCCTGGGATCATGCTTTTAGATTTTTCAACCAATTGGCTAACGAATCCATCAAGCCAAATCTTCAAAAAACCGGAATTTAGCCTCTCAGAAAAATTCCTTACAGCCATAATTTGTCGCGCTATATGAATTTCACCAAGTGTGTTAAAGGCTGTTTTCCCTATAGTCCCTTTACATGTAATCAGCAAATCACCACGATGTGAAATTACAACGGGTTTAGCGGTCCATCGATTAACATTGATGGCGCCATCCTCAAGGTTGCTGGCACCGGTAATGTAGGGAACTCCAAATTTCGAATCATTGTATTGATTAGGCTCTAAGTCGCGACCAGATAATAGCTGCCATACCTCACCAAAGCGAACCCATTCCCAATGCTGAGGTGTGTCAGCAGTGATTTCTCGTTTCAAAATCTCAGAAAAATGTTTTTCACGTGGCAATTTTTTGCTAGCGACTAAGTTAGCTTTAATTGTGCGCACATCATTCAGCAAAGCGCGTGATGATGTATCGTCTTTTTTAGCGGCTATCAGCCTTCCTTGGATAGCAAGCTGCAGAATCAATTTCCGCAACTTGCCGATACCCCCGGGCGCATTGGCAATATGCCCAAACTCCGCCAAAAACAGTTGTGCATCCATCAAATACCCTCCCCACGGTTTTCCAGTCTTGCGCGTGAGCGGGCGATAGCTTCATGCAGCTTGGCTTGCAGCACTGCTCTGGGTGGCAGGCTGGTGAGGTATTCGGCAACGTGGATGCCGCTGGCGTCTAGTTCCAGCAATTCGATCTGCTCCTGTTTTTTTCCGCTGCACAGGATAATGCCCAAGGGCGGCGCTTCGCCCGGTTCCTGCTCGTGTTTGGCCAGCCAGCGCAGGTAGAGCTCCATCTGGCCTTTGTCTGCGGCCTTGAAATCGCCCAGTTTGAGTTCAATCACGACCAGGCGTTTGAGGCGACGGTTGTAGAGCAACAGGTCGATGTAAAAATCGTCGTTGTCGATCTGGATGCGTTTTTGGCGAGCGACAAAGGTGAAGCCCGCGCCCAGTTCCAGCAGGAAGTTTTCCAGCTCGCGCAGGATGGCGTCTTCCAAGTCTTTTTCCAGATAGCGGTCGTGCAGGCCCAGGAAGTCCAACACGTAGGGGTCCTTGAGTACCAGCGCAGGGGTGATGGTGCCGGTTTGGCGCAGGGTGGCCAGCTCTTGTGCCAGCAGTTGCTCGGGTTGCCTGGAGAGGGCCGTGCGCTCGAAGAGTTGGGAGTCAAGGCGGTCTTGCAGGGTGCGGGTGCTCCAGCCTTCCTGCTGACACATTTGCAGGTAAAAGTCGCGCTTGAGTGGGTCTTCGATATAGATCAGGGTTTTAATGTGTGTCCAACTCAATTGTCTCCGCACTGCGGAGACAATTTCCTCCGAGGGAATGGCTTCGGCAAAACGCAGCATGTGGCGCAGGTTTTTGGTGGAGAAGCCGCGGCCGTAGTCGGTTTCCAATTGTCTAGCCAGTGCCGAGACAATTTGCTCACCGTAGGTGGCGCGTTCGCTGCCCAGCACTTCGGTGCGAATGCGGTGGCCGATGTGCCAATACAGCAGCGTGAGCGCACTGTTGACGGTGACGGCCAGTTGGCTGCGGCTTTGCTCGATCAGTTGGCGGATGTCGCCCAGCAATTGCGGTGCGGCGCTCTCTGGTGCCACGGGCTTCATGCTTCGGCCTCGGGGCTGAAGTGGTGTGCCAGTGCCGCTGCCAGCTCGCTCTTCAGCTGGTTTTCGGTTTCTTCAATTTCGCCCAAGAGCTTTTTGTATTTCTCTAGCAGTACGTCTGGGTCGTGTGTTTCTTCTTCTGCCGCGTTGGGGTTTTTGATGTCGAGGTTGAAGATCGGCCAGTAGATGCGGTCGCCCGCTGCTTGTGCATCACGTGCTTGCAGGCGCAGCGGTTCGGCCTGGGCGCGCAAGGCGGTGATCTGGGCGTCGATTTTTTCGCGGTAGGCCGCGTCGGTGGTGCCGACCAGGCTCTTGCGCAAGTCGCCCGCTTCACTTTCGAGCGCGGCGGCTTGGTTATGGAGGTTTTCGGCGCGTTGCCAGTGCGGTTGGGCTGCGGCTTCGGCGTGCTGGCGCTTGGTTTTGAAATCTACCTTCCAGGCGAATTCGTTTTCTACGCGGTCGGCAAAGTCGTTGGCTTCATCCCCCCACCAGTCTTGCTCGGGTTTGAATTCTTCGAGCCGGATGGGCTTGGTTTTGGAATAGCTTTTGTAGCCCGGTGGGTAGGGGTGCTCGTAGTACCAAATGGTGTCGGTATGGAAGTGCTCGGTGCCATCGTCCACCGTGCTGCCTTTGGTGAAGAACAACAGGTTGGTTTTGATGGTGGTGTAGGGCGCGAACACGCCTTTGGGCAGGCGGATGATGGTGTGCAGCTTGCAATCGCGCAGTAGCAGTTTTTTCAGCGTGCCTTTGATGCCATCGCCAAATAGAAAGCCATCGGGCAGCACCACGGCGGCGCGGCCATTTTCCTTCAATAGCTTTTTGATGATGAGCGCCATGAACATGTCGGCGGTTTCGCGCGTGCGTAAGTCGGCCGGGTAGTCGCTGCCTACGCCATCGTCTTCATAGCCGCCAAAGGGCGGGTTGGTGATGATGCAATCGACCTTGTCGTTAGCGTTCCATTCGTTCCAGCCTATGCCCAGCGTGTTTTTATGTTCAATCTGGCTGGGCACGTCGATGCCATGCAGCAGCATATTGGTGGTGCACAGCAGGTGGGGCAGCTGCTTTTTTTCGATGCCGTAAATCAGTTTTTCAATGGCGCGTTGGTCTTCGGCGCTGGATTGGCTTGAGCGTTGATTGCGGAAGTGGTCAATGGAGGCAGTCAAGAAGCCGCCTGTGCCACAGGCCGGGTCCATCACCGTTTCGCGTTGATCCAGGCGTGGGTTGACGCGGTTGACCATGAAGGCGGTAATCGCACGCGGGGTGTAGAACTCGCCGGCATTGCCTGCGCCACGCAGGTCGTTGAGCATTTGCTCGTAGACGTCGCCCAAGCTGGCACGCGTGGTGAAGTCGTGGAAGTCGATGGCGTCTTCCAGCTTTTCGATCACCGCCAGCATTTGCGGGCCAGATTTCATATAGTTGTTAGCGTCTTCAAAGACTTGCTTGATCACCTTGTGCTGCGGGCTTTGGCTCGCATCGATCTGGTCTTTCAGGGCGGGGAACAATTCGTTATTGACGAAGCTGATCAGTTCGCTGCCAGCAATCTGCGGTTTCTTTTTGCCCTCGGCATCGACGATGTAGGCGGCCCAGTTGCGCCAGCGGTAGCACTCGGGTAAGGGGGATTGGTAGGCGGCGTTGTCGTCTTCCCATTCTTCTTCGCGTTGGTCAAATACTTTAAGAAAGAGCATCCAGGTGAGTTGGCCGAGGCGCTGGGCATCGCCGTCGACGCCGTCGTCCTTACGCATAATGTCCTGGATGGACTTGATGGTGCTGCTGAGATTCATCGTTGACTTGTTCTCTTACTGGTGTGGCCTAAGCAGGTTTGCTCAAGCTTGTTTGGGTTCGGCGACATTGTAGAGGGCTTGTTCGAGTTCGTGTACCGCTTGGGTGTATTGCTCAATGCTGCCAAAAATACCGCGCCGAATGTGGGTTTTGCTGCCGAATTGATCAAATGGCGGCAGTTCCAGCACTTTGGCGTCTTCAATGTTTTGCACGCCGTGGTCGGCAAATTTGTCTAGCAGGGCTTCGAGCACGGCGCGGGCTTGCTCGCCATATTTGCCGAACACATCGCGCTTTTTGACGTTATTGGCACGCTCGCGGCGAGTGAGGGGTTTTTGGTCGAAGGCGACGTGGGCAACTAAATCGAACGCATCCAACTCGCTGCCGTTGGCGACCGCCTGCTGCAATATTTCGAGCGGCACACCATGCTCGGCCAGTTCTGCCAGTATCGCCTGTTTGCGTTCGGCGCTGTTCCAACGGCGTAGGAAGCCGGTCATATTGCCGAACTCGGCTTGCAGTGCTTTCTTGATATCGTCCTTGAGCAGAACACGGTAGTCCTCGGTGATGAGCTTGCCGTCGGCATCGAGGTATTGCGAACGCTCCACGGCCACGCGCACGTTCACATCGTCGATCACGTATTGGGTGCGGCCATTGCCACCTCGGCCAGTCTCCCCGCCTGTGTCATCTTCATCCGTGCTGCCAGACCCATACGGTGGAGCGGATTCGCCAACACGTAGTGGATGGCTGTCTTCTGGGAGCGCTATTTCTGTTGGCAGGACAGGATCACCGGGGCCAGGTTCGTAGATCAGCACCGGCTCACCATCGAAATCCGGATCGGCAAACAGGCGCGTCGCGCCTTTGAAATCCATGATGGTGAAGTAGAGCTTTTGGTAGTCCTCGCGCAGGCGCGTGCCACGGCCAATGATTTGCTTGAACTCGGTCATCGAGTTGATGTTCTGGTCCAGCACGATGAGCTTGCAGGTTTTGGCATCGACCCCGGTGCTCAGCAGCTTGGAGGTAGTGGCGATGACGGGGTAAGGCTCGTCGTTATCGATGAAGTAGGAAAGTTGCGCCTTGCCTTCGTTGTCGTCGCTGGTGATGCGCATCACATAGCGGCGGTTGCTGGCAGCGGCCGGAATCAGCTTGACCAATTCCTGACGCATCCGTTCGGCGTGGTCTTGGTCATCGCAAAACACAATGGTCTTGGCCATCGGGTCGGTGGCCTTGAGGTATTCCCAGACCTTGCTGGCAACGAGTTTGGTGCGCTTTTCCAGTACCAGGGTGCGGTCGAAGTCCCGGGTGTTGTACTGGCGTTGTTCAACCACTTGGCCGAGTTTGTCGATTTTGCCTTTTTCGGGCGTATAGCCCACTGCATCGACGTCGGTGGCGATGCGGATGACCTTATAGGGGGCGAGGAAGCCGTCTTCGATGCCTTGCTTGAGCGAGTAGGTGTAGATTGGCTCGCCAAAGTAGCTGATGTTGCTGACTTCCTTGGTTTCTTTGGGCGTGGCGGTCAGGCCCAGGTGTGTGGCGCTGCTGAAGTATTTGAGCACATCATGCCAGGCGGAATCGTCAGCAGCACTGCCGCGGTGGCATTCGTCCACCACGACAAGATCGAAAAAATCGGCCGGGAATTGCTTGTAGATCTGCTTCCATTCCTCTTTGCCGGTAAGCCCCTGATACAGGGCAAGGTAGATTTCGTAGTTTTTCTTGATCTCGCGGTTGGTGACCTTGTGCATGACCTCGCCAAAAGGCGCGAAGTCTTGTTGCATGGTTTGATCGACCAGGATATTGCGGTCGGCCAAAAACAAGATGCGTTTTTTGGCCTTGGCCTTCCACATGCGCCAGATGATCTGGAAGGCCGTGTAGGTTTTACCGGTGCCGGTGGCCATGACTAGCAGCACACGTTGCTGGCCTTTGGCAATGGCTTCGACGGCGCGGTTGATGGCCACGCGCTGGTAGTAGCGCGGTTCGCGGCCACTGCCGTCGGTGTAGAACGGTTGCTCAATGAGTTTGACGGCTTCGGGGGCGAGCAGCCCTTTCCACTGTTGGTACAGCGGCCAGAGTTCATCCAATGAAGGGAAGTCGCTGAGCTGGAGCGTGCGCTCGACAGGCTGGGTGATGCCGGTGCGGTCGTGGAGCAGGAAGCCATCGCCATTGCTACTGATGGCAAAGGGGGCGTCGAGCATTTCAGCGTAATTCAGCGCCTGCTGCATGCCGTGGCCCACCGAGAAGCGCGCTTGTTTGGCCTCGAGCACCGCAATCGGTACGTTGGGGCGGGCGTAGAGAACGAAGTCGGCACGCTTTGGGCCCCCTTTGACATGAGGGTTTTGAATGCGCGCCGCGAGCTTGCCACGCACCATGACACGCCCATCCGTGAGAGACACTTCCTCGCGGAACTGATGCTGCTGCCAGCCCGCCTGCACGATGGCAGGGGTGATGAACTTGGTACAGATATCACGCTCGCTGAGTTGGTATTTGTCCATGTTAACGCCCCCACTTCTTATTAATTGCTGCCTTGTTATTGTTGATCTGTGCTGCCAGCACAAACCCCATTCGCCCACTTCAGGCCACTAGTATTTACATAACCGTCTGATCTTTTACAGTAACTAATGGCAGGACGATTGCGCTTGCGCCGCAGCACTGTCTGGCATGTGTGGATATTGATCTTCAGTTCAACACCTAAACATCATCTTAAGTCGCCGTTAGTCTAACAGAGGAGGACTTTAGCGGTCATTGGCAAATGGCCATGATTAAAAAGTGGCAGCTTCTCCTGGTTGTTGAGTAAAAGTGTGCGTAATCTTTAGATGCCTAAATCGTCGCCGAAACCTCCACCCAGGTCGCCAGTTGCCGCTTTCGCCACCACGGTTATTGATCGATGCGAGTGTTATTGCCTATTTGTACCTGCTGACTCTTCGTGAGTACATTGCCGCCACTTTAGATGTGACCTTCAGAGAAGATGAGCTACGCCTAGGTGAGCGAGGGGGCACGCGGCTGTTTGCACAGCCGCGTAAAATGAAAAATCGCCCTCGTCTCGTGCGGCACAGCCCGCAGAGTTTTGAGGACGATCAGAACAGTATTTCTAGTCGCAACTACCACGAGCCAATGCGGGAATAATTGTTCACATGCGGTACACGTACTCACCTGGCAGCGGCGATTAGTTCCCGAACAATTTTATTCCGCGACAAATCGACTTCTGCGATGCTGAGATCTTCATTCAACACCCAGGCAGTACTGCTGTCGCGGCTAAAGCTAATTGCCTGACGCGGTCCTCGCAAGCCAGTAATTTCACCATTCACATTAAAAGCAGGCAAGGCGACAACGGTTAAAGAATTACTCTTTAAATTACCTGCATATAAGAAGCGCCCATCAGGACGTAAGGCTGCGCCATAGGGATCCTTGCCAACCTTCACCGATTTGATAACTTGTTTGCTGGCAAGATCAACCCAGGATAGAGTGTCGGCGCCGCTATTGGCCGCAAATAAGGTTTTACCATCAGCGCTGATTGAAATGGCGCGGATTTTGTTGAAACCACTGATATCAGCGATCGGCTGTAGCTTGTCAGTGTCGACAACTGTAATTTTGTCACCAAGGAAATTGGTGACAAACAGGGTTTGCCCATCTGGGGATAACTTGACACCCTGTCTGGGCTGAGCAAAGCCGGTAATCACTTTCTCAGCGCGCCACTGAGCCAGATTGAGCACCGTCACCGTATTACTGGCCTGATTATTGACGTAAAGACGCTGTCCCTGCTTATCAATAGCCGTCCCAAACGCGCCAGGTCCCACGGCCAATGTGGCTTCTTTTTGTAAACTTTGCGCGTTCCAGCGCTCAATCACACCCTTGCTACTATCCGAGACATAAAAAGTTTCGCCATTGGGTGCAAAAACGATATTGCGCGGAGAAATAAAACCAGTCAGTTCCTGCCTGAGCTGACCACTGCGTAAATCATAGACCAGCACTTTAGCGCTACCACTCTTCGCCGCTAAGGCCAATGTTTCTGCCGGATTAACTGCCAGCGTGTTATTGCTGATCTGAGCATCAAACGCTATCACCGCTTTCTCAGCATCTCTTTTTGCCAAGTGCCAAACATTTTTCACTTGATCGCCAGTATGATCCCCTGCTTGTTGATCTTTGCTAAAAAGATATAAAGGTTTGCCGCGGTATGCCCACTGTTGAGTACCATCATCGCGTTGAATCAAACTGAAACCACTGCTGAGTCTGACTTCTTTCCCTGCCAGCAACGGCGGCCATAATGCAGCACAGTCGGCTTTACAAACGCTACTCCCGCTACCCGCCACATCTTTATCGAAAATATATAACGCCATCCCTTTCTCATCAGTCAGCAAGCCCTCTTTATCGATGATGGGGGTTGCTGCAACGGCAGAACTGCCTAAGTACCATAGGGATAACACACTCACTACTTTGCGCCACTGGCTCATTCCATTCCCTTTATAAGAAAAACAAAATCGCTTTGAGAAGACTCCAGCACCTTAGCGACCCTTCATTTAAGGACCGCCTTAAAAAAACCTATAGTTCCAATAGACAGCATTATGGGAGCACTTGAGCACTCGTAAAATATTGCACGCTAAGGAATGCTCAATCCAGCAGCGGCGCGACTTTGCTCGTGGTAGTTACCACCCAAAATACTGTTTTGATCGTTCTCGACACTCGGTAGGCTACACGGCACGATACAAAAACGATTTTCCAAAAATGAACAAGCAAAGCCGATACTTGCAGCGGTGGCGTTCTCACCGCAGCCTCTCAAAAATGTTAGTTTTCGATCAAATAAACGATACCGAAAGCTTAACGTACGATATTTTACGAATTCTCAAGTGGCCCCCTATCAACAGTCCAATGCGGTGGCCAATTTTAGTTCATCACAACACATAAAATTGGGTAACCCTGGCGTCTCTCGTATCGTTCATCCCGAGTTACATTGCCGCAAATTCGCGCTCAAGTTCTTTCGGATTGCTCATCCACAAAACGCCAAGCTGCGCGGACCTTGCATCGGGGAAGATATCTTCCGTTCCTGCTTCTATCGCTTGCACAATGTTTTCCGCAGTGTCAGCAGCACTGGTTTTTTGCATGTCCATTTGGCTCGCCATATCGGTGTCGATCGGACCGGGGAAGATGCCGAAGACGGCAATATTCTTCGACTTCAATTCAGTACGGCTACCTTGAATAGCGGAGAACAGCGCCGCTTTTGATGCCGAGTAACCGCCAATGCCTGTCATGCTCGCCAAGCCCGCGATGGAGCTGATGCTGGCAATTGCGCCACCACCGTTTTGGGTAATGACTGGAACGAAAGCACGAGTGACGCTCAGTGTGCCGAAGTAATTAACTTGCATGTTTTGCTGCAAGTCTTCTATCGAACCTTCAATCACATTGGCAAACGCCAACGCACCTGCATTGTTGATCAGCATTTGTACGTCGCTCGCCAGTGTTGCAGCTGCCTGTACTTGATCCACATTCGTGATGTCGAGTGTGACTGGGACTACACGCGAATCGTTAAAGTCGGGCAAGTCGCCGATAACACGCGCGGTCGCATACACTTTCTTGACGCCATGTTTTAGAGCAGCTTGAACGAGGGCTTTACCGATACCTCGATTAGCACCAGTGATGAACACAACTTTGTCTTTGAATTGCATAGTGATTCTCCAGGGGTCACTTGAGAGTTCGGAAAATATCCGTACGCTAGTAACAACATCAATTAAGCCATTGATTTTTAAATAATCAAATTTAATAAACGAGACTCTTCAACACGGCCTTGTGTCAGAACGAATAATGACGGGGGGTAGTTTGAAGAGTAATCCAACGTAGATCGGTGAAGGAGTCTATGCCCGCTTGACCACCAAAATGCCCCATTCCGCTCTCTTTCACGCCACCAAATGGCATTTGAGGCTCATCATGCACAGTCGAACTATTAATGTGGCAGATACCCGTTTGAAGCTGCTTCGATAATGTGAGGGCCCGCGCCAAATCACGACTGAACACAGCACTGGATAGCCCATAGGGGTTGTCGTTGGCGTGTGCAATAGCTTCTTCCTCCCCTTTCACGCGCACAATCCCTTTGACCGGAGCAAAGGTCTCTTCATGGTATAAGCGCATCTGCGGTGTCACGTGATCAAGAAGGGTGGCCGGCATCAGCGTACTATTGACTTTACCTCCACACAGTAAGGTCGCTCCTTTGGCCAGCGCATCATCAATCAATTCATTGCAATGCTCCACGGTGCTAATGTCGATGACTGCCCCAAGTGCTACCGACTCCGTCCTAGGATCTCCTACTGATAACGAACGAGCCTTAGCTACTAATTTTCCGATAAAATCATCGGCAATCCGATTATCGACAATCAATTTCTCTGTCGACATACAAACTTGGCCCGAGTTCGAGAACGCACCAAAGGCGGCAGCCTCTACAGCAGCCTCAATATCAGCATCGTGGAGAACAATAAATGGCGCCTTGCCCCCCAACTCCAGCACGGCTGGCTTCAGATGTTGCGCACAGACCATACCGATTTCCCTGCCCACTTTGGTAGAGCCGGTAAAATTGATTCGCCGGACAGCGGGATGAGCAATCATCGTAGAGACTAGCTTTGCCGCATCGGCGGGCGAGTTAGTGACAAAATTGACTACGCCAGGAGGGAGGCCGGCTTCTTGTAAGGCGGAAACAATCAAACCATGTGTGGCAGGACAGCGTTCCGATCCTTTTAGGACCACTGTGTTGCCGCAAGCCAACGGTAGTGCAAGAGCCCGTACCCCCAAGATAATAGGAGCATTCCAAGGTGCCATGGCTAATACCACCCCCGCCGCCTGACGAACCCCCATGGCTAAATTACCTGGCACATCAGAAGGAATAACGTCACCCCCCACTTGACTGACGCGTGATGCGGCCTCCAAGAGTCCATTGGCGGCAATGTCCAAATTGAAATCCACCCATCCAACTGAGGAGCCCGTTTCTTCCGCCATCGTTTGAATAAATTCATCTCGCTTATTACGTAGAGACTGGGCTGCACGTATGAGCAACTCTCGACGGGCGCTAGGACCTAAGTTGGACCAAGCTGGAAAAGCTGCTGCTGCAGCGTCTACCGCTCGTAGCACATCGGCTTCAGTCGCAGCCGGAGCTCGCGTAACGGGCTTGTTATCCAATGGGTTGTGGCGGGTAAAGCTAGCACCATTACTGGCCTCTACTGCCTCACCGTTAATTAACATTTTTATTGCATTCATCATTTGACCTCTTGAGTAAAAAGAAAGCTCAATCATCGGCAAAGGAAACAACTGGGCTGGCAGACTCCAGCCCAGATCTTTAACAGTCAGTCGTCGAACAGATTTATCCGTTTGTCACATCTGTTTTTCGAATTAACGTTTTACGTTACGATCCAAGAAGTTAACGATGCGCTCACCCATTTCCTGACCATGTGTTTCCAAGGGGAAATGGCCGGAATCGTACATGTGGACTTCTGTGCCAGGGATATCGCGTTTATAAGGTTCTGCTCCTGGGGCGATGAAAATTTCGTCGTTTTTCCCCCAAAGAACTAATGTAGCAGGCTTATTTTTTCTAAAATAATCATGCCATTTAGGATAGAGCGGCAGATTTGTACGATAGTCATAGAAGAGATCAAGCTGGATCTCCTGATTACCAGGACGATCCAATCTTGCTTGGTCGACTGTCCAAGCATCAGGACTCACCAGCGAGACATCTTTGACTCCATTAGTGTACTGCCAATGAGTTGCTTTGCTGCTGGTAAGCCAACGAATCGCCTCGCGCTCTTTGCTCGCCCCGGTTTTCCAGTAAGCTTTGATTGGATCCCAGAACCCGCCAATCCCTTCGTTGTAGGCATTGCCATTTTGTACAACCAATGCGGTAACCTTCTCCGGGTGCTTGGTAGCTAAACGGAAACCTACCGGTGCGCCATAGTCCATCACATACAATGCATAATTTTGTAGCTTCAATTTCTGCGTCAGCTTATCAACCACCGAGGCATAGTTATCGAACGTATAGGCAAATTTCTTACGATCTGGTGCGTCACTGTAGCCAAAACCAGGATAGTCCGGAGCGATGACATGGTATTTTTTCGCGAGGATAGGAATGAGGTTGCGGTACATATGCGAACTGGTCGGAAAACCATGTAACAGAACAACCGTCGGAGCATTAACTGGACCCGCCTCGCGGTAGAAAACGCCAACATTGTCAATTTTCTCGGTATGGTAAGTAACCGGACTCTCTGCGTGTACCATAGTTGGTGCTACTGCTGTAACGCCTAGTACGAAGGCAACATTTGCGAATGTTTTTTTCATGAACCGCTCCTAAATAAAGTCATAAATTTACCGATCGTTCGGTATTGGTGATACGATAATGCACACCTCCGCCGCTGTCAAGCTTGAATTGTTCCGATCGTTCGGTTATTTTTAACTAAGATCAAATTTCAGGAGCTTTTATGGCCAATGCCAAAAAAATTGAGGATGCCGAGCTCTTACAGAGACTTTCCACTGTTTTTAAGAATTACGGATATGAGGGCGCATCGCTAACTATCATGTCGGTTGCCACGGGTTTGAAAAAACCGAGCCTGTATCACCGCTTTCCTAATGGCAAGGAGCAGATGGCTAGCGAGACGCTTTCATTCATACGTGCGTGGCTGGCTGAACACATCTCCGTACTATTAGAAGAAGAACTACCGCCACAGAAAAGATTCGCCAATTTTATACGTGAGATGAATGGTTTATATGAGGGCGGCAATGAATCCTGCTTGCTTAATATGTTAACGCTGCCGCGCCACAATGCCAGTTCATTAGGCAAAGCTATTTCCGATATTATGATGCAGCTTATATTTACCTTGTCCACCCTGGCACAAACGGCCGGTATCAGTAAAGAATGGGCAGACCATAATGCCGAACAAGTGCTAATAGAGTTGCAAGGGGCGCTAGTTATCTGCCGTGGGCTTAACAATTCAGCCCCATTCGAGCGCATGTTACAGAGATTACCGACTATTCTATTTAATGAGCATTAATGAGCAAAGCGAGAAACACCGTTTGCTACTCGTACAAGAGTAGATAGCAAAGGTTTCATACTGAGGCAGGCCTAAGATACACGCAAAGCGTAGACCCAAAAAGATGTGTGTTATTGCGGTCAATAGAAGAAGCTATGCAAACGCCAACAACAGCTCCAATTATGCCGTCTAATAGACGGCATAGCAGAAGTATTCAGGGAATGGCTAACCAGCCAGCTGCTTAGGCAAACACGGTATTGAGGTGTTGGCGGTAGCGGGCAATGTCGCTGTCTATTGTCGGATTTTTGATGACATCGCTACACATAAAAGTCGGCAGCGACTGCATACCAAGGAACTCGTGGGTTTTATGAAACGCTACATAAATGCCATCTACACCCATCCCGCGGAAGAATTGATTGGGTTCATTAAATGCTTCCAATGGAGCGTTCCAAGTGACCGATAGCATATAAGTTTTATTCTGACTCAGGCCACCAGAGCCATAGAGTTTGCTCGTGTCCTCGTGGGAGCGACCATCACTATGGTACAAGCTGCCATGACCAGCGGTAAGCACTTCGTCTAGGTATCTCTTTAACAACCAGGGGGGGCCCATCCACCAGCCCGGCATCTGGTAGATGATGCTATCAGCCCATAGGTACTTCTCCACTTCGGCCTCAACATCGTAGCCGTCATCAATCGTCGTTACTTTGACAGTATGATTTTGTTGTTGTAGCACTTCGGCGCCAACATCGCTTAGCGTTTGGTTCAGCGAGCCTTTAGCAAAGTAACCAAATTCTTTTTTCGCATTGATTATTAAAATTTTACTCATGGTTTATCTCAAGGTTTGGTTTTGATGTGAACAGTATAATTTAGAATGTGTGCCTGAAATATGCATGATGAGGCAGAAGATTTGTGACTGACAAGCACAAATACTCTGGTCAATTTGATTCGCTAGCGGGTTTGAAGGTCAACGGAATGAAAACGCACAACAAGAATGCAACCAATTGTTTTAATTGAAATTAATTAGAAAAAACATCGAACTGTGGGGTGTTAGCGGCTCTTAGAGCCTGTTCACGATCTTCGAAGTAGCAGGACGAGAAATGCCAGATGAACGAGTTGCAAACTTGAGTTGAGCTTACGCTCGCAGTTCTTCCACAAACGTCTGCATTTCTCCTGCCAACCAAAGCTGCGCTCCACGACCCAGCGTTGGGGGATCACCGCGAAGGTGTGCAGTTCGCTGCGTTTCGCCACTTGAACTGTGTCTTTGACGGCTAGGGCAAACGCTTCTCCCGTGTAGCCA
>JACCFC020000017.1 GCA_020830965.2 Neisseriaceae bacterium TC5R-5
TCGACGCCGAGATTACCACCGACACTGCCACCGATATTCACGATGCTATTGCTTTGAGCGCTGAAATTACCGCCAACGTCACCCACTATATTCACGATGCTATTGCTTTGGGCGCTGACATTACCACCGATATTGCCACTAACATTCACGATGCTAGTGCCTTGGGCACTGACATTACCGCCGATATTGCCACCAACATTCATGGTGCTATTACTTTGGGCGCTAAGATTGCCGCTAATCGTGGCATTAGGCTGAACATTAACGGCCGCGTTATTTTGTGCGCTGAGGTTACCAGCTACATTAGCGTCTACATTCAGTTGTGAGCCTTTGCCAGTCACGGCCAGCGAGCCGCCAAACGGGGTGAGGCTATTCATCACCCCCTCAGTCACGGTGAGCGTACCGCTATAGCTACTGCTNTGGCAAATTCAGGGTGCCACCACCATTCTGCACATTGAGGCTGCGGGCTGTACTGAAAGCCTCGGTAGTGCTGAGTGTGCCGCCATTAAATGTGACTGCGCCACTGGCCGCGCCCAAATTGGCGTCTTGCGAGATTTGCAGGATGCCGCCATTAATGGTGGTGCCGCCGCTATAGCTGTTGGCAGCAGAGAGCACTAGGCGTCCTCCGCCCGCTTTGGTCAGGCTTCGGCCATCCCAGTTGTCGAAGCTGCCGATTTGGTCAGTCAGGGCGATGTCAACGTCAAAGGCGGAGCCCTCCTCCATGGTAAAGGTGCCGGTACTCAAGGCCTGGCTGCCTTCTGTCCAGGATAGCCGGATGCCCAGCACGTAATCCTGGTCGCCACGCGCCAGGCCTGGGGTGAGCTGCAGGTAGTCGATAGTGTCATTGACGTTATTGGTAAAAGTGCCGGTAATAACGTTATTACTGGTCATCAGAACGTAGTCCCTACCAATTGCTTCGCTGGCTTTGACCGGTTGCTTCCCTTCGTTGAAACCATTGATGTTCAGTACCCCGCCCAGAACGATGTTTTGCGCGCTGATGTCGGGGGTGGCACCGATGGTGGCATTGAGACTGGAGCCACCAGCCTGAGTAAAGGTGCCATTGACTCTCAATTGGCCCGGTTCGGCCGACAGGGTGGTGCTGGCACCGTTTTGGGTGGTGTAGTTGCCGCTGACAGTGAGGGCGCCACTATGCGCTAGGTTGAGATCGCCAGTGCTAATCGTGACATTGCCCAGCTGACTGCCATTACTGCTCAGTTTCAGGCTGCCTACGCCGGTTTTAAGCAGGGTGCCGCCAATACCCTTTATATCGCCGCCAAAGTCGCTGTCCTTATTGATGTTGTTGTTGACGGTGAGCGTGGTTGTGCCCATTTGCACGGTACCAGCACCAGACAAGCTATTCAGAAGCTGATTAGCAGCGTCGACATCCAGCACGGCATTTTCGGCCACACTGATCGCGCTACTGGTTTGCAATGCACTAGCCACGCTCAGTTCTAGGGTACCGGCGTTGATATGAGTGGCACCGGTATAGCTATCGGTGCCGTTCAGTATCAGCCTACCAGCCCCGGTTTTAGTGAAGCCACCCTGCCCGCTGATGGCGCTGGAAAGGGTGGCCGTACCGCTATTGTAATTGGCCGTCAGTGTGCCCGTGCCCAGCACAATATTACTGGTCGTTGGGCCGGTGAGTTGATTGATACTCTGATCGTTATCGTTAAGGTCTAAGGTAGTAGTGGCCGCGAGAGTGAGCGCACTACTTTTGGCAAACACATCGACAGCACCCGCTTGCAGCGTGCCATTGCTCACAGTGGTGACCCCGCTGTAGCTGTTGTCACCGCTGAGGGTGAGAATGCCAGTGCCGGTTTTGCTGAAGCCGCCAGTACCGCTGATATTGCCACTCAAACCCAGATTGGCATCGGTCTGTAGAGTACTACTGCCATTGAGCACCAGCGCATTCGCTAGGCTGGTGGCAGCGGTATTCTCTAGGGTGGTGCCGGCATTAAGGGTGATACTGCCACTGCCCAAAGCCGTCCCAGCGGCAAACGCCAAGCTACCCGCATTGATGACGGTACCGCCACTATAAGTGTTGTTGCCGCTGAGGGTGAGGATGCCTGATCCGGTTTTAATGAAACCGCCGGTACCGCTAATATTGCTGTTGAGCGTGAGGTTGCTGCTGTAGTTCGCCGTTAATATGCCACTACCGAGCAGAATATTGCTGCCTGCTGCACCGGTAAGTTGCTGGACCGTCTGCTTGTAATCATTGAGATCTAGCGTCGTACTCGCCGCCAAAGTTACGGCACTGCTTTGGGCAAATACGTTGATGGCTCCGGCTTGCAGCGTACCGTTACTCACTGTGGTGGCACCGCTATAGTTGTTGTTACTGCCGCTGAGGGTGAGCACGCCGGCCCCAGTCTTATTGAAGCCACCGGTGCCAGTGATATTGCCACTCAAGCCCAGGTTACCATCGGTCTGCAGCGTACTACTGCCACTAAGCGCTACCGCATTCGCCAGACTGGTGGCGGCAGTGTTATTCAGGATGCTGCCATTATTGAGAGTGATATTGCCGCTGCCCAGTGCTGTCCCGGCGGCAAACGCCAACGTACCGCTGCTGACTGCGGTACCACCACGATAACTATTGTTGCCGCTGAGTGTGAGCACGCCTGTGCCGGTCTTGCTGAAGCCACCAGTACCATTGATATTGCCACTCAAACCCAGATTGGCATCGGTCTGCAGCGTACTGCTGCCATTAAGCGCCACCGTATTCTCTAGGCTGGTGACGGCAGTGTTATTCAGAGTGCTGCCATTATTGAGAGTGATATTGCCGCTGCCAAGTGCTGTCCCGGCGGCAAACGCCAACGTACCGCTGCTAACTGTGGTGCCGCCGCTATAACTATTGTTGCCGCTGAGGGTTAGCACGCCGGTACCGGTCTTGCTGAAGCCACCAGTGCCACTGATATTGCCACTCACACCCAGATTGGCATCGGTCTGCAGTGTACTACTACCACTGAGCACCACCGCATTCGCCAGAGTCGTGGCAGCCGTGTTATTCAGACCACCACCATTATTAAGAGTAATACTGCCGCTACTCAGTGCTGTCCCGGCGGTAAACGCCAGCATGCCGCCGTTAACTGTGGTACCGCCACTATAAGTATTCACACCACTTAAACTCAGCGTACCGCCACCGGTTTTGGTGAGGCTGCCATTACCGCTGATCACACCAGCGTAACTACTATTATCACTACGGTTAAAAACTAGCGATGTACTATTAATAAGATTGATATTGCCTGCCATACTACCCGCATTCCCGCCATTACCAACCTGTAATACCCCTGCGCTAACGGTCGTGGTACCGGTATAAGCTGTATTATTACCAGTCAAAATCAGCGTGCCCACACCCGTTTTCGACAGATTACCACTACCAGAAATGGCCCCACTCCAGATAATCGTGCCACTATTATTAATCGTACCGCCGCCTGTCTCTAAGATAGTAGGATGAGTAACGGTAAAACTGTCTGATGGATTCAAAATTCCGCCATTTAAAAGTAAATTAGCAGAAGATGCCCCAAGATTATTATCGGCTGAAAAATTAACCGTTACACCACTATTAATTCTTGTGCTACCCGTATAAGAACTACTACCAGACAAAGTAATATTTGCGGCCGCACCGGAATTACTCAATGTCAGCACACCGGCTTGCCCCGCGACGGCATTACTAAACGCACCCGTAAAAGTCACGCTACGTCCGGCCAAATCAATTGTATTACCTACATCATTTGATAATGTGAAATTTTGTGAGTAAGACGCTAATGCATTGCTATCTATTTGTAGGGTACCACCTTGAAACTCTGGCTTTACGGTAAAATCAAGATCATAAGCACGGTAAAAAGCAGCATTCTTATCAATGGGGTTTAAATTAAGCAAAGAACCAAATTCACCTGCTCCAGTAGAATAAAATGTCTGCGGTAAACCTAGGGGATTGGCTGGATTATAAACAGAAATAAAAAGAGAATAGACATTGCCTGCCGTAACATCATACTTAACCTGAGGGCAATACCCGGCACTACCACAACTCGTTACCGTCACACCAGCATTAGTTAAATGATCTGCCGCCGTCGTATCATCATTACCCACTAAAGCGCCAAACCCCGGTTGAGTGGCGTCGTAACGCCCCCGATAGAAAATCATCACGGTATCGACCGGAGCAGAAGTTTGACCAAAGAAATAAGTACCAGAGGAGGTAGGACGAAACAAAACTAAGACATAATTATAATTATAAGGCCCGGTTGTCAGCGACGAGGGCGTGCTTAATACACCCACGCCTAAGGTTGATGCAGACAATCCTACATTTCGATTAATAGCATTGCCGCTATTAGCCGTATAAAAAATAGCCGCCGCCTCAGCCTTATCTACCAAGACAGCCGTGTTACTCCAAACTGCCGCACAGGCAAGAACCAGATATTTAAGCTGCGAACATAATTTATTTTGATTGTTTTTGCTGCTCACAATAAACTCCCTAGTAGAGTATTATTTTAAATTTTCAAGACGATTTGATTTTATAAAATCCTAGCCATATAAAAATATACGGAAAGCTTTTTAAACTATGGCATACCAATAAATTTTTACTAGGGTAAACAGCTTTTTAGAGCCGCAAAAAACTCGAAGAGCCCATGAGTCAAGGTACACCGGGGTGATGTAGTCATACTCGTAGTTAGCCGAAGTATTGAGGGTTTGGGAAAAAGAGACTGAGCCAGTGCCCATTATTGAGTTCTGATTCACAGCGTCAGCTCAGCACGGACAGAGACTTCTTCAAGCGACCATCAAACGTTTTAATTAATATTAATCGTAAATCCCCATAAATACAGTGGCTTATATCGTCATTCAACACTGGCATTAAGAACAGTTCTTGGGCAATAAGCCGCTTATTTTTGTGTTGCCTCTTGTGTTTTACTCGGCATTTTATTGATGATGTCATAAGGGTTGATATCAGGAGCGCGCTAATGGGCCCACAACAAGGCTTCACATTGTCTGAAATGCTGATCACGCTAGCGGTTCTGTCGCTCTTATTAGCACTTGCCGCCCCCAGCTTGAACCGTTTATTACTAGCGCAAAAATTGCGCCAGCACGCACAGGCACTCTCTTCCAGCATTCAACTAGCACGCAGCGAAGCCCTGCACAGTCAGCGTCATGTGTATATCTGTGCGGCTAATCTAAAACGTAATTTGCAAATACAGGGTTGTGCGCCGAGCAAGGGCGGTGAGATGCAGTCATGGGACGAAGGCGCGCTGGTTTATGCCGATAAAGAGGGAGGCCTGAGTGCGGCTTATGATAGCCAGGAGCGGCTGCATCTGCTGCCCTTTGCTCAGGAGCACATCCAGATACGCGCGGCCAGCACACAGCTGATACTTAGCCCAGAAGGCCGACTGGCAGATGGCCAAAGCCAGCAGTTTTATCTCTCCAGCCCCAATAGCCGACAATGCCTTGAGTTGACAATAGCAGGCCATGGTCGTAGTCAATTGGGAGAAGTACGTGATGACTGCGCTTAGACCTCCACGCGCAGCACAAGGCAGTAGCCTGCTGGAGACGCTGCTGGCTTTGCTAATACTGATGATAGGTATGCTCGCACTGGCCAAAACCCAGGCTAATTCGCTGCTACACGCCCGTGATGCACAGATCCGCGCCGAAGTGCATAACGCAGTGGAAGCACTGGCAGAAGCCATGCTCGCCAATCAAACCGCCATCAGCCGCTATATCAGTAGCAGTTATACCCCAACGCTAGCCACACCCGACTGTGAAGTGGGACAAAGTTGCGATGCGCTACAACAGGCGCAAGCCGATCTGCAGCATTTTCAGCAAGCCTTACAACAAATCGCCGGTAACGCAGAGCAATTACGTGGCGTCGTTTGCCGGGCACCCGATAATGCGATGCCCACCCTCAATGCCGCAGGCTGTCAGGCCAGCGGCCCCTTATCCATCCGTGTGGTCTGGCGCAGCAGAGGGCAAATCGACCGTAGCCGACCCGACTCTTGGCAGGAATACGCTTATGTACAGCCTTTATTCCTGCCCTGAAGATCGCCGCCTAGCAGGCACCTCCTTGCCGGAGTTACTGGTCGCTACCGCGCTTGGGGTACTGGTCTTGGCGCTGGCGCTCAAAAGCAATCAATCTGCTTTGCTGGCCTTGCTACGCCTCGAACAAAACCAGCAACAACGTCAGGATGGTCAATACGCTTTACAGCTACTGGCTGGCAGCCTGCGTCGTGCCGGGCAATTCGGCTGTACACATTTACCTATGGCCGGGCCAGGTTCGCTGGTGGAGGGAGAATCCCTCAGCTTTATTCATGGTGAAGCGGGTATCAATAGTGACCGGCAGGAAATCGACCCTCAACAGCAGCTAACTGCCTTACGCTGGCGCAGCAGCGGCTTGTGGCAGCAATTGAGCAGCCCGGCAGAGCTGGTGCTGAGCAGTTGCCTGCAATGGCAACACTTACAAACCAGCCAACAGAATATTCGTCTTAGTCAGCACGATGGCTATCACTGGCTATTGCTGGCTGGCGATGCTCGCCTGGCCATAGCCGATACAGAACGAGCACAAGGCGTTCATGCTGCCTCGCTACAACTATGGCTGCCTTTTACCCGACACTACTTCTTCACCGGCCGCGACCAGAACCGCCAGCTATGGTATCAGGACAGGCTGGCGGGTCAGCCGCAAGGGCCTGCCATTTTATTGATTGAAAGAGTGAAATCACTACAACTACGCTATGGCGTGCATCGCCAGTGCCAGCCATGGCAATTAGCTTGGTATGAACAGGCTTCCGCGCTGAGCGCGCCTGATTGGCAGCATCTGCTGCGCGTCGATATTTTGCTGGAGCTATTCCCTACTCAGCCAGACCACCACAACCACATTCTGCAAACCAGCGTGGCGCTCAGCCCCATTCTGCCCTGCGAGGTAAGCACCTGATGATTAAACGACACCAAGGCATGATCTTATTGCTGGTACTCCCACTGTTGGCAATGCTGGTTATCAGCGTGATGGGCTCCTCGCGCAGCATCGTCGCCGAACAACGCATCAGTCATAATGTACAGGAACGGCAAAAGGTCAGGCTGCTGGCGGAACAGGCGCTGGGCAGTGCAGAACAAGCCGTGTGGCAATTGGATAAACAGCTCGCGGCCAGCTTCGCCGCCGAAAAATATCCAGACGCGGCAACGTGGTTACAGATGGTCTGTCACGGAGATAACACCGAACTATGTCGCCAGGCCAAACGCTTATGGCTATGGCCCGGTAATGGCAGCCAAAACACCCTTGCCAGCCTCACCCCCTGCGGACAAAGTCAGGAACTCGCTTTTTTTACCCTGTCCACCCGCAGCTCCTGCCAGGGCTTGAACTCGCGCACTGATACGGTATGGAGTAATCCTCATTATCTGGTTGAATTAATCGACCTGCAGTTTTTACACCCCTGGCTGGCCGAGCCCGGCCGCCTCTACCGTGTCAGTGTGCGCGCCTGGGGCAAGAACCCGCGCAGCGTCGTCACGCTGCAAAGCTGGTTTCTGGTTGGCAACCCACAATTCAAATTATCCAATGCGCACGGCTGGCGCCTGGCTGGTCGTGAAATTGCCAATGAAACCGGCTAGGTTGGCGACTCTAGCAGGTTTCAGCTTACTGGAACTGCTCATCGCCCTACTATTGCTGACGATTATCAGTAGCTTAGCTGTTGTTTCTTATCGTAATCACCTACTCCAGGCAAGACTGGCCGAAGCTAGAGCCGCGCTGTTGGAGAACAACCATTTCATGCAGCGCTGGTATGCCGAACACGGTACTTTCCAGGGAAGCAGCCCGGCCAGTTGGCCTAGCTTACCGGTTCAGGAAACAGCGGATTTCACCATTGCCTTCAATAGCCAGGCACCTTCGCTCGACAATATCGAAAACGCCAGCTTTTTGATTAATGCTCTCCCCAAACCAGCCAAAGGCTGGCCGGCACAGCTGCGCCTCATCCTCGACCAAGATGGTAATATCCGCCAATGTGACCAACCAAAAAATAGTAGCGTGGAGATATGCGAGGTGCAGTAAGTGCCGCTAGTGGCCGTCATTGTTTTTTCACACAAGCGCCATACACTATCACCGTTTTAACCAACTGTTCACTCTCTGCTATGAGCACAACGCGACGCAAAATTCTCACTTCCAGCTTGGGCGTCATGGCCCTACCGGTGATATCCGCCGGCCTCAGCGCCTGTGGTAATAGCCAAGCCAGTGTACCGGCCACCAGCGCAGCAGAATTGCAACGACAAATACAGGCACGTCTCACCGAGCAATTAAATGACCCGAGCAGCGCCACTACGCTGACAGCACAACTGATGGACATCGGCCTCAGCTGGCGTGTGCCGCAAATCCCCGCAACGCAAATCAATCGCCTTGTCGCCTACGGTTTTGGCAACCGTCCCAACAGCGCCAGTGGTAACACCGCCAATAACGGGGCAAATCAGGCCGCCCTACCCGACCCCGGTCCGGTCAACGAAGCGCTAGCCGATGCGGTATATCAGATCTATCAACTCAATCCGGTAAAAATTTACGCACAATGGGAAATCGCCCGTTTTCTGCTCAGTAAATATCAGCTACCCGTCATCTCCATTGAGCCGATTATTGCTGCAGATGGCAGCATCACTTATCTGAGCACAGACGGTGTGGCTGCAGCGGTGATACAGCAAGAAGGTAGCGCCGCCGCCATGGGTAAGGTCGGCATTGTCGCCCACCGTGATCACGCCAAACGTTGCATTAACACCTCAAAGTTACTGGGCATGGATGCTTACGCGGTACAAGAAGTCGCACTGCCGCTAATGTACGACCCGCAATCCGGTCAGGCCTGGACACGCAGCCGCGACCTCTATCTGGTACATGACATCGCCGCGCAGTTTCAAATGCTACGTGCCATCCTGTTAGCTTCCGCCTAAACAGCGTTGTGCCTCCTTGCCGTACCACTGGTACTGTCTGCATCGGCGCGCCTCGGCTCAGGAGCTCTTCGAGGTTTCGTTAGCGGCCCTAAAATACGCCTCTAGCAAACCGGCCAGCCGCCTGCTCCCGGCTGCGCCGCGCCAGTGCTAAAAAACGGTTTAAACCACCAATAGCTACGCTGCCCATCCCGCTCTACCCTTTTCCGGCAACACCAGCCTGTCCAGGGTGTATAATCGCCCGCTACTGTCTGAACCCCAACCTGCCTGACCATGCCAAGATGAAAATACTGACCAGCCTGCTATTTGCCACCCTCGTTTTCCCGCTCACTACCACGGCCAACACTACGCTTGCTGTACCACCAGTACCGGAAATTGCCGCTAAAGCTTATTACCTCACCGATTTTTATAGCGGCCAGTTGCTCGCCACGCGCGATGCTGACATACGTATTGAGCCGGCTTCGCTCACCAAGCTGATGACTGCCTACCTCACTTTCAAAGCCATCAATGATAAAAAGCTCAGCCTAGACCAGAAGCTGACGGTATCGCAAAAAGGCTGGAAGACCGAAGGCTCGCGCATGTTTCTGGACCCGAAAACACCGGCTGCAGTCAACGACCTGATCAAGGGCATGATTGTGCAATCCGGTAACGACGCCTGCGTCACCCTGGCCGAAGCCATTGCCGGCAGCGAAGAAGTGTTCGCGCAAATGATGACGCAACAAGCCCGCCAACTGGGCATGAAAAACACCCAGTTTAAAAACGCCACAGGCCTGCCCAATCCAGAGCACTACACCACTGTGCACGATCTGAATATTCTCTCTACCGCGATGATTCGCGATTTCCCGCAGTTCTACCCCATCTACTCGCTCAAATCATTTACCTACAACAATATCAAGCAACCTAACCGTAATCTGCTGCTCTACCGCGACCCCAATGTCGATGGAATGAAAACCGGTTACACCGAAAGTGCCGGCTACAATATGATTACCACCAGCCG
Source organism: Neisseriaceae bacterium TC5R-5 (assembly GCA_020830965.2). Lineage (GTDB taxonomy): Bacteria > Pseudomonadota > Gammaproteobacteria > Burkholderiales > Chromobacteriaceae > Chromobacterium. The sequence continues at coordinate 9,887 of JACCFC020000017.1, forward strand.
CCGTGATGGCCGCCGCGTGATTTCTGTGGTGGTCGGCACCAAGAGTACCGAAGCGCGTGCCGTGGAAAGCTCCAAACTGCTTAACTACGGCTTGCAATTTTTCGATTCACCCAAACTCTACTCGGCAGCAAAACCCGTTTCACAACTCGCGCTCTATAAAGGCAGCCAGGCAACGGTAGCCATCGGCTTTAACAGAGATGTCTATGCGACAGTACCCAAAGGCCAGGCCAATCAGCTCAAAGCTCAGCTCACCACCGTCCAGCCGCTAATCGCCCCGGTAAAAGCGGGTCAAACCGTCGGTAAGTTAGTGGTATCGCTCAATGGCAAACCGCTGTTAGAACGCCCGGTAGTCGCCCTGCAAACGGTAGCAGAAGGCAACTTCTTTAGCCGCACTTGGGACAGCATGAAATTATTGTTTTAATTGCTTTAATCAACAAATAACTTATTACGCAATCACTATGACTGAATCCACGCCATTAATGGAGTTCCCCTGCCGCTTCCCCATCAAGGTCATGGGTGAGCGGCACGATGACTTTGTCAGCACCATAGGCGAAGTTGTGCGCCAGCACGCACCAGACTTAAGCGAACAAGACCTACAACTGCGCGAGAGCTCGGCCGGTCGCTTCTATGCGCTCACCGTCACCGTCAATGCCACCTCACGCGAACAGCTGGACAATATCTACCGCTCGCTCAGCAGTCACCCTATGGTAAAAATGGCGCTGTAAGCTCAGGAAACCCCATGTCACGCCTCATCAAACAGCTGGGCCGCGCCGACTATGAAACCACCTGGCGCGCCATGCAAGCATTTACCAACAACCGTGACGCCAACACGCCGGACGAGCTGTGGATAGTCGAGCACCCGCCGGTCTACACCCAGGGTTTGGCGGGCAAACCGGAGCATCTGTTGCATGCTGGCGATATACCGGTTGTCCACACGGACCGGGGTGGGCAAATTACCTATCACGGCCCCGGCCAGTTGGTGGTGTATCTGCTGCTTGACGTTAAACGGCTCAATATGGGTGTACGGCAACTGGTGCGCCATATTGAACAGGCCATTATCGACATGCTGGCCGAACTCGGTATTCAAGCTCATGGCGATATTGACGCCCCCGGCGTGTATGTGGGCGATGCCAAAATTGCCGCGCTAGGCCTACGCATTAAAAACCACGCCAGCTACCATGGCCTGAGCTTCAATATCGATATGGACCTCAGCCCGTTTAAGCACATCAACCCCTGCGGCTATGCCCAGCTCAAAGTGACCGACCTCAAACAACTCGGCATCACACTTGATCTGGCCAGCGCCGCGGCCAGGCTACTTCCCCACTTAGAACGCCACCTCAGTCAGCCCAAGGAAAGCGCATGAAACCGGAAAACCAAGTCGGCATCAAACACAAAGGCGCGGCCAAAACTGCCCGCATCCCCATCAAGATCGTGCCGCTGGACGAAAAACTGAAAAAACCGGAATGGATACGCGCCAAACTCCCCACCGGCCAGCGTTTTCATGAAATCAAACAAATTCTGCGTGAGCAAAAACTGCACTCGGTATGTGAGGAAGCCACCTGCCCGAATATCGGCGAATGCTTCAGCAAAGGTACCGCCACCTTCATGATCATGGGTGATATCTGCACCCGCCGCTGCCCCTTCTGCGACGTCGGCCATGGCCGACCCAAGCCGCTGGACAGTGAGGAACCACGGCACCTGGCTGAGAGTGTTAGCGCAATGCGCCTCAAATACGTCGTCGTCACCTCGGTAGACCGCGATGACCTGCGCGACGGCGGCGCGCAACACTTCGTCGACTGCATCAGCGCGATCCGTGAAATGTCGCCCGATACCCAGATCGAAACACTGGTTCCCGATTTCCGTGGCCGCCTCGACATCGCCATTGAGCTACTTAGCCACACTCCACCCGATGTCATGAATCACAATCTGGAAACCGTGCCACGCCTGTACAAACAAGCCCGCCCCGGCTCCGACTACGCGCACTCACTCAAGCTGCTGCAAGACTACAAGGCACAAAACCCGCAGGTGCGTACCAAATCCGGTCTGATGGTAGGGCTGGGCGAAACCGATGAAGAGATCCTGGAAGTGATGCGCGACCTGCGCGCACACAATGTGGACATGCTTACTATCGGCCAATATCTGCAACCTTCCGACGGCCACCTACCGGTACTGCGCTATGTGCATCCGGATGTGTTCAAGATGTTTGAAGCCAAGGCCTATGAAATGGGCTTTGTTCATGCAGCGGTAGGCGCAATGGTGCGCTCTAGCTACCATGCTGACGAACAGGCACATGAGGCAGGGGTATAACTGACAATTCGATTGGGAGTTTGCACTCTAGATTGATATTTTGTACCGCAGTAAAAAGCCCGCATCACGCGGGCTATTTTTATGGATGCTCTGTCGATCAGCCATGCCAACGCTGGGCGACTGCAGCGACACGTGCGCCATACAGTTTTGCCGTTTCGAGGTCTCCCGCTGAGATTTCTTCAGCACTGGCATCGCTTGGGCTCTGTACCAGCACCCCAACGGAACCACCGAGACTATTTACATCGTTGCGTGTGGCCGCCTTGGTACTGGATGGCATCAGGCCGAGGCTAACCCAGATACCACCATGCTGCGAAGCAAGGGTTTGCAGCGTAATCAAGGTGACTTGCTTATCTCCGTTGAAGCTGGCGCTATTGGTAAAGCCGCCAAAAACCTTATCCTGCCAGCCACGGGTGTACCAAACTTTGGAAGTGGCATCGGCAAACTTCTTGAACTGCCACGGCACCGAACCCATATAGGTGGGAGCGCCAAAGATGATGGCATCGGCAGCAGCCAGTTGTTCCCAGGCTGTTTCTGGCACATTACCTTCGTCATCAATCGCGATTAAAGAAGCTCCCGCTCCTGCTGCCACGCTTTCAGCAACGCGGCGAGTATGACCATAACCAGAAAAATACACGACAACATTCTTGCCCATCAAATTGCTCCTCGAAATAAAGAACCGCTACTTGGTCAGCGGATGCAATCATGGTAGCTTTTATATACCAGATATCCAAGAAGGCACCTGGGTATCACTAAGTTACTCAAAGGAAATCACCAGGATGAATGAGCGTGTCGAAACACCCGGCAACGGTAATGTGTTTAGTGAAAACTGTCCGACCAGACAGGTGCTGGATCGTCTGGCAGACAAATGGTCGATGCTGATCATGAACAGGCTGCGTACTGAACCGGTGCGTTTCAATCAACTACGCCGCGATATTGAAGGTATTTCACAAAAAGTGCTGTCGCAGACATTAAAGAAGCTGGAACGTGATGGTCTGATCCATCGCCAAGTCTTTGCCAGTGTACCAATCACCGTGGAGTATTCGCTCACTAAACTAGGACAAACTTTATCCCAGACTATTCAGGCACTATCACATTGGGCAGAACACAATATTGAGACCGTACTGGCGGCACAAAAGCAATATGACAATTTAGCTAAACAAAGAGAGGCACGACTAGGCTGACTCCATTTCGGTTTATGCCCCAGCAGCAGTACAATCAGCATTTTTTGGAGCGCTCACCATGTCCACCCTGCCCCCATTCCATCTGATTTCTCAACAAGTAAGTCAGGCACTGACTGAAGACATCGGCACAATGGATTGGACTGCTCATCTGATCAGTGATCAGACCCAAGCTAGCGCCCATGTGCTGGCACGTGAACAGGCAGTGATTTGTGGTCAGGCATGGTTTGAGGAGTGTTTTCGCCAAGTGGCGGCGACGTGCCAGATACACTGGCTGGTGGAGGAAGGGGCGAGTGTAGCGGCGGGTACTGTGCTGTGCGAGATCTTTGGGCCTGCTCGGGCCTTGTTGACAGCCGAACGCTGCGCTTTGAATTTTCTGCAACTATTGTCTGCCATTGCCAGTGTGAGCCGCCGCTACGTGGCCTTGCTGGCAGGCACGCAGGCACGCGTGTGTGATACGCGCAAAACTTTGCCTGGGCTGCGGCTGGCGCAAAAGTATGCTGTAACGGTTGGTGGCGGTTGTAACCAGCGCTTGGGTTTATACGATGGTGTGCTGATCAAGGAAAATCATATTGTGGCCGCAGGCAGTATTGCGGCGGCGATCCAGCAGGCCCGTCGCTTAGTCCCTGCTGGGGTGACTATCCAGGTAGAAGTGGAGACGCTGGCACAATTGCAGCAGGCACTGGCAGAAGAGGTCGGCTTGGTGTTGCTGGATAATATGTCGCTGGATGAATTGCGGCAGGCCGTGGCATTAAATGCCGGACGTGCGCAATTGGAGGCTTCCGGCAATGTGGATGAGAGTACCATTCGCACCATTGCTGAAACCGGCGTAGATAGGATTTCGGTGGGTAAACTAACCAAGGATGTACAAGCTCTGGATTTGTCTATGCGCTTTAATCTGTCGGCAACATCACCAGCTTGAGCGCATCGGCCAGCAACCATAACATCGCAGCGGTGGCGCCCCAAATATGGTACTGCTGCCATTGCAACGATAAATAGTTGCGCAGTATGCCTTCGTCGGTCACTGTCTGTTGCCACTGATAGGCGCGAGTATCCATCAATAAAGGTAGCGGTGCTTCGAAAACTTCTGCGACTTCTTCTGGTTCGGGTTGCAGAACAAAAGGGTACTGCACCATGCCGACAACGGGTGTCACCACAAAGCCAGTAGCCGTCACATATTCGGGTAGCGTGCCCAGAATAGAAATATTGTCTTCGGACAAGCCGGTTTCTTCGCGAGTTTCGCGCAAGGCCGTCATGATGATGGACTGATCCTGGCTATCTACTTTTCCGCCAGGAAAGCTCACTTGTCCACCGTGTACCGCCAAGGTATCAGCGCGGCGGGTTAACAATACCGTCGGTGTTTGCTCCCGCCAGATCAACGGTACCAAGACGGCAGCTGGGCGCAAATTGCTACTAGGCGCACGATAGCTCAACTCGCCCACTCGTCCGGTAAAATCGTACTCCGCCAGATATTGGCGAATGCTGGATGATGCATCTTTCTCCCCCTGAGCCCACATGCGGTCAATCCTTTCTGTTTTATCGGCTTCTTCTGCACTATACGCCAGTTTGAAGCCATGATTGCTTTACCTTGCCTCTTAATTCTAGACAAAGCCATCACACTCTGGCTGACCTTTTATGACCCTACACAAGGCCGGAGCACTCTTCTTTTTCGGGTATCTAACGCCAATGCTTACTAGCTAATTTAGTCATCAGATGATTTCTATTGCTTAGCTTTGTTTGCATCTGAAAAGCACAGCAACTACAAAACAAGGTATGTAAGTTGCAAATTTTCAGAGAGAGCAGATGATTTCTCCCGCTTTGCTATCACGACCTACCCGACTGGCTTTAGCCGTGATCGTCAATGCGGGCATCTTGCTCGGGCTACATTACAGCTATCCCATGCCATGGCTCGCCTTATTGTTGAGCTGTGGCTGGCTAGCTTTGTTGCTATGGACCATGCCGATGCAATTACCGGTTACCTCCGTTGCAACGGCTCCCCAAACGTACTGGCAAAATTTTGCCCACCATGTTCATGCGCTATTGCCGCTGTGGGCAGGCCATATTGCTTTGGGTAAGGAACAGATTGATGAAGCGACCAATAAAATGACTTATCGTTTTGATTCTATTTTGCATCAGGTGGATGGCAATCAATCCGGACATGAGTTACCGGATGGTCACACCGCCCTAGAGCAGGCCAAAGGCCGCTTGCAGAATATATTGGATGTGCTGCAAAAGGCTAGCAGCCAGCGCGCTCAGTTAGGGATTCAGTTGCATGGCGTCAACGACGCCGGCAACAAGCTCAAGGCTCTGGCCACCGAATTGGCACGCTTACAGGAGCAAGGCCCGATTGCGCCGGAAGAACTAACCGAGTTCAGCAATCAGTTAAGCCAACAAAGCAAACAATTATCACAATTGATTAATCAGGCCACCGCTAGCCTGCACAAGGTAAATAGCAGCGAGGCGAATGCGACACAAACCGGCCTGCATCAAGCAAACGAGCAAGAATCCATTAGTGCAGAACAACAGGAACAGCAGGATAGTCTATCGCTACAGGAAGCAATTCACGAGATTCTAGTGCATTTGCAGTTTCAGGATAGAGTCAGTCAAATTCTAAGCGGGGTAGAGAACGATATGCTACGTCTGGAGGAAGTCTTACGCCTAGCGCTGACCTCATCGGAACAAACACTACCCGATCCACCAGATACCGAAGCATGGCTGGCAGCATTAAAAAATAGCTATACCACGCATGAGCAGCGCGTTTTACACAATCATGGCGACACAGACAAAGAAGCCGATCAAAACAATATTACTTTTTTCTAGCTTCGGGGGATTTGGCAGATGGCCAAAACCATACTCATAGTTGACGATTCCACCAGCCTGCGACAGGTGGTGCGGATGACTCTGGCCAGCGCCGGCTACGACGTGCTGGAGGCCGGCAATGGTCAAGAAGCGCTAAAAGTGCTGGATGGTCGCAAAATTCACTTGATCGTGTCTGACGTCAATATGCCACTGATGGACGGTATTACGCTGCTGCGTAATATCAAGGCCCATCCTAATTACAAATTTACCCCCGTCATCATGCTCACCACCGAATCTGCCGAAGAAAAAAAACGCGAAGGCAAAGAAGCCGGTGCCAAAGCCTGGGTGGTAAAGCCGTTTCAGCCGCCGGTGTTGCTAACCGCTGTTTCCAAGCTGATTTTGCCCTGAGAGCGATCAATCGATATGGCAAGAAGCAAAAAGCAGAGTGGCTCTACAGCCAGTACCACGCCCGCGACCAGCTCATTAACTATTACGCTAAATGGTGAGCAAACTATTTATCAGGCCAGCCATTTACATCAGCAGTTGCAAATGGCACTACTACAAAATCAGCACTTGATAGTGGATTTGTCTTATGTGATTGAGGTGGATTGTGCGATTACCCAAGTGCTGATCTGGATTTATCGCGAAGCCCTGCGCCAGGGCAAACAAGTGAGTTTCAGCCATCCCAGCCAAACCTTGTCCGGCTTCATTGAGTTGATGGGTTTGCAGCGTGCACTACCTTGTGCGGAGGTGGTATATGAACCTTGAACAGGCTTTGCAGACATTCTTTGATGAGTCCTTCGACCTGCTGGCACAAATGGAATACATTCTGCTGGATGCCGAGGCGGAAAGTACCACCGAGGAGCAGCTCAATGCCCTCTTTCGCACCATGCACACCATCAAAGGCTCGGCTGGATTATTTGGGCTGGACGGTATCGTCAGCTTTACCCATCAAGTAGAAAACGTACTGGATCAGTTACGCGAGGGCAAGTTAAAGCTAAACGACCAACTCACCGGCTTGCTGTTGCGCAGCCACGATCACGTCAAAGCCATGCTCAATGGCTTAGCTGCCAAGGAAAGTCTGGATGAACTGCTCAACTCACCATTGCAGCAGGAGTTGGTGGATTATGTGCAATCCATCACTAAGCCAGCCGAGAAGCAGAAATCAATAGCAGTGCCAGCTGTTCAACCCACTGTTGCGCTATCGGCTGCTACGGCAGGCACGCCGACAAACACCCCGCCACAGTGGCTATTATCGCTACGTTTTGGCGCCGATATTCTACGCAATGGCATGGACCCTTCCTCCTTCATTCGTTACCTCAATACTTTGGGGCAAATTGAAAAAATTGAGGCAGTGACCAGCAACCTACCCACCGATAATACTTTTAACCCAGAAACCAATTATCTACGGTTAGAGCTACTGTATCGCGCCGATATTCGCGGCCACACTTTGCTCGAAGTCTTTGAGTTCATCCGCGAAGATAGCGAAATTTACGTCTGGCCATTAGCCGATGCCGCCAGGCACTGGTCACAAGCCACCCTCAGTGCCACCGTAGCCGAAGCAGACGAGGTACGACGTATCTGGCAGAGTTTTGGCATCGCCTTACCCGATAGCGAAATCGACACCAGCATAGCCAATGGAAGCGAAGAAGCAGGCAACGCAAACACCGACGACTTAGGAATGGAAACGGCACAGCACCCGGCCAGCAGTCGTCAAAATGGCAAATCCGGCCAGAACCGCCAAACCGAGAGCAAAATTATTAAGGTAGAAGCCAGTAAGCTGGATGTACTGATTAATCTGATTGGCGAATTGGTCATCGCCGGAGCCGCCGCCAATCTGATGGCCAGGCGCTCTCAGCAAAGCGCACTGGTGGAATCTACCGTCGCCATTGCCAATTTGATTGAACAAATCCGCGCCGGCACTCTCTCGATGCGGATGATACAAATCGGCGAAATCTTCAGCCGCTTCCCACGCGTGGTACGCGATATCTCCAGAGAACTGGATAAAGATATTCTGCTGCATATCTCAGGTGCCGAGACCGAGCTGGATAAATCCATGGTGGACAAGCTAGGCGAACCGCTGATGCATATTGTGCGTAACGCCATGGATCACGGCATCGAATCCAGTGAAGAGCGCATTGCACACGGCAAACCGTCGGCCGGCAATATCTGGCTCAATGCCTATCATGAGTCGGGCAGCATCGTAATTGAAGTTGCCGACGATGGTGCCGGTCTGGATCAGGCCCGTATTCTCGCCAAAGCGATAGAACGCGGTCTGCTACCAGCAGATACCAAATTATCCGAACAAGAAATTTTTCGGCAGATTTTTGAACCGGGTTTTTCCACTTCCGAGCGCATCACTAATCTGTCCGGGCGCGGCGTAGGCATGGATGTGGTGAAAAAAAGCATTGAGCAATTACGCGGCACTATCGATATTGAATCCCAAGCCCATCTTGGGACCTGTTTCCGCATCCGCCTACCACTCACGCTGGCGATTATTGATGGCTTTCTGGTTGAAGTCGGTGGAGCCACTTTTGTGTTGCCACTGGACACCGTGATCGAGTGCCTTGAGCTGCCCCCCTCCTTACAACAAGATGGAATACATGACTCGTTAAACCTGCGCGGTGAGCTATTGCCCATGCTGCATTTAACTCGCTTTTTAGAGTTACCCGACAATCCAGTAAAACGGAAAAACGTAGTTGTCGTGAGCTATGGTGATCGTAAGGCCGGTCTGGTCGTCGATGCACTATTGGGAGAGTTTCAAACCGTGATTAAACCACTCGGTGCCTTATTCCAACATTTAAAAGCCATTAGCGGTTCCACTATTTTGGGTACCGGCGAGGTCGCCCTCATCATGGATGTTGCCGCACTGATACAGCATGCTAGCCAAAAGGAGGCCGAACACTTTTCCTTATCTCAGCAATGGAAACAGCTACGTCACAATAGCCATGGCAATACTAGCCATGGATAGGAGTACATCATGATGAACACTCAATCAAAGATGACCATCGCTACACGACTGGGACTAGGCTTTGCTGCCATGCTGCTGTTGATCTTGTTATGCGTCGCCACCGCCCTGCTTGGCTTTGCCGTCAACAATAATGCCATCAGCGAAATTACCCGCCTCAATAATCAGGAAAGCCGTGTCATCCATCAGCTACTGAATGAACAACAAGCTATTCGCATTGCTTATCGCGACATTCTGCTGGCCAGCAATCCCAGTGAACTTAATGGTGCCTTACAAGGTTATGACACCGCTAAAACTAACTATATGCGGCGCGAGCAGCAATTAGTTACCCTGCTCGCAAACCGCCCCCAACAAAATACCGAACAACAGGCCCTACTCAAACAAATTCAAACAGCCCGGCAAACAACTCACCAGATGATTGAGCAACTGGTCGCCCTAAGCACACAAGGTCAAGCAGGGCAGGCTCTGGTTACCATCAACCAGCAAATCACTCCACAGAGCGAACACCTTAATCAGCTACTACTCGCGCTGAGCGAATTGGGAAACCAGGCAAGCCTGCGGACCGCACAGCACGCCCAGCGTACTTTTAATCATTCCCGCGATGGCATGCTACTGCTAGCGGCTATTGCACTGGTTCTGGGCTGTGTGCTGGCTCTACGAATTAATCGCAGCCTTAAACGCACGCTGGGTGGTGAGCCACAAATAGTGGCTCAGATCATGAACGAACTGGCCAACGGTAATCTGAAAGTCAACATCCCACCGTTGCGCCCAGGCGATAACCACAGCATGGCAGCGGCGATGGCCAATATGATCGAACGCCTGAGCAATATTATTTACGAAGTCAAAAGCGGTTCGGAAAGCCTCTCCACCGCCTCGCAACACATTAATGCCACTTCGCAGGCGCTATCACGATCGACCAATGAACAAGCGGCCGGCATTGATCAAACCTCAGCCTCGGTAGAGCAGATGTCCTCCTCCATCAGCCAGACCAATGATAATGCTCGCATTACCGAAACCATTGCCAGTAAAGCCTCACATGAAGCGGCAGTAGGCGGCGATGCCGTCCGCAAAACGGTGGAAGCCATGCGCCAGATTGCCGAGAAAATCAGCATCGTCGACGATATTGCCTACCAGACCAATCTACTGGCATTGAATGCTGCCATCGAAGCCGCTCGGGCTGGCGAACATGGCAAGGGTTTTGCCGTTGTCGCAGCCGAAGTGCGCAAACTGGCCGAACGCAGCCAGATTGCCGCACAGGAGATAGGTGAAGTGGCTGGCAGCAGCGTCCGTCTGGCAGAGCAGGCCGGCCATTTTCTGGAAGAAATCGTCCGCTCTAGCAGCCGCACCGCCGATCTGGTACAGGAAATTACCGCCGCTTCTAACGAGCAAGCTTATGGTGTGAGCCAAATCAATTCGGCCGTACAACACCTAAGCATGACCACCCAACAAAATGCAGCAGCCAGCGAAGAGTTAGCCTCTACCGCCGAAGAAATGAGCAGCCAGGCAGAGCGACTACGGCAACTGATGAGTTTTTTCAAGTTTGACATGACACTATCAGTGCCTATGCCGACTAAACATCGCACGCTACCGACAGGTCGCGACGCAGAACCATCGGACTTCATCCGCTTTTGACCCGAGAGAAGCTTATGCGACCGCTCAACTTGTTTCACCACAAAGAAAACCCTCACTTGTCGGCAGAAGTGCCAGTAGAGGTGGGGCAGTACCTGACTTTTCAACTGGGTGGCGAAACCTTTGCCATCGGCATTTTATCGATCAAGGAAATTCTGGAATACAGCAAGCCGACCCAGGTGCCGCTGATGCCACCCTTTATTCGCGGCGTGATGAATTTGCGCGGCTCCGTGGTGCCAGTGATCGACCTGTCGCTACGCTTTGTCCGTAACGAAACCGAAATTAACCGCCGGACCTGCATCGTCATCATCGAAGTGGAGTGTGAGCAGCATCTGCAACTGATCGGCATTCTGGTCGATGCCGTGCATGAAGTGCTGACTATACCGGATAGTGAAATCGAACCTCCCCCACAGTTTGGCAGCAAAATCCGGGTGGACTTCATTGCCGGTATGGCCAAGATGGAAGGACGTTTTGTTGTGTTGTTGAATGTCAATAAAGTGCTATCAGTCGATGAGATGGTACTGCTCTCCGGCCTGGATCAGCCAGAGAACCAGATGGAAAACTCGTCAGAACAAGCCTGACGCTGAATTTAGCCAACCGGGCATGGCCGTTTGCGGCCAGCCCCAGTTTTATGGTGATAGAAAAATGAGCAAGCTAAGCGTACGCCAGCAATTCTCAGTCTTGACTCTCAGCGTCTTACTAGGCATCAGCCTGCTGACACTGACATCTTGGCTATCTCAGGACAAAATCGCGATCAATGGCTCGCTTTATCAGCAGATTGTGCTCAGTAAGAACCTGACCAGCGACATCCTGCCCCCACCGCAATATATTGTGGAAAGCTTTCTGCTAGTCAGCCAGTTACGTGAAGCCAGCAGCCCGGCACTGCGTCAACAACTCATCAATCGCCTGCAACTTACCCGTGAGGGTTTTTATGCTGGACAAAAAAAATGGGCCGCCAGCAATCTGCCACAGAATCTAAAAGATCAACTGGCTCGGCGCGTGTTCCCGCCAGCCGATGCCTTCTTTCACGAGTTCGACCAACACTATCTGCCGGCACTGAATAATAACGACAGCACCTTGCTGACACAGTCTTTCCAGCAGCTGGAAAGCTTTTATCAAGTACATCGCCAAGCGGTAGACGAGCTGGTGCTACAAAGTGCCAGTTGGCAAAAACAGGTAGAAAACGAAGCCAGGAGCATTATCCGCAATACCTTCCTTACTCTGCTGCTGGTCAGTATCAGTACTCTGCTATTGATGGTGCTGCTCTTAGTCGTCATTTATCGCTACCTGATACGCGTAATAGGACTGGAACTACGCGACGTTACCCATATCAGCCATCAACTTGCCGCTGGTAACTTGGCACAGAACTTACCCGCAGGCAGCAATGCCGACAGCCTGGTGGCCGCCATCATCCAAGTAGGAGAAAAACTGCGCGATATCATCACCAGAATCAAACACAGCTCTAATAATCTGGCCAACGCCTCACGCGAAATCACCAGCACAGTACAAGCCTTATCCGAAGGGGCTAATTCCTCAGCGGCAGGTATTGAGCAAAGCTCCTCCTCGCTAGAAGAAATGGCAGCCTCCTTCGTTCAAAACAGTAATAACGCTCGCCTAACCGAAGAAATTGCCGAAAAAGCTTCCAGCGAGGCCAGCGAAGGCGGCAGGGCAGTACGCCAGACCGTCGACGCCATGCGGCAGATTGCCAACCGTATCACCATCATCGATGAAATTGCCTATCAGACCAATCTACTCGCGCTGAACGCCGCGATTGAGGCCGCTCGTGCTGGTGACCACGGTAAAGGTTTTGCTGTCGTCGCCAGCGAAGTGCGCAAACTGGCTGAACGCAGCCAAGTGGCCGCCAAGGAAATTGGCGAGTTGGCCGGTAGCAGCGTTTCCGTAGCTGAACGTGCCGGCGAACTGCTGGAAGAAATGGTCCGTTCCAGCCGCCGTACATCGGATCTGGTGCAGGAAATTGCTGCCAGCACCAATGAACAGGCCGATGGCGTGGCACAAACCAATATCTCGGTGCAACAACTCAGCCTGATCAATCAGCACAATGCCTCTGCCAGTGAAGAGCTGGCCGCCACTGCCGAGAATATGAATAACGAAGTAGAAGACCTGCAACGCCTGATGGCCTTCTTCCATCTGCCGGGGGACTCCCCTGAAGCACTCAAGAGCAAAGCAGTGTCGCCACAGCGCATCAGCAGCCCGCCGGCGGTGGCTCCTTCCCCACCTCCCAAACCACCGAACGATGGTCATGATGAATTTTTCCGTTTTTAAAGAAGGGCCAGCCTGAGTCAGCGCCAATCTATAAGGAAAACTGAAAGAAAGCGCTGGCTAAGCTAAATTAAAACAACGGTTCAGCCTAGTTAAGCAACTGAACCATGAACAAAAATCAGCACAATGTAGCAGTAGGCGTTTTGTTAGCGGCTCTTAAGTAGCTTTTAACCCGAACACCCCACTGGAACGAAACACCTGGCACCAAGCATAAACGCACAAGACTCGCGGGTTCGCACATGAAAGCCACACACAATAAAGAAGTGTTTTTACACCCTGGTGACTGGCACTTTGCAGACAAACACACCCGTATCCGCACGCTGCTGGGCTCCTGCGTTTCTATCACCCTATGGCATCCTGGCACCCAGCAGGGCGGCATGTGCCATTACTTGCTGGCACAACGTAAAGACCAACATAACGACACGCTTTCCGGCCGTTATGGCGACGAAGCCATGCTGCTGCTGCTACGCGAAGTGCTACGCGCCCAACTCAGCCTCAAAGAGCTTAAGGTCAAACTGATAGGAGGCTCGGCCGTGCTAGCAGGAATAGAACGAGATCAACCGCGTGACGTCCCTTCACGCAATATCGAGATGGCACGCCACCTCACCGCTCAACTAGGTTTATCGGTACAGGCGGAAGACTTGGGAGGTAACAGCCCGCGCATGGTGCTGTTTGACCTCGCCACCGGTGATGTCTGGGTCAAACAAACCCTGGAAGCCGAAATGACCACCCTCTCCTCACGTAAGACAAGGACAAAGGCATGACTATCAAAGTGTTAATCGTGGATGACTCCGCCGTGGTACGCCAGGTACTGAGCGAGGTGTTTACCAAGGCCACCGGTATTGACGTGATGGACGTGGCTACCGATCCCATCATGGCCATGGACAAAATGAAACAGCAATGGCCGGACGTCATCGTTCTGGACATTGAAATGCCACGTATGGATGGCATCACCTTTCTCAAACAATTGATGGCCAGCCGACCCACACCAGTAGTGATCTGCTCCTCGCTCACGCAAAAAGGCACTGATATCAGCATACAAGCCATGGCCGCAGGCGCCGTCGAAGTGATCGCCAAGCCGCAAAGTGGCGTTAAAGGGTTTCTGGAAGACAGCGCCAATATGCTGATCCAGGCGGTTCGCAGTGCCGCCGCCGCACGCATGAGTAAAATGCGCGTCATGCCCTCCGCCAGCAGCCCGACAATTGCCGGCCCACTCGAAGCCAGGCCCAAGCTCTCCGCTGACGCCATTCTGGCCCCACCTACCGGTAGCAATATGTTTGCCACCACCGAACGTATCATTGCGCTGGGCACCTCCACCGGAGGCACCCAAGCACTGGAAGTGATCCTTACTGCCCTGCCCGCCACCTGTCCGGGACTAGCCATTGTGCAACACATGCCGGAAAAATTTACCCGCTCCTTTGCGGAAAGACTCAATAGCCTATCAAAGATTGAAGTCAAAGAAGCCAGCAACGGCGACCGCATTATTCCAGGCCGCGCCCTGATCGCTCCGGGTGGCAAACATATGATGATCAAGCGCAGCGGAGCCTTCTACCAGGTAGAAGTTGTTGATGGCCCCTTGGTCAGCCGCCATAAACCCTCAGTGGATGTGCTGTTTCGCTCGGCCGCCAAATTTGCCGGCAAAAACGCTTTGGGCATCATCATGACCGGCATGGGTGATGACGGCGCCAAAGGATTAAAAGAAATGCATGATAGTGGAGCCAAAACCATTGCCCAAGATGAAGAAAGCTGCGTGGTATTCGGCATGCCTAAAGAAGCCATCCGTCTGGGCGCAGCTGACGAAATCCTCGCCCTAGAACAGATTGCCAAAGCCATCTGTCGCTAATACTAAGGCCCAGCATGCAACTACAGGACCTTCAGGATATCCTGATCATTGACGACAGTACCCTGCAGCGCCTGCACGGCTGTGAGGTCTGCCAAGCACTCGGCGCCCGCCATATCCGTCAGGCCACCGATGGTGCAGAAGGTCTGGCGATGATGCAGGATATCCTGCCCGACTTGGTATTTCTGGATCTGGAAATGCCTAGACTGGATGGCGTCCAGGTGATGCAGGCTATGGCTAAAATAGGCTTGAACACCCCGATGATTGTTACCTCGGGCAAAGACTATCTGCTGATCTCAACAGTAGAGCTCATGGGTAGAGAACTGGGCTTGACCGTACTCGGTGGTCTGCAAAAACCGGTACAAACTGAAGCCTTGCGCGACCTACTGAAACGCTTGCGCCCCACCAATCAGCACGCGCCCGAAGACAGCGAACTATATAGCGAAGTTGATATCCGCCAAGCACTGAACGCCAAGCAGATCATCCCTTACTACCAACCCAAAATCAGTCTCAGCAACGGCCACCCCAAAGGCGCCGAAATGCTGGCACGCTGGCAACACCCACAACACGGTCTTATCCCGCCGTCACGCTTCATACCGGTCATCGAAGCTTGTGGCTGGGCCACAGAACTCACGCTACTCATGCTGGATTACGGCCTGAAACAATGGCTGGAATGGGCCAGACAAGGCATACGCCTGCCTTTGGCCGTCAATTTGTCGGCCCTCTCACTCTCCGGCGAAGAACTCACCCAACAGATTGAGCAGCGCCTGCAGCAGGCCCGCGTCCCACCACGCTTCATCATCTTTGAAATCACAGAAACCGCGATTGCCAATAATCTGGCTGAAGCTATCGGAACCGCCGCCCGCTTGCGCCTGAACGGCTTTGGTCTTGCCATCGACGACTTTGGTACCGGCTTTGCCACCCTGCAACAACTCACCCGTTTCCCATTTACCGAAATGAAAATAGACCAATCGCTAGTCACTTCGGTAAACAACAAACCTCACCTAGAAGCAGTGTTAAACAGCATCATTGAACTGGCACAGCGCATGCAGCTAAACACCGTTGCCGAAGGAATAGAAACCGATAGCGACTGTCACTTCATGACTGCACGCGGCTGTCAACTGGGTCAGGGTTATTTCATTTCCAAACCGATGCCGGCACTGCAGTTTGAAGAATGGGTAAAAACGCAAACCGCCCAGTAAGCATGACGCCATTTGAGCCGACAACTAATTACGTGGTTGCTGGTGGCAAGATGATGCACAAAAAACGGATAGTATTCAGCCCAAACCATTAGTGGCTCTGAATCAGTGACGGCATCACCTTGGTACCGCCCCCTAGAGCCTCTTGCTCAAACATTCCACAGTCTCTCATTGCATTACCCACTCCACCGACACCGATATTGCACATTGAGAATAAGCTAAGCGTGTTGTTTTGCTTAAAACCTAGTAAAATGGTCGGCTTTTCCATCGTTTTTTTTCAGCCAGATAAATTGTTGACTAGATTACTCGGGAATTAGGTATAATCAGATCAAAGCTCGTCAAATAGTTTGGAGTGTTCAAGATCATGCGTTTAACCACTAAAGGCCGCTTTGCCGTCACCGCCATGCTGGACTTGGCTATGCGCCAAGGCTGTGGGCCCGTTACCCTGGCTGGGATCAGTGAACGCCAAAGTATTTCCCTTTCTTATCTAGAGCAATTGTTCGGTAAGCTGCGCCGTGCTGAGCTAGTCGACAGCATACGCGGCCCCGGCGGTGGTTACACAGTTTCCAAAAACCTGCTGAATATTACGGTAGCCGATATCATTGTGGCCGTTGATGAATCAGTCGACGCCACGCAGTGCGCCGGGCGGGAAAACTGTCACGATAATCATCGCTGTATGACCCATGATCTATGGACTAATTTAAATATCACCATATTTGACTACCTCTCTAACGTGAGCTTAGCCAGCCTGGTTGAAAAACAGCGCGCTAAAGAGGTATGTGTTATGCAAGATAAACGTGAGTGCAGTGCCACTCAAACCGCCACGGCTTCCAAGGCACTGTAAGCCAGACCCTTTCGGAGAATTTATCCATGAGCCATCTCAAACTACCTATTTATCTGGACTACTCCGCCACCACACCGGTAGACCCGCGTGTCGCCGAGAAAATGATACAGTTTCTGACCCATAAATTTGGTAACCCGGCATCGCGCAGCCACAGTTTTGGCTGGGAAGCAGAAGAAGCGGTGGAAAATGCCCGTGCTGAAGTGGCCAAGCTGATTAATGCTGATCCGAAGGAAATCATCTGGACTTCCGGTGCGACCGAATCTAACAATCTGGCTATCAAGGGCGCGGCGCAGTTTTATAAGAGCAAGGGTAAGCATCTGATCACGGTGAAAACCGAGCACAAAGCGGTATTGGATTCGATGCGCGAGCTGGAACGCCAGGGCTTTGAGGTAACGTATCTGGAGGTTCAGGACAACGGTTTACTGGATATTGAAGCCTTCAAAGCAGCCATTCGTCCAGACACCATCCTAGCGTCGGTAATGTATGTGAATAATGAAATCGGCGTGATTCAGGATATTGCACAGCTAGGTGAAATCTGCCGGGCACATGGGGTGATTTTCCATGTGGACGCGACGCAGGCCCCGGGCAAAGTCGTAATTGATATGAACACCCAAAAAGTCGACCTGCTCAGTCTGACCGCCCACAAGGTCTATGGCCCCAAGGGAATAGGCGCGCTGTATATCCGTCGTAAGCCACGGGTACGACTGGAAGCGCAGATGCACGGCGGTGGCCATGAGCGTGGTTTCCGCTCCGGCACCTTACCCACTCACCAGATTGTCGGCATGGGTGAGGCGTTTCGACTGGCCCGTGAGGAGATGGAAAGCGAATGCACCCGTATCCGTCAATTACGTGACCGCTTGTGGAATGGCATCAAGGGTATGGAAGAAGTGTATATCAATGGAGATATCGAACAGCGAGTGCCGCACAATCTGAACGTTAGCTTTAACTTCGTCGAAGGCGAAAGCCTAATTATGGCGATTAAAGATCTCGCCGTATCCAGCGGTTCGGCTTGTACTTCTGCTTCGCTAGAGCCCTCTTATGTTTTGCGTGCCTTGGGACGTAATGATGAGTTGGCACATAGCTCTATCCGCTTCACTCTGGGTCGCTTTACAACGGTTGAAGAAATCGACTTCACCATTGATCTGCTAAAACAAAAAATTGGCAAATTACGTGAACTTTCTCCGCTGTGGGAAATGTTCAAAGAAGGTGTGGATTTAAACAGCGTGCAGTGGGCTGCTCACTAATTGATTGATGACGATACGGTGCTAACTCAGTAGCGGGTTGGCACCCAGGAGAACGACATGGCATACAGCGACAAATTGATGGATCACTACGAAAACCCACGTAATGTGGGCTCTTTCGATAAAGCCGACGACGATATCGGCACTGGCATGGTTGGTGCGCCAGCATGTGGCGATGTAATGAAGCTACAAATCCGGGTGGACGAGAATGGCGTCATTCAGGATGCCAAGTTCAAAACCTATGGTTGTGGTTCGGCGATTGCCTCTTCTTCATTGGTGACTGAGTGGGTAAAGGGTAAATCACTGGATGAAGCGATGAATATCAAGAACACCGCGATTGCGGAGGAGCTAGCCTTGCCACCGGTTAAAATCCATTGTTCTATCCTGGCAGAAGACGCGATCAAAGCCGCCGTCAGCGATTACAAGCAAAAGCACAATAAATAGGCACGATTATGGCTATCTCTCTTTCTGAAACGGCTGCCGCGCATGTCAGCGCCTTTATCACCAAACGCGGTAAGGGCTTGGGTATACGCTTGGGCGTAAAAACCTCCGGTTGCTCTGGCATGGCTTACAAGCTGGAGTTTGTTGATGTGGCCAATACGGAAGACTTGGCCTTTCAGAGTCACGGCGTCACTATCTTCACCGATGCGAAAAGCCTGGCTTATATTGATGGAACCGAACTGGACTATACCAAAGAGGGGTTGAACGAAGGCTTCAAGTTCAATAATCCTAATGTCAAAAACGAGTGTGGCTGCGGCGAAAGTTTCAACGTGTAACCTTCTGCATTGCCGCGAAACCTCACCCTGGCTTCGCGGCCGCAGTCTTAGCCAGGCAATGGGCAATGACCTACCATTTTGAGCAAGATTTTTTCCAGTTGTTTAATCTGCCGCGCTGCTTTGCCCTGGACAAAGTTGCTCTGGAGCAAGCATGGAAAGCTACCGCCGCCCAAGTACACCCTGATCGTTATGTCAGCCATTCCGATGCGGAACAGCGTCTAGCGCTGATGCGTGCTACTCAGTTGAATGAGGCCTATCGCACGCTGAAAACCCCATTAAACCGGGCGCGTTACCTGCTAAAACTGGCGGGGATCGATACCGGTGAAGACAGCAATACGTCTATGCCCGGCGATTTTTTGATGGCTCAAATGCAGTGGCGTGAAGATATTGAGGCAGCACAGCGTGGCCGCCAGCTAGAAGAACTCTATCAACTAGCAGAACAACTGCAGCAGGAAACCCTCGCGCTACAAACCGAGCTGGGGCAAGCCCTCGACCAGCACAACAACTTGGACAGCGCCACACTCCTGGTACGAAAATTGCGTTTTCTGGAGAAACTAGACCAGGAAATTGGTGACTCTATCGAAATGCTGCTGGAGTAAGGCGCTAGCGTACAGCCAGATAGTGGCCGCCGCCCCGCAGCTTAAAACCATCAAAACCAACACGAACCCTATGGCCTTATTGCAAATAGCCGAACCCGGCCTCTCCACCGCACCACACCAGCACCGTCTGGCTGTGGGCATTGATCTGGGCACCACCAATTCACTGGTGGCTACCGTAAAAAGCGGCAGCGCCACCATCCTTAAAGATGCCTCCGGCCACAGTCTATTACCTTCGGTCGTACACTATAGTGCCAATGGTGAAGTTCTGGTCGGGCACCATGCTCAAAAACAGCAAAACCAGGACCCGTACAATACCATTGCTTCGGCCAAGCGATTTTTGGGGCGTGGCCTGGGCGATCTACCCAGCAATGACCACCTTCCCTATCGTTTTGCTGACGCCCCAGGTATGTTGCAGCTCATCACCCGGCATGGGGTCAAAAGCCCGGTAGAAATTTCGGCCGAAATTCTGCGTTCCCTAAAGCTACGCGCGGAAGCCAGCCTGGGCGGCGAATTAAGCGGTGCAGTCATCACCGTTCCCGCCTATTTTGATGATGCACAACGCCAGGCCACCAAAGATGCTGCACGGCTGGCTGGGCTGAATGTACTGCGCTTGCTCAATGAACCCACTGCCGCCGCCATCGCTTATGGCCTGGACAATGGCAGTGAGGGCATTTACGTCGTCTACGACCTGGGAGGTGGCACCTTCGATATATCGATTCTGCAGCTTAGTCGCGGTATTTTTGAGGTACTCGCCACCAGCGGCAATGTTAGCCTAGGGGGAGATGATTTCGACCAGCGTCTTTACTGCTGGATACTGGAACAAAGCAATCTGTCCAGCCTCAACGCGCAAGATAGCAGTTTATTACTCAGCCATGCTCGTCAAGCCAAAGAAGCCTTAACCGAACATATCGACACCCGTATTACCGCGGTCTTGAGTGATGGTTTTACCATTGACCTAGTGCTGGATCAGACTACTTTTCAGGAAATCAGCCATACACTGGTCGAAAAAACGCTGGCCCCCCTGCGTAAGGCTTTGCGTGATGCCGGCATTCAAGCAGATGAAGTCAAGGGTGTCGTGATGGTAGGTGGTGCCACCCGTATGCCGCATGTCCAAAAAGCCGTAGCGGATTTTTTTAAGCAGCCACCATTAACTAATCTTGATCCGGATAAAGTCGTGGCATTGGGTGCCGCGATACAGGCCAATGTGTTAGCCGGCAATAAAAATGCCGACGAATGGTTATTATTGGATGTGATACCGTTATCACTGGGTATTGAAACCATGGGTGGCCTCACCGAGAAAATCATTCCACGCAACAGCACTCTGCCCATTGCCCGGGCACAGGAATTCACCACTTATAAAGATGGTCAAACCGCACTCAGCATTCATATATTGCAAGGCGAACGCGAACTGGTGAGTGACTGCCGCTCGCTGGGTCAGTTTGTGCTCACCGGCATCCCACCCATGGTGGCCGGAGCCGCGCGTATTCGTATCACTTTTCAAGTCGATGCCGATGGTCTGCTGGCAGTGTCTGCGCGTGAACAGACATCCGGTGTCGAAGCCAGTATTCAGATCAAGCCATCTTATGGTCTTACCGACGCAGAAATCACACGCATGCTGAGCGACTCCATCAACCATGTGCATCAGGATATTGATGCTCGCAAGCTACGTGAGTCGATTGTCGATGCCACCAGCTTGAGCGAAGCCGCACGGGCTGCGCTGCAAATTGATGGGGATTTGCTCAGCCATAGCGAGCAACAACAGATAGAGACTGCACTTGCCAACGTCACCAGTGCGATAGCCAAACAGCACACCCGTGCTATCAACGAGGCCAGCAGCCAGCTTAATCGTTCGACTGAAGAGTTTGCCGCCCGCCGCATGGATCGCAATATCCAGCGCGCGCTCAAAGGCCATAATATTGCTGATTTGTAAGGACATTCTATGCCACGCATCATCGTACTCCCCCATGCTGATCTCTGCCCTGAAGGGGTGGTGATCGACGACGCCGAACCAGGACAAAGCCTGTGTCAGATCCTGCTGGATAACGATATAGAAATCGAACACGCCTGTGAGATGTCCTGTGCCTGTACCACTTGTCACTGCATCGTACGCGAAGGTGGTGACTCTCTAATGGAAGCGGACGAACTGGAAGAAGATTTGCTGGATAAAGCCTGGGGGCTGGAAGCGCAATCACGTCTCTCCTGTCAGGCGCTGCTGGCCGATGAGGATCTCGTGATTGAAATCCCGCGCTATACCCTCAATCATGCCCGCGAACATCATTAAAGGAATGAAGCGATGAAATGGAGCGCCATCCACGATATAGCCATCGAACTGAGTGAAGCTCACCCGGATATCGATCCCAAAACCGTGCGCTTTGTCGATCTGCATAACTGGGTCATTAGCCTGCCAGGCTTCGATGATGATCATGCTCGGGGCGGCGAGCGTGTGCTCGAAGCCATACAGCAAGCCTGGATAGACGAAGTCGAATAATAGCCGCATGAGCTCGCTTATTCTGCTGTCCTCATCAATATCCATCACATTACCCTATTCACCTCCCCCCAGATTCTGCTAGGCTGCTGGCCGGTCATTGTTCGCAGGGATAGATGTTATGCTCGAATTTGATGTGTTAATTATTGGTAGTGGCCTGGCTGGCATGACGCTGGCACTGCACCTAGCACAAACGCAACGTGTTGCGGTGATCACCAAACGGAATCTGCAAGAAGGCAGCTCCCGTTATGCGCAAGGCGGCATTGCAGCGGTACTCGATAATGAAGACTCCATCGAAGAGCATATCCGCGACACCTTGGTTGCCGGCGCTGGTTTATGTAATGAAGCCGCCGCTCGCTTCA
Source organism: Neisseriaceae bacterium TC5R-5 (assembly GCA_020830965.2). Lineage (GTDB taxonomy): Bacteria > Pseudomonadota > Gammaproteobacteria > Burkholderiales > Chromobacteriaceae > Chromobacterium. Next base: position 32,394 of record JACCFC020000017.1, read on the forward strand.
TCGTCGAACACGCCAAAGAGGCAATTGATTGGCTGATCAGCCTGGGTGTGCCTTTTACCCAGGATGCTACCCACCAAACCGGTTATCACCTAACCCGCGAAGGTGGGCACAGTCACCGTCGTATTATTCATGCTGCCGATGCCACCGGTAATGCCGTTATCTCTACCTTAAGCCAGAAAATTAAGGCACATCCTAATATCACAACATTAGAAGACTATATTGCGATTGATTTAATCACCTCTAGCAAACTAGGGCTTGCCGGGCAACGTGCCTACGGTGCTTACGCACTCGACAAAAACGCAGATAAAGTAGTCAGCATTGCTGCCAGACATACGATTCTGGCTAGCGGCGGTGTCGGTAAGGTCTATCTGTATACCACCAATCCAGATACTGCCACCGGCGACGGCATTGCGATGGGTTGGCGTGCTGGCTGCCGGGTCAGCAATATGGAGTTCATGCAATTTCACCCCACCTGCCTGTACCACCCGCATAGCAAATCGTTTCTGATTTCCGAAGCGGTACGCGGCGAAGGGGGCATCCTGAAACTAACCGATGGCAGCCGCTTTATGCCGGAGCACGATCCGCGCGCAGAATTAGCTCCACGTGATATCGTCGCCCGCGCCATAGACTTTGAAATGAAAAAACACGGCCTCGACTGTGTCTATCTGGATATCTCTTACAAACCGGCAGACTTTATTCGTGAACACTTTCCCACTATCTACGCCCACTGCCTAGAACTGGGCATAGACATTACCAAACAGCCTATCCCGGTCGTCCCTGCAGTGCACTTCACCTGTGGTGGCCTACTAACCGATCTACATGGTCGTACCGATGTTGAAGCCTTATATGCCGTCGGCGAAGTAGCCTGCACTGGCTTACATGGCGCCAATCGCCTAGCCAGTAATTCTTTACTGGAATGCCTGGTCATCGGTAAAGCGGCTGCCAGCGATATTCTGGCGACACCCAAGGATCAATTAGCAAACATTCCAGACTGGGATGACAGCCAAGTGAGCGACCCGGACGAAGAGGTGGTGATTTCTCACAATTGGGACGAACTGCGCCGCACGATGTGGGACTATGTCGGCATCGTACGTACCACTAAACGGCTGCATCGTGCACAACACCGCATTCAGTTGCTAACCGAGGAAATCAACGAGTACTACAGTCATTTTCACATTAGCAACGATCTGATCGAATTACGTAATCTGGTGCAAACCGCCGAACTGATTGTCCGCTCGGCACTGCTGCGTCAAGAAAGCCGAGGCCTGCATTACAGTCGTGACTATCCAAACAAACAAGAAATGGCAATGGAAACAGTGTTAACCCCAGACTAGCAAAAACAATAATTTATTTAAAATATTAAATTGATTAAGTATCAAGAAGAACAATAATTCTTGATTACCGCTCTATTAGCTTAGAGCTTTGATTTTTATTAAAAAATAACAAAATCACCTCTATTTAAACGGTAATTTCAGCATTAATTCAAATTAATATTAATAATATTTTTTTATACAAAAAATATATAATCTGTATTATTTTTCACAGCTACAACAATGCAAAAACTCAAAATACATATTGCATTTTGCTTTTTAATGCTAAAGACATTAAAGTAAAATAAAAATGAATCATCAAAATAACTTAACAATATTGATTAGCTATCAAATTTATGTTTTGATGCTGAGAACATCTTGACCGTCATCTATTTATCTAAGACCGCAAGACCGAGGGAAGCTAGTTCATGGATATATCAACTTCTACCATCATCAGACCGCTACCGGATTGCCTTACACCGGCCCAGCAATGGACTCTATTAGAATGGGCTCATTTGATCAGTCATATTGAGACAGAAGCGGAACTGAAGGAATTTCTCGATAGTGTTTTAAAAAAAGCCCCATCAGAACATATTGTTCTAGCACTAGGGCGTATTGACCAAGAGCAAAAACTGCAACGACTAGAGAGGGTATTTAATATTAGCTACCCCTCTGACTGGATGAGTGAATACGTACAAGAAAACTATGCTCAGAATGATCCTATCTTACGTGTTCAGTTCGGCTATGCCCCTGTTATTTGGCAGGAACACTTCATGCGCAGTAAAAGTAAGCGGGAACGTAAGTTCATCGCAGAGGCTTCTGCAATTGGCCTAGGCATTGGCATCACACTGACTAGCGCATCTCGGCACAACAACTTAGGTTGTTTGTTTTCGTTAGCAGGTGAAGAGGCCGTTCAGAATACTAATAATTTTGTTAGCATGCTCAACGGCCTAATGCCCCATCTGCATCAGGCTATGGTTAGAATAGCCAGCCTGCCACCTACTGCACCTAGCTCGCTGCCGCTATCACAACGCGAATATGATATTTTCCATTGGATGAGCAAAGGAAAAACCAATTGGGAGATCGCCATCATCCTAGATATTAGCGAGCGAACAGTAAAATTCCACGTTGCTAATATTATTCGCAAACTGTCCGCCAACAATCGTACACATGCTATAGTACTAGGTATGCATTTGCTTCCCATATCCAATCTTACTGTCTCTGAAGCATGACTCATACCATAAATAACATATTAATCTTGTTTATCAATTGTTCTGACAACGAAATTTCTTTTCGCAATGAATTAACTAAGAGATGAGTAGCTTGCCTCCAGTCAAAATAACCTGCTTGTGACATTACTCCCCCGTCCAAAGGTCGAGGCATCCCTACCGGTGTAATGGGAAAACCCATCGCTAATAAACGTCGGTAAAATGCTGGTTTAACTACAAAATAAAGCTGTGAAATTTCATTGATTAATGACCACTCCCATAAACTTAGGTACAGCAGCCTAGCGACCTTCTTAGCCTGTTGTGGGTCCAAGCTAGAGCTCACCGCAAATCGGGTAACCTCTGCAGTATGACGAGATTTAATCAAACTTTCCCCATAAAACAGTAAACTAGAAAACTCCTTTTCCAACATGAATGGCTTGTCCCCCAAAGTAAAGCGCACACAGCCAACAACGCGTCCTTCAGATAGCACCACATAGTTATCAGAATAACTATCATAATTATCATAATCTAACCCAAACTCATCAACCGGCAACCAGCCTAACTCCTCCCGAAACACACGATGACGAAAACGCATTAATTCACATTCTCGCACACCGTCTACAACCTGTTTCAACACCATACTGTCTAGCTTGAGAGATAAAATAGTTTTCATTAGTTTTAGCATTGGATAATAAAAGGCTTAAATACTCATTTTTTCTAGCCATTGAAAACTGACCTTTAGTACAGCAATAAGCTTTTCGATTGATTTTTCAGTACAAGCAAATTGGCAAAATAATTGATTTTACTTTTCAATTCTTATTAACTTTTTACACTCACCACTACGTCATAAGTGACTTAGCCATACCGATAGGCAAGCTTTTTTGCTACATTGCTGCTTTGCCTTTTAAGCATCTTCAACCATATGACTGCCTTTACTAGCTGCAATCCCGCCAATGGTGAAATTGTCTTCACTCGCGCTATCTGGCCAGAACACCAACTCGCTCGCTGTGTGCAAACGCTGAAATCGGCGCAACAGACTTGGCAGCAGCTAACGGTGGCAGAGCGTGCCCAGCAAATGCTGCAACTGGCCACACAGTTACACACCCATCGTGAAGAGCTGGCGGGACTGGTTTCATTAGAGGTGGGCAAACGTACAGCCGAATGCCTGGCTGAAATTGATAAATCTGTGCAACTCATTCGCTATTACGCACAACTAGCACCGGAGCTGCTGCAAGCACTCAATATTCCCACTCAGGCCAGCCGCAGCGGCGTGGCATTTGAAGCACTGGGCCTGGTACTGGCGGTGATGCCATGGAACTACCCGATCTGGCAGGTCTTGCGTTTTGCCGTACCGGCGTTGATGGCAGGCAATGCCTGCCTAGTCAAGCCGGCTCCCTCGGTGCCGCAATGTACCCAGCGGCTGTTGGAACTGGTACGCGCAGCGGGTCTGCAAGTACTCGACATTGCCTGGATTGCTCATGAACAAGTGGAAGACGCCATCCGCTTAGCAGATGCAGTTGCTTTTACCGGCTCAACCCAAACCGGCCGAGTCATTGCCGCTCTAGCAGGTAAACATCTGAAAAAAACGGTACTGGAATTGGGAGGTAGTAACCCCTTCATCGTGTTAGCCGATGCGGATATTACTGCCGCCGCTCATGATGCAGCCAACTCGCGTTTTCGCGATGCCGGACAAAGTTGTAATGCCGCCAAACGCATGATTGTGGTGCCGGAAGTCGCCGAAGCCTTCATTGCGGCTTTTTGTGCGGAAGCAAGCAAACTAAAAGCGGGGGACCCTCGTCATCCCGACACCACCCTCTCCCCGCTCACCCGTGCCGATTTACGCGAAGTGCTGCACAGCCAGGTGCTGGATGCACTAGCCCATGGCGCCACTCTGGCACTTGGTGGGCAGGTGCCGACGACGGCAGGGTTTTTCTATCCGGCTACCGTCTTGGATCATGTCAATCCACGCTGTCGGGTGTATCACGAAGAAGTCTTCGGACCTGTCGCCAGCATTTTGCGCGCTTGTGACGAAGACGATGCACTACGACTGGCCAATGACACCCCTTTTGGTTTGGGGGCCAGTATTTATAGCGCCGATAGCGAACACGCCTGGCAATTAGCACAACGACTAGAAACCGGCAGTGTCTTTATCAACCGCCATACCAGCTCCGATTTACGTTTGCCGTTTGGCGGTGTCAAATCATCAGGCTATGGCCGGGAGTTATCCGAGTTTGGCTTGTACGAATTCGTCAACGTCAAAACCTATTGGCAGAAATAAAGCAAGCTATTTGCCGACCTCTGCTGCCACCCTCACCACAGGACACACACATGAGCACACCCACCCTCTATGGCAACCCGCGCTCTGGTCATAGCTATAAGGTTCGTCTGGCACTGCAGCTGGCCGCTATTGAGCATAACTATGTCTGCATCGATTTAAGCGTGCCACGCAAACAGCGCCCCACTAACTTCCGTGCCGTCAGTCGTTTTGGTGAGGTGCCGGTACTGGTAGTCGCAAAGAATACACTCTGCCAATCCAATGCTATTTTGCAATGGCTGGCCGAACACTACCCCAAACTGGCTGTTCCCGAGGAGCAACAAGCGGTGGTACGAGAATGGCTATCATGGGAAAGCAATCGTATTGGCTTTTCTGTCTCCAACCTACGTTACTCTCTAACCATGAAAGCTGCCCCCACTCCAGTCAATCATTGGTTGGCAGAACGTGCCTGTGCTGATCTGGACACCTTGAATCAGGTGCTGAGCACACAAAAATTCCTGGCTGGCCAGCACTTCAGTATTGCCGATATTGCTAATAGCGCCTACCTATGGTGGCTGGCCGATGCAGGGCTGGCTATTGCTGACTGGCCTAATGTGCAAAGCTGGCTGGCACGTATTGCCGCGCAACAACGCTGGCAGCATCCCGACCAACTGATGATCGACCCAAGCGCCAGCGCCTGATATGCCGACCTTTCTCTCTGAGTTAAGTACACTGCTAGGTGAGCGCTACCTGCTCCGCCAGCCCGCCGACACCGCACCATATAGCTTGGACTGGCGTCAGCGCTACCAGGGCAAACCTTTGGCTGTGGCCTTACCAGGTAGCGTGGAGCAAGTAGCCGCACTGGTTAAACTGTGTCAGCGACATCAGGTTGCCATCGTGCCGCAGGGCGGTAATACCTCCACCTGCGGTGCGGCAACGCCGGATGATTCGGGGCAGCAGCTAATTGTCTGCCTACGGCGCCTGCAGCAGATACGGCAACTTGATGCGGCCAACCACACACTCACTGTGGAAGCAGGGGCGACACTGCTGGAAGTACAGCAGGCAGCCCAGGCCGCCGGCTACCTGTTTCCGCTCTCTCTCGCTTCCGAAGGCAGTTGCCAAATTGGCGGTAATCTCTCCACCAATGCTGGCGGGGTGGCGGTACTACGCTACGGCACCATGCGCGAGCTCACATTAGGGCTGGAGGTAGTCTTGCCTAATGGAGAAATTCTGCATGCCTTATCAGGCCTGCGCAAAGACACCACCGGCCTCGACCTCAAGCAATTATTCATTGGTGCTGAAGGGCAACTGGGCTTGATCACGGCTGCCACGCTAAAACTATTCGCCCTCCCCAGTGCCCATGCCACCGCACTGCTAGGCGTGAATGATATGGATGCCGCCATTAACTGTTTGAACGGGCTACGTCAGGCATTTGGCGAGCGTCTCAGCTCTTTTGAGGTGATCAGCCACAGCTGTCAGCAAGTCATTACCCGCCATCGCCCTGGGCAACTGCCCTTTACTGCCCCCTGGCTACTGCTGATAGAGCTGGCCGACAGTGGCAACAACATCTTGCTCAACGAACAGCTAGTTAACTGGCTGGCTAGACAAAATAACATCCTGGATGGCGTCATTGCTCAAAGTGAGGCCGAGCGACGCAAATTGTGGCAACTGCGCGAAGAAATTTCCGAGCTACAAAAACAGGATGGCCCCAGTATTAAGCACGATATCGCAGTACCCACATCCGCGCTGCCGGCTTTTGTCCGTGACTGTGCGGCTGCCTTGCAAGCCGCTTTCCCTAGTGTGCGCATCGTCGCTTTTGGCCATGCTGGCGATGGTAATCTGCATTACAACGTCAGTTTCACTCGCCCGGGTAATACGCAATTATTTGATGATGAAAACACGGTCAATGAACTGGTGTATGAGCAGGTTTATCGTGTCGGAGGAACGTTGGCAGCAGAGCATGGTATTGGTCAGCTCAAACGGCACTGGCTGGAGCGTTATAAAGATCCGCAGGCCTTGACTCTTATGCGCCTAGTAAAACAGGCATGGGATCCACAGGGGCTCATGAATCCCGGTAAATGGTTGTCATCCCATCCTCTGGGTAAAGAGGATCTTGGTTTTTGCGCCAATACTCGCTCCCTACCACCTCAGGGATAGGCTAATGTGAATTTCGCCTGTCCATGGATAAGGCCAGCCGTCGGTGCCATCGCTGTGTTTTGGATATAACGGACACAAAGTGGCACCGTCACCACTTGGCTACCATTGGCTACGGTGGCAATATCCATCGCCACATCATTCAAAGGCATGTCGGTAGCACAATCACTATGACGCCTCAGTTGCAAACGCACATTTTGAGCAATCGTCCCTGCGGCAGGATTCAAAATGCCAATACTGCTATTGGAACCGCCAACATCATGCATCTTCAATTGCAGTGCGCCCCCGCTACCTTCGCAATTCGCCACAAGATTGAAAGGCTTATTGCCAGCAGAGGAATGATTGCCGGCAAAATCGCTGACACTTACCACTGGCAGCGTGACGGTAAAATCACGGGAACCCACCGCGACATCACAGGTAGCCGCTGCCTTTGGGCTAATGCTGCCACCACTACCAAACACAAAATGATAGAAAGTGCCTTTAGCTAACCTTGTCGGCGCAGAAATATAAATCGATCCCACTGTTCCTGACAGCGTTCCTGCGGTTACAGCCGAACTGGTTTTAATCAAGGAGAATTTAACCACCCCTCCTATTTCTGTGAGCACGCTAGAGGCGTTTTTCTCAGCAAGAGAAGGGAAATGAAGAAAGATGGGAAACGGTGTGCCGGCACCATAGCCTCCTGCATTCTGGCGGAGCGAAATGATGACCCCAATACCGGGAACATTGGTGCTATAAGCAACTGTTCCATTATAAATGCCTCTAACCCCGGACATATCGTAACTTACGCCAGACGCATTCGCAGGACAGCGCATAGTGAAATCATTGGCTAGCGCAGTAGCCAGACTTAGATCTGTCTCCCACGTCGCTAAAATACTGCCTAGCGGCAGATTAGGATCAACACTAATGGGCCTTACCGGGAGGATGTAGTTCAACGGGCCACCCGCGAAATCCTTGTTGGTGTTCAAGATATGATTGACACAAGTATTATCAGCCAAGGGTGACGACGTAGCACTAGCAGCAAAGAGCGTCACTTGCATGAGGCATCCCACTATAAGCATGATATTTTTGAACATTATCGCCTTTGATATTTTAAATAACTTAACAAAACAGCCATTAAATATCAATGGCATAATAAATACCCACAAGTTCGTGGCAGGCTGAGCCAGCAGCAGATCTATGCTGATACACTTTAACCGTTATTTGACTACGTTTGCGGGGCGAGTTGAGCAGCATTCACACACACTGCTTCCAACTGCATAGCCCTGCCTATCTTGTCTTGAGCAGGTAATTGATAGTGAATAAAACATTGTTCGCCAGGCTTGCTTCCCCAACGCACAGTCAGTCTGCCCTGATCCGCAACATCACGAAGGTATAACTGGCTGGCTTGACCAACCACGCCACGGATTTGACCTTGAGGATCGACAACTTCGGCACCAAACCGTAGCGGTATGCCCTGCTCATCCACAGCGTGGATTAATAGTGCCCTGCCACTCTGTGTTTCAAACTTCATTTTCACAATAGCCCCCGCATAAGGTACTTTCCGCTGGCTAGTGGACTTAAACTCGATATCGTCACTCGAACCTTCTGGATCGACCTCTATGGTATTAAAACGGTAGGGAGTAAGATAAGGCACCACCGCGTAGCCACTGCTATTGATGCGAATATTGTTTGAGCCGCCAATTTTTGCGCCACTCGCTCCTGGCGCTTCCACTAAAGCGATGGTGTCACCGGTTTGCTGACTCAATGTCAGCCCACCAGAGTGAATAACCACACTCCCGAGCAAGCCAACACTGGCACTGCGGAAATCCCGACCCTCACTATATGAGACGCTGCTCGTGGCATAGCGATTACGATACTGCCCACTGAGCCCAGCACTCATCCCTCCGATACTATTTTGGCTATAAGACACCCCATAGCTGAGCGCCTGATCCTGACCCAGGCTGCCACTTAAATAAGCTTGCTGGCTATTATTGCCGCCTCCCTGGCTCGTGTTTACAGCCAAGAGCGGGGAGCCTGGCTCTGCGCCAAGCGGTAGAGAAAAGGTCAAAAAATACTGCGTGCTGGTTCTTTGCGAACTGTTCAGTGTGCGACTGCTGGAAATGCTCATTGAAACAGGGCCAAAGCTGCGACTGTAACCCAGTTGGTAATCAAAATTGGTTCCAGCATTGTCCGCCAGTTGGTTTGAAGTGGCACTGATAAAGAAACTACCCAAATGATCAGGTAGCACTTGATTAACGCTAAGCGTCATTTGTTGCTTAATATTTGCCAACGGCACCAGATTGGCATCCTCAACATTACTGTAAGCAATAGCACGAGTTACCAAAGCTTGACTTAAACCAAGATAGCCTGAAGAAGTATGACGAACTCCTGTCAAGGCAATATAGGTGCTGGTTGTTAGCAACTGCTTGCTATAACTGAGCCGCAGCCGTTGTCCTTGCATTGTATTGAACCGGCGAGGCAGCAAAGTTTTAGCATGCGTGATATCTGCTGAAAATGCGCCAACCGGGGTATTCAAAGCTAAACCGACTAAACCGGCGCGATAACCCTCACTCAACTGCAAACCAGCATAACTGGTTAACAGATTGTTAAGGCCGCGTTGCCATGTTCCCTGCGTAAGCCACGGCTTACTATCAAGCCCGCGAATCAAAACCTGGCCAGCGCTCATGCTGTAACGAATGGCAGCGGGACGGAGCAGTTGGGCAACCGAGGCAAACGGTACCGTAAACTCATGCTGGAAGCCATTGGCTTCAGTAATGAGCACACGTAAGTTCCCACTACTGCCCGTTGCCGATAAATCGGTAATTTCAAATGGCCCAGGAGAGACCGTGGTTTGTCTTAGCAGGAAACCGTTTTGCCAGATTTCCACCTTGGCATTGCTATTAGCTACTCCACGAACAATCGGCGCATAACCACGCAAGGAGTCTGGCAGCATTCGGTCATCCGATGACAGGTCGACCCCTCGATATGCGGTGCTATCGAAAAACTCACCGCTGGTATTACTCTCACCAAATAATAATTTAGCGTGCCAATCGGCAATAGGGTAAGTTGCGTAAGTATTAATATTCTGCCAATTAATATCTCCACCGGTCCGAATACTGCTAGAAGAATTATGCCGCCATTGCCATGACCCGGTATTAATCCCTGCATTTATTCCTAAAAAGCCAGAGCTGCTAGTGTCGCTTGCTTCACCACCTCTTGTGGTAAAAGCATTAATGCTATAACTTAAAAAACCCGCTGTTACGCCGTGATCCCATAATTTTGGATCAACATAACCATCAATAGTTTTTTTCATCGCCGCTTGGGGTATAGAGAGCATTAATTTTTGCTGCCCAAAATCGTAAATTACCGTGGCATACGGAATACGACTATCCAGTGACAAACAGCGTTCTACATCATCAGCGCTATTCAGATCAACAGTATCAATACCAAAATCATTAAGTTGTAATAAAGTAAAGCAAGGCTGAGCGTAGTTAGGGTTTATCTCTGTGGCAACAAAGACAATATCGACATGTGCTTGAAATTTATTATTAACATAAATATCAAGATCATATGTACCAGCAGATATTGGATTACTTTTTTCAAAATTTGACAAATCAACATCATTGCCACCAGATAAAAAAGAAGGGTTAAATTTTACTGTCTGAGGATCATTTTTTATAATAGTCAAATCTGGCGATATAAACAAAGACGAAGAACTTGCCTCTGCCATTTTATCTAAGATATCTGCAGCATAGACATATTGAGCAAACATGCTTGCTACACTTAAAATAATGTGACGTATTAAAAATATTAAATATTTTAATAATTTATGTGAAAGTGCAGTAGTCAATGAGGTCAATATTTAATTATTAGGTTGATTATCACTTAAGAAACCACAATAAAAATTCATCATTATAAAATCATTATTTAGCAAGACTGCTCATCAAGTTTATATAAGCGCCATAATCGTTAATAAAACTAAATCTAACTTCTGCATCAGTAGCTGGTGTTTTTTTTAGTCCATTCATCACGACAATCATTTTACTAAATGGCTTAATCATTAAATTGCTATTCGCATTTGAAAAAATTTGCGTACCAAGCTTGAGATCAACTTTACCAAATGAAATATGAAATGGTGTCGGATTCTCACACTCAAGCTTATAAGATCCATCACTATCTGAATGCAAGTGCCAGATTAAAAGCTTAGGTGCTTCTTGTGAACTACCTGACAAATTTTTAGGTCGGAAAAAAACTTTAATCTGCGTTTTTATCGCCATTTGCAAATAGGGCTGAGAAGCTATTACGCTATCTGGACTAGGCGGTATTTCCAAAACATTCAACCAGAACACAGACTCACGATCTTGTAGCTGTGGCTGATTGTTATATACCAGACGTAAGGCCTGGCCTTGCTCTGTCTCAATCCTGGTAAGCGGCGGCCGCAAAAAGAATGGCGCCTTACTTTGCTCAGGCATTTCGTTTTCACTATCGCTATCAACCCAAGACTGCACCAAAGTTGGTCTTGGGTTTTTATTTTGCAACTGAACACTAACTTCACGTGCCGTCTCTGGATAAATAACTCTAGTTGTATTAATAACAACACCGGAAATAACAAAATTATTTATACTTATTAAAGCTATAAACATTAAAAAATACTTCATTGCTTTTTCGCACACCATCTTTAAATAGTAAAAATATTTGAAATTTTTTTTAACTAAAACTAGCAAACTGGTTACTCAGAAAAACAAATCATGCCAAAAACATAATAAATTCATCTGAGTCCAGTAAATATATTACTTTATCGAACAACGTAATATAGCCAAATTATTTCAGCTCTTTTGTATGATTAGTTGTAACTCAACTTATAATTCACCATACTAATCACTGTACCAGGGGTAGGTGTGGCGGTTGTTGGCTTGATATAACGTACCCCGTAAATCATTTCGCCAGTTCCGTCCGATGCAATTGGAAAAGCGGTAGCCACACCAGCATCCCCCGGCTTGATAACACTATCGTTACTAGGATTAAATAATTGCAAATTAACATTAGTGGCAATTCCACCATTATTGATTAACTGGCCGGTAGTTAAATCAGTTTGCGCAGCTAAATAGACAAATTGTGCACGCACATTACCAGAAGCTGGTAGACAGTTTTTTACCCCAATACGAAAATTTGATGGCCCAGCAGTAGCCAATGCAGCCGCTCCAAAATTGTTAGCGCTTACTGTAGGTAAAGTAACGGTGAAATTACCAGTCGCATCATTGGTAACTTCGCAGGTTGAAGCCGTAACCAAGCCGTTAAACGTAATCACTCCACTATCTGCTGCATAAGCAATAGAACTAATAGTAGAAATACCGACAGTAGCCAGCAGAGAAAAAGCTGCAGCCATTTTTTTCATGTTTATTTCCATAGAATTTTAATAAATAAATAAAAAAGCATCTATTAACGTCAATGACGTCTAAGATGTTAAGAGGATGCCTATCAATACCGGCAAGGCGTGATGCTATACACAAAAATAATTTTATTCAATGCAAATTGATAATAGCAACGCTAGTTTAATATTTGTTTGTGTAATTTTTTATTGCTACTGTTTATGCAGCGTCAAAAATATTATTAACCTTTTAAATAACATTAATCTCATTATATTTTTTAAAATCAAGGAAAATAAAAATAAACTACAGACAGCCTCTTAAAATCAGGTTAGCCTTACAGGCTATCAAGTAAATAATCGAGATTTTTGCTTTGTTAAAATGGTGCGGTACAAATACGTTCTAAGAGCGGCTAACAAAACCGCTGATCCAACGTTATACCTCTTCTGTCTGCGTCGGCGCGCCTCGGCTCAGGTGCTCTTCGAGGTTTTGTTAACGGTTCTAAGTTCTTCGGGTGGCACAAAAAATTCCATACAGTTCATCATTTTGTCAAAAACATGACTGATAATAGGGGGTCATTCTGACAAACTGAAATAGGTAAGCATGCCCCTCTTCTCCTCCCGTCTCGCTACGTTACGCCGGACACTTTGTTTATTGCTTTTCCTTACGACTATTACAGGCTGTGCCGACAGCAATAGTAGTAATCCGTTTGGCAGCAATCCTTCCAATGAGCAAGCTCTCAGCAAAAGCGCACAGGCCACTATCGCTGTGCTCGAAACCACCGATCTGCATGCCAATGCACTCAGCTACGACTACTTTAAGCTGGCAGATGACCCCGCTTATGGCTTTGAACGCACCGCTACGCTGATTCAGGCTGCACGTAAAGAGTTTGCTAACACCGTGTTGCTGGATAATGGCGACACGATTCAAGGTACTGCCCTCGCCGACTATGAGGCTCAAGTCAATCCTATCTCCTGCTCACAGCAGCTCTCCATCTACCGCGCCATGGCGACGTTAACGTACGATGCCGGCACGCTGGGTAATCACGAGTTCAACTATGGTCTGCCCTTTTTGAATCAGGTATTAGGTGGTGGACTGGATGTGGACGGCGTAGATTCGCAACAGAAGTGCGTTGGCAATGGTTTCCCCGTGGTGCTGGCCAATGTGATCAGCACCAAAACCAATAAACCGCTACTGCAGCCCTACACTATTTTGCAGCGCACGATTAGCGCGACAGATGAAGCGGGCAAAGCCGTTTCTCTACCGATCAAAATTGGCATCATCGGTTTCACCACCCCAGGCATTCTCAACTGGGATAAGCGCTATCTGGATGGGAAACTGCGCGTGGAAGGCGCGGTGGAAAGTGCTGAACGCTATCTGCCCGAAATGCGGGCTCAAGGGGCAGATATCATCGTCGCCCTGCTGCATGGTGGCTTGGATGGTTCGCCCTATAGCCCCACCATGGAAAGCCCTGGGCTATATCTGTCTAAAGTACCCGGTATTGATGCCATGCTGATGGGCCATCAACACGGTGAGTTCCCGGTACGTAATGGTAGCGCTGGCTACAACCAGCCAGGTGTGAACAATCTCAGCGGTACCATTAATGGGGTCCCTGCTGTCATGGCCAGCTTCTGGGGCAAGGCATTAGGTGTGGTCAAATTACAAATGAGCTGGGATGGCAAAAATTGGGCGCTGAAGAAGGAAGCTTCCACTAGCGAGCTGCGCTATATTCAGGACGGCAAAGCCAGTTATGTTGCCATTGATCCCGCGATTCGAGCAGCAATCGAACCTCAACATCAAGCTACGCTGCAATATGTGAAAACACCGATCGGCAGTACCGATTTTCGCATGAGTACGATGTTTGCTGATGTTGGTGACCCTGGTGCCATTCAAATCGTTAATGCGGCACAGCAAGCCTATGTGGCGGACTACATTCAAACCAATCTGCCACAATACCTCGGCCTACCCGTGCTCTCGGTTAGCGCACCGTTCAAGTCGGGTTTCCAGGGCGGAGCCGACTACACCGATATTCCGGCAGGTAATCTCAGCATCGCCAGTGCTGCCGATCTCTATCTGTACCCAAACACGGTGTACGCAGTAAAAGTAAGTGGTGCCGAAGTTAAGGCCTGGCTGGAAGCGGCGGCACAACGCTTTAACCGTATTGATCCCAGTCAAACTACGCCACAGAGTTTGATCAGCAACTTTGCTGGCTATAACTTTGATATGTTCACTACACCGGATATACAGTATGAAATCGACGTGACACAGCCGCTTAAGCAGCGAATTAAAAACCTGCGCTATCGTAATTTGCCACTAAATCCAAATCAGCAATTTATCATTGCCACCAATAACTACCGCGCCACCAGTGGCAAGAGTTTTATTCCAGTGCTGGATGGTAGTACCACCATTTGGGCCTCGCCGGATACGAACCGTGATGTCGTCATCAACTATATCCGTAATCACCCGCTGATCACCCGTACACAGTACGGTGCAGCACGCAGTTGGCGCTTTAGCCCGGTGACTACTGCCGGAGATATCACCTTCAGCTCCGCCGCAAATGCACTGCCCGTCGCACAGGCTGCTGGTTTGAATAATATTTCTCTGCTTAATGCCGATGATGGTAGTGGTAAAGGACTGGCGCGCTATAAGCTGGATTTGAGTCGCTAAAACAACCGGTATCCTATATACCCTCCTCGCACCATTCAGCTGACTGCCGGTGCGAGGGGAGTAGCATTGCGGAACCCTGCGGGGATAGTTGCATCAGTCAGATTGTTTCTTATTTGAATCAGTGAACACGCTTCTTACCTCCTCCAAACCAGCCGGATCAATATGTGTCATCACATCCAATACATGATGACTACGCATCACCCGCTCGCGGGCATTTTCGGCAATCTCATGGGCAGCAAATACATTAATCTGACCATCCACTTCCAGATGTACGTCCACCAGAATCATATCGCCCATCTTGCGGGTGCGCAGATCATGCAAGGTAAGTACGCCGGGGGTACTCAAGAGGGTATGTCTAATTGCTGCACTTTCTTCTGCGTCGGCAGCACGATCCATCAGGTCGTGCAGTGAATGCCAGGTAAAGCTCCAGCCCATTTTTGTCACCATCAGACCCACTACCAGCGCAGCGACCGGGTCCAGAATCGGGTACCCCATCAGGTTACCGATAATACCGATCGCAACTACCAGCGAAGAGGCGGCATCGGAGCGAGCATGCCAAGCATTGGCCATCAACATACTGGAGCGTACCCGCTTGGCCACGGCCAGCATAAAACGGAACAAGGTTTCTTTAGCCACCAAGGCCGCAAGCGCCACCCACAGCGCCACACTATGCACCACTGGGATAAGCGATAAATCCTGAAACTTGACTGCCGCCGCATAGAGCATGCCAACGCCCACTACCAATAGCAGCAGCCCCAGCACCAGCGACGCCGCATTTTCATAACGCTGATGACCGTACTGATGGTCGGCATCCGGTGCCTTGCGACTGTAGTATCCCGCCAGCAGTACGACAAAATCGGCCAAAAGATCAGATAGTGTATGAATACCATCGGCTACCAATGCCTGGGATTTGGCCAGTACGCCGATCACGATCTGCAGGATAGACAGCAGCAGATTCACCCAGATACTGACCAGTACGCTGCGCCGTGCAGCCTTGTTGCGCACGCTATCGTCGCTATGCTTTGTTATGTCTTGCGGCTCAGTGTTCATGAATAGATCTAATTAATGCCAGCACAGCGCGGTTGCCAAACGTCCCAGCCAGTCATAGCAGGCTTGTAGTTGTGCTATTTCGATGTACTCATCCGGACGATGTGCTTGTTCTATATTACCTGGCCCCAATACCACACAAGCGATGCCGGCCTGGCTAAACCAGCCAGCTTCTGTACTATAGGCAACGCCCTTGCCACCCTCGCAGCCACATAATTGGCTCACATATTCACGCACCGCCGAACCTGCCTGAGATTCAAATGCCGGGCTATGCACTACCTGCTCAATCACAATATCGGCTTCTGGTGCAATGGTGCGCATTTCTAGCAATAAGCTCTTGGCCTGCTCTTTGACGGACAGAATAAATCGCTCGGCGGAATCGGCTGGCAGCCAGCGACACTCAAACAGAAACTCGCAATCCTTGGGAACGATATTGCAGGCGACGCCGCCTTGAATCACACCGGTCTGCAAGGTGGTAAACGGTACATCATAGAGTGCTTGGCGCTGACCAAATGAAGCCTCGGTATCGGCCAGTTTGCGAATATGGGTAATCAGCCTGGCAGCAAATTCGATGGCATTCACCCCTTGTGGGGTCAGCGAGGAATGCGCGGCACGTCCAGTAATCTGACAACGATAGTGGGCAATACCTTTGTGCGCGATCACCGGCAGCATACTAGTAGGCTCTCCGACAATACAGCCCGCCACCTCAACACCATCTTGCTGCAAACCCGCAATCAGTCGCCCTACTCCCAAACACCCTACTTCTTCATCGTAAGACAGGGCAATGCCTATCCCTTGCCGTAATCGGCCTGCGCTTGCCAGTGCGACAAAGTCGGGCACTCTGGCCAATACACAGGCGATAAAGCCCTTCATATCGGCGCTACCGCGCGCATAGCAGCGGCCATCGCCCTTGTCGGTCAATTCAAAGGGGTCACTACTCCAAGCTTGCCCATCAACCGGAACAACATCGGTATGACCAGACAACATCACCACCGCTAAATCAGACGCGCCTATACGAGCAAACAAATTGGCTTTGCTGCCTTCGTCATTAAACGTCAGGCGTGCTGTCACACCAAATGACTGCAGATAGGCTTGTACCCATTCAATCAACTGTAAATTGGAATGACGACTGGTGGTATCAAACCGAATCAGATCAGCCAGTATGCTTTGTACGCTGGTATCCATGCCTTATATCCTTTCGGCTGTGGCCGCCATAGGCTGAGTCTTGGCCTCAACCGCACCCGATGCCTGCTTGGTACGCCCCCAATATTTGTACTTAGAAGTTTTACCAATACCAGGATTGAAAGCATTACAAGGGTCCATCTTTTGGTAAAACTCGGCCAATGCCGGCTTGGC
Source organism: Neisseriaceae bacterium TC5R-5 (assembly GCA_020830965.2). GTDB lineage: Bacteria > Pseudomonadota > Gammaproteobacteria > Burkholderiales > Chromobacteriaceae > Chromobacterium. The sequence continues at coordinate 49,735 of JACCFC020000017.1, forward strand.
CCGATAAAGATGGCCGACATTGTGTTCGGCGGGATACTCGGCCCCACGCTGATCCAGCAAAGCCAGCACCCTTTTTTTCCATGCCTGCGCATCGACGCCCGGTTTCAGGACATAGTCCTGATGAAAAACATGGCACATAAAATGGCCACAATAAAGTTTCAGCAAAACCTCTTTTTCCAGCTCTGCCGGTAATACTTCGAACCACTCTCTATCATTACGCCGCAGGGCAATATCCAGCGCCACCAGTTCACCCACTTTATCTGCGTAGAGCTTGTGATAGCGCACGGCAGCCCCAGCGGCAGCAAAACGGTGCAGAAAGGCGCGCTTGCCTTCATCTTCAGTACAACTGAAAAAATCACCGTCGGCTTCGGTAAAATAGCTTGCTAAATAGTGTTGCGCTTCCGCAATACCTGCTCCGGACATCTTGAGCAGAAGATGATGCGGATAACGCTGACGAAAGGCACGGAGACGTTTAGGTAAATGGGAGGGAAAACAACGGCTGAGCATTTGTAGACAACGATCACTCAGGCTGCGTGGCAGCCAGGATAATTTGTCCAGCGAGGCATCCACGCGCCCTTTCTGCGTAAAAAAAGCCGGGATTCGGTCAGTGCCGAGTTGATTGATCAATAAAAAAGTGTCTTTGCCATAGGTCTCGGCAACATCAAACAAGTCACGGTGCAGATACTCACCGGCTACCGGCAGGTGTTGGAACTGGCTGAGAATATGGCGGCGCAGTTCCGTCAGCACGGCAGTATCATGCGTGCCAATATAAAAAACCTGTTCCTGCTCCTGCTTGGGAAAGGTATCCAGACGCACCGCAAACACGGCCAGTTTACCGGCACTGCCAGATGCCTCATACAGACGACGGGTATCAGCATTAAAACGGGCTGGCGTGTCAGCATCAACTTCGCGCACCCGGTGGAGGTAATCATGGTCTGAGGCCTGTTTATCAGGCGGATAGTGAATATCGCTAGCCTGGTAGTCACCCTGCTCCAGTCGGGTCAGAATTTCCTCCGGCGTATTGCCCAGTTCAATACCTAGATGGTTGATCAGTTGCAGCTGTCCGTCAGCGCCCAGTTGTGCGAACAATGATAGCTCGGTATACGCTGGCCCACGTTGGATCAGCGCGCCACCCGAGTTATTACACACGCCACCAATGACCGAGGCGCCGATACAAGAGGAACCGATCACCGAATGTGGCTCACGGCCATAGGGTTTCAGCGCCTGTTCCAGTTGATTGAGCGTGGTGCCGGGAAAAGCAAGCAACTGCCGCCCCTGATCCAGCAGTTGTAATGAGGTGATTTTCAGCGTGCTGATAATGATGACCTCACGGTCATAATCCTCCCCATCGGGGGTGGAACCGGCAGTAACACCGGTATTGGCCGCCTGCATGATGATAATTTTGTCTGCCGCGACACAGGCTTGCAGCAACTGCCATAACTGCAACAAGCTATGAGGAAAAACAACCGCTAAAGCCGGGCCTTCGCCAGAACGAAAACCCTTACGATAACGCTCAGTCTGCTTACTCTCGGTCAGTACCTGAGTACGTCCAACTATCGCCTGCAGTTGCTCGATAAAATGCTGATTGCCATATCCCATCATTTCTTCTCCTCAAGCCCACCCATCGGCAAAGTCCAGCTCAGACCTCGCCCTACCTTGCTGATGACGCAACTAGTCACTCAGCAAATGGCGCGGCTTATCTCTATTTATTCCATGTATCTTTCAAGCCTACCGTACGATTAAATACGGCATGATGACCGGCTTGATGATCATGGCGATCAGTAACAAAATAGCCCAAGCGTTCAAATTGGAAACGTGACTCCGGTGCAGCGTTCAAGACAGAAGCTTCCACATAAGCTGTCGTCACTTGTAAGGAGTCCGGGTTAAGGAATTGATGAAAATCCTGATACCCGCCCTGCTCATCACGCACGGCATCCGGGCGTGCCTCATTAAACAGACGCTCATACCAGCGTAGCTCGGTAGTAATAGCATGTTGAGCGGAGAGCCAGTGAATCACTCCCTTCACCTTACGGCCTTCCGGGTTTTTACCCAGAGTGTCATGATCAATTGAACAGCGTAGTTCAACAACGTGACCATCAGCATCTTTGACAACCTGCTCGCACTTAATCACGTAGGAGTAACGCAGACGTACCTCACCACCTGGAGTCAGGCGTTGCCACTTGGGAGGCGGTATTTCGGCAAAGTCGTCCTGCTCAATCCAAATTTCTGCGGCAATTGGCAAATCACGCTCACCAAATTCAGGGTGGTTGGGATGAAAGGGAGCTTGGCGGCTGCGGGTCAGTGCCGCATCGTAATTGATCAACGTGACTTTCAACGGTTTGACCACGGCCATTACCCGTGGCGACTCGTTTTCCAGCATTTCTCTTACCGCCCCTTCCAACACACTCATATCAATAATATTTTCGCTCTTGGAGACGCCAATACGTTGCGCAAACAGGCGAATCCCGGCCGGGCTGTAACCTCGGCGCCGCATACCGGCAATAGTCGGCATACGCGGGTCATCCCAGGCGCTGACATGGCCATCGAGCACCAAGGACAGCAATTTGCGCTTAGAAGTTAGCGTGTTCAGCAGTTCCAGACGCGAAAACTCATACTGTCGGGGATGGCAGCCAATACTGATATTGTCCAAAACCCAATCATATAAAGGCCGGTGATCTTCAAACTCGAGTGAACACAAGGAGTGGGTGATGCCTTCCAGCGCATCAGAAATGCAATGGGTATAGTCATACATCGGATAGATGCACCAGTTGTCGCCGGTACGTTGATGATGCACGCGGCGAATGCGGTAAATCACCGGATCGCGTAAGTTCAGATTACCTGAGGCCATATCGATTTTCAGACGCAGCGTCTTGCTGCCATCGGCAAACTCACCCTGACGCATGCGGGTGAACAAATCGAGATTCTCGGCAACCGGTCGTTGCCGATATGGGCTGGGCTTACCTGGCTCAGTCAGGCTGCCGCGATAAGCGCGCATCTCCTCAGCATTTAAATCACATACAAAGGCTTTGCCAGCCTGAATCAACTCTACCGCGTACTGATAAAGCTGTTCGAAATAATCCGATGCATAACGTACCGGCCCAGTCCAATTAAAGCCCAACCAGCGAATATCTTCCTGAAATGCCCGTACATAGTCTTCGGATTCTTTTTCTGGATTGGTGTCATCCATGCGTAAATGACAATCACCCTGATAATCTTCGGCCAAGCCAAAATTCAGGCAGATCGCTTTGGCATGACCAATGTGGGCAAAACCATTAGGTTCTGGGGGGAAACGTGTGACGATACGGCTGTGTTTACCAGAGGAAAGATCATCCTCAATTATGTTGCGAATAAAATTACTAATAACTGGCGTTTGGTTTTCCGTGCTCATGATGGATGGCCGTTAGCGGTTAAATGACTAATCGGCGATTGTAACTGATTTCACGCTACCCGGCAGGCTAGCCCTAGAGCATAAAATTGAGCATACGATCAATACGCACCCGGCTCAGACGGGTTAGCAGTTTTTTGATTTGTTCCGGATAGGCGCTAACCTCTTCCAGTTCACGGTAATGTCGCAGCAGCTTGGTATGCTGCAAAATATGCTTTTGCTCCAGCTGATTTTGCTGTTGTAACTCGGCTTGCGGGTCATGTATCAGCAGTGCATTTTCCATATCCAGGCGAAAAGCACGCGGATTAAGATTATTGCCGGTCAGCAGCATATAGCGCTGATCACTCCAAAGACCTTTCAGGTGAAAAGTATTATCGCCATCCTTCCATAAATGAATGCGCAGCTGACCATTATTAATATACTGGCGCTGACGTTTACTGAAACGTCGCAAATTCATTTCATACAGATAAGGCAGCGCACCAATTACCCGGAAAGGCTGCTCTGGTGGAATATAAAAATCATTGGCGGTTTTGTCGCCGATGACGATATCTATTTCCACACCGCGTTTTAATGCGCGATTGACAGCCAATAACACTGATCTTGGAAAGTTAAAATAAGGTGTACAAATAAACAGACTGCGCTGTGCGCCAGCAATTAAATCGAGAATCACGCGATTGAGTAAATTACGTTTGCCGATACCGACTATCGGGCTGATGGCCAGCTCATCCGATGAGGCTTGCAGTGTTGAGGGCTGTCGATACTGGCTATGTGTCAGCTGTTCACGAAAGTGACGAATTTCCTTGCGGATGCTGCGGGTGCTTGGCGCGGCTTGATCCAGACGGAAAATAGCAGGGTTATTGAGAAACTGCTCATTAATATAGTCAACTAGCGTATCGGCCAAGGCGGCATTGATAATAATATGGTATCGATCAAAACGATATTTATCTAATTTATGCAAATAAACATTATTTATGCTGGCACCGCTATAAATAACCGTCTGGTCAACAATAAAACCTTTTAAATGCAAGACACCAAATAATTCCCGGGTTTGCACAGGAATACCATAAACAGGTACGTCGACAGGATGTTTTATTGCCTGCTCGGCATACCAGCGTGCATTGCAGTGTTGTTTATTTTCACCAATACGCCCCCGCTGAGCACGATGCCAATCTACTAGCACTTTAATATCCAAACTAGGGCATCGTTGCTTGGCGTCAAACAACGCCTGCAATATTTCCTCGCCAGCTTCATCGTGTTCTAAGTACAGGGCCGTAATATAAATGCGCTGTTGCGCACTGGCTATGGCGGACAATAATTGTTGTCGAAATTCGACGGTGTGGTGCAGCGTGCAAACATCCTGAGCGGACAATGGCAGCTTGGGTAATTGTGTGAGTGTTGTTTGTTTGAACAGAAAAGCCATAGATGGGTAGGATGGAATCATGTAGTCGGGTGATCGTAGCACCGTTTTAGCTATGCGGGAAAGCGACCCGAGCAGAAGAGTTTGGCCGCCTGCTGCTGAAAACCCAAGCAACCGGCAGCCCAAAAGCCGGTCATCAGGCTAAATGTTCAAACAAGGGCGTGGATAGATAACGCTCCCCGAAGGACGGGATCACCACCACAATCAGCTTGCCAGCATTCTCAGGCTGGTGGGCGAGTTGTAATGCTGCCCATATCGCTGCTCCGGAAGAAATACCGACAAGCAGACCTTCTTGGGTGGCGACGGTACGTGCAGTCTGCATCGCATCGTCGTTTTTTACCCGAATAATCTGATCATAAATTTCGGTATTTAAAATGGCGGGAATAAAACCGGCACCAATGCCCTGAATAGGATGTTGCCCTTTGGCACCTCCAGACAAGACCGGTGAGGCATCCGGCTCGACCGCCACAATCTGTACACCGGGTTTACGCGCTTTCAACACCTCACCAACGCCGGTAATGGTGCCGCCGGTGCCAACCCCGGCGACAAAAATATCGACCTTACCATCGGTATCATCCCAAATTTCCTGCGCCGTCGTTTGGCGGTGAATCGCCGGATTCGCCGGGTTTTCAAACTGTTGCGGCATAAAGTAGCGCTCTGGCTGTTGCGTGACGAGTTCGCGTGCTTTGGCGATGGCGCCCCCCATCCCATCGGGGCCTGGTGTCAAAATCAGTTCCGCGCCATAAGCCCGTAATAGCTGGCGCCGCTCTCTGCTCATGGTTTCCGGCATGGTAATCAGCAATTTATAGCCACGTGCCGCACATACCATCGCCAACCCAATACCGGTGTTGCCCGAGGTGGGCTCAACAATAATCGTATCCGGCCCTATCTTGCCGGCCTCTTCGGCAGCATCTATCATCGCCACCGCGATGCGGTCTTTAACGCTGTGGCCCGGATTAAAAAACTCCAGTTTAGCCACAACTGTCGCGACACAAGCTGCACTTACCCGGTTCAGCTTCACTAAGGGAGTGTGACCGATTAAGTCTGTGACAGTATTGGCAATACGCATTTTTCTCTCCTTGAAAGCAGGTCGACATACAAATTAGTCCATAACAGGGCTTGCCATTTTCAGCTATTCACACCAGCATAGCGCCCGGTGCGAAATACTATCTGGTACGGAAAGCCGGAAAAATAGAATCTACAGTAATCATATATAGCTCTTGATTGAGTTGTTCAAACCGCCAGACTGAATCTATCTACTGGCCAAACCTAATACCGTCGAGGTCGTAGCTGTAATCATGCACACTCAGGAAATGCTCACGCCGCTCTCCGGCTGGCGTCGCAAACTGTATATCATCATTTATGAGGCGGATACCCGCGCAGGTCGTATATTCGATCTGGCACTAATTGCCGCCATCGTACTGTCTTTGCTCACCATCATCCTGGAAAGCGTCCAAAGTATTCAACAGGTTTGGGGCAGACAACTCAAGATACTCGATTGGGTCTTTACATTAATCTTCACGATAGAGTACGCCTTACGCCTGATCTGTGTCCCCAAACCCGTACGCTATGTGAAAAGCTTTTTTGGGGTTGTCGATCTGCTTTCCGTTTTACCACTCTATCTGGCTTTGTTTGTACCAGAGAGCCGATTTTTAGCCGATATCCGCATCCTGCGCCTGCTGCGCTTATTCCGTATTCTCAAGCTGACTCGTTATATGGGTGAGGCCACCGAACTAAGACGAGCAATGTTGGCCAGTCGCCGGAAAATCACCGTGTTCCTAGCCACTATCGTGCTATTAGTCGTGATTATTGGCACCTTAATGTATGTGATCGAAGGCCCGGAGCATGGTTATACCAGTATTCCAACCGGCATTTACTGGGCCATCGTCACACTCACCACCGTAGGCTTTGGGGATATCACCCCACAAACCACCTTAGGACGAGCCTTGGCCAGTGTGGTGATGATTACCGGTTATGGCATTATTGCCGTGCCTACCGGTATTGTGACTGCAGAAATCGCCCGCAACACTAATAGTGAGGACAGTTGCCAGAATACCCGGCTATGCCCACATTGCTTTAGCGAGGGCCATGATTGGGATGCGCATTTTTGTAAGCATTGTGGTGGAGAGCTGCCAAAACCCTCCAAAATAGAAATCAGTGAATACTGATCTATGCAGCCAGGTCGGCAGCGTTCCCATCCTAGCTGTGAAGCATGCTTAAGCGCCTAAGGCTTTAAGCACCTCATCGCGTACTGCCTCAACCGAGCGTGTGCCATCTACCTGCAGATACTTAGGCGCCTTAGCATCACCACTAGCCGCACGCTGGCCATAAAAACCGACCAGTACCTCAGTTTGCTCATGATAGACCGCCAGACGTTTCAGCACGGTGGCTTCTTCATCATCCGGGCGCAGCACCAAGTCTTCGCCGGTCACATCATCTTTACCCGGCTGTTTAGGTGGAGCAAATTTCAAGTGATAGCTACGTCCAGAAGCCGGATGCACGCGGCGACCGACAATACGCTCAACAATCAGTTCATCCGGCACATGAATCTCAACCACAAAATCAATGTCGACACCGGCCGCAATCAGCGCCTCTGCTTGCGGAATAGTGCGTGGAAAACCATCAAATAGAAAACCGTTGCGACAGTCTTCTGCGGTGATACGATCTTTCACCAAACCAATAATGATATCATCGCGTACCAGCCCTCCTGCATCCATAATCGCCTTGGCTTCCAGGCCTAGTGGGGTCTCGGCCTTCACCGCTGCCCGCAACATATCACCGGTGGAAATCTGCGGAATAGCAAATTTCTCCTTGATGTAATTAGCCTGTGTGCCTTTGCCTGCGCCTGGCGCACCCAATAGTATTAATCGCATGAATAGTGCTCCCGTGGTTTGATAGAGTGAATTAGATATTATGTTTGATTCGCCAGCAACTGACGCACACGTGCCAAATCTTCCGGCGTATCGACGCCCGCAGCAGGTATAGCGGCAACAGTTGCCACCATGATGGTGTAGCCATGCCACAGCACACGCAGCTGCTCCAAGGCCTCAAATGTTTCCAAAGGTGCTGGCGACAGCGTGTGATAGGTTTTCAGAAAAGCTGCTCGATAGGCATAAAGCCCGATATGGCGCCATACTGGCAAACCCTCGGGCAAGACCTCTGGCTGATGTGCAAAAGCATCACGTGCGTAAGGGATAGGAGCTCGGCTGAAATACAAGGCCTGCCCGACATGATCCAGCACCACCTTCACCACATTGGGATTGAATAGCTCGGCAGCTTCGGTAATTGGATGAGCCAGTGTGGCCATAGGAGCAGGAGTACGCTGCAACAGATCAGCCAAGCAATTAATTAGTTCCGGCTCAATCAGCGGCTCATCACCCTGTACGTTCAGCACAATGTCGCTATCTGCCAAGCCCAGACTGGCCACTACTTCGGCCAAGCGATCTGTCCCGCTGGCATGATCTTCACGGGTCAGTACCGCCTCGATGCCATGCGCCTGACACACCGCCAAAATATCGGTGTGATCAGTTGCCACCAGCACACGCTGAGCGCGGCTTTTGGCCGCTTGCTCAGCAACCCGCACAATCATCGGCTTACCCAGAATATCAGCCAAAGGCTTGCCCGGCAGGCGACTGGAAGCCATGCGTGCGGGAATGATGACGCAGAAACCGCTCACTTATATTCTTCCTCAGGCGAGAGCTCGCGTGCCTCGGCCTCCAGCATCAGCGGAATATCATCCTTGATCGGGAAAGCCAGGCGATCGCCTTTGCACACCAGCTCCTGCTGAGCTTTATTAAACAGCAGCGGCCCTTTACACAGTGGGCAAACCAGAATATCGAGAAATTTAGCGTCCATATTGTATCTTTAGTTGGTTCAGAATCCAGCGGCACAAATCAGGCCTGATCTCGGCCTGAACCGGCAAAACCCATAGTCTAGCACGCTGCTCGGCATCATGAATCACACGTTCCAACTTGACAGCGTCCTTGCTGGTGACAATGATTTTATCGGCATCTGACGGTAAATTGCTGGCTTGATAAGTATGATGATCCGGCCAGGCAATACAGCGCTGCAGTAGCAGGCCCCGACTGGTTAAGCTATTGAAAAAGCGCTCGGGGTGGCCAATACCCGCCATAGCAACGATGCGCTGCTGCTGGCAATCGGCAAGGCTACAGTGATGCGTTGGCTTGCCCAAAGCATGCAATTCACCAGCCACCAGTTCCATCGTAAAGCGCTTGCTGCCCTCAGGTAGCACCAGCGGTACCGACTCGGCACCATTAATCACCAGCGCATCCACTCGATTTAGTCTGGATCGACTCTCACGCAAAGGGCCCACTGGCAGCAAATGGCCATTGCCGAAACCACGCTCGCCATCCAGTACCACAATTTCCAGATCACGCTGCAAGCGATAATGTTGCAGGCCATCATCACTCAGAATCAATTGCAGCTCAGGATAGCAATGCAATAAGTATTGCCCGGCGGCAACCCGGTCACGCCCTACCACCACACTTAGCCCGGCCGTTGCCAGCAATAAAGGCTCGTCACCGACCATGGCCGGTGAGCTGTCTCGCGTAACCAGAGTAGGCTGACTATGTGTGCCACCATAACCCCGACTGATCACCCCCACACGCACCCCTTGCTGCTGCATGGCCTGTGCCAAGGCTAGAATCAGCGGTGTCTTGCCGACGCCGCCGATATTGATATTCCCCACTACCACAACCGGCACATCCAGCCGATAAGAGCTAAACCAGCCACGACGATAAGCGTAACGACGCACAGTGCTCAGCAGAGCAAAAAGCCCTTCCAGCGGCACCAGAAGGGCTGTCAGCCACCAGCGTGGCCGATACCAGTGTTGTTCAATCACCGACTTAGTGCCCCGAGCTTTGGGTAGCAAAGGTCAGTTGCGTCAAACCAGCCTCGCGGGCCGCTTCCATCACCGTAATCACCGACTGATGAGTAGCTTGGGCATCGGCGTTCACAATCACCACCACATTCTGTTTACCGGCCGCCTGCTGCTGCAATTGTCTGACCAATTCCGCCTTGTCACCACTGGCCAACTTGCTAGCACCTAACGTCATTTCACCATTTGTTGCCACAGCTACCGTGATTTCCGCAGTTTTTGTGGCCTGAGTCTCTCCCTGAGCGGTAGGTAAATTGATTTTCAACTCAGCAAGTTGGGAATAGCTGGTGGTTACCATCAAAAAAATCAGGATCACCAACAAGACATCAATCAGCGGAATAAAGTTGATTTCCGGCTCCTCGCGACCACGCCCCCGACGAAAATTCATCTCAGCCCCCGCTCCTGCGCTCGCCCTGCAGCACTTCAACCAGTTTGATCGCCTGTGACTCCATTTCAATTAACAGGCCATCTACCCGAGAGCGGAAATGACGATAAAACATCATGCTGGGTATCGCGACAATCAAACCAAACGCGGTATTGTACAAGGCAATCGAAATACCCTGAGCCAGCGCTTGCGGATTAGCGCCCGTCGGCGATTGCGAGCCAAAAATCTCAATCATGCCGATCACCGTCCCCAACAAACCCAACAATGGCGCCATGGCAGCAATCGTCCCCAAGGTGGTCAAAAAGCGCCCCAGCTGATGGGCTACCAGACGGCCCTCGTCCTCAATCGCCTCTTTCATCACCTCGCGGCTTCCCGCAACATTGCGCACACCAGCGCAGAATAACTGGCCAAGCAAGGAATGGCTAAGCAAGCGCTGCTGTAATTCATTGCTCGCCCCATTGCGCTGGAATTCCTGCAAGGTTTGTTCCAGCAGATTAGGAGGAATGACCAGATTTTTCCTGAGACTGAGCAAGCGCTCCAGAATAATCGCCAGCGCCACTACTGAGGCCGCCATAATCGTCCAGATTGGCCAGCCTGCCGCTTCAATAATTGACCACACAGAAGTACTCCCCGCAAAACAGTTTAAAGGGTGGGCTATTAGCAAAGCACATTAAGCTAATGCGCTAAGCGTTTATTTTTCAATCAGTTTTATCCACAACCCGCCAGACAACACAAACGCATAAACATAAAACGTTAACTAGCCGTTTTCAAATCCAACTATCAGACCAGCCCTAGCGATTAGCTCATGACGCTTTTTTAAGCTTCACCTAGCCAAACTAGCCTGCAACAAATGATTCACATAATTATCCACAGGGTTATGCCCGTGTTTTTGTGGATAATCCTGGCGCTTGTCACAACGGTAACAACAGCTTAATCACGCAGAGAAATCACCGGCCAACCCTGTGCCTGAGCATGCTCACGCAGCATCGCATCCGGGTCGACCGCAACAGGGTGGCTGACCAGGGACAATAAAGGCAGATCATTGCGTGAATCGCTGTAAAAATAGCTGTGCGCATAACTTTGCAGCGTTTGCTGCCGCGCTGCCAGCCACTGCTCTAAACGGGTGATTTTACCCGCCTGAAAACTAGGGACCCCGATAATATTGCCAGTAAAGCGGCCATCAGCTCCTTCTTCCAGATCAATTGCAATCAGGTTAGCCACTCCCAGCTCACGCGCAATCGGTGCGGTAATAAAGTGATTAGTGGCGGTGATGATGATCATTTCATCGCCTTGCGCCGCATGATGAGCCAACAGCTCGCGTGCCTTACGGGTAATGATGGGCTTGATATGCTCTTGCAGATAATCGGCATGCAGTGCATCCAGCTCCTGACGACTGAAACGCTTTAGTGGTGTCAGCGTAAAGGCTAGATACTCGGCCATGTCCAAGCAGCCTTGCTGATACTGCTGATAAAACTGATTATTACGTTCATCGTAATACTGCTGCTCTAGAATGCCGCGCTTAATTAAAAAGCGCGGCCATTCAAAATCGGAGTCACCAGCCAGTAAAGTATTATCCAGATCAAATAGGGCAAGATTACGCGAGGGAAGTTGAGTAGTCGTCATGATTCCGGAGTCGTGGTTTGTAAAACGTTTTTGACCAGCGGCACGGTAATCGGCCGCCGTAAGGCAAGCGAATAACGGTCCAGTAAGTCGATGATATTGATCAGGCTGGATAAATCCCGCCGCCAATGGGTGAGCAGATAGCGATAAACATCATCGGGTATCGATAACTGCCGACTCAGTGCATGACTACGCAAGGCGGCCAGCTTATCTTCATCCGATAAGGCCTGCACCTGAAAGACCAAGCCCCAGGCCAGCCGCGTTCGCAAATCATCGCGCACGGACAGCAGCGTCGGTGGTTGTCGTCCGGCCATCAATAGCCGCCCGCTCCCCAGTTCTTTCAAGGAGTTGTACACCGAAAACAGCATGATCTGATCATCCGGAGCCAGATCATCGACATGATCAACCGCGATAAAACTGGCTTCACGCGCAAAATCAGGCAGGTGCGTCTGACGACCATCCAGATAAATGGAGGCGCGACCCAGCCTCTCCGCGTGAGCAATCCAGGCCTGCAGCAAATGTGTCTTGCCACAACCGGGCTCACCCCAGAGATAAATGAAACGCTCACCCTCTTCTGCGCTAAGCGCATTAATCACTTCGCGGTTGCGTTGAGACAGAAAACTGTCAAAAGCGGGCAAAGGCGTAGGGCTTAAATCAAGTACTAGCTGGTCCAAGAGAAAGTCATCAACGGGTAAGAATAAAGGTTTAACGCGGGATTTTACGCTGATAAAAGCGGCTATTGAAATATGGCCGCATCAGAAAGCGACATAACACCAGGCTGGCGGCTGCCATCGGCAGCGCTAATAGTACGCCGACAAAGCCCATTAGCTGGCCAAACGCCATCAAGGCAAAAATCACCAGCATCGGGGATAAGCCGATACGTTCCCCCACCAAAAATGGCGTAATCAGAAAGCTCTCCAGCAGCTGACCAATAGTAAACACGCTCAGCACCAGCAATAAATCCCCCAGATTATCAAATTGCAGCACGGCTGCCACCGTGGCCAGCACAAAGCCCAAGAAAGTGCCCAGATAAGGGATAAACACCAGTAAACCGGCAACGATGCCGATCACAAAGCCCGAGTCCAGCCCCACCAAAGCCAAGCTGCTACCGAATAATAGGGCCATGATCAGCATCACCGACAACTGCCCACGCATAAATTCACCTAAGACCTGATCAAGCTCACGAGCCAACTCACCCAGATCGTCCGACCAGCGCCGAGGAATGAGTCGGGCCACCATTGCCAGCATGCGTTCCCAGTCTTTCAAGAAATAAAATAACAACAGCGGCAACAGCATCAGATTAAATAGAAAATTGAGCAGCATATAACCGCTTTGGCTGATTTTAGTAAGCAAAGTGGTGAGGGTGGTTCTCAAGGTGCCTGCATTGGCCGCCAGTGTTCGCCGCAGATTAACAATATCCAGATCCAGCTGGGTACCCAGGCTATTCTGCAACCAGGGCAATAGCCGCCCTTGTAAAAAATCGACCAATACTGGCAGCTTTTCTAGCAGTGCCTGCGCTTGCTGAATCAGCATCGGTATCACAATCAACAACAAAGCAAATACACACAGCACACCGGCGATAGTGGCAATTCCAGCAGCCAGCGAGCGCGATACACGGTAACGCACCAGTAAGCTCACCAAGGGATTCAGCATATAAGCAAGAATCGCGGCGGCCACAAAAGGAGTGAGCACATTGGACAATTGGCCAAGCAGCCAACCAGCGGCCAGCAGCAAGGCTGCAACAAAGAGATAAGGCACAAATGGGTTTGAGGAGCGTTTCATTATAAATTCAGTTAAAATGTTGCACTTTCGCCCAAAGGCGAAAACTTGATGTTAAGAATACGCCGAGTTTGCAGAAAGCGAGTTTACCTTGAATACCCCCTCCCTCAGTTACCGTGATGCCGGTGTCGACATCGATGCAGGCGATGCGCTCGTCGAAAATATCAAGCCATTTGCCAAACGCACCATGCGCCCAGAAGTTCTTGGCGGCCTTGGTGGTTTCGGCGCACTGGTGGAAATATCCAAAAAATATCAGCAGCCGGTACTGGTTTCCGGCACCGATGGCGTTGGCACCAAATTGAAACTGGCTTTTGACTGGAACCGCCACGATACCGTTGGTATCGATCTGGTTGCAATGAGTGTCAACGATATTCTGGTGCAAGGAGCAGAACCTCTATTCTTCCTAGACTACTTTGCCTGCGGCAAACTGGACGTTGCCCAAGCCACTGAAGTGATCAAAGGCATCGCCCACGGCTGCGAACAGGCCGGCTGTGCCCTGATTGGCGGCGAAACAGCCGAAATGCCGGGCATGTACCCCAGCGGCGAATATGATCTGGCCGGTTTTGCCGTCGGTGTAGTCGAAAAAAGCGCCATCATTACCGGACGCGAAATCTGCGCCGGGGATGTCGTGCTAGGCCTGCAATCCAATGGCGTTCACTCCAACGGTTATTCACTGGTGCGTAAAATTCTGGAACGTACACAACCAGCCTTAGATGCCGAATTTGAAGCCGGCCGCAGCTTACGCGAGGCGATTATCGCCCCTACCCGCATTTATGTAAAACCGCTACTGCAATTATTACAGGCTTTACCTGTCAAAGGCATGGCGCACATTACCGGTGGTGGCATTACCGAAAACACCCCGCGAGTGTTGCCAGACACGGTGGTGGCACAAATCGATGCCCAAGCATGGCCGTTACCCAAGCTGTTCCAATGGCTACAACAGGCCGGTAATATCGATCCACAGGAAATGTACCGTACTTTCAACTGCGGCATCGGCATGGTGGTCATCATGGCGGCAGAACACGCGGCGGCAGCGCAAGCGCTGCTGGAACAAGCCGGGGAAACTGTTTACCAGATTGGCAAGATCCGCTCCCGTAACGGAGACGAACATCAAACCCAAATCAGCTAACCGGCTGCAAAATGGCTTATTGGCGCTACTGCTGGCAGGGGTAGCGCTGCTGACCTATCGCGAAGTATTCCTCTTTCCCAGCTTGGAACGTTGCCTGGATAGCGGGGGAAACTGGCAAGAATGGCCGCCGCAATGCCAGCACGCTCCTAGCGAGCAGAAAGCCCCCCTAATCCCCTTGACCTTGCCGGCTAATACACAAACACCATGAAGAATATCGTTATCCTGATTTCCGGCCGTGGCTCCAATATGCAAGCAATTGTGGAAGCCGATATCTCCGGTGCCCATATTGCCGCAGTCATTGCCAACCGCCCGGACGCAGCCGGTCTGACCTGGGCCGCCGCGCGTGGCCTGACTACGGCCGTTCTTGATCACAAACTATTCAGCCAGCGCGAAACGTTTGATGCTGAGCTGGCCAAGCTGATCGACCACTATCAGCCCGATCTAGTAGTACTGGCCGGCTTTATGCGTATCCTCAGTGCCGACTTCACTCGCCACTACGCTGGACGCCTGCTGAATATCCACCCCTCGCTCCTGCCCGCCTTTACCGGCCTGCACACACATCAGCGGGCCATTGATATGGGTTGTAAAGTCGCCGGCTGCACCGTGCATTTTGTCACAGCCGAACTCGACCATGGCCCCATCGTTGCGCAGGGCGTTGTGAGCGTACAGGATGATGACAACGCCGATAGCTTGGCCAGCCGCATTCTAAAACTCGAACACCAGCTCTACCCGGCAGCAATACGCCGCTTTGTTGCTGGTGAACTCAATATCGTTGCCGGCAAGGTCGCCAGCGGTAAACAGACACCGTCTGAATTAATGGTGCCCGTGCTGTAAATCATGAATAAGTCTCGTTTTTTCCTGCTGGCTTTAGTCATCTCCTTACTCTTGCACCTTGCCCTGCTAGGTTCTGGCCTGCTACCGCAACAAAGTCTGAATCCACCGACAGAAGCAGAACTACGCCCAATTAAAGTCCAGATGCAGGCGCTAGAAACCAGCCCGACACCAGCTTCGACTAAACGCGACACAGTCGCCACGCTACTACCTGCCACCACAGTTGCGCGCAAAAACAAGCGCAATAGCCCACGCAAAGTGGAAGCATCGGCAGCACAGGCAAGAGCTAAGCCGGAGGCCTCAGCAGCACAAGAAGAACCCCAACTGGCGGAAAATGACCAAATGGTCGAAGCGCCAAAGCAGACTGGCGGAAAGATTAAAACTCAGCCGAGCAGCCTGGAAGACGCAGAAACAAGCACGGCAAACCAGAATAGCGCAGCCGAACTAGACGCTGTAGAAAACACCATCGAGTCGGATGGACATATCCGTCCGACAAGTAAGTTGAGGAGCATGCCACGGCAAGCCAAACTAAGTTATCAAGCTTTCTATGGTTCGATTCTGATGGGTAGCAGCGAATTAAACTGGCAACAGGAAGGCAATCATTACCAGCTAGATACTAAGGTCAACCCGATTATCGGCCCGAAATTGCGCTATGAGTCTACCGGTGAATTTCAAGCAGCCAGCGGGCTATTGCCAGCGACCTTCCAAGCCTGGCGCGGCAGCCAAGCACGTGAATCAGCACGCTTTGACTACGCAGAAAATATATTGTTTTACGGTGATAAAGGTGACAAGCAAGTCGCACTAACAAGCGGGGCACAGGATATTTTCAGCCTGTCTTTCCAGCTCGCGCTAAGAGGTGGTCAACTGGGCGATGCACCTATTCAAATCACCACGGGCAAAAAGGTCTATAGCTATCCATTACATCCCAGCGGCGAGAGCGATTACGACACCGGCAGTGGCAAAATCCGTGTCATCATCTTTCGAGCAAAGGGTGATGGTGATATCAACGAATTTTGGCTGGCGCCAGACTTTGCCAATATGCCAGTACGCATCCGCCGCATAGACTCTGATAAGCAAATTGATTTCAAAATCAGCCGCATCGAAATCAACAGCCAACAACAATGGAAACTGCCACCACAACCCACCAGACGGAAACAGCAATGAGCACTCATCACCAAGCGCTGACCCTCAGTTCTAGCCGGGCAAGTAAAATGACCCGGCTGCTGCAAATGGCTTTACTATGTGGCGGCTTATTGACAGCACAGGAACTGGTTCTAGCAACAAACAACAGCAGCGACATCGATAACGATGGTTACTTACAACCCGCCAGCCCGCTAAAACCGCTTCCGAAACAAGTCAAACTCAACTACCAAGTTTTTTATGGTTCGCTCATGGCTGGTAGCAGCCAATTAAACTGGCAACAGCAGGGCAACCGTTATCAGCTGGAAACCATCATCAATCCGATTATCGGGCCGAAGCTACGCTATGTGTCTGCAGGACAGATCCAAGCCAACATCGGGCTGGTGCCGGATAAATTTCAAGCCTGGCGTGGTGATCAGGAACGTGAACTGGCACGTTTTTATCGTCTACAGAAGATGCTGACTTATGGCGAGCAAGGCGATAAACAACTTACCCTCAAACCGGGCGCACAGGATATTTTCAGCCTACCCTTCCAGCTCGCACTTAAAGGCAAGCAGTTGGGCAATACGCCCGTTCAGATCACCACCGGCAAGAAAGTCTACGAATACCCCTTACAGCTCAGTGAAGAGAGCGATTACGATACCGGCGACGGCAAGATTCGCGTCACCATCTTTCGAGCCAAAGGCGATGGCGATATCAACGAATACTGGCTCGCCTCCGACTTCGCCAATCTACCAGTACGCATCCGCCGCATCTCTCAGGACAAGCAGATTGATTTCAAAATCACCCGCATCGAGGTGAATGGCGAGTCGCAATGGCAATTGCCAACCCAATCCACCAAACGGAACTCAGAATGAATATCAGCCACCATCAGCTCAAACATATCGAAACCGTTATCGCCAAGATGACCCGTTTCGAACACCCGGCCGATGCCGTGTTATCCGCCTACTTTCGTGAGCATCCCAAACTAGGCGTCAACGATCGCCATTTGATTGCCGAAACCGCTTTCGGCTGCCTGCGCCGCCTGCTGCAATTGCGTTCACTGATTGCTCCGGAAAAAGCCAGCCCGCGCCGCCTGGCGCTGGTCACCTTGCTTAAGCAACACAATATGAACGTCAAAGAGCTGGCCGATGCCACTAGTGCCGGCGAGCGTGAATGGCTGGGACAAGTCAAGGGCCGTGTCCTGCCAGATAGCCTGGAAACCAGCGCCGAGCTACCGCAATGGGTAATAGACCGCCTGGCCGACTCAAGCCCAGCGGCAGTGCTGGCACTAGGCAAAGGACTCATGGCCAGTGCGCCGCTAGATTTGCGGGTAAATACGTTGAAAATAAAACGCGAAGAGCTGATTGATCGTCTGCAAGCCGACGGCATCGCCTGCCACCCCACCCCCTATTCCCCACTGGGTATTCGCTTGCAGGACAAACCCGCCCTTTCCAAGCATGAACTGTTCAAGGCAGGTATGTTTGAGATCCAGGACGAAGGCAGCCAATTGCTCGGCTTGATTACCGGTGCGCGCCGTGGTGAGATGGTCGTCGACTTTTGCGCTGGTGCCGGTGGCAAAACCCTGTTGCTCGGCGCACAAATGGCCTCCAGCGGCCGGCTGTATGCGTTCGATGTCTCGGAAAAACGCCTGACCAAATTCAAACCACGCCAGGCGCGCTCTGGACTTTCCAATGTCCACCCGCAACTCTTGGCCCATGAAAACGATACCAAGGTGAAACGTCTGGCGGGCAAAGCTGATCGCGTACTGGTAGATGCGCCTTGCTCCGGCTTAGGCACGCTACGGCGCAACCCGGATCTGAAATTTCGCCAAAGCCCGGAGAGTGTGGCTGAGCTTAACCTCAAGCAAACCGCGATTCTCCACTCTGCCGCCCGTCTGGTACGCCAAGGTGGACGCCTAGTCTATGCCACTTGCAGCTTGCTGCCACAAGAAAACCAGGACATCGTTAACGCCTTCCTGCTGGCACACCCGGAGTTCCAACTGGTGAAAATGGATGATGTGCTCACTGAACAGAAAATTCCACTACGCAGCGGTGACTATCTGCAACTCAGCCCACATCAGCACAATACCGATGGCTTCTTTGCCGCTGTATTAGAAAAACGCGTGAACTAAGCTACCAGCTTTGTTGCATCAATCAATCGATGTGACAGAATTTAACTGACTCCCTGGATCAATATGCAATGGCTATCGGGTATTGCCAGGGAAAAGCTGCCAGCGTGATGAATAAAAAAGCCATGGTTTACGGCTGGGCTTTGCTAATCTGAATGCAGTGTAATTACAAGAAGAGGTCAGAGGCCTGGCACAGGTGGTAGCCAATCAAAAAACCGCCAGCTAATCAATCCAGCACTTCAGTGGCAATAATGATCAACTGCCACTTAGTATGAAGAAGAATTTCCATTAACCCGGACTAGCGTTACCGGAAGCAGTACCGACGTACTGGCGTCATTCAACAATACCGTCAGATGAGATTTCCATTTTCTACCTTACTGTGCCAACAACCATCATTAAAGGCGGTAAGCAATTCTTTAGCGCGACCCTCATCAAAATCAGCCAATTCAGCACCCTCTCGGACAAGATTTCCGAAATCCGCAACCAGTTGCTCAAGCTCTTTTGATAAAAGCTTAATAAAGCCCAATGACAGCCACCAGCCATATGCAGCTCGGCTGGCAGAGATTAATGTCTTCATGAGCGAGGCCAAAGGTCAGTGCAATATAAATTGCAGGTGGTACTAGACAAACTGATCGAATAACTACTGGTACACAATTTGATTTCATAATCATTCTGGAATCAGACTACGGTTGGATGAGCAGGTAGCTACTTCTTGTCCTGATTTTTCTTGGGTGAGCCGTCTGCTCTGGCTATACTATGCAAACTTTCCGACGTTTTCAGTAGCTTAACTCTACCGAAACCCCGCCATCGTGGCGAACTGTTATAGACCTTACTGTGTCTAAACCCAAACTTAAAGTTGATGGTAAATCGTAATATGTCTAGTCAAATCACCTGCTGCTGGTGCGAAAAAACTTTCCCTACTGCGCAATTACAAGGCCCCTCGAAAAACCGCTGCCCACACTGTAAAGATCCAGTACTGACTGCCTCTTTCGCCAGCTTATCTATCGGACAGGACTTCGCCTGCAAAATGGGAGGAAGCTGGGTAAAAATTTCAGCAGAAAAAGCCGAATTACACGATGCAGAGGAGGAGGATCAGCCTTGTGCGTTTAAAAGTGATGAATTGGTCTACCCATTCTAAAATCGCACATACGCCCTGCTATACCAAGACATTCACCTAAGCAGGGCATCTACTCGCAGCAAACTCACTCAGCCCTTGCGCAAACTCAGCACCGCCTCATCGACAGAAGCAGGGGCACGCTTGCCAGGGCATAGCAATGTACGCAGTTGACGACGCAGTTTGTCGTCGCTGTTAATCTCACGCCATACCACGCGAGTGGAAGCAATCCACGTATGATCAACGCTATTACCGAAAGCATAAGCCCGATACGTCGCTTCCTCACACTGAATGCCTTCGAAACTCAAATTCTCCACCCCTTTCGGGCTCACAATACGAACAACTAGGCGCACAACCTTATCCTCACCCACGCTCACACTACCGGCATCCACAAAATACTGATTGGTTTGCAAATTATCGGTTGTGACACTGACCCAATCGGGCTTGCTAGGATAAGGAGGCAATGGCTGCTCTACTTCCTGCCAAGCAGCAGGCTCATCAAAGTTAAGGTTTCTTCTGCTTTTGGGCTCTGCCAGTGCCGACTGCACGCCAACACATAACAGCACACCCACCCACAATACAGAGGCTTTCATCAAGTTCACTACACTCTCCTTATTCTCGTGGCACCGACGCTTGTCCAGCACGTAAACTGTAACGACGACTACCAATTTCCTTAGCTGCCAAGCCCCAGGAGCGCTCGGCAAACTGGATATCTCCGCGCGATGACACCGTTAATAAAATAGATGCTCGCGTTCCATAATCACGATCTTGTACAAAAATGGGCGACAAGATTTTTTCCCATGCCGACCCTACACCGGTATTGGGTAACTGTCCTTGCCCAGCCGGGGTGGCATCATTCAAAATCGCAAATGCCTGTGCCTCGGTTGGCACCCGTCGAAACTCACGTAGATGAGCAGCCAAACGCTCACTTTTAAACCAGCGCGTATCCAAAGAAGCATTCGATAGCGTATGAATACCAGGTGTTACCCGCGCAATCTGCGCACCACGACTATGAAAATGAAACAGGTCGGAAGTATACCCAAACAACAAATTAAACGGCGCATAATGACTACACTCCGCACGCAACCAATCGGCAAACTCCAGCGGCTCGGCATCGCTGCTCACAAAGCGCTGCACCAATTCCCCGCGCGAACGCTCAGCCGGCAGTGGCCTGCCTTCCCGAATATTTGTCAGCACGGCAATGCGATTACGTCCATCCACCATCAACCAGCTACCACCCGCTTGCAGATCACGCCCACCTAGCGTATTCGGGTATTGCTCCCACCAATCCAGCGGTGCCGTGGGGCGGGCATAATACTCATCACGATTCGCCAGCAACACCAATTGGCCCATAGCGGGCACTTTATAAGCCAAGGCAAGTACACACATACGCAAAACCGCCGATTTGAGGATAGCTTGACGACTCGCGTAAACTACCCGGGTTAAGTCCCGCCACACTACGCAGGACAAGATGACTTTTATTGTAACGTGATATTACTGAGGACACCGGCCAATGCGCCCAGACAAAAGCATCGACCTATCTGGTCTAAACTGCCCGCTACCGATTCTACGCGCCAAAAAAGCCCTGGCCGACATGGATAGCGGCACCGTGCTAGAAGTGCTAGCCACTGATGCAGGCGCCCCTAATGACTTCGTAGCATTCTGTCGTCAGACCGGCAACACCCTACTCGACTCCAGCACCACTGCGGAAGGCAAGTTCCGTCTGCTATTGCAACGTAAATAAATCCTCAAGGACATCCCCATGCAAACACTCACCCTGATTCGCCCCGATGACTGGCACCTTCACCTGCGCGACGAAGCAGCCCTTCATGCTGTACTACCAGCTACCTGCCAACAAATGGGGCGAGCCATCATCATGCCTAACCTCAAGCCGCCAATTACTACCGTCACGGCTGCAGCAGCCTACCGCGAACGCATCTTGGCCGCTCGCCCTACTGGAAGCCACTTTGAACCGCTGATGACGCTCTACCTCACCGACAATACCCCTGCAGCCGAAATCAGACAGGCCAAAGCTAGTGGTTTTATTCATGGCATCAAACTCTACCCTGCCGGAGCCACCACCAATTCTGACTTCGGCGTCTCCAAGCTAGACAAAGCCCTGCCTGCACTCGAAGCAATGGCCGAAATTGGCATGCCACTGCTGGTACACGGCGAAGTAACCGATGCCAACATCGACATATTTGACCGCGAAGCTGTCTTTATCGAACAGGTCTTTCAGCCACTACTGGCCAGCTTGCCTTCACTGCGCGTGGTATTTGAGCACATTACCACACAACAGGCAGCCGATTTCGTCACAAGCGCTCCGGCCAATATCGCCGCCACCATCACCGCTCACCACCTGCTAATGAACCGCAACGCGCTGCTGGTAGGCGGCATACGCCCCCATCACTACTGCCTGCCAGTACTCAAACGCGAACGACACCGCCAAGCACTACTCGCTGCCGCCAGTTCTGGTTCCAGCAAGTTTTTCCTCGGCACAGATAGCGCCCCGCACACCCAACACAGTAAAGAAACCAGCTGTGGCTGTGCCGGCATGTATACCGCCCATGCCGCGATAGAGCTGTATGCCGAAGCGTTTGACAGCATCGGTGCACTCGATAAACTAGAAGCCTTCGCCAGTCGCAACGGCCCAGCCTTCTATGGACTGCCAATCAATCAGGATCACATCACACTGACCAAGGAAAACTGGAATGTTCCCACTACCCTACCTTATGGCACGGATCGCTTAATACCACTACGCGCTGGCGAAACTATAGCCTGGAAGCTACAACACTAAACCAGTCAAAACTCGTATCATTAGCAAATTTACTCGCGCAAGCACCATTAAGGAGAAGCAGTGCAGCAAGGGATACACACCCTGGTCGTGGTGGGGGTAGGTTTAATTGGCGGCTCATTCGCACTCTCTCTCAAACGTGCCGGCAAGGTACAACATGTGATCGGGGTAGGTCGTACCCTAGAAAACCTGCAACAGGCACAAGGGCTGGGAGTAATCGATGAAATTAGTCAAAACGTAGCCAGCGTGGCAAGCCGGGCAGATCTGATCTTACTCGCCGCCCCTGTTGGCCAGATGGGACGCCTGATGGCGGAAATGGCACCACATCTACGTGCCAATACCATCGTTACCGACGCCGGCAGCACCAAGGGGGACGTGGTAGCACTATTTCGGCAATATCTACCGCAGCACCTAGCCTACTGCGTCCCGGCTCATCCAATAGCAGGCTCTGACCTCTCAGGCGCCAGCGCCGCACAGTATGGGCTGTACGAACAGTGCAAAGTGGTGATTACTCCCTTACCAGAAACACTCCCTGCCGTAGCGGAACAGGTAACAGCACTTTGGAAGAGTTGCGGAGCCGACCTCCACCATATGCAAGCTGAAGAGCATGATGCAGTATTTGCCACTGTTAGTCACCTACCGCACTTACTCTCCTTCGCCTATGTCGACATGGTAGCTGGTAAAGCCGATGCGGAACGCTGCTTCGACTTCGCAGCCACCGGTTTCCGCGACTTCACCCGTATTGCTGGCAGTCACCCAGAAATGTGGACTGATATCAGTCTAGCCAATCGCCAGGCGCTGCAGGCAGAACTAGTCCGTTATCAACAAGCTTTAAACACAGTGCAGCAACTACTTAACAATGCGGATGAAGCTGGCTTGACCAAATTATTTGGCAATGCCAGAAAAGCACGGGTGCAGTGGCATCAGAAATTTATACGCAAAGCCTGAGGACTCACCTCAAAATTAGAAAATGCTACTTCGGATAACTACTCGTTTCCAAAAGACTTATTCTTTAACATGTCAAACACATAAAAATACCGTTGTGCAATTGCAAAGAAGCAACAAAACCATAGGGCACCTCGGATAAGCCAAGTTTTTCAACAAGCCTCGCGACCTCAACAAAAAACAGAAATGCGCATGAGAAAAAGTGTGTCTACGGTTGTCAGAACAGGCCCAAAATCCAATGCCATAAAATCATATGTTTTAATTAACTAATATTCCAATAGAATTGATAGTATGCAAAAAACAAACAAGACATAAAATTTTTTAGCATAAAAACACAATAATTCTATTCAATTTTGTTACAAGAATTTTCTTTTACTTTTATCATGTAAAAATAGTAGATACCTATCTCGTAACACTCTATATCTAAAAAAGACAGGCAGCAGACCTGATCCAATAGATTGCAGAAAACCTAATTTCTGTAAATATAAAACGGCCAATATAAGGCCTAGATATATACGGGGTACGCTATGAAAACCATACGCACTATATCTGTTCTGGGACTGCTTTCCTTATCATCCACACTCTTAGCTGCTACCGGAGGAACTATCACTTTTGTCGGAAGGATTGCGCCAAGTCCTTGCGAAATGACAAGAACAACAAACCCTACGGGCAATCAAGCAACGGTTAAAGTTACTGGTTGTGATGTCCCGGTTACCATCCATGCGACAACTTCTAGCGCCCTATTACCTATTTCTAGAAATAATGCAGAAGGAACACAAATTGGTAAAGCTACACTGGCCGGGTATAAACTAGCAGGCGAAAATCAACCGTCCTATTTTAATATCAGCACACCAAAAGGAAAACAACCCCGCCAAGTGATTATTAGCTACCATTAATATATCTAAAAACAATTAAACATAAATAACCACTAAATTAAAACCACTGAATGAGCGATTTTAATTTAGTGGTTATTTATTTATAGAGGTCACGATAGCCAAAAGCCCCGGCTATCTAATGATTTAGATAGCCGGGGCTGGAATGGGTGTCTGGCAGTGTCCTACTTTCACATGGCGAATGCCACACTATCATCGGCGCTAAGG
>JACCFC020000018.1 GCA_020830965.2 Neisseriaceae bacterium TC5R-5
GGTGCTTCAATGGTCAAGTGGCAGAGCTGCAAGTGCGTGCTGCCATCTTGAACCGCTTCAGCATGCTGGGCCGTCCGTGCACGGTGGCTGTGGCATAAATCTGTTTGGGGAAAGGGGAAGCTCGCTCTACCTAAGATTTATGCAACAGAGCCCCTGTTTAGCATCAAATATAATTCATTCCATTCAATGACTTACTATGCTCTGCTTAGATTGATGTAGCTTGTTCAAAATATCCTAAAAAACTACGCCAACATCTAAAGTGTTGCCACATGCAGGCATTCGTAGAAGCCAGATTAAATTATTGAGAAATGATATTAAATTGTTGATTTACAAATACTAATTTTGTATTTGTAGATGCCATAAGGCTTTCAAAGGTGGGGGGGTTTCCTAAACGCACTTTTATTGAAAGTCAGAAAAGGCTACGGAAAATATACTGGTACATGCAGGGATAAGGCACTAATGCTGAGGCCAACAGCAGGCTAGTCGGTACCACCAGGACAAAAGACCCGAAAAAAGGGAAGGTATTAAAACCTTCCCTTTTTACTAGCTATGCCAATTTTATTGGCTTAATTGACTGGCCTTAATCTGCTCGACGCATTGCTCATTGCCAGATCACAATCAATTTAACGACTAACGTTGTAGTTAGGCGCTTCCTTGGTGATTTGCACATCATGTACGTGAGATTCCTGGATACCAGCGGTAGTAATCTCAACAAAGTGTGCTTTGGCATGTAATTCAGCGATATCGGCGCACCCCAGATAGCCCATTGAAGAACGCAAGCCACCCATCAGTTGGTGAATCACTTGCGCAATCGGACCCTTATAGGCGACGCGTCCTTCAATCCCTTCCGGCACAAATTTATCGGCGCTATTGTTATCCTGAAAATAACGATCCGACGAGCCCTGGCTCATCGCCCCCAAGGAACCCATGCCGCGATAGGACTTATATGAACGCCCCTGAAATAGCTCTACTTCACCAGGTGCTTCCTCAGTACCAGCAAACATCCCACCCAACATCACGCAGTTACCACCGGCAGCCAGTGCCTTGGCGATATCACCAGAGAAACGGATGCCACCATCGGCGATCATCGGCACGCCAGTGCCCTTTAATGCTTCAGAAACATTATGGATAGCAGTCAGTTGCGGCACACCGACACCGGCAACAATACGCGTGGTACAAATGGAACCTGGGCCAATCCCTACTTTTACACCATCGGCCCCTGCAGCGACCAAGGCTTTAGCCGCTTCGGCGGTGGCGATATTGCCGCCAATCACATCGACTTGCGGATAATGCTGTTTCACCCAGCGCACTCTGTCCAGCACACCCTGGCTATGACCATGGGCGGTATCCACCACAATCACATCCACGCCGGCGGCAACCAAGGCGGCAACCCGCTCAGCCGTCTCACCCCCAGTACCAACGGCAGCGCCAACACGCAAACGGCCCTGGCTATCTTTGTTGGCATAGGGATGTTCACTGGTTTTTACGATATCTTTTACCGTAATCAGACCCTTCAGTTCCCAGGCATCATTAATCACCAATACCCGCTCCAGACGATGGGCATGCATCAAATCACGGGCTTCCTCGATGCTGGCACCCTCTTTCACCGTAATGAGGCGCTCACGCGGCGTCATGATTGAGCCAACAGTTTGGTCAAGACGCGTCTCAAAACGTAAATCCCGATTGGTGACAATCCCGACCACCTTGCCATTTTCAATCACGGGCAAGCCCGAGATTTTATGCTGCCGGGTCAGCAATACCAACTCACGGATCAGCATATCCGGCGCAATCGTAATCGGATCTTTCACCACACCACTTTCGTGGCGTTTAACTTTAGAAACCTCGCGCGCTTGCTGCTCAGCTGTCATATTCTTGTGAACGATACCAATCCCGCCTTCCTGCGCCATGGCAATGGCCAAGCTGGCTTCAGTAACGGTATCCATCGCGGCGGAAACCAGCGGCAGATTCAGCGTGATATTGCGGGTAAGCTGACTAGCAAGGAGGACATCTCGCGGCAAAACTTCAGAATGGGCCGGGACGAGGAGAACATCGTCAAAAGTATAGGCCTTTTCGATGATACGCATTGGGCGTTTCCTTTACGGCAAAGCGGCATTATACCGAAACAGATAGCCGGTTAGCAAAACAGGGTAAGCTAGACCCTTTTTGCTCACTGCGAGCTGTCGTTTTACAATCAGCAGCTAATGAATACCAAACGGAAGGGGCGGAAAATGAAGGGTGTAGCAATAGGGATACTGAGCGGTACTTTACTCATAAGCGGCCTGACTTATGCAGATGTCTATCGCTGGAAGAATAGTAACGGTGAAACCAGCTACTCTGATCAGCCTCCTCTGCATACCAGCGCAGAAAAACTGAATATTGGCACTCTACGCGCGCCCCAGCCGACACCGGCCTCCGCACCAGCGAAAGAAGTGAAAAAAACGGATAAGCCGAGTGCTGCCGAGACCAATAACGCCAAGATGGAAAGTAACAATGCCAAAGTGGTGGCGGCCAATGCCAAAGTCAAAGAGCAAAACTGTTTGAACGCCCGTAACAACCTTGGCACTCTGCAACAGAATGGCCGCGTGCGTGTACCCGGCTCCAATGCTCTAGCAAGCGATGAGCAGCGTAATGCATTAATCAAACAGGCACAAAACGATATACAAACCTGGTGCAATCAATAGTGAAGAAAGCTGTATTCGACTCTAAACCTGTGCTAGCGACGCTGCCCAACTTACCTGGTGTCTATCGCATGCTGGATACCACCGGCAAAGTACTCTATGTCGGCAAAGCGATCGATTTAAAACGACGTGTCAGCTCTTATTTCCAAAAACAGGGCCTGTCACCACGTATTCAACTGATGGTACGGCAGATTGCAAATATTGAAACAACGGTTACGCGCTCCGAAGCCGAGGCCTTGATTCTGGAAAACAATCTGATCAAGGCTTTGGCTCCGCGCTATAACATTCTGTTTCGTGACGATAAGTCTTACCCCTATTTCATGCTGAGCGGACACAGCTATCCGCAAATGGCCTATTACCGTGGCAAGCCAAAACGACCTAATCAGTACTTTGGTCCCTACCCGAATAGCTATGCAGTACGGGAAAGCATTCAGATCCTGCAAAAAGTCTTTCGACTACGCACTTGCGAGGACGCAGTCTTTAGTAACCGTTCACGCCCTTGCCTGCTCTATCAGATCAAACGCTGTTCTGCCCCTTGTGTCGGCCATATTTCCAATACCGACTACGCCCGTGATGTGGCAAGTGCCGTCGCCTTTTTACAAGGTCGTCAAAATGAATTAATTACTGAGTTGAATCAGCGGATGATGGCCGCAGCCGAGACCATGGCGTTTGAACAGGCAGCTGAACTACGCGATCAGATTCAGGCGCTGGTACGCGTTCAGGAAAAACAGTTTGTTTCCAGTAATACCAGTCAGCAGGATTGCGATGTGATCGCCGCAGTTCAACAAGAGGGATTACTCTGTGTCAACTTGGTCATGATAAGAGGTGGTCGACATCTGGGCGACAAAAGTTTTTTCCCGCAAGGCGAAGGGGAACTGGACGACACCTTGGAAGCCTTCTTGGCACAGCACTACCTCGGGGCCACGCTGCCCGCCAACCTGATCATCAATGGGGACATCTCTACCACCCTGCAGCAACAGTTGGCACAACAGGCTGAACGAAAACTCTCTATTGTCAGCAAACCCATTGGTGAACGTCGTGTCTGGCTAAGCATGGCGGAAAAAAATGCTACGCTTGCCATTAACCAGAGACTCAGCAGCAAAACCACACAAAACCAGCGCCTACATGAACTTAACGAAGTTCTACAGCTAGAAAACGCCGCGCGCTTCGAATGCTTCGACATCAGCCACACGATGGGCGAAGCTACTGTTGCTTCGTGTGTGGTTTACGATAAAGGTGCGATGCAGCCCAGCGAGTATCGTCGCTACAATATCGAAACGGCAAAAGCCGGGGATGACTATGCGGCAATGCGTGAAGTTCTATCACGTCGCTACACTAAACTGAGCAGCGAGGAGGGTCGGCTACCTGATGCTGTTTTTATCGATGGTGGTAAAGGGCAAGTTGGCGTGGCGCTGGAAGTATTCGATGAGATTGGCCTAGCATTACCTATCGTCGGCATTGCCAAAGGGGAAGCCCGCAAGCCGGGACTGGAAACGCTGATCCTGCCTTATCTGAAAAAAACGTTACAATTGCGTCAGGATCACCCTGCTCTACACCTGATTCAAACGGTACGTGATGAAGCACACCGCTTTGCGATTACCGGACATCGAGCTCGACGTGCCAAAGCTAGAACGACGTCAACGCTGGAACACATTCCCGGCGTAGGCAATAAACGCCGTCAACAGTTATTGCTACGTTTTGGCGGCCTGCGTGGCGTGGTCGCTGCCAGTATTGAAGACCTGACCCAAGTAGAAGGCATTAGCCCCACCTTGGCTGAAAAGATTTATAACGCACTACATTAAAGCTGTCTCAGCAAGCACTGCCATTCACCTCACTGTGGCTCAGGGTGGGGCAGTAAGTAGTTATAGAGCCGCTCCACCCTTTCAAGACACCATTGCGCACATGCCTTTTAATCTACCGATACTGCTAACTTGGCTTAGAGTAGCCCTTATCCCCATCTGTGTAGCGGTATTCTTTGTACCCAATAACATTCTGTTGATGGAAAGCCGCAATCTGATCGGTGCCACCATTTTTGGTTTAGCTGCTATCACCGATTGGTTGGATGGCTACCTGGCACGCAAACTGGGGCAAACCTCTGCATTTGGCGCTTTTCTCGATCCGGTAGCCGACAAACTTATCGTCGCGGCGGCACTCATCTTGCTAGTTGAGTTAAATCGCATTGATGGCTGGATGGCAATGATTATCATCGGCCGTGAAATTACTATCTCTGCACTAAGAGAATGGATGGCAGAAATGGGCGCACGTAAAAGCGTGACGGTTGCCTACATCGGTAAGCTGAAAACCACTGCCCAGATGGTTGCCATCTTGGTACTGCTTTATAACGGCCCTATTCTTCCCGGCATCTCTACTTTGTTATTAGGAAAATTATTCATGATAGTGGCCGTCATTTTGACTTTATGGTCAATGGTTTACTACCTACGTATGGCCGCACGCGAGTTCTCTGGCAAAAAAATCGATGTTTGAATGGTTGACAGACATAAAGAAACCCTTATAATTCGCACTCTCTTGTCGCTGACTGCAGTGACAGCGATGTGAAATAGTAGTTTTAGATAAGTAAAAGTTGCGGGAATAGCTCAGTTGGTAGAGCGCAACCTTGCCAAGGTTGAGGTCGCGAGTTCGAGCCTCGTTTCCCGCTCCAGTTAGTAAAGTTGTAGATGTGACGCGGGAATAGCTCAGTTGGTAGAGCGCAACCTTGCCAAGGTTGAGGTCGCGAGTTCGAGCCTCGTTTCCCGCTCCACAAGTCAAATTGCTTGTATAAGCAGCTTCCCAGACGGCGGGATAGCAAAGTGGTTATGCAGCGGATTGCAAATCCGTAGACGTCGGTTCGATTCCGGCTCCCGCCTCCAGCATTAAGTAATAATTAACTCAATTACCTTCTTGTATATTTCCAAAAATCAAAGCTTTTTCCTCAAAATGCTACTCGCCCTATAATAAAGATACTTTAGCTCATCAGCGCATACTAAAATCAACAGCCATGCCTGTGCTTAAGGGATATACAATATGGCAAAAAGCGTTGAGCAACGCATATTTGAATTGGTAGAGCCTCACAATGGTCGGTCATAGATTACTTTTAAAACAGCAAATTTAACACTAGACAGCTCTCTTAATCATCAGATAGCAATAGATGAAGAAGAAGCCTATGACTTGCTTGAAGAAATATTCACAGAATTTAATCTGGATCACAGATATTTAAATTTTGATTTTTATTTTCCATTAGACAAGCCGGGCACAAAACCCCTGACAATTCGAATATTGATAGAGTCGGTTAAAGCGAAACGTTGGCTTTACGATTAACTAATGATGGCACTTTACCAATCATTACAGCCCCGATTGCTCCGCAAACCCTCTCAAACCGAAACAAACACCCCGCAACTAATATGTAGTATTTTTACACTCCCTTCCGCCACAACCATTACAAATAGGCCATCAGCTGTTGCCAGGCCAGCAGCTTGCGCTCAAATGCCAGTGTGTGAGCAGGACTGGACGACGGCAGTGTCAGGCAGGTCAATGGCAGATCGCGTAACTGTGTTGCCGCTTTTGCCGCCGTAGCGCCGTTAAAAGCGACCACGCGCAAGGCCGGCAACCTGCTTAACCATGCTTTGAGATCATTATTCTGTTGCTGGCGAATAGCGGTGTCCAAGCTCCCTTGACGCTGGGCACTAGCAATCACGTCCCATAGGCCCACCTTATGCTGTTGCAGCACCTGCAATCGGTCATGATAGTCAAGTTGGCACAATGGTTGTTTCAGAATAGCCTGCAACAAACGCCAAAACTGATTACGTGGATGAGCATAATACTGCCCAGCCTGTAGCGAGGCATCTCCCGGCAGGGAACCCAGAATCAGCACCCGCGTTTGGCTGGTAAAAACGGGAGGAAAGCAGCTTTTAAGCTCGAGAGACTCGGTCATACCTTGCAATCAAAGTAAAAGTGCCTGTTGTTGCAGCAAAAAAGCTTTAACCGGGCCAAAAGTTCTACGATGTTCGGCCAACACCCCAAACTGTTCTATTGCACGCAAATGCTGAGCAGTGGGATAGCCTTTGTGCTGAGCGAAACCATATTGTGGGTGCAGTTTATCCAAAGCAATAAGCTCGGCATCACGCGCTGTTTTGGCCAGAATAGAGGCGGCGGAGATCTGCTCTACGCTAGCATCCCCCTTCACAATGGCCTGGGCGGGCATGAGCAAATCTTTCGGTATGCGATTACCATCAATCAGCGCCTGCTCCGGCTGTGGCGTCAGGGCCTCAACCGCCCGCTTCATCGCCAGCATAGTCGCCTGTAAAATATTCAACTCGTCGATTTCTGCCACACTAGCACTGGCAATACTCCACGCTAGCGCTTGCTGTTTAATCTGGGCGGCCAGTTGTTCTCGTCGGTTTGCCGTCAACACTTTGGAATCTGCCAGACCAGCGATAGGCTGTGTCGGATCAAGAATAACGGCTGCAGCAAACACCGCACCCGCTAGTGGCCCACGCCCAGCCTCATCCACGCCACAAATTAATAACATCCTGCCACTTTCAGCACTGCCTCAGCAGCGAGACTGGCCGTATCCTGGCGTAAGATTTGATGTAATTCGGTAAAAGCCTGCACCATTTCCTGTCTTGCCGCAGTATCGCTATATAAGCGCTGCATTTCGGCAGCCAATTTGGCAGGCGTTGCCTGTTTCTGTAGCAATTCCGGCACCACAAAACGGCCGCATAAGATATTAGGTAGACCAACATAAGGAAGCTTGATCTTGCGCTTGAGCAGTTGATAACTAAGAGCAGACAATCTATAGCTAATCACCATGGGCCGCTTGCACAGTGCCACCTCTAAAGTTGCAGTGCCACTCGTTACCAGCACCACGTCACTGGCGATCATGGCCATTTGCGCATGCCCAAACAATCTGCGCAGCGGTAAATCCCAGGCGCCATGTTTGGTGAGTTGCTGATTAAACAGATCCATCGTAACTCGGGTGGCCAACGGCACTAGAAACTGTGCATCTGGATATTGTTGCCAGAGTAATCTGGCGGTTGCCAGATACAGCGGAGCCATATATTCCAGCTCGCTCTTACGACTCCCTGGCATCAACGTAAAAATAGGGGCCTGACGTGGCAGGTTTAATTGTTCACGCATGGCCAGTTGATTCGGCTGCAAAGGAATCTGGCTAGCCAATGGATGCCCTACATAACTAACCGGTATATTGACTTGTTGATAAAGCGGGGGCTCCATCGGAAACAGACACAGCATATGACTGACCGAGTGGGCTATTTTTTTTATGCGTTCAGGGCGCCAAGCCCAGACCGACGGGCTAACATAATGGACGGTAGGAATACCATCGCGCTTGAGGGAGGCCTCTAAACCAAGATTAAAATCAGGTGCATCGACGCCAATAAATACATCGGGCCGATCAAGCAGTAAACAATCACGCAATTGGCGGCGAATACGCAATAATTCAGGCAAACTCTTCAGCACCTCAGCATAGCCACGCACCGCCAGCTTTTCCTGATCGACCACGCTGAATAAGCCACGCGCTTCCATACGCGGTCCGCCAATACCGGCAAATTCAATATTGGGATAACGCACTCGCAAAGCATCCATCAGATGAGCCGCCAGCAAGTCACCGGAGGCTTCTCCGACCACAATGGCTATCTTCAGAGCCCCTTTGCGCTTGAATAAAGTTTCAGACATGCGAACTAACGAATGATGCCACGGGCAGATAGGCTAAAGAAATACACAAAGGGAAGTAGTTCGCTATGCCCTGCCGAGGCTTCAGCCAGAATAATGGCTTTTGCTTCTTCATAAGACAAACCTTGTCGATAAAGCGTTTTATAGGCATTACGTACACGACGAATCTGTTCACTACTGAACCCTCGTCGCTTCATGCCTTCAATATTGACGCCAGCAGGCACGGCCCGATTGCCGTGAGCTGTAATAAATGGCGGCACATCCTGTGCGACAGCGCTGGCAAAGGCCGTCATGGCATGCTCACCAATAATGCTGAACTGATGCACACTGGTAAACCCCCCGAGCAGAACCCAGTCGCCAATCTGGACATGTCCGGCCAATGTGGCGTTGTTAGCGAATACCGTGTTATTACCGACCTTGCAATCATGTGCAATGTGAACATAGGCCATAATCCAATTGTCGTTACCCACACGGGTAATACCATCATCTTGTGCGGTACCAATATTAAAAGTACAAAACTCCCGAATGGTATTGTTATCGCCAATTTCCAGCCTGGTGGGCTCCCCTGCATATTTTTTATCTTGTGGCTGCGCGCCCAGTGAACAAAACTGAAATACGCGATTGTGCTTACCAATATGTGTGTGGCCCTCAATGACGACATGTGGGCCAATCCAGCTACCGCTATCAATACGCACATTTGGGCCAATAATCGAATAAGCACCAATCTCGACATCGCCAGCGATTTCCGCCTTGGGGTCAACAATTGCGCTCGGATGAATCGCCATACTCACACCTCGCGCTTGGCGCACATAATTTCGGCCTCACAAGCCACTTGCCCATCAACCAAAGCACGTGCTGCAAATTTACCAATACCACGTTTGGAGGTAATTTGCTCCAACTCGAGCACCAATTGATCCCCCGGTACCACTTGACGTTTAAACCGAGCTTTGTCGATACCGACGAAAAAGTACAGCTCATTATCGGCGCGCTCACCCTGACTCCTAATCGCAAGAATACCGGCAACTTGAGCTAGCGCCTCGATAATCAGCACCCCTGGCATAACTGGATATTGGGCAAAATGCCCAACAAAAAATGGCTCATTAATCGTGACATTTTTTAGTCCTTTGATACGCTTATTCGCCTCGAACTCAGTAATGCGGTCCACCAGCAAAAAGGGATAGCGATGCGGCAGGTAACGCATGATCTCACGGACATCAATGGAAACAGCATGTTCAGTCATTCAGAGTAATCCTCTCGATTTTTTAGTTCTTTTAGCTGGCGCTCAAGCTGTTTTATTTGCTTGGACATATCATCCAAATGTCGCACATGAACGGCATTGGCTAACCAGTCCTTCATAGTTTGCAATGGATAAGACGAGGCATAGTTGCCAGGCGTTTTGATTGATTTAGACACCAAAGTTCCACCACCAATATGGGTTTTATCAGCGATCTCAATATGACCAACAAACATGGCAGCACCACCTATGGTGCAGTGGGCTCCGATCTTAGCACTGCCAGCGATACCAACACAGCCAGCAATAGCAGAATGTGCGCCAATCTCTACGTTGTGTGCAATCTGTACTAGGTTATCAATTTTAGCGCCACAACGGATCACCGTATCAGCCAGTGCGCCACGATCCACGGTAGTATTGGCACCAATCTCCACATCATCTTCCAGAATCACCCGCCCGGTTTGCGGAATTTTAAACCAATGGTCTTTATCCCAGGCTAAGCCAAAACCATCGGCACCAATCACGCTGCCAGCATGAATGCTGACCCGGTCACCAATCACACAGTTATGATAAATCGTCACATTGGGGTGCAACGTCACATAGTTACCGATCTGACAATTATCGCCGACCACCACGCCAGGTAATAAGCGACAGTGCTCGCCGATGACCACGTTGCAACCAATACTCACGCCTTCCCGAACTTCACTACTGGCCGCAATACGGGCCCCATCCGCAATAACGGCTCGCGGATGAATACCCGCTTGAGCTTGTACCGGCGGATGAAACAAAGTGGCCAATTTGGCGAAGTACAAATAGGGATCATCAACCAAAATAAGCGGGCAGTTGGTTCGCAATTCCAATGCCAGCTTAGGAGAAATAATCAGCGCACTAGCCTGACTCTGCTCTAACTGTTTGCGATATTTAGCCTGGGCCAAAAAAGCAATATCACCAGGCTGCGCCTGCTCCAATGGAGCCAAACCTTGCACATAGACATCCGCACCACGCAACTCGCCGCCTAGCTGGGTAATGATGTAGGAAAGTGAATAAGACATGAAAAACAAAGCCGACCTCAGGTCGGCTTACTCCTATAGTAAGGTAGACACCTACTTATCCAATGCTTTTAAAACCTTAGGTGTCAGATCAAATTTGGGGTTCACATAAACGGCGTCCTGCAATACCAGATCATACTGCTCACGCTCAGCAATCTCTCTCAACGCACGATAAGCCCGTTCTTGCACGGAGGCAAACTCTTCATTACGACGCTGATTGAAATCTTCAGACAACTCCCTACCCTTGGCGCGATAGTCTCTATCCAGCGCCGCATATTCGCGCTCATATCGCTTTCTATCATCGGGATTAAGATCACTCTTCGCCATTAAGCCCTCAAGCTCTTTGGCTCGCTTCTCTATTTTTTTGAGCTCGCTACGACGATCTGAGAACTCTTTATCCAAGCGTTTTTGAATCGCAATAGCAGGCGCTGCCTCACGGTAAATACGCTCGGTATTAATAAAACCCATTTTAAAATCGTCGGCATGTACTGGTAGCGCAGCAAATAACAGTACAGCAAGCCACCATTTCCACATTCTCATATTCAACCCCATCAAGCTTTAAAATACAGTACCCAACTGGAACTGGAAGCGTTGCAGCTTATCGTTATCAGATTTCTTTAACGGATTCGCAATACTGAATTTCATTGGGCCAATCGGCGACAGCCAAGTCAAAGCAGCACCAACAGAGTAGCGAACACCATCACCAATGGAACTGCCATCGGTCTTACCATCCCATAAAGAACCCGCATCAAAGAAGAAACTGGCCCTTACCGACTTATTGTCCTTCATGCCAGGAAACGGGAACAACACTTCGGCATTCGCCACCACTTTACGCGTACCACCTAAGTAATCGCCATTCGTGTCACGCGGGCCAATACTATTGGTATCGTAACCGCGTACCGAGCCTAAGCCACCCATGTAGAAATTCTGGAAAAACGGCAAAACAGGCGTTCTGCCATAACCATCGGCGTAGCCAAGTTCACCATTCAACATCAAGGTAAAAGTCTTGCTAAGAGGGAAGAACCAGCTCTGTTGATGTGTTACCCGGTAATATTCTAGATCGCCGCCAGGTAAGCCGGCATCTAATCCAACTCTCAGTAAAGCACCACGTGTCGGCCACAATGAACTATCCCGGGTATCTCTTGCCCAGCTAATCGTACCTAACAAGGTATTATTAGTATCACCAAATTCATTAACAAAATCGATATAACGCTGTGGACTGTTGTCGTAGGTGGTGATAGTGGTTCTCTCTGCACCCAAACTGAAGTTAATCCGGTCATATTCAGTAATAGGTACACCCAGCCGAACTGCCGCACCGGTAGTATCGGTTTTGTAGGCCGCTGTATTCGAGGCGTCAGGGTTATAAACGCGCTTGTACAGGTCATAACCTAGACTCACGCCATCTGGAGTAAAGTAAGGATCAGTAAAAGATAAAGAAATATTTCTATTGACCTTGCCGGTAGAAATACCTAATGCCGCATACTTACCAGAACCGAAAATATTACTCTGAGAGATATTAGCCGATAGCTGCAAACCCTCGCCCTGCACATAGCCAATACCGCCAGAAAGGCTGCCGGTAGAGCGTTCTTTCAGGTTGATATTCATATCTACCTGATCTGCCGTATTGGGAACGACCGGCGTTTCGACATTAACATCGTCAAAATAGCCCAATAGCTCAATCCGCTCTTTACTACGTTTGATCTTATCAGAGGCATAGGGAGCCCCCTCTAGCTGTCGCAACTCACGCCGAATGACTTCATCGCGAGTTTTGGTATTACCGGCGATATTAACCCTACGCACATAAGTTTTACGGCCTGGATCCACAAAAAATGTAAACGTCGCCGTTTGCTTTTCTTGGTTAATGTCCGGTACCACATTGATATTGGCAAAGGCATAACCGGCTTGACCCAAGCGATCACTCAAAGCGCGTACGGATTCAACCACTTTCTCATTCTCAAATATCTCACCGGGCTTGATCAGGATGAGTTTACGCAGTTCATCCTCTGGCACTACGAGGTCACCAGCCAACTTAATGTCAGCAACGGTAAATTTTTTACCTTCATGAATATTGATAGTCAGAAACATATCCTGCTTATCAGGACTAATTGATACTTGGGTAGAGTCTATATTGAACTCTAAATATCCTTGATTCTGATAAAACGCTTTCAACTTTTCCAGATCACCAGCCAACTTTTGCTTGGAATATTGATCATCCTTGGTAATCCACGTCAACCATCCTCCAGTTGT
Source organism: Neisseriaceae bacterium TC5R-5 (assembly GCA_020830965.2). Lineage (GTDB taxonomy): Bacteria > Pseudomonadota > Gammaproteobacteria > Burkholderiales > Chromobacteriaceae > Chromobacterium. Next base: position 12,891 of record JACCFC020000018.1, read on the forward strand.
TAAACTAAGCTGATCCATCAACTCAGACTGGGTATAGGCATTGGTACCAATAATACGAATATCCTTAATACGGGCAGTAACCCCCTCATTGATATCCAGCGTAACCGCAACTCGATTACGCTCCAGCTTGGTTACCGAAGAGGTGATTTCTACTGAATACTTACCACGGCTGTAATACTGGCGCTTTAGTTCTTGCACGGCGCCGTCAAGCAAAGACTGGTCAAACACCAGTGACTCCGCCAGGCCATTGTCTTTAAGTGCTTTTTTCAACTGGTCTTTGCTGAATTCTTTAGCACCAGTAATATCAAGCTGAGTAATCACTGCCCGCTCGGCCACGGCAACAATTACGACATTATCTTGCGACTCAATACGTACATCATTGAAAAAGCCAGTAGCGAACAAAGCCTTAATTGACTCATTCGCTTTTTCATCGGTAAAGGTATCCCCTACTTTCACCGGCAAATAATTAAATACAGTACCCGGCTCGGTACGTTGCAGCCCCTCGACACGAATATCTTTAATCACAAAAGGGTCTGCCGCCCAAGTCGTTGACAACGAACCCAAGCCGAAAATGGCTGCTACCAGTAATTTTAATTTCATAAATCCGTTTTAACCCCCAAATTGGCGGCTGAAATCATTCAGCAAGGCAAACGCCATCAAAAACGCCAGCAAGATAAAGCCAATTTTTTGTCCGAGCATCTGTACGCGCTCACTAACGGGTCGCCCCCTAAGCAGTTCCGCGACATAATACATTAAGTGCCCACCATCCAACACGGGTATGGGCAACAAATTGAGCACACCAATGCTGATACTGATTAATGCTAAGAACTCAAGATAAGACGCCAAGCCCTGACGAGCGCTTTGCCCGGCGACATCGGCAATGGTCAAAGGCCCGGACAAATTGTTCAAAGAGGCTTGCCCCACAAGCATGCGACCAATGAATTTAACACTCATCCACGCCGTCGCTGCGGTTTTATCAACCGCAGCAATAGCTGCCTGTGGCCAGGTATAGTATTGCGTGTAACTAATACTCTTTAACCAAGCGGCATCAATCTTCGGCCCGGCTCCGATACGGCCAATCAGTTCATCTCCCTGCTTGTGTGCTGCAGGACGCAGGGTGAAAATCAAACGGGTTTTATCACGCAACACCTCAATCTTTAACGACTTACCCGGATGAGAACGAACTTGCTGCACCCAACTGTCCCAATTGTCTAGAGGTATATCGTTAACCGACAACAAATGATCTCCGACCCTCAAGCCAGCACGCTGTGCCACTCCTCCATCCTCTAACACACCCAACACCGGCAAATAACGCCCCGGCATCAGACCAGGATTACCTTGTTGTAAGGCGGTTTTCATTTTGTCATCAAACCGAGAGGCATTAATGCTAAGTTCTTTACTCATGCCCGTCATGGTCTGTACTTGCACCGGAATCACGGCCGAAGTACTACCCGCTTCAGCAAAAGCCAGCCTAGCTTCCTGCCAATTACTGACCTCCTGCCCTGCTACCGATAAAATACGATCACCAGTCACAAACCCGGCTGCGGCTGCCGGCGTTTGCGCTATCACAGTACCTACTAGCGGTTGTAACTGTGCCACACCCTGTGCCAGCAACACCCAATAAAACAGCGCTGCCAGCAATAAGTTTGCTAAAGGACCCGCCGCAACAATCGCCATACGCTTAAGTACCGGCTGGGTGTTGAACGCAAATTGACGCAGCTCCGCTGGAACCTCCCCCTCTCGCTCATCCAGCATACGCACATAGCCACCTAAAGGGATGGGGCAAATCACCCATTCGGTACCTTTATGCAGATAACGCAGCAGAGGCTTACCAAAACCAATGGAGAAACGCAGCACTTTCACACCGCACAACCTAGCCACAGCAAAATGGCCTAGTTCGTGAAAGGTAACGAGCACCCCCATGGCCACTAAAAACGCCAGAACTGTCAGCATATTGCCAATCTTTGTCTAGCTAGCGCACGAGCCTCAGCATCCTTAGCCAATAAGCCATCCAAGGAGCTGCTGGCGCTCAAGTCTAGCCTAGAAAGGGTTTCTGTGATCACAACAGGAATATCAACGAAACGCAGATCACCTTGCAGGAAGGCCGCTACTGCCACTTCGTTGGCGGCATTTAAGACAGCAGGAGCATCTCCACCGCTATGCAATACTTCAAATGCCAGATCTAGACAAGGAAAGCGCTGTCGATCAGGGGCCTCGAAGGTCAAAGCAGATAACTGATAAAAATCCAAAGACTCTACCCCCGCTTCAATACGCTCCGGCCATGCCAGCGCACAAGCAATCGGTGTGCGCATATCAGGAGAACCTAACTGTGCCAGCACCGAGCCATCACGATATTGCACCATGGAATGAATCACACTTTGTGGATGAACAACCACCTCAATTTGTTCCGGCTTGGCCGCAAACAACCAATGCGCTTCAATCACTTCCAAGCCTTTATTCATCAAACTAGCGGAATCAACGGAAATTTTACGACCCATCACCCAATTAGGATGACGGCAGGCATCCTCTGCGGTAACGGTTTGCAAAGCATCCACGGATAAGGTGCGAAATGGGCCGCCAGAAGCAGTCAGGATAATTTTACGAATACCAGCCAAATCGGGATTACCCGCGTAATTGGCCGGCAATGATTGAAAAATAGCATTATGCTCACTATCTACCGGCAACAAGACTGCCCCGTGAGCATGCACAGTTTGCATAAACAAATGGCCAGCGACAACTAAAGATTCTTTATTAGCCAGCAATATGCGTTTACCCGCTCGTGCGGCAGCCAAAGCCGACGGTAAACCAGCCGCCCCGACAATGGCCGCCATCACCACGTCCACTTCAGGCAGACTGACCACCCATTCTAAAGCTTGCGAGCCGTATAAAACCTCGCAATTAAGCGCAGCCAAAGCCAGATGTTCGCGCAATTGCGCTGCAGCTACAGCATCACCGACCACCACATAAGCCGGACGAAACTGTATAGCCTGCTGTAACAAACGCTGCCATTGCTGATGACCCGTCAATGCGATCACTTGATAACGCTCAGGGTAGCGGGACAGTACATCCAGGGTGTTGATCCCAATACTGCCGGTAGCCCCGAGCACGACAACCCCTTGTGGTTTTGTCATAAGAGACTCCTACTCACATGCCACCCAGCGCTCGTAGCGCATTACTCACCGCCAGCACAGCAATAAGGCTATCAATACGATCGAAAACACCACCATGCCCAGGTAGAAGACGGCTACTATCCTTGATATTGGCGGAGCGTTTAAACCAGGACTCCAGCAAATCCCCTAACACGCTTACCGCGGTCAACGGCAGCGCCAGTAACAGAACACGCCACATTGGCAAGTGAATATCCAACCAGCCTAGATGATCGACGATAACGACATAAACAGCGACACAAAGTATTGCACCATAAACCCCCTCCCAGCTTTTACCCGGGCTGATAGCAGGAGCGAGCTTACGCTTACCAAAGTTTTTACCAAAAATATAGGCGGCAATATCGGCTACCCATACCAAACCCATTACTGACAATAAAGTGAAGGCATCATTGCCGGTACCGTACGACCGCCACTCCATCAAAGCAAACCAGGCTGGAAACATCAATAACCAGCCAAGCAACCAAGCCGCCGGCCCTTTGGGAATAGGCCAGCGCTTCGCCAGCCAGCATGGCACTAATAACAGCCAGAAGAACAACACTAACCAATGTTCAATGCCCCCCAAGTGCATATCGCTGTGCCAGATCAACACTGCTAGCAAGGCGGTTAAACCCAGATAAGCCCGCTGCTGCCCACCAACTATGCCGGACATACGGGAAAACTCCCATAAAGCAAGCAGTACCAGCGCTCCCGAAAAAACAGCCCAAGCATAACTTGGCAACATAAACAAAGCCGACAGCATCAACGGCAGCAAGACCAAGGCAGTCAAGAGGCGAGTTTTAAACATGAGTTATGGAATATCCCGGCGTAAGTGATCTGGCAATTGCTCGCTGGTACGACCAAAACGTCGCTCACGTTGCCAGTAGGAATCAATGGCCTGCTCCAATGCTGTCCGGTCAAAATCTGGCCATAAACAGTCAGTAAAATACAATTCGGAATAAGCCAACTGCCATAATAGAAAGTTACTAATACGCTGCTCACCAGCAGTACGAATAAACAGATCAGGCTCAGGAGCCCATGACATACTTAAATGCTCAGCCAGAGCCGACTCATCAATCTGGGTAACACCCTGGGCAATCAGGTGATTTACCGCATTGAGGATATCCCAACGACCACCATAGTCAGCGGCAATACTCAGTGTCAAACCATTATTATTTGCTGTTTTACTCTCAGCACGCTCAATGCGCTCTAATAGCTCGGCACTAAAGCGCTCACGCATTCCCAGTACACGCAAACGAATATTATTGTTATGCAATTTATCCACCTCATGCTCTAAAGCACGAATGAACAAATCCATCAAAAAAGAAACCTCATCCTGAGGTCGGCGCCAGTTCTCAGTGGAAAAGGCAAATAGAGTCAAATACTCGACACCTAACTCCTTGCATGCACCCACCACTTCTCGCACTGACTCCAAACCACGTTTATGTCCAGCCACTCTCGGCAAAAAGCGCTTTTTTGCCCAACGGCCATTGCCATCCATAATGATGGCAATGTGCTTGGGCACCTTACCTACCTCTGGGATATTTCTGGTAGAGCTTGCAAACAAAATGACTCCCCTTATACGGCCATCAGATCGGTTTCTTTGGCAGCAAGAGCCTTATCCACTTCAGCAATATATTTATCTGTTAATTTCTGAATATCATCCTGACCACGACGCTCATCATCTTCAGTAATGGTCTTATCTTTAAGCAAAGTCTTAAAGTCGTTGTTGGCATCACGGCGGATGTTACGTATCGCCACTCGCGCATTTTCAGCTTCACCGCGCACCAGCTTGATCAGATCGCGGCGACGCTCTTCCGTTAGCATAGGCATTGGTACGCGAATAATGTCGCCCATGGACGCTGGATTTAAACCGAGATCAGAATCACGAATAGCCTTTTCAATTTTGGCCAGCATGGGCTTTTCCCAAGCCTGTACACTAATAGTACGGGCATCCAGCAAAGTCACATTTGCTACCTGATTAATCGGTACAGCACTACCATAGTAATCCACCATCACATGATCAAGAATGCCAGTATGAGCACGGCCAGTGCGAACCTTGGTTAAATCATTCTTGAACGCTTCCAAGGATTTCTGCATTTTCTGCTCAGCCGATTTCTTCACATCATTTATCATGTTTACCCCCATTCAATTTTCAGTAAAGGTAAGGCGAAAATAGCTACCACTATTTTCGCCACCAGTAATTTTTAAGGTCAGCAGTGTACCAGTGTGCCTTCGTCTTCGCCAAGCACCACCCGCTTAAGCGCACCATCCTTAAAGATACTGAATACCTTAATATTCAGATTCTGATCACGGCACAACGCAAAAGCCGTCGCATCCATCACTTTGAGATTGCGCGAAATAGCCTCATCAAATGTCAGCGTTTGATAACGGATAGCATCTAAATTCTTTTTAGGATCATCCGTATAAACGCCATCAACTTTGGTTGCTTTCAACATGATATCGACGTTCATTTCCATCCCTCGCAAAGCCGCTGCCGTATCGGTAGTGAAAAAGGGGTTGCCGGTACCTGCCGCAAAAATGACGATCTTACCCTCCTCCAGATACTGCATTGCCTTGCCACGCACATAAGGCTCAGCAATCTGCTGCATTGTTAATGCCGACTGCACCCGCGCTACCAAGCCTACTCGGGTCATCGCATCCTTGAGAGCTAGGGCATTCATGACCGTAGCCATCATCCCCATGTAGTCAGCCGTCGCCCTGTCCATTCCAGCGGCAGCCGGGGCGACGCCACGAAAAATATTACCCCCACCAATCACCACCCCTATCTCTACACCTAAATCGGCCACTTCTTTAATTTGGGCCACAATCTGATCAATAGTAGGTCTGTTAATGCCGTAACTATCATCACCCATCAGAGCTTCACCAGAAAGTTTCAGCAGGATGCGTTTATAAACGGGAGCGTGGCTCATGGTAACCTCAGTTTGACTGTCCATAGTGTTTAATTTGCAAAACGGCACCCTGCAATCCATGCAGGGTGCCGTGAAGACCTTAGTGCTTAAGCTGCTACTTTACAACTTGGCCGCAGCGGCAACCTCTGCGGCATAGTCCACAACTTTTTTCTCAATACCTTCACCAACAACAAACATCGCGAAAGCTTTTACTGACGCTTTTTTCTCTGCCAATAGCTTTTCGACTGTCTGATCTGGATTCTTGACAAAAGGCTGGCCCAACAGAGTAACTTCTGCTAGGTACTTGCTAACACGACCTTCTACCATCTTGGCAACGATATCAGCCGGCTTACCAGACTCAGCTGCTTGTGCCGTATAGATCTTACGTTCTTGCTCAAGCGTCTCTGCCGGCACCTGATCTTTGGATACGCAAATAGGCTTAGAAGCCGCAATATGCATCGCCACATCCTTACCCACTTGCTCATCACCAGCATAATCAACGATGACACCGATCTTCGCGCCGTGCAGATACGTCGCAATCGCACCACTGGTCTGATAACGCACAAAACGACGAATCGTCATGTTTTCACCCAGCTTAGCAATCGCGGCCTTCCGGATTTCTTCTACAGATTGACCATCAATCTCTACAGCAGCAAGCGCCTCAACATCAGCAGGATTGGCAATAACAGCAGCTTTAGCTGCGGCTGCGGCCAAAGCCAGGAAAGTAGGATCTTTGGCGACAAAGTCAGTTTCACAATTCACTTCAACCAAGGCACCAATACCACCCTCGATGAACGAACCGATAATACCTTCGGCAGCTAGGCGGCCAGCCATTTTGGACGCTTTGTTGCCGGATTTGATACGCAGAATTTCTTCAGCTTTTGTAGCATCACCATCAGCCTCTACAAGCGCTTTTTTGCACTCCATCATGCCCATGCCAGTCGCGGCACGCAGCTCAGAAACCATTTTCGCGGTAATTTCCGCCATGTCTTTACTCCTGAATGATTTAGATGAGGGATATTTGAGCAGGTCTAAAAAAAGGGGCTTACGCCCCTTTGCGCTTACTCGGCTTGAGCCGATTCAGCAGCAGCAACAATCTCGTGTAAAGATTGTGCGCGACCTTCCAGCACCGCGTCAGCAATACCACGAGCATACAGGCGAATGGCACGACTGGAGTCATCGTTACCAGGAATCACATAGTCGATGCCGTCTGGTGAGTTATTGGTATCCACGACACCAATAACCGGGATACCGAGCTTCTTGGCTTCAACAATCGTACCCTTCTGATAACCGGTATCGATAACAAAGATAGCATCGGGCAAGCCCTTCATATCCTTGATACCACCCAGCGAACGCTCCAACTTATCCACTTCGCGCTGCAAGTCCAGCAGCTCTTTCTTGTTGTAACCGGTTTCACCGGCAGTTTCCAGAATGGCACGCTTTTCTTCAAGACGCTTGATGGACTGCTTAACTGTCTTGTAGTTGGTCAACATACCGCCAAGCCAGCGATGGTCAACAAATGGCATGCCACTACGAGCGGCTTCTTCACGAATAATGTCACGAGCCTGACGCTTGGTGCCCACAAACATGATGGAACCTTTATTAGCAGCCAAACGACGAACATAATCCTGAGCCTCAACAAAAAGAGGTAGGGTTTGTTCCAGATTGATAATATGGATTTTGTTGCGACTACCAAAGATGTACTTAGCCATCTTCGGATTCCAGAAACGGGTTTGGTGGCCAAAGTGAACACCGGCCTCCAGCATTTGACGCATAGTGACATGAATAGACATTTAAAAACTCCTCAAAGGGTTAAGCCTCCATTCGTGCAGACAACCCTCGCTTTTATTGGCTTTGAGGGCACCCTTTTGCACGAATGTGCGTAGTATTCCCCTACCTCCAAGGCAAGGGACGCGGGATTCTAGCACCAATACCGGCATTTGCTCAAGTTTCGTCCCGTCGATCCCGACGGCGCTGGAGTTGACGTCGGGCACGGCGCGCCAGATAGCAAGTTGGCAAAAATCCCAGAAAGAACAAAATGGACAATGTCGCCAGCAGAGTGTTTTGCGCTACTGCAAACATCAGTACCACATAGAGCCAGCCCATCAATACAATTAGCATCAATATCAAGCTCCGCACTCGCTAACACTGGCCAAATACTCCTGATGCAAGACAGCAACCAGTTCGGCGGCGGCCAATTGCCGACTGGCCGCAACCCCCTCTCCTGCCCATAAAGACAGAAAATCGCGATTGGCCAACTGATTTGCCGCTGCGCGCAATGGCGCTGTGAGCGCATTCATTACAGGGTAGGCTGGTAAGCGATCTTCTACCGACGCCATTAACGCCATATAGCGATTACTCAGACCACGCGCATGCCGTCCAGAAAAAGCCCGTGTCAGTTGTGTACTACCGGCTCTAGCGGCAGCCAACTCAGCCTTCCAACACGCAGAAATCCCTGATTCCGGGCAACGTAAAAAAGCGGTTCCCAACTGACAGGCTTGAGCGCCCTGACGCAGCATCAACGCAATGTCCTGCCCACTCATCAAGCCACCAGCCGCAATCACCGGTAGCGGCTGATGCTGCACCATCTTGGCCACTAACTCTCGTGTTGAATAAAGACCACCGGGTGGACGTCCTAAAAATGCACCGCGATGCCCGCCGGCCTCTTTACCTTGCGCGCACAGCGCATCCACACTCAAGGCGGCCCAGGCTGCAGCTTCCGCCAGATCCGTCGCCGTACCAATAACCGCGATATCAGCTTGCTGTAAGCGCAGCACCTGTTGCTGGCTAAGCATACCGAAGGTAAAGCTGGCCACTTTGGGCCTAGCCACTAACAGCGCCTCAAACTGATCAGCAAAAGACTCGCAAAACCGGGTAGGTACTTGCGGCGGCGGCAAGCCTAACTCAGCATGCAATGGTGCCAACAGCTTTAAAGCAAAAGCCAATTGCTCTGCTTGTGGTTGTGGTGCTTCCAGCACAAATAAATTAATACCAAACGGCCTATCCGTCAGCTGACGAATACTCGCCACCTCGGCCAACAAACGCTCAGGGCTGAGCATCGCCCCCGCCAAAAAGCCCAAAGCCCCGGCTTGCGACACGGTCGCTACCAATTGTGCAGTCGTTGCCCCACCAGCCATAGGCGCCTGCACTATCGGTGTCGTTAATTGCCAGCGATGCCATAAGTCAGAACTCATCAAGCCTCCGCTGCTAGCCCTAATCCGCTAATGCCTGTTCCAAATCGGCAAGAATGTCGCTGATATCTTCTATCCCCACCGACAAGCGCAAACCACCATCGCGAATACCCAACTGGGCTTTCTGCTCTGGTGGCATGCCGCCATGCGACATGGTGTAGCTGTGATTTACTAGCGACTCCACACCACCTAGCGACTCGGCCAGCGCAAACAACTGCAAGCGTTCAGCAAAGCGGCTGGCAGCTGCCCGGCTATTCTCTTTGAGCCACAGGCTGACAATACCGCCAAAACGGCGCATCTGACGCTTGGCTAATTCATGGCCAGGGTGTTCAGGCAAACCAGGGAAAAACACTCGTTCTATCTTGCGATGAGACAGCAGAAAAGCGGCCACTTTTTCCGCATTATCGCAATGCCGCTCCATCCGCAAATGCAGAGTTTTGATACCACGCAAAGTCAGAAAACAATCCTGTGGCCCCGGCACTGCACCCGCTGAGTTCTGGATAAACTTAATCTCGCGATATAGCGCCTCATCATTCACCGCCACCAGACCCAACAGCACATCAGAATGCCCAGCCAGATATTTGGTTGCCGAATGCACGACAATATCGGCCCCCAGATCAAGCGGATTTTGCAAATAAGGCGTCGCAAAAGTACTATCCACAACCACCTGCATCTGATGGCGATGCGCCTCTGCTGCCAACGCAGCAATATCCACCATACCCAATAAAGGATTGGTGGGTGACTCCAACCACAACATACGACTATGTGGAGTGATGCTGGCCTGCAAATGAGCAAGCTCGGTCAAATCCACAAAATGCACCTTAATGCCCATCGGCTGCATGACTTTGGTGAGCAGGCGGTAGGCGCCACCATATAAATCCGCTACCGCAATCACCTCATCACCCGGCTTCAAGCCAGCGCGCAATACCGCATCCACCGCAGCCATGCCACTGGCAAAAGCCAAACCATAGCGCGCGTTTTCCAGACTGGCCAGACAGCTTTCCAAAACTGCCCGCGTTGGCGTACCAGTACGCGCATAGGCAAATGCCAAAGGATCATCAATATGATCAAAGGCAAAAGCCGAGGTTTGATAAATCGGAGGCATGACGGCTTTATTATGTTCTGCACTGTCATAGCCGGCGTGAATCGCCTTGGTTGCAAACTTCATTACTCCTCCTCTTAAATCAATGCCAATCAGCGCCGATGCGCCAACTCCAAACGGGCTTCCAGCCACTTCTGCAAACGCTCAAAACTGGCACTAAGCACCCAATAAATGGCCGCAGCCGCCAGGTAAAGCGGCAAAGGTTGAAAAGTCTGTGCAATTACCTCCTTGGTCACTAACATCAACTCAGCAACCGTAATCACAGAGACCAAGGAGGTATCCTTAATTAAACTGATCAAGGAATTAGACAAGGCGGGCACCGCTAAACGTAAAGCCTGCGGAGCAATGATATAGCGCATGCTTTGCAACCAGCTCAAGCCCAAGGAAAACGCCGCCTCCCACTGCCCACGGGATACCCCGGCAATCCCGCCACGCAAGCTTTCTGATAAATAAGCTGCCACATTCAAAGTCAGCGCCAACACTCCAGACACCACTGGCCCCAGCTCGATACCCACACTGGGCAAACCATAGTAAATAACAAATACTTGGACCAGTAAGGGAGTTCCTCGCATTACACTCACGTAAAAAGTGGCTAATTGCGTCAACACTGGAACGCGTGCCACCCGCACAACGGCCACGATGAAACCCAAGGGTAAGCCCAACAGCATAGCCAAGGCTGCAAACATCAGCGTATAAGCAGCCCCCTGCAACATAAACGGCAAGGCAAGACTAAATAACTCTATCCATTCATTCACGCATCGGCTTCCACAAAAAAGTACAATTTTTTAAATCATGACTTACCGCCACGCTTTTTTAGAACCGCTAACAAGACCTCAAAGAGTACCTGAGCCGAGGCGCGCCGACGCAGACAGTACCAGTAGTACGACAAGGAAGCGCAACACTGGATCAGGGGTTTTGTTAACGGCTCTTAGAAAACACTCAGAAAAGCTTAAACAAGCTTTTACACAACACTCTGATCAGGCCATGCAGCATACCCTCAAGCCCCTTGCTCTGTCACCCGCTGGCCCCTCATCAAACCCCATAAAACCTCACTATGTGCAGCCAAGCGACAAGAGCTATCAACCCAGCCGCCAAGCACGTTATACAACCATGCGATCAGATGGAACGATAAGCTTCGCCAAACGTTTAAACATCTCTTGATTTATCTGCCGTTTTCTCTTGCTGCTTGCTTTTATCACGGTATAACTAGAATTGGTCAACAACCTGCTTCCGTCTGCCGTAAAAATGGCAATTAGTGGGGTTTTGTTAAATGGGGAAACCGATTCAAAAGTAATGATTTTTCTGATTTTCTCTAGTGAAGCCATAGAGATACTTTTATAATCCATGGTAAACCGATAACCAATACTCCATGCTAGATCATTAGATTTTTTGAAATTAAAATAGTAAAATAATGAATCATGTGTTATTTGATATTCAGTATCCTTAAATTTGACAATATCACCATTTAGCGCCACCATCACTCTGGGACTTTTTAAACCAAACCCAATATCAAGCAAATATTGTTTACCATCATGATTTAAAATATTAAAAACATGCGTATCTTGAAAAGCAAACCAATTATTCTGAACATTGTCATACACGGTGGCTGTCATCAGAGTAATATTAATACCACTTTGTTGCATCACACTATGTAATAAAGGATTTAGCTCGTAGCACAAACCACCTTTTCCATTTATGATGATTTTCTCCCGAATTGATGCTGCAGTTAACGGCACCTCGGGAGAATATAAAACACTTAAATTATCAAAAGGTAGTGACTGCTGGCTATGAGCAATAATTTTATTAATAACTGCTAAATTCCAACTCATCACAGCATCCAGCTTAATTCGCTGAAAAAATTCATTAGCAATATTTTTCATAAAAATCAATCTTCACAGAAAATTTCATCATTTGTTTTTTCAACAAACTGTTTGATTGCAGGAGAAATAATATTGGCTAGCACATGTATGTTATTTCTAATTAAATATTCCGGCAAAGCACCGGTATCGACATGCGCAAGAAAGCGTTGCTGTTTATAAAGCTGATATTGATGCTTGAGCTTAGCAATAATGGTATCTGGCGAGCCAATCATCATCGCATTTTCTCTAGCAAGCGATCTATATAAAAAATCAATCGGCACAGAATCCGAACGTAGCTCCCGCATCATTCCATTAAAATAAGGATAGAACTCCTCCACTGCTTGCTCATCTGTCTTCGCGGTGTGAAACCAGCTACTTGTCGTGATCGACAAATCTTCTTGAGCATAACCCGTCGCAATACCCACCTGCCGGTAAGCATCAATTGCCGCCTTAAAGCTGTCGGACTCTCCAGCAAGAGTGGTTAACACTATTGGTAAGCCCTTAGCCGCTGCGGCTATAGCACTACGACTATGCCCGCCAACCGCATGATAAATTTTCAATTTTTTATTAAGTGGCTGTGGAAAAATACGAGCACCTACTAAAGGAGCCCTATGTTTTCCCTGCCAATTTATTGGGACTTCTGCTATAGATGCCTTGCTAAGCTGAATAAGCAAATCAAGCTTTTCATCGAATAAAGATTGGTAATCCTCAACTGCATGCCCCAACAAACTAAAGCCACCCAATCTGGAGCCTTTTCCTGCGATGATTTCCACCCGACCATTGGATATCAAATCTAATGTAGCGAAGTCCTCAAACACCCTGACTGGATCCAAAACACTCAGAACCGTTACTGAACTCATCAAGGTAATATTTGATGTTGCCTGAGCGATAGCACCAAGAATGACGGTATGCGCTGAACTGACAAAACCTTCTTGATGACTTTCTCCTAAGGCAAAAATATCCAAGCCTTCTGTTTCAGTATATTTTGCCATTTCAATAATTTGTTTTATTCGTTCCTGCTCACTTATTTTCTGTTTAGTCAGCGGATCATTAAGGTGAGCCCCTATAGACGAAATACCAATTTGAAATGGTAGCGGCTTATTAATCAATTTACTTTCCTATATCATCATATATTTTTTTAAAAAAATAAGGCTAGTTATGAGTAAACTTAAAAAATCCACTCCAACCAGCCTTGGCTACACTAAAATTACTTGTGCCTGCTACTATTACTTACTGCTTGCTTTAGCAGCCTGATATAGTGGTGCAATATCCATATAGATATACGTTCCATCTACTTTACCATTACGAATTTCAAAAACATCAGTTACTGGTAAAGTGATTTTACTACCATCGTGACGGGTATAGGTCACATCCATCTGAGCGACGATAGAATCTTGATCGCGCCATACTTTATGCACGGTATGCTTCACATTTTTGACGCTGGTAAAAAAATCCTCTTGAGCTTTGTAAACTCCAGCCTTACCTTTTACCTCAGGAAAGTTGCCAAACTTGAAGCGAGAGTTTTCTGTAATGATTTTGGCAAATTCTTTAGGATTCATACTATCAATAGCTGCAATAATTGTTTCGGCCTTAATTGACGATGTGTGATTGGCATCGTAACTCTTGGCATGAGTAAAAAAAGACAGCAACAAGGCAAAAAAAGCAAACATAAATTTCATTACACACAACCTTTCATAAAAATTTTGTTCATGTTTTTCAAAAACATAGAATCACAAAAACACAAGAAGAGAAAACCAATATTTTTTCTAAAAAAGTCAGTCGAGTAATCCGATCTGTTTCATGAAGGTATAGTCATCATAAAATAGCCATTCCTCATCCATCGTACCTTCATCATTCCAACGACCAATCGTCGCCATTTCAATTTCAAAACGTTTACCAGTAGGCTGAATGACTTTACCGTTCGCCAGCACCATCGGTTTGGTAAAAGTCCCGCGCCACACGCCAGTCACTGCGGTGTATCTACCCTGACCGATACGAACATGATGGATAGGATTTTCTGTATCCGGTGCAAAAGAGAAGATTTTTTTAGAGCGCTCCAAATGCTCTTGCAAACCATGTGTTGTTGTACCATCCGGGTAGTGTACAATTATATGTTTGGCATGACTTCTATCCATTTCATCCCACTTTTGATGGCTATAAACATTGAAATCCAAGTCATCAAAATTATTGAGATTTTTTTCTACTGTACGCCGTTCGTCTTTGAACTGTTTTAGCGTTCTGTTGATATTGGATTCTGCCATTTCCGGGCTAGTCGACTTAAAATCATCCGGCAAATTTTTTGCCATCACACTACTAGCCGATGCGACAAACGAAAAAGCAATTAGGGATATTGCTGTAGCAGAAACTATATTTTGCTTTACTGTCATTTTTTGACTCCGGTATCGAAAAATAAAATAGTTGCATTGAGGTGCTTAATCACCTGCACTCGTGACAGGGATAAGCATAAGCTTGAGGTCGCTCATATAAAATAGAGCGACTGTTAATAGACTATTTCATTATTTGAAAAAATGGACACCATAAACAGCATGCGGACTTTTATGGCTGTTGCTGAAAAGCTCAGCTTCAGTGAAGCCGCCGAAGTGTTAAATCTCACCGCGGTCAGCGTCAGCCGTCAAATTGCTTACTTGGAACGACGCCTTGGCGTACGGCTGTTAAATCGCAACACCCGACAAGTCAGCCTTAGCTCGACAGGTGCTACCTACTACGAGCATTGCGTGGAAATTGTCGGGAAATTTGACGCGACTGAAGCAGCCATAAGCTCACAAGCCTTACAGGCGTCAGGCAAACTCCGTTTGGCACTGCCGATGAGCTTGAGCAGCACTAGCTTTGCGATGTACTTAGCTCGCTTTCAACAGAAATTTCCGGCCATTCTGGTAGATGCTTCATTAACTGATCGCACGGTAGACCTAGTTGAAGAGGGGTTTGATTTGGGACTACGCATCACTCATGAGCCACCACCTCATCTGATTGCCCGCAAGCTCGCAACAACTTATTTATGTTTATGTGCATCGCCAAGCTATCTGGCCAAGCATGGTCAACCCGCTCATCCTCGTGAATTGCATCAACATCGCTGCCTAAGCTATAGCCATAGCTCAGATGGTGACAATTGGTCGTTACATGGCAAGGAAGAAAAGTTTGAAATAGGCGTACAGTGGAATTTTCGCGCCAATAGTAGCGAGATGCTATGTTCTGCCGCCAAAATGGGAATGGGCATTACCAGACTCCCCATTTTTCAAATCAAACAAGATTTAATCGATGGAAATTTAGTACGTGTTCTACCCGACTACGCCGGACCTTTGATGGGTATATGGGCTATTTATGCTAATCGCAGCTATATGTCAGCAAAAGTACGTAACTTTATTGATCATATGGTGGGAGAGTTTTCAATAGCGGACCACCACTGATTGGTATGAATTGCCTGAAGGCTTTAAAAACCTAGTCACCAAGCTAAGAACCGTTAGCAAAACCTCGAAGAATAGCTGAGCCAAGCCGCGCCGACGCAGACAGTACAAGTAGGCGCAATGCTGGATCAGCGGTGTTATCAGCGGCACTAAACACATAGTTTTGAGCATGCCTACCCTCTCCGAGTGTTGTAGACACCATCCCCTCCCACGCTGGCCAGTTGCTCGTCTGAAGCCAACTACGATAACCACTCTTCGGCTTGAGCCGCATCGCCATGGCGGTGGTCTGTCATTTCTATCGCGCAAATGTCCTACGTTTCAACATCTATCGCCAGATGACGCTTTCCCAAGCCCTGTGCTATTGAACAGCAACTGCATCGGTGCTGCGCGACGACGAACAGCTCAGCCAATATCTTAGGACTTATGCGACAACACCACGATGATCACTCCCGATATGAGTTTAACTCATATGCTGATGAGTTTTTATGACTACCACCTCTTACACAACAAAGGGTAGAAATAACACCTCGGAATAGGGCAACAGCTCGTCCACCCGCTACTCACCACGAGGTTACAATGAAACTACTTGATCTCTATATTGGCGAAGGTTTCGCCGGCCCTGGCGTCAATGCGGCGCATATCAATATTGTGATGGGCCCACGGTCTGGCCCGGCTGGCCAGGCATTTGCCAATGGACTGGCTTCGCCCAGCCAGGGACATTGCCCATTCATGGTCATTGCTCAGCCGAATATTCCCGTCAAGCCGATGACGCTTTATGTGAATAAGGCTGCTATCAACAGTGATTTTCACGGCAATGCCACTTGGGGTGCTTCACAAGCCGGTATCGCACAAGCAATTACGGAAGCTTTGCTGGATGGTACTTTGCCAGCAGAGGCCGAGGATAACTGGGCGATTGTCAGCGCAAACTGGGTTAACCCTGCTTGTGATGATCTGGACGCTGTCTACCATAATAACTACCAGGCTTGCCGCACGGCACTGCAAGCCGCGCTAAACGGCTTACCCGCTCGCTCACAACTGGCCGATATCCGCCAGCAAATCCACAATCCTTTCTACACGCCCAAAGCCTAAGGAAGCCACTATGCAAACTGTCCGCCTTGGCCATAGCGGCCTTGAGGTTTCCCGTCTCTGCCTGGGTACCATGAATATGGGTGACCCGCAGTGGAAGCCATGGATTTTTGATGAAGCAAAAAGTGAACCGATTGTGCGCCATGCTTTGGAACACGGGGTTAACTTTATCGACTTGGCCGATTTTTACTCGGCCGGCGCTGGCGAAGAGGTACTGGGACGTATTTTAAAGCGCCTGGCACGACGCGACGATATCGTAGTCACCACCAAGGTGGGCTATGGCACACGCCCGGGTGTGAATCAAAGTGGTCACTCGCGCAAGCATATCATGGCCAGTATTGATGCTTCTTTACAGCGTCTTGGTATGGATTATATCGATATCTATATGCTGCATTTCTTTGACATCCATACTCCGGTGGAAGAAACCATGGCAGCGATGGATGCGGTAGTACGCAGTGGTAAAGCTCGTTATATCGGTGTTTCCACGATGCAGACCGGTCAATTAGCCAAGATCCTGCTGGCCTGCGAGCGCCATGGTTGGAGCAAGCCTATCAATATGCAGCTGCAGCTTAACTGTGCCTATCGTGAAGAGCAGCGCGATATGATTCCCTTCTGTCAGGACCAGGGCCTCGGTGTATCGGTTTTCAGTCCATTGGCACGTGGCTTGCTCAGCGGTGATGCCAACTCTACTCGCAATCAAACCGATTTCTTCACCCAGCAGATGTACGGTGACGATACCTGTCTGGCTATTGCGCAATCTGTCCAACGCGTTGCCCAGGCACGCGGTGTAAGCAATGCGCAGATTGCACAAGCATGGGTACTGGCGCAGAGTGGTGTAGACTGCATGCTGGTCGGCGCTGACAGCACTCAACAGTTCGATAGTGCGCTGGCCGCAGTGGAAACCAAGCTCTCCGCAGCGGAATGTTATGAGCTGGAACGCAACTACACTCCTTGTGACTTAATTCACGACTACAACGCCGGTAAGCGCCTACCCCGCCAAGCAAGACCTATGCAGGCAACTTTCTAGTCAGTCCATCGTAATCTTAGTTGCCCTTATTCGCCTGACTGAACCAAAGAGTCTCAGCGGCATGGCCTCGCTATTACAGCGAGGCTATCTACAAACCAAAGGAGCAGTGATGACAACTACTCGTATCCAACTGGATGATGTTCCCCTCAACCGTTTTCATCTTAAAATTGCCGGCCTCACCTTCGGTGCGCATTTTACCGATGGCTATATTCTGGGCTTAATAGGCATCACCCTGACCTTACTAACGCCGCATTGGCAGCTAGATGCTTTCTGGCAAGGCATGCTGGGCAGCTCGGCTTTAATTGGTCTGTTTTTAGGCAGTTTGTTTTTTGGCTGGGTATCTGATTATCTTGGCCGCCAAAAGATTTTTCTGGTGAGTTTTATTCTGATTACTGCCGCCACCGCCGGGCAGTTTTTTGCTGAGTCGGCTTGGCAGCTTTTTTTATTACGTGTCGTCATCGGGATTGGCCTAGGTGGTGACTACAGTGTAGGCCACACGCTACTGGCCGAGTTTGCCCCACGCAAACAACGTGGCGTACTGCTGGGGTCTTTTAGTGTGGTCTGGACACTGGGTTATGTGGCCGCCACTTTTGTGGGTATTGCCATGCTGCAACTAGGAGCAGATGCCTGGCGCTGGATGCTGGCCTCCGCCGCGATACCGGCGGCTATTATTCTGGTGGCGCGTCTGGGCACGCCGGAATCCCCACGCTGGCTGCAACAGCAAGGCCGCCAGCAAGAAGCCAACGCTATTCTGGCCCGCCATTTTGGCCCTAATGTAGTGCTGGATGAGCTAGCACCCAAAGGGCCGAAGCCAGGCTATGCCGCACTGTTCAGCCGGGAATACCGGCAACGCACCGCGTTTAATTGCCTATTCTTTGTCTGTATCGTGATGCCTTATTTTGCTATCTATACTTTTTTGCCGGCGATTTTACAAAAAATGCATTTACGCGAGGGTACCGCTACCGAAATGCTGCTGAATGCCTTGTTGATTATCGGCGCTTTGCTCGGTATCTGGTGCACCATCAAATTCAGCCGACGCGGTTTTTTAATCAATTCTTTCCTGATTCTCGCTGCCTGTCTTTGCTTACTGGTCATCCTGCCCGGTCAATTCCCCTGGCTGCTCATCGCCGCCTTTGCCGTATTCACGCTGGTACTCTCCGCCGTCAGTAATTTAGTTGGTGTTTTTCCGGCAGAAACTTTTCCCACCGAGCTGCGTGCCAGTGGTGTCGGTTTAGCCACCGCTGTCAGCCGCCTGGGATCGGCCATCAGCACTTTTTTATTACCGGTCAGCGTAGCCAGCCTAGGCATGAACAGCACCATGGCGATTTTGGCCGCAATTTTATTACTGGGCGCATGGATCAGTTATAGCTGGGCACCCGAGACCAAAGCACTGGCACTAACAGAAGCCAGTAGCGTCGATCATGATGAGAGACTCCACCCGAAGAACAATCCTGCCACCTGAGGCAACCAGCTTAGTCACATAGCCAGCTGGCAAACTTTTCCACCTTAAGCCATCCCTGCCTATTGGCAGGGATATCCAGCCAATAGGCATACGGCCCCTCAACCTCCGCCGGGCTGATCTGGCGCAGGCGACCATCAGCCAGTTCCTGCGCCACCATCTGCCGATCAACCACAGCCAAACCCACTCCAGCACAGCAGGCCTGAATAACCTGCTCTAAAGTGCTGAACTCCAAGCCTTGCGCATTATCTACTGTCCAATGTATCGCCTGCTGCAGCCAGTTCTTCCACACCGGCAGCCGCTGCCCCTCATGCAGGATGTGCAAGAGAGGGAAAGCCATCAGTGCTTCAGCCATGTCATGAATCAATAAAGTCGGGCTAGCGACGGCCACATGGCGCTCATACACCAGCAAACGGCTTTCGCCAGTAGCCGACGCCTGTAAGCCGAAACGAATCTCGCAATCGATACTGCTTAATGCATTTGTCTCTAGTTGCGTGGTCACGCTAAGCGACAATTGCGGATAAGACTGACAAAACGAACGCAAGCGCGGTGACAGACAGCGATTTGCCCACGTTGGGGGGGCCAGAATCTGCAAATGCTGGCGCAGATTTTTACCCTGCACCGCCTGCAATGCCTGCTCCACCGCATCAAATGCTGCCCGTAGCGGCAAGGCTAGTGCTCCGCCGGCTTCCGTTATCGCCAAGCCTTGCGGAGTACGCACAAATAAAGCCACGCCCAAATCTTGCTCTAATTGCCGAATTTGCCGACTGACTGCACCCTGCGTGACATTCAGCGCAACGGCAGCACGATTAAAACTACGATGACAGGCCACTTCCTCAAATACTCGCAATGCATTTAATGAAGGCAACTTTCTCATACTGTTCATTCCTTGAGCAGCAAAACACAACTGCCATTTTGCATTTAACCCTAATAAATACCTAGCAAAATATCATTAGAAACCAACAGTGCATGTCAATGCAAAAAACTAAAACAAACAGCAAAATCGCCTTCATCTATGATGAAAAATATCTACTTGGACCAACTCAGCATGACTCAGCCACCGGTGCACACTTGGTCAAGCCTCTATTACTGGATAGCTTTATGCTACCTACTGCTGATAACGAACGCAGCGGCAACAGTGCCTACTTTTATTGCTCTGACCAGTGGTGACTACGCGCCCTTTTCCGGTGAACAATTGGCGCAAGGAGGGGTACTAAGCGAAGTGGTTACACAGGCTTTTATAAAAAGCAATATACACATTCATATCACCTGGCAACCTTGGGGCAGAGGCTATCAAAGTACCAAAGACGGGCTTTATGCGGGCACCTATCCTTATGTCAGGACAGCAGAACGAGAAAAGGATTTTTTATACTCTTCCCCATTACTGGAACAAGAACAGCGGGCATTTTTCAGAGTGGATAAACACTATGATTTTAACGATATAGAAAAATTAGAACACACACGAATCTGCATGCCAGACGGCTGGGCACCGCCAGCCAAAATCGAGAGCATGATTAAAAACGGCCAAATTAAGCGGGAAAGTCCCAATTCATTAAATGGTTGCTTAAAAATGATCTTAGCAGGACGTGCTGACTACTTTATCAGCAATACCCGAGTAGGCAATGCGCTCATCCAGAGCGCAAAATTAACCAGCACGACCCCACGCATGTCCAGTACCGTACTATCGACGGTTACACTGCATTTCATTATCAGTCGTACCTTGCCACAAGCGGATTCACTGATGAAAAAATTCGATTTCGGGTTACAGCAAATCAAGAAAAGCGGCGAATATCGCAAAATTACTCAAGCACTCGATAACGGCTGAACGCTTTTACCAGCAACGCTGAATCATCTGTCCCAATGTCACTAACTTGCCATGGAAAAAGTGCCCGGCTCCGGGGAACACCAGCACCGGCAAGCCTTGCGGTCTAGCCCAGTTCATCACCGACGCCAGAGGGATCACTTCATCCTCTTCACCGTGAATCACCAGTGTATTGGCCGGTACCGCAGGCGTAGCAATCTCGTACTTTCCCACCGCCACGCCCAATAATAGTAATTTATCGGCATCAATCCGCTGTCGCACCTGTGCCGCAACAAAACCACCAAAAGAAAAGCCAGCCAAAGCCAGCGGCAAGCCACCTTGTTCATGCTGGGCATGAGCAACCACAGCTAACACATCCTCAACCTCGCCTCGGCCATAATCATGCTGACCCTCGCTGTCACCCACACCACGCAGATTCGGGCAGTAACAGACATAACCAAGCTGAGCTAAAGCTTTGGCGGCGGTTTGGACAACCTTATTGGTATTGCTACCGCCTTGCAGCGGGTTAGGATGACAAATCACCGCCACCCCGCTTGGCTCACCTTGCGCGGGAACAATAATCGTCTCCAACAAACCAACTGGGCCGGCAATAGCTTGTTTGTTTTGCGCTCGTAACATCAAATTTTTAACCTTTCTACAATACGTCCATTGAGCAGATGCTCATCCACGATCTCGTCAATATCCTCTTTATCGACAAAGGTGTACCAGGTTTCCTGTGGGTAGACCACAATCACCGGACCATCGTCACAACGCCCCAGGCAACCGGCCTTATTCACCCTGATGCTACCTTCACCAGCCAGGCCCAAAGCCTTGATGCGATCTTTCATATAAGCCAACAACTCGCTGGCGTGAAAGTCATTGCAACACCCCTCACCGGCGGCACGCTGGTTACAACAGACAAATACATGTTGTTTATAAAAACTCATCGTTGATTCTTTCTATTCGTTGTCCGCCCAGCCACTTACCCCAACTGTGGCGGCATTTTCAAACTTGGCATGCTTGCCGATAAAGGCCAAGCGTACTGCCCCGGTCGGGCCATTACGGTGTTTACCGATAATCGCTTCGGCCAGGCCTTTGACCTCCTGGTTTTCCGGGCTGTAGTACTCCTCGCGATACATGAAGATAATCAGATCGGCATCCTGCTCAATAGCACCGGACTCACGCAAATCAGACATCAATGGCCGCTTGTTCGGGCGCTGCTCCACCGCGCGCGACAACTGCGATAACGCAATCACCGGCACTTGCAATTCCTTGGCCAAACCTTTCAGGCCCCGCGAAATTTCCCCCAGCTCGGAGGTACGGTTGTCACCGCTACGGCCAGAACCTGACATCAGCTGTAAATAGTCGATCACAATCAGGCCGAGGCGACCGCCATGCTGACGCGCCAGACGCCGCGCGCGCGCGCGCAACTCCAGTGCGGTTAATGCCGGGGTTTCATCAATATACATGGGGGCGTCGGATAGTTTACCAATCGCATAAGTCAGCTTTTGCCAGTCATCATCGCCCAACTTACCGGTACGCAACACATGCTGATCAAGCCGCCCCACCGAACCCAGCATACGCATTACCAATTGTGTGCCGCCCATCTCCATTGAAAACACGGCCACCGGCGCACCGTACTCCACCGCCACGTGTTCCGCGATATTCATCGAGAACGCCGTCTTACCCATGGAAGGCCGACCCGCCACAATAATCAAATCACCGGGCTGCAAACCAGAAGTTTTCGCATCCAAATCAATAAAGCCGGTGGGAATACCGGTAACTTCGTCAGGATTATCACGGCTGTAGAGCATATCAATACGCTCCACCACTTCTTTCAGCAAAGCCGGCATTTCCAAAAAGCCCTGCTTGGATTTAGCGGTGGATTCGGCGATCTGAAACACCTTGCCCTCGGCCTCATCCAGCAGTTGCGCAGCATCGCGTCCCATAGGTGCATAAGCTGACTCGGCAATTTCGGTACCCACCACCGCCAGTTGGCGCATGATGGAGCGTTCACGCACAATCTCGGCATAACGACGGATATTGGCCGCCGATGGCGTGTTTTGTGCCAGCGTAGCCAGATAGGACAAGCCACCTACCCCGCCCAACTCATCATTCTTGGCCAGTGTTTCCGCCACCGTCACCACGTCGGCAGGACGGGACAGTTCGATCAATCTGGCGATGTGTTTATAGATAAGGCGGTGATCGTGACGGTAAAAATCTACTTCGGTCAGCACGTCGGCAATCTTGTCAAACGCGCTGTTATCCAGCAACAAGCCACCAAGCACGGACTGTTCTGCTTCTATAGAGTGTGGCGGTGTGCGTATGGCAGCCATCTCGCCATCAAAGCTCTGGTACTGTTCAGTCATGTGGAACCAATAGGAAGCGTACAGTTCAATATACGCAAATGGCAAAGCGGCATTTTAACGCGAATTGCCTGCCAGCTCATTAAGAGCCGCTAACAAAACCTCGCAGAGCGTCTGAGCCAAGGCGCGCCGACGCAGACAGTACCAGTGGTACGGCAAGGAGGCGCAACGTTGGATCAAGGGTTTTGTCAGCGGCGCTTAGCTGGCGTGCTGCAAATAGCCAAATGGACGTCCTTGTCCATGAGGCTATTGTGTTCGCAAAATCAGCGCTTAGCGGCGCCATAGTAAGCACTGAAAAAGCGTGATGATCAAGCTTGTACCAGCGCAGTCATTTGCTGACCGCTAGACATGGCCAAATCTTCCAGCATGGTGAAGTGAGTGCAGCCCGGCACCGCTAGCAAAGTCACTTTTTCACCGGCAGCGGCACAGGCTTGTACATACTCGCGTGATTGTCTGACCAGTTCGGGCAATTCTGCCGCCCCACTGGACACGATCATCGGCGCCCCCTTGCCAATGCATCGCAGCGGGCTATACGCATCGATTTCCTGTGGCGTTAAACTCAGCTTCTCATTCAACCAACACAGGCTGATGGGCTCCAGATCAAATAGTCCGCTAATAGGCAGTACAAATTTTACCTGCGGATGTGAGCGATGCATGGCGGCCAGATGTCCGCCCGCCGAGTGACCACTCAGATAAATCGGCGCCTTAGCAGTGCCTAGGCCATCCGGATCGGCAGCCAGATGGTCAAGCAGACGACCAATCTGTGCCACAATTTCGGTCATCGTGGCTTGTGGTGCCAGCGTATATTCTGCCAACACCACACTGAAACCACACTCTAGCGGCCCTTTTGCGATAAAGGCATAGGCTTCTTTGGCAGTATGTGTCCAGTAGCCCCCATGAATAAAGATAAAGACCGGTGCGTCTTGCTTATCGTTGGGAAACCAGTCAAAACGCTCACTCGCTTGCGGGCCATAGGCAATATCACGCTGACAAGCAACAGTGGCATAGGTGTGGGCACTACGCGCCTGGAAGTCAGCATAAACGGCGTCAAAGTTGGCAACGGCTTGAGTGTTATTGTAGGCGGCGTCTAATGCCGCACGATCCATTCCACGATATATCTCGTTCATTTTTTAAGCTCTTGATAGAAGTTGATCGGGAAACCCATAGCCCTTATTGATCAGTTGGCTGATGGTGCTATCTCGCTAGGTTAGCAGTCAGTTTCTCTCTTGGCTCAATTGATGCCGTGACAAAGTGCGTTGTGCCAGCGCAATCACCGGTGCATCCACCATGCGCCCATCCACCGAACAGGCGCCACCAATAGCTAGCTGGGCGGCATCCAGTACCCGCTGTGCCCACTGACACTCTTCCACACTTGGGGTAAAAGCAGCATGTACGGTTGCCAGTTGTTGCGGATGAATACATAGCTTGCCGCCAAAACCACAGCGTAGGCTGCGCTCACTATCCTGCAGCAGCGCTTGCTGATCATGAATGGCCGGGGTGACGCCGTCTACAGGTGCGGCCAGCCCGGCACAACGCGAAGCTAGTACCAAAGCCCAGCGTAACGGAGCCAGTTCCACTTGATCAGGCCCGCACTGAATGCCGAGATCGACTTGCAGATCAATATGCCCCAAAGCAATACGCAGCACCTGCGGTGCACGGGTGATGGCATCGACAGCCGCTACGCCTTGAGCACTTTCTATCATCGGTAGCAAGGCGAGCCCCGGACAGGCTGCCGCAATAGTTGCCAGCGACTGAGCGCTTTCAACTTTCGGAACCACAATACTCGCCAGGCCATTAGCAGCTAAAGCACTAACCAGTGCCACATCGGCATCATGCCACTGACTGCCTGGCGCATTGATACGCAGCAGCACACGGTAACGCTCGCTTGCTGGCACCACCGACCAGGCCAGACGCACCACATCGCGAGCGGCAGCACGCGCATGCGGCGCAACGGCGTCCTCCAGATCAATAATCACGGCGTCGGCACCGCTCTGCAACGCTTTGGTATAGCGTTCCGGTCGGTCGGCAGGGACAAACAGGAAGCTGCGGGCCTGTGCGATTTGATTGCTTGTCTTGCTACTCATTTATTGCTCCAGTAATTTATCCACACGCGGCCATTGCGCGATATGCCATAGTTTCGCTAGCACCTGACGCATTTCTGCCGGCTGTGCGCCGCCACTAAATGCGGCCAGTCGTAACGCTTTATCGGTGATTTCGGTGCGGCTCAAGCTATTGCCGGGGTCGCCCTTGGGTTCATCCACACGACCGGAGCAGATGCGGCCATCAACAGTGTACACAGTGACCTTGCCTATCCAACGCTGCGGATAAGCAAGGTCTACTTCCGTATCCAAGACCATCTCCACCTGTGCACAGAGCTGCCGGGTGGCCGGGTCGCAATAGTGTTGTTCAAACTCAACCAGTCCGGCATGCCCATATTGCGCAACCAATGCCAGCACGGTTCCCATTGAGAACTTGCTCTGGTGTACGGTTTGCGGATTACTCACCGGCCCGAGCACATCTATCGCCCCCTGATGCACATGACACACCACACGGCTCAGTTGCGATGGCTGCAATTGATACTGCTGCATCACTTGTAACAAGGCATCGGCTGCCGGATGGGTATGACGACAGGAGGCATGGTATTTGAAGGAGGTTTCCAGCGTTGCCCAGCGTGAGCCTAGTCTATCCACCAGCCTGGCCGGATCGGTATCCTGCGACATACCAGCCGCCATACCCTGCATCCCCTCAAGGATATCGGCAGCACCGGTAAACCCGTCCTTGGCCAGATAAGCCGACATCACGCCAGCCCCTGCAGCATGAGCGGTATGTAATTGCTTGGAATCAGCCGCCGTGCGCAGAAACTCCCACAAACCCGCTGACTGTGTTCCGGCCGAGCCCAGTGCATGCTGCATTTGCTGCGCATTCAGTCCCAGCAGTTGTCCTGCCGCGACCGCCGCCGCCAGCGTGCCGACCGTACCGGTAGTGTGAAACACTTTATAGTGCGAACGCCCAAGGAATTCGCCTACACGAATACCAACTTCGTAGCCTGCTACCGCCGCAGTAAGTAATTGCTGGCCACTGGCTCCCAGGCTCTGGGCCACGGCCAGCGCAGCAGGAAAGACCACGGTCGCGGGGTGAAATACCGAACCATTGTGCACATCATCCTGCTCAGCAATATGCGAAGCAGCAGCATTCATCATCGCGGCCAGATAGGGGCTGCTGCTGCCACGGTTAACAATCACTTCAGCTGGCCCTTGTGCCGGCCCCATTAGCTGAGCAAACCGGGCAATACTGTTAACTGGGCGACTGCCATGCCCAGCGACGGCTGAGGCAAACCAGTCAACAAACAGCTCTTCAATCTTGCTGACGACCGCGCCAGGCAACTGCTCAAAACGTAAGTTGGCAGCAAAAGCGGCCAATTCGGCACTGGCTTGCATCGCTATATCTCCCTTTATATTGAACGCTTATTCTTAAAATTTAATGACGTCTCTCAAGCGCAGCGTAGATTTCTTGAATGAGCCCCGCCCCTACGCGTGAGGCAATCATTTTATGCACGGGCTTAAGTTGCTTGATCCAGGCTTGTCGTTCCTGATCCGTCAGCATATGCAGCTGAATCTTGCCGCTGGCTTTCATCGCTACAATGGCTGCATCGTTATCTTTTTGCGCAATCACATCATTGCGCTGTGTCGCTTCCTTCATCGCCTGCGCCAGTACGCTGCGGATATCCGGCGGCAGACCATCCCAGAACTTTTTGTTAACGATGACGGCGTAACCGATGTAACCATGATTGGTCAGTGCGCCATAACGCTGCACTTCATGGGTTTTTTGCGTATAGATATTGGAAGGTGTGTTTTCCGTCCCATCGACCACACCGGTCTGCAAGGCCTGGTACACCTCAGAAAAAGCCATAACCTGCGGTATGGCTCCCAACGCACGCATCTGCGCTTCTAATGCCTTGGATGACTGAATACGTACTTTCAGCCCCTTCATATCTGTTGGCTGTCTGATTGGGGTATTGGCGGTCATGATCTTGAAGCCGTTATCCCAGTAAGCCAGCCCCACCAAACCTTTCGGCTCTAATTTGCTGAGTAATTTACGGCCGACCGGGCCCGCGGTAATGGTGTGTAAAGCGCGCTTGTCCGGAAAGATATAAGGCAGATCAAACACATCAAACTCTTTGATGCCCATCGGCCCAAACTTGCTCAGTGATGGCGCCAGCATCTGCACTGCACCCAGTTGCAGCGCTTCCAGTTCTTCCTTGTCCTTATAGAGTTGACTATTAGGGTAGACCTGCACCTTCACCCTGCCCTTGCTCAACACGGCAGCACGTTGGGCGAAGAAATCCGCCGCCGCTCCTTTGGGGGTATTGGGGGCAACGACGTGGCTGAATTTGATAATAATGGGCGCGGTTTGTGCCCAGCTCAGTGGGCTGGCCAGCGCGATAGCGCCGATCACTAGCCATCGCCGAGTAAGGGTGTCGAACATGGGTATTCTCCTGTGTCTGTATCAATATGGCGCCCAGTTTCTGTGAACGGGTCGCATGCGAGCACCAAGCCCTGCTAATGCCTTACACCTCCTGGCTGCCAATGCTGGTTTGTATTTTGTTAGCGATGCTTACACCACGCCGGCAGTGCGCAACTGGGCAATCGCTTCCTCACTCTGTCCCAGCGCTTGCAAAATGGCATCGGTGTGCTCTCCTAACCGCGGTATTGCCTCCATCCGATAGTCGAAGCTGGAGTGTCGCCCCGGCGGCAGCAAGGCCGGGATCAAACCAACCGGCGAATCAACGTTTTGCCAGCGTCCACGTGCCTGTAATTGTGGATGAGCCCATAAACCAGCCATATCATTGACGCGCGCATTGGCAATCTGTGCCTGATCCAGACGCTGCAATACCTGGGTACTGCTGAGTTGAGCGAACACGTCCAGAATAATGGCCTGAAGCGCCTCGCGGTTTTCATTGCGGTGGGCGTTGGTGCTAAAACGCGGGTCCTTGGACAGTTCATCATGCTGCAGCACCACCTCACAGAACAGCTTCCACTCCCGCTCGTTCTGTAAGCCCAGCATCACCGTACCGCCATCACCAGCGATAAACGGGCCATATGGATAAATGGTGGCATGTGCCGCACCACTGCGCGGGGGTGGCGGCTCGCCGGCAAAGGCGTAGTACATCGGGTAGCCCATCCATTCCGCCAGCGCTTCGAGCATAGACACATCAATATGCCCACCACGGCCGGTTTTGCCACGCTGTAACAGCGCCGCCAGAATGCTGCTATAGGCATACATGCCAGCAGCAATATCAGCCACCGAGTTGCCCGCCTTGCATGGCTCCTCCGGGGTGCCCGTCACACTGAGAAAACCCGCTTCGCTCTGAATCAGCAGGTCATAAGCTTTTTTGTCACGGTAAGGACCATCCTCACCATAGCCGGAGATATCACACACGATCAACCGTGGATACACGGCGCTGAGTGCGGCGAAACTCAAGCCCAGCCGTGCTGCCGCACCCGGGGCCAGGTTCTGCACCAGCACATCGGCCTCGCCCAGTAACTGCTGCAGAATCGCCTGTGCTACCGGCTGTTTAAGATCCAAGGTCAGGCTTTCCTTGGAACGATTCACCCACACGAAATGCGAAGCTTCGCCACGAACACGCTCATCATAAGCACGGGCAAAATCTCCTACGCTAGGGCGTTCCACCTTAATCACACGCGCACCCAGATCAGCCAGTTGGCGGGTACATAAGGGCGCAGCAATTGCGTGCTCCAGTGAAATAACGGTGATGCCGTCCAACGGTCTAGTGCTCATGACAGGCTCTCTCCAGACAAATCAAAACGAGCGTGGCAGGCCCAGCACATGCTCGGCCACATAGGAATAGATCAGATTGGTGGAGATCGGTGCCACCTGATACAAACGCGTTTCGCGGAATTTGCGCTCGACATCGTACTCATGGGCAAAACCGAAGCCACCATGGAACTGGATACAGGCATTGGCTGCCTCCCAACTGGCTTTGGCAGCCAGATACTTGGCCATATTCGCCTCGGCCCCGCAGGCTTGCTGTGCATCAAACAGGGCACAGGCTTTAAAACGCATCAGATTGGCCGCTTCTACCTCGATATAGGCATCGGCAATCGGAAACTGCACGCCCTGGTTCTGGCCGATTGGCCGGCCAAACACCACCCGCTCATTAACATACTTGATCACCCGATCAAGAAACCAATAACCGTCACCGATACACTCAGCAGCAATCAGCGTACGCTCGGCATTCAGGCCATCCAGAATGTATTTGAAGCCCTTACCCTCTTCGCCAATCAGATTTTCTGCCGGAATTTCCAGATTCTCGAAAAACAACTCATTGGTTTCGTGATTGACCATATTCGAGATCGGCCGCACAGTGAGCCCGGATTTTTCTGCCTGACGCAAATCCACCATAAAAATGGACATGCCCTCGGACTTCCTGCTGACCTCAGCTAAGGGCGTGGTACGTGCCAGCAGAATCATCCACTCGGAATGCTGTACCCGTGAAATCCACACTTTCTGGCCATTCACCACATAACGATCCCCCTTGTTCACTGCGGTGGTCTTAATCTTGGTGGTGTCGGTACCAGTGCTAGGTTCGGTCACGCCCATGGACTGCAAACGCCATTCACCACTAGCAATCTTAGGTAGATACAGCGCCTTCTGAGCGGCAGAGCCGTGTCGCAGCAAGGTACTCATATTGTACATCTGGCCATGACAGGCACCGGAGTTGCCGCCGCTACGGTTAATCTCCTCCATAATGACCGAGGCCTCGGCCAGACCCAGACCGGAACCGCCATATTCTTCCGGAATCAACGCGGCCAACCATCCCGCCTTGGTCAACGCCTCAACAAATGCTTCCGGGTAGGCGCGCTGCTCATCAATCTTACGGTGATACTCATCGGGAAACTCCGCACACAAGGCGCGCACGGCATCACGGAACTCCTGGTACTGATCGGGGGCTTGTTTAATCATGGAAGACTCGCCTCTTAAAGATGTCGAAACCACTCAGCACAATTCGGCCGTAGCCTGCATACTCAGCCAAGCATCGTGATCCTGCGCCCATAGCCGCACACTGCGGCCGTCTGCGGATGGCTGCCCTTGCAAACGTAGCCGTTGCTGGTCAAACATCGGGCGCAATGCCTTGAATTCAAAACGCTTGAAACGTGCATCTGGGCACTGCCGGCGCACTAGGTCAACCAGCAGTGTCGCCACCAGCGGCCCATGCACAATCAGGCCCGGATAGTTTTCCTGCTCGGTAACATAGGCGTGGTCATAGTGAATACGGTGGCCATTAAAAGTCAGTGCCGAGTAACGAAACAGCAGCACCGGATCGGGAATCAACTCACGCTGCCACAAGGCATCCTGCTCGGCAGCCATCGGCGCAGGTGCCACCTCACCGGGAAGCGCCGCGGCACGGTACACAATATCGTGCTCCTCGGTCAGACTCAGGCCAGCAGCATTGTGCAGGCTATGCTCCACCTGCACAAAAAGCAGATCACCACTGCGGCCCGCTTTGTGGGTCACCGACAGAATACGCGACACCCGCTGCACCGCTTGGCCCACCCGTAGGGGATTATCCGGCTGCCACTGCACACGCCCACCCGCCCACATCCGACGCGGTAACGGTACCGGCGGTAAAAAGCCGCCGCGCCTGGCATGCCCATCCGGGCCTAGTTCGCTCTGCAAGTGGTGGGGCAGAAAATAGAGCCAGTGCCACAAAGGCGGCAGTTCGGTGCCAGCCAAGGGCTGCGCATCATCACGATCCAGACTGGCACTGAGCGCACGCAACGGTGCTGCGGTGATGTCATCGTGCAAGGTTTCACTATTGCCAGTCCAGCTTTGCAGATGTCTTAGCTGGTCAGCATCCAAAGTGATAGAGGGGGAGGTAGGAGTCGCATTCATGCAGACGATATTCGCCGCAGTAGCAAACCTAGACAATCAAGATTTTCAAGATAGAGACTTCGCTTATTTCGAAGTCTATTAGCAAAAGCTAAAAAACCAGATCAAAGCTTTAGCACTCGCTCATCTAAGAGCCGCTAACAAAAGCTCGAAGAGCCCTTGAACCAAGACATACCGATAACGCGGGATCAGGGGTTTTGTTAGCGGCGCTAAGTATTGGCTGACGACAAGGCTGGTGGCTTCCTGTGTTTCAATTTGGCAGTAAAACTTCGGTAATTGACACCCGCCTCCAATAAATAAAAAAACAGCACGGCCATGACAAGCCGACCGGCAAAAAATAACCGGCAACGCCGCCAAGAACGCCGAATATCCAATATGTACCTAGCTTGGTTCATCATGTACTATTAGCCGGGCACCACGGAACAATTCAGCGTTCTTGCCTTTTTATCATTTGACATTTAGGTTGGCACATATGCACATCGGATTGATTGTCGGCATCGGTCCCGCAGCAACTGACTACTACTATCGGTATCTTATTTCTACATTGGCGCGAGCAGGCCAGGATCTGAATCTGACGATGGCCCATGCAGATACAAAAACCTTGCTGCAAAACCAATCCGAGGGAAATATCGACGCTCAGGTGGCTATCTATCATCAACTAAGCAACAGACTACAACGTGCCGGCATTGAACAGATTGCTATCACATCCATTGCCGGCCATTTCTGTATTGACGCATTCAAGGAGGTCTCGCCAATTCCTGTCATTGACTTGCTTGACGTAATAAAGCTTGAAATAAAGCGGCGCGGTCTCAAGAGAGTCGGACTTCTAGGTACGCGTATGGTGATGGAAACACAGTTCTATGGTGTTCTTGATGATGTCGAAGTGATTGCCCCAGTTGACAACTTGCTTGAGGTTCATGAAGCCTATGTGTCGATGGCGAGCGCAGGAATCGCGACAGCAGAACATCGAGAAGTGTTCATGCAAGCCGGCCAGGATTTAAGCACAAAATTTGGATGTGAATCGATCATGTTGGCAGGCACAGACCTAGCCTTGGTGTTTAAAGAGGGGGATCAGCCTGGTTTTGATACTTTTAACTGTGCAGAAGTACATGCTCTAGCTATTGCTAATGCGGCGATGACACCATAAGGCACAGCCTCTCATCAGCCGATAATCAGTGTGGGGGGGTTAGATAAGCCCCCCATTCTCAGTAAGAGCCGCCACGGAGTTAAAACCTCGTCTAAGCTCGATAATACGTTTCGTGTTTAACAAAAAAAATCCTGCCAAACCAGCAAAAATAATTGCATAATTTATTTATCATGAAATGATTGATTTGTCACAGTCAGGTTCCACAGTGACTGTACCACCACAATACACGGTTACCATACCAGCATGCACTTCGACCTTACTGATCTACGTCTATTCGTGCTCGTTGCCGAAGAAGGTAACCTGACCCGTGCCGCTACCCGTCAACATCTCTCGTTGGCCGCAGCCAGCGCACGCATCAAGGCACTGGAAGCGCAAACAGGGCTGCCATTGCTCTATCGCGAATCCAGAGGCATGCGCCTCTCGCCACCTGGCCTGACTTTTTTGCACCATGCTCGTGGCGTTTTACATCAGGTAGCGCAATTACATGGTGATCTGCAGGAATACAGCGATGGCGTGCGCGCTCATCTACGCGTCTTTGCCAATACCACCGCGGTAAGCGACTTTCTGCCGGAAATTCTGCCCTCTTTTCTGGCCAATAATTCTCATGTAAATATTGATCTTCAGGAGAAGCCAAATGCAGATATTGCACGTGGCGTACTCGACAGACGTGCAGACCTAGGCATTGTCGCGGGTCAGGTCGATACCCTAGGCTTACAAAGGCTACATTTCAGCACCGACCGGCTGGTATTGGTCACCGCTAATAATCACCGCTTCGCCCAGCACAAAACCATCACTTTTGCCGACACCTTGGAAGAAGACGCAATCGGCATGCAGCAAGACAGCACCCTGCAAAATTTTCTAGGGCAAATCACCGCCAAACTCGGCAAACCGCTGAAACTGCGTATCCAGCTCGACAGCTTTGATGCCATGTGCCGCATGATAGGCGCGGGGGTAGGAGTGGGGGTGGTACCGGAGAGCGCCGCACGACGCAACCGCGATAGCATGGGGCTAGCGCTGATTGAACTGACGGATAGCTGGAGCATACGGGAGCGCTATGTTCTGATGCGAGATAGGGCTACGCTATCCGCCCACGCCCAGGCGCTGATCAATGCCCTGTTGGCTCACTATCAAGCACAAGCGGAGCAGCTCTCGCAGAACGCTAAGACCCATAAAAAATAGCCGCACAGGGCGGCTATTTGCCAGTCAGCTTAGCTGCTCAGCCGGGTCTTCGGGAAAACACTCCATGAAAAAACGGCGCAGAATCGCTTGTTCAATGGTTTGGCGCTCACGTCCAGGGATAGCGATACGCAAGATCAATTGATAGCGTTTATCATCAACCGGCTGCAGGGAAACACGCGGATCAACCGAGGGAATATCCACCAGATAACGTTTAGTAATATTGGCCATGTGGCGACGGGCGATATCTAAATGAGGCTGACAATACTCGCTTGCCGCCTCCATCAACACCCGCTCTGCCTTAGCGGGTGGTACCGAATACGGTACCGGCACATTGACAATATGCATTACATAATCGCCCATATAATTTTCCCGAATCACAGGGGTCGACAATAAAACACTATTAGGAAAACTAATGGCGCGCCCGGTGATTTGATGCGAGCTGTGACTAGGGCCGATTTCCATCACCGTAGTGCAAAACATATCAATATCAATCACCCGGCCACGCACATTACCCACTTCAATATGATCGCCCAGACTATAAGTATTGGAAAATTGGCGCATCAGGCCACCGGATAAACACATCAGCAGTTCTTTGATCGCCAAGATCACTGCAACAGCGACGGCCAGCATGGATACCGCGATACTTTGCAGTTCATTGGCCCAGATCAAACCAATACCGGCTAAGCCCACCACAAACAGGCTTTGGCGGGTTGTCACCGACCAGCGCCGCCGGGTAGACACCGGCACCGTGGTTTGCCGGGTAAGCAAGCGATCTACCACAAAGCGAATCAGCAGCAAGGCAGCAATCAGAATCAGCGAACGGAGGATTTCCGACACATAATTACCGCGCAAATAGTGAATCAGTTCAACAAGCGTATTCATCGTGACGAACCCTATACATTCAGGTTGACCGCATGTTCACGGGTTTCGTGGAAAACCATCTCGGGCCAGCGTTCCTGTGTCAGTTGAAAATTCACCCGGTTAGGGGCCAGATAAGCCAGATTATTCCCGGCATCAGTAGCAATATTAATTTCCAGTGCTTTGACAAATTCATCCAGCTTTTTGCGATCCGTACAGCTAAACCAGCGTGCCGACCAGATACTGGCCGACTCAAACACCGCCTCGACACCATATTCTGCCGCCAATCGTGACGCTACCACTTCAAATTGCAGCACCCCTACCGCGCCCAGAATCAAATCGCCACCACTATGCGGCTTAAACACCTGGACCGCACCCTCTTCTCCTAGCTGTTGCAAGCCTTTATGCAATTGCTTGAGTTTGAGCGGGTTCTTGATACGCACACTGCGGAATAATTCCGGTGCAAAGAAGGGAATACCGGTAAAGGCCAATTGCTCACCTTCAGAAAAGCTATCGCCAATCTGAATATTGCCGTGATTGGGGATACCGATGATGTCACCGGCAAATGCCTCTTCGACGATCTCGCGATCATGTGACATAAAAGTCACCACACTGGAGGCTGCAATTTCACGATTCAGCCGTAGGTGCTTCATCTTCATGCCGCGCTCAAACTGACCAGAGCACACCCGCAAAAAGGCAATACGATCACGATGCTTCGGGTCCATATTCGCCTGAATTTTGAATACAAAACCAGAAAACTTGGCTTCACCGGGAGCCACATCACGCACGGTGGCTCCACGCGCCTGGGGCGCTGGCGCCCAATCAATCAGCGCGTTGAGAATCTCACGTACTCCAAAATTATTGATGGCCGAACCAAAGAACACTGGCGTCAACTCGCCAGCCAAGAAGGCCTCTACATCCCACTCATTGGATGCCCCCTTCACCAGTTCGATCTCCATACGCAATTGTTCCATTTCCAAAGGGAACAACTCATCAAGGCGCGGATTATCAATACCAGTAATCACTTCGATATCGCTGATTAGTTTTTCAGTTCCCGCTTCAAATAAAATCACTTCATCATTTAACAAGCTGTAAACACCACGGAAGGTCTTACCCATGCCAATAGGCCAGGTAATCGGCGCGCAACGTATCTTCAATACGCTTTCCACCTCATCCAGCAAGTCCAGACTATCACGTACCTCACGGTCACATTTATTCATGAAAGTCACGATGGGGGTATCACGCAACCGGCACACATTCAGCAGCTTGATGGTCTGCTCCTCCACCCCCTTGGCGGCATCAATCACCATTAGCGCACTGTCCACGGCCGTGAGCACACGGTAAGTATCCTCAGAGAAATCCTGGTGGCCCGGTGTATCCAGCAGATTAACGGTGTGGTCACGATAGTTGAACTGCATCACCGACGACGCCACCGAGATCCCACGCTGCTTTTCAATCTCCATCCAGTCTGAAGTGGCAAACTTGCCACCCTTCTTGCCTTTGACCGTTCCAGCCATTTGAATGGCTCCGGAAAACAACAGCAGTTTTTCAGTTAAGGTAGTTTTACCAGCGTCAGGGTGGGCAATGATGGCGAAAGTACGACGCTGCGCCACTTCCGCAGCGATGCGACTCAATTCGGTGGACATATTGGTTTAGGTATCGAAGTACAGGAAAGGCGCTCATTTTACCGGACTTGGCGGCGAAGAGCGTAAAAAAAACCGGCTTTATTGGCATGCCACTAACCATGGATAGGGCCATACATGATTGGCAAGGCGGCTAGAAAAGCCCTCTAGCCTTACACTCTCATCTGCTGGCAAGCATAACTTGACGATAACAGTTTACCCGTGCCCACACTGTGAAATTCCGGTACAACTTGCCGCTGGCTTCGGATACCTCCACCCGCACCGACATGCGCGAATCAATGTGACCACCATTACCCACTCGCGCGGTCAGGATAAAACCTTCTGGCAATAACTCATTATCCAAGATAGTCATTGGCAGAATTTCCAGGCGTTCACAACGCGACACTAAAAACTCATGCAATTTATTACGACTGAGCGACCAGAGCCGACCATCCGACGGGAGCCCGCCAACCCGGCTGACTGTTAGGCTAGGCGGAGTATGTAGCGGCCAAATAGCAGCCTGCTCAGGTCCCAAAGCCTCCAGCCAGGCACGCTGCAATTGCTGCGCCGTTAACACGGAGACTCGACCAAAATAAGGGGAAGGACCCAGTTGATAGAGAGCAAGCGAGTCGCGCAAGTCCGTCGGCAAATTCGGTAATAGCTGATCAAACGTCACAACCGATCGCTGTACGCTGACTTCTTCTTGCAAAGACAACTCCGCTGCCCGGGTCAGGGTACTCATTATGCTGCTTAGGCTTAAAGCCAAGGCTAGAATCACACGCCACTTCATATTACCGACACTCTCTTCAACGAATACATACACAGCCATATCTATAGAAAAATAGCCGAACTAGGCGATAAAATGATTACCTAGTTCGGCCACAACAACAAGACTTAAACTTCATCAAAAATTTATCTAATCATTCACAAGCCAATATCGCCTGTATTCCAAAACTCTCAAAAACTCAATATGTTTTATCTACTAATAGTGCTCAAAAGCACGGTATTTCATCCTGTAACTTTGGCTACTCCTAACCATCCCGCCATTACCTAGACAAGATAGGCTAAGCCTGTGCAACCATGTTCATTCGATTTGCCGTGTCGGACACATCAAAAAATATTCTTATTTTTTAATGTCCCGAGAGGATATACAAACCATCGATACTCTTCAACACATTTTTGCTTAATATCATGATTTAACACAACATTATGAAAATAAAATCCAAAGATCACAAATCGGCAATTAATTTTAAATTTAAAATAAATTTTATTATTTAATATTCTTATTAAATAATAAAAACATTAAATAAAACTGCTCATAAATTAATTAGAAAATACTTAACGTGGTGCCACACGTGTTGTCAAAGCAGCAGGCTGGTAATCTGGCCGGATACGACAAGCCTTATCCTTCTGCTCCGGCACGCTGACACACAATACCATCACTTGCTGTGCGGTGGGTTTACTACCGGTATCAATCCAATTCAGTAACGCGGTTAACAAGGCCGGATAATAAACGTCACCTAAATAGCTATGCTCAGACTCCGCAGCGAACAGTTGCAATAAACGCTGCTGTTGGCCAGCGGCGCTAACCTGCTGACGATAAACACTCTCCAGCTCGACAAAGGCGGTTGGATCATCCATTGCGTGAATACTCAATACCGGCACTGGCAACTGACCATTGGCCTGACTATCTGCAGCCAGCTGGGCTACGGCAACCGGGTCAGCCCGATAACGCTGTACACCGGCGTTCAAAGCCAGATCATCGCTAGAACCCTGATAAATCACTTTTTCGTTCGTAAACGGGTTCTTATTATCCAAGCGCTGTTGCGTCAAATCAGCAAAAAGCCAGGTAGCCCAATTCAGGTGTCCTAGCAAAGAGCGCTCGGGAATCTTTACTACATTTAGAATATCGTTTAAACGCTGCTGTTGCAGGGCGCTACGCTGCGTCGGCGCTGAACTCAGACCGGTACACTCATCCACACGCACTGCCAACTCGCTACGGCTTAAGCGGCTGCCTGCTGGCAGTCCCTGCCACAATGGGTAAGCGGGCTCATCCGCGCGCGGGTGATTTTGACAAAAATATTGGTATACCACGCGCAAATCTAAACGAAAGGGGTAAGCATTGCCGCCTCCACCCAATACACCATTGCTCAGCAACACACCATCGTAAGGTGGCTGGCCCTGCGCACTATGCGCGTACAATTCAACAGCCTTGGCCGCGACACCAGCACCGTAGCTTTGGCCATGCAGCAAGGTACGACGTGGTGGTGGCATAAAACCCAGCACCAGTTGACGCAAACGTTCGGTATCTTCTGCCGCCATGGTCACACCATAACCACCACGACGATAACTGGAGCCTGCCCAGGCATAACCGGCATTTACCAGCACCGCCCAGCGTTTCAGGTCCTGCTCGCTACGCTCTCGTGTTGGCGCACCCAGCTCTGGCCCGCCATGAGCGTGTAATAGCAGCACCTGATTCCACTCTTGCGGCACTGCCAGCCAATAAAAGGCACCCTGCTCATCCTGTCCGCTATAACAGCGGGCCTTGATCTTAATCTCCGCCGGGCAAGGCCAGACCGGCAAAGACTCCGCAGCTTGTGCCTGAAACGTACCGCAAAAGCTAAACACTCCCAAACACAAGATAGCCAATAAGAACCGGCGCTGAAAAACCCACATATTTCCCCCTTTTTTCGATACTGTTTACAAAAACAGCAACAAACGCAGCCCCAACCCGATAAACACTGTCCCCGCTATCCGCTCTAAACAAGCAGCAGCCCCGGGGCGACGTCCCAGATACTGGCCCAAGCTCCCGGAAAAATAAGCCAACCCAGCAAAAATCAGCATCGCCTGCAGCGTAAATAACACACCAAACCAAGCAATCTGCCATCCCACCGCCCCTTGCTGTACACGTACAAACTGTGGCAGAAAAGCCAAAAAGAACAGCACCACTTTAGGATTCAAAGCATTCGCAATCAGACCACGACGAAAAGTCAGTACTAAAGAATCTGTGAACTGCTGCGACTGCTGTAGCTCAAGCCGTTTACCCACACTTGCCCAAGCCTGCCAGCCCAAATACAGCAAATAAACCCCACCCGCCAGTTTGAGCAGGCCAAAAGCCAAGGGTGAAGCAGCAATAAAAGCACTCACCCCTAATACCGCCAATAAGGTGTGATTCAAGCACCCCAGCGCACAAGCCACCGCAAACACTAGGCCCTGACGGCGACCTTTGGCCAGGCTGTGGCTTAGCACCATTAAATTATCGGGCCCGGGAGCCAGTGTAATCAGCACGGCAGCCCCCAGAAACCCCATGCTTTGCTCTAGGCTGATCATCATGGCCGGCAGTGTATCACTTTGGCATTTTTTGCTGCCAGTTTCCCGCACCACAACAGGCAGTCGTGACAAGTCGGGTAGCTGGCACTAGAATTCTGGGCATTCTGAACCGGGAGACTAGCCATGCCATCGTTTGATATTGTTTCTGAAGTAGACAAAGTAGAAATCCGTAACGCCATTGAACAGGCGAATAAAGAAGTTTCCACCCGCTACGACTTCAAAGGCAGCGATGCCCGCATTGAAGTAAATGATAAAGAGCTCACACTCTATGCCGACGCCGAATTCCAGCTGGAACAGGTAAACGATATTCTGGTGAGCAAACTCTCCAAACGCGGTGTCGATGTACGCTGCATGGAATATGGCAAACTAGAAAAAGTCAGCGGCAATAAGGTGAAAAAAGTCTTGACCGTGCAGGAAGGACTAGAATCCGAACTGGCCAAGAAAATTGTCAGAATCATTAAGGATGCCAAACTGAAAGTACAGGCCAGCATCCAGGGCGACTCGGTACGGGTAAGCGGCGCCAAACGTGATTTGCTACAAGAATGTATCGCGCTGATCCGCAAAGACATTGCCGATGACAAAGAAAACGGCTTCCCTTTACAGTTTAATAATTTTCGTGATTAGTCAGTCCTACTGACAACACGCTGTCAGTAGGGTGGCGTTAAGCTGGGCTTTCCTGTCAATCAACCGAAAGAGGCAAACGATGTCTGCTGACTTAATTCTGTATACCCACCCGATGTCGCGTGGACGCACTGTGCGCTGGTTACTGGAAGAAATTGGCGTCCCCTACCAGACCGAATACCTGACTTATAGCCTGGCGATGAAAACCCCGGAATATCTGGCGATTAATCCAATGGGCAAAGTACCGGCCTTAGTACATCACGATGTCGTGATCACCGAGACGGCCGCTATCTGCGCTTACCTGGCCGATGCTTTCCCGCAAGCCAAGCTCAGCCCGGCACTAGACGACCCGCAGCGCGGTACTTATCTACGCTGGCTGTTCTTCGCAGCCGGGCCGCTGGAAAGCGCCATCGTCAATCGCACATTGGGCCTGCTAACGCCAGTCGACAAAGAAGCCATGGTGGGATACGGCAATATGCAGCGACTGCTGAGCACCTTAAATCACGCCCTATCACAGGGGGATTACTTGTTGGGCGACCGCCTAAGCGCGGCCGATATTTATCTGGGCTCAGCGCTGAACTGGTATCTGTATATGCAGCAGATCGAAGCGCAGCCTTTAATCCAAGATTACTGTGCTCGCTTACGGCAACGCCCGGCCTGTATACGCGCGGCAGCCATTGATGATGCGCTGTTGGTTAAGCCAGAATTTGCCCTGCCGGAATAAAACGGGCTCTTAAATGGCATGAGCAGTGCAGATGGCGTGAAGCCGCCTGCACCGCTTTATCTTGACACTATTTCAAATCACCCATAGATCAGTAAATGCTGGCACTGGCGTACCCAATAATCGCGGCTGATCTTGGCACAGTTCAAAAATGGCCTGCTGTTGCCGCTCAGGAAAACGCCGCGCCAAATTGGTCTTAAACTTCGCCTCCAGTAAGGGAATGCCCTCCTGACGCCGGCGCTGATGACCTACCGGGTATTCGCACACAACTTCGGCCAAACTGCTGCCATCATTGAATTCAATACAGATGCCGTTAGCAATGCTGCGTTTTTCCGGGTCATGATAGTCTTTACTGAACTGAGCATCTTCGACACAAACAATTTTGGCACGCAAGGCATCAATACGTGCATCAGTGGCAACCATATCCTCATAATCTGCAGCAGTAAGGCGACCATAAATCAACGGTACAGCAACCATATACTGAATGCAGTGATCTCGATCTGCCGGATTCGCTAATGGGCCTTGCTTGTCGATAATACGGATACAGGCTTCATGAGTACGGATGGTGATTTTCTTGATATCTGCGGTACTCTTACCCGATTGGAGCAGTTGCTGATGCAATTGCATCGCACACTCCACGGCGGTTTGACTGTGAAACTCGGCCGGGAAAGAAATCTTGAACAATACTTTTTCCATCACATAGCTGCCATAAGGGCGCTGAAAACGGAACGACTGCCCCTTGAACAGCACATCATAAAATCCCCAGGTTTTGGCACTCAACACGGTAGGGATGCCCATTTCTCCTTTCAAAGTAAACAAGACCAAGCGCACTGCCCGGCTGGTAGCATCACCCGCCGCCCAAGATTTACGTGAACCGGTATTGGGTGTATGGCGGTAAGTGCGCAGGCTTTGCCCATCGACAAAGGCTTGCGATACCGCATTGACGATATCGGCTTTACTCCCACCCAGCAGCCAGGTACACACTGCCGCCGAGGCCACTTTCACCAGTACGACATGATCAAGCCCGACTTGGTTAAAGCTATTTTCTAATGCCAAGCAACCCTGAATTTCATGCGCCTTGATCATCGCCTGCAACACATCCCGCATCGTCAACGGTGCCTGACCCTTGGCCTGACGCTCGCGCGAGACCCAATCGGCAGTAGCGAGAATCCCACCCAGATTATCAGAGGGATGGCCCCACTCGGCAGCCAGCCAGGTATCGTTAAAATCCAGCCAGCGCACCATCGTACCGATATTGAACGCTGCCTGAATCGGGTCAAGCTGAAACTGAGTACCCGGTACTTTGGCACCATTGGGCACCACGGTACCAGGCACCACTGGCCCGAGCAGCTTGGTACACGCGGGATAAGACAGCGCCTCCAGGCCACAACCCAGGGTGTCTATCAGACATAGTCGTGCAGTATTCCAGGCCTCGCTGGAAGTAATGGTGTAGTCGGCAACATACTGAGCAATATCACTCAGTACCTGATCGGCTGGCGGGCGCTCATTGGAGAGATGGGTAGACATAAAATATCCTGATGGGTAAACAAATCGCAAACATATTGCAGCGCATACAGCGGTATAGTCATGCAAGAAGAAAGCCTTGGCAAGGGGATTTGAGCTTGATGTCATACCCGTAGCAGTTGTACATTAGTGCTCTGTTTGGTGAGTGAATATTCAGTACAAGTGGTATGACAAGGAAACACAACGCTTGATCAGGGGGTTTGTTAGCGGCTCTTAAAGAGGAGAATCTTGTGAACAAAGTCATGCTGATTACCGGCTCAGGCAGAGGCATAGGCGCAGCCACCGCACGCCTAGCAGCCGAACAGGACTATTTTGTCTGTATCAATTATCGACAGGATCAGCAAAGTGCAGAGCAATTGGTCGATACCATCCGTAGCCAGGGCGGCCAGGCGCTGGCCATTGCCGCCGATGTCAGCCAGGACAGTGAAGTGCAGCGTTTATTTGCTGCCGTGGATACACAGGGCACACTCTGTGCGCTGGTGAATAATGTCGGCATTGTGGCGCCAAGCGCCCGCGTGGATGAACTGTCGGCAGAACGCATTCAGCACCTGCTCAACACCAATGTACTCAGCTACTTTCTGTGTGCTCGCGAAGCAGTACGACGCATGTCACAAGCCTATGGCGGGCAAGGTGGCTGCATCGTCAATGTTTCTTCTGCTGCTGCACGGCTCGGTTCCCCGGGAGAATATGTAGACTATGCCGCGTCAAAAGGCGCAATTGACAGCCTGACCACCGGCTTGGCGCTGGAAGTAGCCAACGAAGGCATCCGCGTCAATGCGGTACGACCAGGCTTTATTCATACGGATATCCACGCCAGCAGCGGTGACCCTGAGCGGGTGCTGCATCGTCAGCATTTACTACCGATGCGGCGTGGTGGTTACCCGGAAGAAGTGGCGGAAGCGATTATCTGGCTATTATCCGCACAGGCTTCTTACGTGACGGGAAGCTTTATCGACGTGGCTGGCGGCCGATAGTCATTCACCTCGCCCAAAAACAGGCGGTAATTTGTTTGCACATTATGAAATTAATCTGCCAGTGGTGGCATGCTCTTATTCAATGCCTCTATTACCGTCCTGGGTACTTTTTGACTACATAGAATGTAACGAGGCAAACCAGCGGGCATACCGGTTAAAGCGACGCGGCGCACCGTGTTCTCCGGCACCACCTTGCTCTTCAGAAAATAACCTAACTCCTCATCCGAAATAATCAACCAATCAGCCCTATCACCTGCGGCCAGCATTTGCAGCATATCGCGATTTTCTGAGGTGGTTGCTACAACTTTAGGGGCCTGTTTAGCTATTTTTGCATCCACTGTCGGCCCATAAGAATAGCCCTGCTTCATCAGCAACCTTTGCCCACTTGCCAAAGCCGCCTCCAGACTCATGCCCTCTTGCAAGCTACTCTGCTGCCGCACCACGGCAACATAAGCGCGATCACGATAAATCGGTGACGTAAACTGGGCAAACTTTTCCCGTGCGGGCGTTTTATACCAACCCACCGCACAGTCCAAGCCTTCATTGTGCTGTAATAGATAGAGCTGACGCTCTGATGGAGTCTTCTGCCAATGAAACGGGATGTTAGCATGACGAAAAGCATTCGCTGCTGGCGTGGCAGTGAGCCCACTGGCTCCATTTGCTGTGACCTGCAGATAAGGTGGCCGCTCATTAAAATGCAAAGTGACCTCATTTTGTTGTGCCCACCCAAACTGCGCCGAGGCTAGCCAACCTAAGCACATCGCCCAACAGCCATGTTTAACATTCATATCACCATCCTCTCAAAGATATCCACAGAAACCCCTGCGCGTTAATGCGCTTTAAATTTTTATAGTCTCTTTAAGACAGAAAGCATGAGTGCTAATTTAGTTGGGAGCAAACTCAGGGTAGTAACAACCATCGACGCCCTCTGTGCTGACACGCTGCTCGCCTAGGGTGCGCGCGAGGGTTTTAAAATCATAATAGATAGGCGCCCAGATACAAACCTCCTTGCTATCGGCTACAGAATCTGCCGAAGGAGCTACCGCCACTCTCTGCTGAGAAATGGGCTCCCAACCAAGAAATAGTGTCCAGGATGATGGCTGTGCGGCCAAAGCAAAATTAGCTGCACACAGCGCAACAATAGCAAATAGTGTTTTCTTCATGATCAGCCTTTCAAGTCAATCGAAATAGTTTTTGCATAATAACCATTTAAACTTAACTCGAAAAGCATGTTAACGGCTGATTTTATCGCGCCCACCGAAATAAGGCCGTAATACTGTTGGAATCGTCACACTGCCATCCGCGTTCTGATAATTTTCCAGCACAGCGACTAGCGCACGCCCTACGGCTAGGCCAGAACCGTTCAGCGTATGCACCAGTTGGTTTTTGCCATTTTCGTCCTTGAAACGCGCCAGCATGCGACGTGCCTGGAAAGCTTCGCAATTGGAACAGCTGGAAATTTCACGATAA
Source organism: Neisseriaceae bacterium TC5R-5 (assembly GCA_020830965.2). Lineage (GTDB taxonomy): Bacteria > Pseudomonadota > Gammaproteobacteria > Burkholderiales > Chromobacteriaceae > Chromobacterium. The sequence continues at coordinate 57,616 of JACCFC020000018.1, forward strand.
GTATTTTGCGCCGGCAACCATACTTCCAGATCATAAGTTTTAGCCGCACCAAAACCCATATCGCCAGTACACAGCGTGATCACCCGGTAAGGCAGTTCCAAGGCCTTAAGGATATTTTCCGCATGGCCCACCATTTCCTCCAACGCGGCATAAGAATGTTCCGGCTTTTCGATACGTACCATTTCTACTTTATCGAACTGGTGCTGGCGAATCATGCCACGGGTATCCCGACCATAGCTGCCAGCCTCAGAACGGAAACAAGGGGAATGAGCAGTAAGCTTAAGGGGCAGTTCTTCTGCTTTCAAAATACTGTTGCTCACCGTGTTAGTCAGCGTGATTTCAGAAGTGGAAATCAGATATTGCTCCACCCTATCCTCTTCATCGCCGCCTTTCAGTACCTTGAACATATCATCGGCAAACTTCGGCAACTGACCGGTGCCAAACAACGGCGTGTCATTCACGATATACGGCGTGTAATGCTCGATATAACCATGTTCACCGGTATGAGTGTTGAGCATGAATTGCGCCAGCGCACGATGCAGGCGGGCGATATCGCCTTTTAATACGCTAAAACGCGCGCCCGATAATTTGGCACCGGTATCAAAATCCAAGCCCAGCGGTGTGCCAATATCCACATGATCTTTCACGGTGAAATCAAACTGACGCGGTGTGCCCACTCGGCGTACTTCGACATTGTCGTTTTCATTGCCGCCAAGCGGCACCGACTCATGCGCCAGATTTGGCATAGACAACAACCAATCATCCAAGCGGGCCTGCACCGCCTCAAAACCCTGTTCCGCCGCTTTAAGTTCATCACCCAAGCTGGCCACTTCAGCCATGATGGCACTGACGTCCTCACCTTTGCGCTTGGCCTCACCTATCTGCTTGGAGCTAGCATTGCGCTTGGCCTGCAAATCCTGCATACGGGTTTGCAGGGCTTTGCGCTCGGCTTCCAATTGATTAAACGTGCAGGTATCCAGTGTATAGCCACGGCTGGCCAGACGGCTGGCGATGGCGTCGATGTCGCTGCGGAGTAAATTGATATCTAACATGACAGAAAATCCTGATAGTGATTAATGAGTGTCGTCTTCCGCGTCGGCATCAAGCTGACGCAGAAAAGCCAGTTTTTCTTGAATTTTACTTTCCAGACCACGTGCCACCGGCTGATACCAGCGCTGCTCTTCCAGCCCTTCCGGCAAATAGCGCTCACCCGCGGCGTAGCCATGTGCTTCATCGTGCGCGTAGCGGTATTCCTTACCGTAGCCCAACTCTTTCATCAAACGGGTAGGAGCATTTCGTAGATGCACCGGCACCGGCCGGGAGCTGTCCTGACGGATAAAAGCGCGTACCTCATTGTAAGCGTTGTAACCGGCATTACTCTTGGCGGCGATGGCTAGATAAATCGCAGCTTGTGCCAGCGCCAGTTCGCCCTCCGGGCTGCCCAGCCGTTCGTAGGTGGCCGCCGCTTCATTGGTGATCTGCATCGCACGCGGATCGGCCAGGCCGATATCCTCCCAAGCCATGCGTACCAGCCGCCGCGCCAAGTAGCGCGGATCGGCACCGCCATCCAGCATGCGGCACAACCAATACAACGCCGCATCCGGGCTGGAGCCACGCACCGATTTGTGCAATGCAGAAATCTGGTCGTAGAAGGCATCCCCACCCTTATCGAACTGACGGGCATTGACGGTAAGCACTTCACTTAGGAATGCCTGGTCTATCTGACTGATCTGGCGCGCATGAGCCGCCGTACGGGTTTGCTCCAGCAAGTTCAATAAACGCCGCGCATCGCCATCGGCATAGCCGGTAAGCGTGCTGATAGCGGCGGCATCAAACTGTAAGTCCGTCAGTGCGCCTTTGTCTTGCGCACGCTGAATCAGCTGTTGCAGTTCGACCTCGCTCAGGCTGTGCAGCACATAAACCTGCGCGCGTGACAGCAAGGCGGCATTCACTTCAAACGAGGGGTTTTCGGTGGTCGCCCCAATAAAAGTCAGCAGGCCAGACTCAACAAAAGGCAGAAAAGCGTCCTGCTGGCTTTTATTAAAACGATGTACTTCGTCAACAAACAAGATGGTACGACGCCCATTACGCTGCAGCGCAGCATGGGCCTTGTCTACCGCTTCGCGAATATCCTTGATGCCGGAAAACACCGCCGACAAGGGGATGAACTCGGCATCAAAGCTAGCAGCCAGAATCCGAGCCAGCGTGGTTTTACCGACACCTGGCGGCCCCCACAGAATCATCGAATGCGGCGTTTGCGCACGGATAGCCAACGCTAGCGGCTTATCCTCAGCGATCAGATGTTGCTGGCCGATAACCTCTGGCAGGCTGGTGGGACGCAGGGCTTCGGCTAAAGGTTTGGTCGCTTCCCTGGCAAACAGATCATTCATGGCGGAACAGAGTTTGGTGGCTGGCAAATAATAGAAGAACGCTAGTATAACAGCCCAGCCTAACTACTGAGTGCAGCACTTATTTAGCAGCACTGACAGAACTATGCTACGGCTATCGCCGAGATACCAAACTTGGGTAGCGATGCTCATTGCAGGGGCAAGCTGAGTTCAAAGCAGGCACCCGCAGCGGGTAGATTATAACAACGTACTCCTCCACCCAGTTCTTCGGCCACTTTTTTGACAATGGACAACCCTAAGCCGGTGCCGCCAGGCCGGGTGGTAAAAAACGGTTCAAATAGTTTGTCTTTTTCCAGCAGGTCTATGCCCGGCCCCTGATCTATCACTCGGAAGATCAGCCTATGTTCATCAGCCTGTACCTGTAGCCGTAATACCTCGCCCGCTTTGGAGAAATGCCAAGCGTTTTCTAATAGATTAATCAGCGCGCCCTGCAGGGCTTTATGGTCGGCCAGCACCTTTACGGCTTGGGCCAAATCCGGTTCACAGACAAACAAGACATTTTTACCCTGACATTGCGGTTGCATGATGGCGGTAATTTCTTCTAATAAGACATTTAGTGCCAGTGGTTCCAGCGTCGAAACTTGGCCACGCACAAAGCTAAGCATATTTTGTATGAGTGTTTCCAAGGCTCTCATTCTGGCCAGGCTCTTATCGACAAAACGCGCCCTGTCCTCGGCGCTAGGAATATCATTTTTAAGGTTGGCGGTATAGAGCATCGCGGTGGCTAGCGGGGTACGCAGTTGGTGCGCTAAAGAGGCAGCCATACTGCCCATGGCCGCTAATTTGTGTTGTTGCGCCAGTTCACTATTGAGTTGATGCAAGCGTGTCACATCGTGAATCAGCACGATTTGCCCTCCCGAGGCGGGTAGCGGCTGATATTGCAGCGTTAATCGAAGGTCACGGCTGGCACCCGGTGGGCCGTAGGTATCGTCTTCTTTCGAATAGGTGAGTAAGGCCAGTACTTGCTGCCAGGATTGCTGCTCGTGACAGGCGCCAAGCATGCGTCTGGCAGCCGGGTTATTGGTCAGAATATCTCCAGTTGCCGATAATTCCACCACGCCGGCAGGCAGGGTTTCCAGCAGCATACCCAAGCGTTCGGCCAAGGCGGCATTCTCATCCCTTTGTTTACGCAGTTGATTATTGGCCTCATCCAATTGTGCATTTAACACTGCCACCTGTGATTCAAGCTGACGATAAGAGTCAATCAGTTGACCAGAGACTGCATTGAACTGCTCAAATGCCGCCTCAAGTTGCTGTTGGTCTTTTATGTTTTTTGTCATTTAACACCCGTTAATCCGTTATTTTTTGTGAAAAATATTTAAATAGTACGATAATCAATTCAGTTAAGTAGTCCAACATAGGCCTGAATTTTTCTCAGCAAGTAAAAAAAGTCAGGCAAAACCCATAACTGGCGTATAAAAAATAAGTAGTACGTCATTTCAAGATGCTGCGGAGGTTTCTGTGTCAGAACTTCTTAAAAAAATTGATGCCAGGACAAAACTGGCAGGTACCAACAAGCTGGAGATCCTGTTGTTTTCTTTGGGACTGGATCAACGCACCACACGCAAAGAAGTGTTCGGGATTAATGTTTTCAAGGTACGCGAGGTGATGCGCACCCCCGAAATCACTTCGGCGCCAGAAATGCCTTCATCGGTGGAAGGCATGGTGAGCCTGCGCGGTTCGCTGGTACCGGTGATTGATCTGGCCAAATACGCTGGCATCGTCACCAGCAACCGGCCGGAGATCATGATTGTCACCGAATACAACGCCCATACCCAGGGTTTTCTCGTGGAAGCGGTCGATACAATTCTACGTTTGGACTGGTCGGCCATGCGCGTTCCGCCAGAAATGATCACCAATCGTACCGCCGGCCTGGTTACTGCTGTTACCGAGCTAGAGAATGGCACCTTGGTGATGATGATGGATGTGGAAAAAGTCTTGGCGGAAACGACAATTCTGGAAGATGCCCACACCTTTCTGAATATCGAACCGGTAAAAGAAGATCGCCGTATTTTCTTCGCAGATGATTCGGCAGTCGCCCGCAAACAGATTGAGCGCACTTTGGATGTGATGAATATCAAGTATACCTCGGCCATTAACGGTATGCGTGGCTGGGAAGAGTTGCAAAAAATGGCGAACCAGGCCGACTTGTCCGGAAAAAAACTCAGCTCAATACTACACTTGATTTTAACTGATGTAGAAATGCCCGAAATGGATGGTTACATGCTGACTAAAATGGTGAAAAGTGACCCACGCTTTGAGGGTATTCCCATCTTGATGCACTCTTCTTTGTCGGGCTCTTCCAATCAAAAGCTAGGAGAATCCGTAGGGGTTGACTCCTATGTTGCCAAATTCGAGCCGCAGAAACTGTCGATGAAACTGCGGCAGATGCTTAATTTGGAATCCGAATAAACAGTATTAAGGGGGGAGAACATATATGGCCTCTACAGACGCTTCTTTGCTTGCCAGTGTCGATGCCAGAACCAAACTGGCCGGCTCCAATAAAATGGAGATTCTGCTGTTTTCACTGGGCACCAAAGAAACATTCGGCATTAATGTGTTCAAGGTAAGAGAAGTCTCGCAAACACCAGCCATTACCAAAACACCGAATATGCCGTTTGGCGTAGAAGGTGTGCTGTCACTGCGTGGCAATATCATTCCGGTTATCACACTGGCTCGTTTCATTAATGCCGAACAACAACGCCTGTACGAAACCATGATTGTGACCGAGTTCAATAAAAGCACACAGGCTTTTTTGGTCGACTCGGTCGATAGGATCATCCGGGTAGATTGGGATAAAGTACGCGCCCCGGAAAACATGATGGTTGCCGCTGGCAGCCCTAATCAGAATCTGATTACTGCCGTAACTGAGCTGGAAAACGGCAGACTCGTTTCTATTCTCGATGTTGAGCAGATTCTGGCCAGTGTTGTCGGTGAGCCCAGATTGCCCGATATCCCAACAGCCCAACTAGAGGCCGACCAGTATCTGTTTTTTGTCGATGACTCGGTGGTGGCACGTAAGGAAATCTCCGGCATGCTGGAAAAAATGGGGATTAAGTTTCAACAAGCCACTAACGGCCGTGAAGCCTGGGACAGACTGCAAGTGTTGGCTGGACGTAACTGGGGCGAAGATGAATGCCTGCATGATCATCTTAAAATTATTCTGGTGGATGCCGAAATGCCGGAAATGGATGGTTATGTTCTCACCAAGTTGATTAAGTCCGATCAGCGCTTTAAAGGCATTCCGGTTGTGATGCACTCTTCCCTGTCTTCCAATGCCAATCGGGCCATGGGCTCCAGTGTCGGAGTAGATTCCTACGTAGCAAAGTTTGATCCTGCTGTGTTGGCAGAAACCTTGATTCCACTCCTACAGAGGTAGTCGTTAGAATAAGCGACTTGATGAACTTTAGATTATTCAGGATATACCTCGATGTCAGACAAGAATATTAAATTTTTAGTAGTAGACGACTTCTCCACCATGCGAAGAATTGTTCGCAACCTGCTCAAAGAACTTGGTTTTACCAATGTTGATGAGGCAGAAGATGGTCAGGTAGCGCTACATAAATTAAAAACCCAAAGTTTCGACTTTGTGGTTTCCGACTGGAACATGCCGAATATGACGGGCATTGAGCTACTCAAGGCTGTGCGGGCAGACCCGCAGCTCAAGCATTTGCCATTCATGATGATTACCGCAGAAGCCAAACGGGAAAACATCATCGAAGCCGCAATGGCAGGTGCCAGTGGTTATATTGTCAAACCTTTTACCGCTGCCACTATGGAAGAAAAAATGGCCAAAATCTTCCAAAACATGAACAAGCCTGCAGCTTAAACAAAGCCTGCCCAGGCTAACGGCGTCGTATTGAGGAGGATATATTGTGGCTGACCATGCATTAGAAAACGGTGACAACCCAGAGTTGGAAGCATTGTTCAATAGCATTGCTCTACAACAGGCAGAATCAGTAGCGCCCCCACCTGTCGCTGAAACGGTGACAGCCGCAGCAGCAGAAGCTGCGCCAGTGCCGGAGGCTGCTGCTACCACACCCACCGGCATGTATGAACAGATAGGTCAGCTCACCAGAAAGATGCACGATGCTTTGCGTGATCTAGGCTACGATAAGTCTTTGGAAAAAATGGCCGAGGCCTTACCTGACGCCAAAGATCGCTTGACCTATATTGCGACCTTAACTGAAAAATCAGCCGAACGAGTGCTCAATGCTACCGATGTGGCCCAGCCCTTCCAGGACAATCTGGAAAAAAAAGCGCAAGAATTAAGCGAACGCTGGGAGCAGCTCTACGCCAATCAACTCTCCGTCGATGCCTTCAAGCAACTGGCGGCAGACACCAAGTCTTACTTAAGTGAAGTTCCCTCGCATACCCAGGCTACCAGCTCACAATTACTGGAAATCGTCATGGCGCAGGATTTTCAGGACTTAACCGGACAAGTCATCAAAAAAATGACTGGCATGGTGCAAATTCTAGAGCGCGAACTAGTCAATTTCCTGATTGAGTACTCGCCAGAAGAGAAAAAAGTGGATATCAGCCCTAATTTACTGAATGGCCCTGTCATCAACCCAGAAGGCAGAACCGATGTGGTTAGCAATCAACAGCAGGTAGATGATCTACTTGAAAGCCTGGGTTTCTAACTATGACACGCCAAGCAAACGTTCAGGGCGCGTGGCCATTGTCGACAAAAGATTTGTAAAGACCAAAGTAAAAAATACAAACAGCGTGTAGCGGGGGTAGAAAATGAACGCATTTGCCGGCATGGAAGAGTTGTTGCAAGACTTCCTAATGGAGTCAACCGACCTTCTTTCCGATGTAGATAACAAACTGGTGGAACTGGAAAAACGTCCAGACGATAAAGCCTTGCTGAATGATATCTTCCGGGGCTTTCATACCATCAAAGGCGGTGCGGGCTTTTTGAATGTCGGCCCAATGGTGAATTTGTGCCATCGTACCGAAAACCTTTTTGACAAGCTGCGTAATGGCGAGATGCAGATCAGTGCCGGCGTGATGGACGTTATTCTGGACGCCACCGGCATTGTACGCGATATGTTTGGCACTATGGGTCAGGGCTTAATGCCCGGCGATGCCGACGCCAAAGTGTTGGCCGCGCTAGATGCGGCACTGGCCGGAGAGCAATTGCCAGATCCACACGATGTACCAGCAGCCGCGCCAACCATAGCGGAAAGTCCCCCGGCCTCCGATCAGACCGCTCCAGCCGACGCTGGCCCAGACTGGAACAAGCTGTATCAAGCTGTTAGTTCTGGTACCGACACATCTCCAGCAGCCAATATTGTCTCTACTGTTATTGAGGGAGCATCTATGCCCACGCCAACCTCTCCTACCCCAGCTGCAGCAACCGAACCCGCTGTGGCAAAAGCAGCAAGCAGTAAACCGGCTCCCGCGCCGAGCAAGTCTTCTGGCGGTAGTTCGAATAGCAGTGGGCCGCAAGAAAACACCATCAGAATAGATACTGTTCGCTTAGATATGGTACTGAATCTATCCGGTGAAATCGGTTTGACCAAGAACCGCCTAACCACATTACGTACCGAAATTCTGCAAGGTAATCGCGATGGTAATACCTTGCGCTCACTCGATGAGGCTATCAGCCAACTTGACCTCTTAGTGGGAGATTTGCAAAACGCGGTCATGAAAACGCGTATGCAACCCATTGGCAGGCTATTTCAGAAATACCCGCGTTTAGCTCGAGACTTGGCACGCCAACTAGGTAAAGAGGTTGAACTCGTTTTATCCGGTGAAGAAACCGAGCTGGATAAAACGATGATTGAGGACTTGAATGATCCTCTGGTTCACTTGGTACGTAATGCTGTTGACCATGGTATTGAATTACCGGAAGAGCGAATTGCTGCTGGTAAAAAACCTCAGTCAGTCGTTCAATTAACTGCCGAGCAAGTGGGCGATCACATCATGATCGAAATCACGGATGACGGCAAAGGGATGAACGCCGATGCACTGCGGCGCAAGGCAGTCGAAAAAGGCTTGATTGATCAGGAAAGCGCCAACTCATTAGATGAGAAGCAATGTCTGCAATTGATCTTTTTACCAGGTTTTTCTACCAAAGATCAGATTTCCAGTGTATCTGGCCGCGGCGTTGGCATGGATGTCGTACGCACCAATATTCAGAAACTGAACGGCCGCATCGATATTAGTTCGGTTCCGAACGAGGGAACCCGCATAACCATCTCCCTACCGCTCACGCTAGCAATCTTGCCGGTGTTGGTGGTACGCTCCTGCAATCAGCCCTTTGCAGTGCCACTAGCCATGGTCAGGGAAATCATTACTATCGACCCGAATGCCATCCAGGAAGTATCAGGCAAACCCACTATTGTCGTACGCGATGAAATCCTGCCACTTAAAACATTGGCTGGCCTGCTAGGCTGGGAACCCACTCAGAAGCCCTATTTTGGTGTTCTGATGCAGTCAGCAGAGAAGTCCTTCATTCTTGCCATAGACTCTTTTGTTGGGCGTGACGATGTCGTCATTAAACCCCTGCAAAATATCCGCCCCAAAGGCGTTGCCGGTGCTACCTTGTCTGGCGATGGTTCTGTTGTACTGGTGCTGGATATGGAAGACCTGCTGACCTCAGGTGAAGCCAATAACACCATAGTCAAAACTTCTGACCTTATTACTACTTGAGTCTGAAATCAGCGATCAAACTATGCTATCAACTAGTGCCTTTATCGGCCGACAAACGGTACTAAACCGGAATCAGCAGCTCATAGGATATGAGCTGTTTTTTCGTTCTAGCGGCGAAGCCTCAGGCGTGGGCAAACACTCCGAGCTGCAAGCAGATACCCAAGTATTGGCCAATATGCTGAATAATATGGGTACCAAATGGCTGATTGGAAATAAGCTGGCCTTTATCAATATTGGTGAGGCCATGCTCAATAGTGAGTTCCTGGAACTACTGCCGACACGCAGAATAGTCCTCGATATTTCACCGAGAATTCATCCTTCCAACGAACTGCTGTCTCGTGCGCGCCATTTGCGTTCGCTCGGTTTTGGTATCTCACTGGATGACTTCAGCTTTGACTCCCCTGCTGCTGCCTTCCTGGAGTTAGCCAATTACATCAAACTTGATATTCAAAACCATAGCAGCAGTGAGTTTGAAGCACTGGCCACCAGATTGCGCAGCTACCCTGTCTTCCGTATCGCAGAACGCGTCGAAACACATAGCCAATATCATTTATGCAAAGAACTGGGCCTAGATGGTTTTCAAGGTTTTTACTTTGCCAAGCCGGAAACACTCTCCGCCAAAGTTCTGCACCCAAGCCTACTCCATCTGCTGGAACTGATTAATCTATTGCGTATGGATGCCGACACTCACGAAATAGAAAAAGTTCTGAAACGTGATATTGCCCTTTCCTATAAATTACTACGCTATGTCAATTCTGCGGCTGCCGGACTCAGCTCCACCATCACTTCTTTTGCCCACGCGGTAACCGTGCTCGGCTATCAAAAACTTTATCGCTGGTTAACCCTGCTGCTGGTGACCTCACCCAATAACAGCAACGCCCCAATCGCACTACAAAAAACAGCCGTCGCCCGGGGTCGTTTTATGGAGCTACTTGGCCAGATTCATGGCAAATCGCATGCTACTTGTGACAACCTATTTATCACCGGGATGTTCAGCCTACTTGATGTACTGTTGGACATGCCAATGGACAATATTATTAAGCACCTGCAACTACCTGATGAAATCACCGCCGCCCTACTGCATGGAGAAGGCCCGATGAGCCCCTTCCTGAAACTGGCAAAAACGTGCGAAGACAACACCCTGGCAGGAGTGGTTGAACTATGTCTGCAGTTAGAGTTAAGCGATGAACAACTCAATGAGGCTCACATTTCTGCCCTCGCCTGGGTGGAGGAACTAGGGCTATAATTCGCGGCCTCAAACTCAGTAATCGCCCTACCCGCGACATGGTAAATACGCGCATGAAATTGCTCGCCATCGATACCTCGACTAATTATTTATCGCTTGCTCTGTGTGACGGAGAACACACGGCCTCTTTTCACGAGGAGGTAGGGCAAAAACATGCCGAGCGCATTTTGCCCGAGCTCGCGAAACTATTGCAGCAATGCGCCATATCATTAGCCAACCTGGATGCTATTGTTTTTGGTCAAGGCCCCGGCTCTTTCACGGGTCTGCGCATTGGTTGTGGTGTCGCGCAAGGACTGGCCTTTGCGGCAGGGTGCCCTCTTATCGCCATTCCCAGCCTAGACAATATGGCTTATCAAGCCGAAAAAGGTACAGTGATGGTCTGCCTGGATGCCCGTATGCAACAGGTTTACAGCGCTATCTATCAAACCGATACACGCTGGCAACGGATTAGTGACATTCAAGTCAGCGCGCCGGAAAGCATCGTCTGGTCACCCCACATTACCGTGGTCGCGGGTGATTGCCTGCAACAATACCCAGAGCTCCTCCCACCACACCACACCAAGCCAACCGTGCAGTCTATTCGTCCTCATGCCTTAAGCCACCTCGAACTGGCGAAAACAGGACGCTATCCACAGTTGCCAGCACATAGCGCTGAATTACTCTATATCCGTGACAAAATTGCTTTAACCTCACAAGAACAACAACAAGCCAGACAAAAATGAGCTCTACCCGTCGCTTTAGCCCGCAATATCCCGATTGGCTCTCCAAGCTTGAGGCAGAAGCCTGTGCGCACCCTTGGCGTAGCCAGCACTATCAAGACTCGCTCGCAGCTAACCATATTTTCTTCGGTATTTTTGCTGAAAACCAACAATTACAAGGCTTTGCTGTACTCATGCAAGTTCTGGATGAAGCCGAGCTGCTCAATATCGTGATCGCCAAACCCTGGCAAGGCCAAGGCTTGGGTAAGCAACTTCTTAGTAGTGCTCAGCAATACTTGCGGGTACGGGCGGTAAAACGGTTATTTTTAGAAGTACGAGCTAGCAATCAAACAGCAAGAAAACTCTACCTAAGTTGTCATTTCAGCGAAGTCGGCCTGCGTAAAAACTATTACCCAAGCCAAGATGGCCGCGAACACGCTATCTTAATGGAGAGCACCTTGTGAACCGTCAGCTATTGATCAGAGAAACCATCGGGCTTGGCCCGACTTGGTGTAGCCGTCCAGGCTGGTTCAACACGCCTTTGCAGCCGGAAGCAGACGCTGATCTAACAACTGGCGCTCTCAGTGCAGAGCAGGCTCTCTCGGCACAAGAGGAAGAGCCTCCGGCGCTTGAGCTTAGCCCCTCACCGGTCACTGAGCACAGTATCAGCCCAGCCCCGCTTCCGTCTCGAGTCATCGCAGACCCGTCCTTAAGCTGGGAGCTGCTCGAACAAACCGTTGCTAACTGTCAGAACTGCCGTTTAGGCCAGACCAGGACCCACACCGCTTTTGGTCGCGGCAATCCCAAGGCCCGCTGGCTGTTGATAGGCGAGGCTCCGGGGGAGCAAGAGGACAAGCAAGGCCAGCCCTTTGTTGGTAAAGCGGGCCAACTACTCGACAATATGCTGAGTGCCGTCGGCCTGGATCGCGACCAGGATGTCTATATTGCCAATGTGCTCAAATGCCGGCCTCCTGGTAACCGCAACCCCAGCCAGGACGAAATTGCAGCTTGCCACAACTACTTGACTCAACAAATTCAGCACATTCAACCCACCCTGATCCTGGCGCTGGGACGATTTGCCGCGCAAACGCTGCTACAAACCGAAAAATCCATTGGGCAACTACGTGCTCATCTGCACGAATATCAGCAGATACCACTGATTGTCAGCTATCACCCTGCCTATTTACTGCGAAATCAGCCAGATAAGTACAAAGCGTGGCAGGATTTAATCTTTGCCAAGCACACTTTTAACCGCTTAACTACTGCTCAAAAAAACTAAGAGCCTGTTCACGATCTTCGAAGTAGCAGGACGAGAAATGCCAGATGAACGAGTTGCAAACTTGAGTTGAGCTTACGCTCGCAGTTCTTCCACAAACGTCTGCATTTCTCCAGCCAACCAACGC